>NZ_CABVPL010000052.1 GCF_902499045.1 Burkholderia latens | reverse complement strand
CGCTTCCGGCTCGGCTTCACCTCGCCCTCCCGCGTTACGTCCCGCCTGCGCGGGCTTCTGATGCACTGCTCGTCCGAGCGACACGGCCTTCGGCCCTCCTACTCGTTCGGCCCTTCGCCCCCCAACCGGCGGCTACTACGGCCTCTGCTGACTTCTCGCTCCGGCTCGACACCGTCGCCCTTTCAGGCATGAGGCGAGATCTCCCCAGGTAAGAACACACTCCTTCATCGCACAACCGCCGCATCTACGCCGCCTCGCCTTGATCACGAGAGCTTCGCGGTTACGTGCCCGCTCGCCCTGCTCAGCAGCGCCTTCTATACGGTTCTTGTCCATCGGCTCGCGATTTACGCTCCACGCTTCCTCCCCACACTCGGTCGCCCTCATGCAGTTGCGCTTCGCTTCATTTGCCGTGATCAGCTTATGGCGGGACTTCCACCCGCAGGAGTGCGCCCATGCTGGGCGCACACGAAAAAAAAGCAGCCCGAAGGCTGCTTTCTTTCGCGGCGATACGCGCGCGCGGCTCAGTGCCGGCTGCGGATCTTCGCCAGACGCTGGATCGCTTCGAGCTGCGCCATCGCGGTCGCGAGCTCCGATTGCGCCTTCGCGAGGTCGAGGTCCGACTTCGCATTCTGCAGCGTTTCCTCGGCACGCTTGCGCGCTTCCTCGGCTTTCGCCGCGTCGAGGTCCTTGCCGCGGATCGCGGTATCGGCGAGCACCGTCACGGCACCCGGCTGCACTTCGAGAATGCCGCCCGCGACGAACACGAATTCGTCGTTGCCGCCCTCGACTTCGATGCGCACCGCACCCGGACGAATCCGCGTGATCAGCGGCGTGTGACCCGGCAGAATACCCAGCTCACCCGTTTCGCCCGGCAGCGCGACGAATTTCGCCTCGCCCGAGAAGATCTGCTCTTCCGCGCTGACGACGTCTACTTTGATGGTTGCCATATCGACTCCTGGTTGAGCGTGTTGCGGTCGGCGCGACCGGCCGTGAAGCAAATCGGCAACAGCGATTCGCTACACCGCGGCCGGATCGCGCCAGCGTGCTACCACTCAGACCTTTACTGGATCTTCTTGGCCTTTTCGAAGGCTTCGTCGATCGTGCCGACCATGTAGAACGCCTGTTCCGGCAGGTGGTCGCACTCGCCGTCGACGATCATCTTGAAGCCACGGATCGTTTCCTTCAGCGGCACGTACTTGCCCGGCGAGCCCGTGAACACTTCAGCGACGTGGAACGGCTGCGACAGGAAACGCTGGATCTTACGCGCACGGGCGACCGACAGCTTGTCTTCCGGCGACAGCTCGTCCATGCCCAGAATCGCGATGATGTCGCGCAGTTCCTTGTAGCGCTGCAGCGTCTGCTGAACGCGACGGGTGATCGAGTAGTGCTCTTCACCGATCACGTTCGGGTCGATCTGGCGCGACGTCGAGTCGAGCGGGTCGACCGCCGGGTAGATACCCAGCGAAGCGATGTCACGCGACAGCACGACGGTTGCGTCCAGGTGGCCGAAGGTCGTCGCCGGCGACGGGTCGGTCAAGTCGTCCGCAGGGACGTACACGGCCTGAACCGACGTAATCGAGCCCTTCTTCGTCGACGTGATGCGCTCTTGCAGCTTGCCCATTTCTTCAGCCAGCGTCGGCTGATAGCCCACTGCCGACGGCATACGGCCGAGCAGTGCCGACACTTCGGTACCGGCCAGCGTGAAACGGTAGATGTTGTCGACGAAGAACAGCACGTCGAGGCCTTCGTCACGGAAGTGCTCGGCCATCGTCAGGCCGGTCAGCGCGACGCGCAGACGGTTGCCCGGCGGCTCGTTCATCTGGCCGTACACCAGCGCGACCTTGTCGAGAACGTTCGAGTCCTTCATTTCGTGGTAGAAGTCGTTCCCTTCACGGGTACGCTCGCCCACGCCCGCGAACACGGAGTAACCGCCGTGTTCCTTCGCGATGTTGTTGATGAGCTCCATCATGTTGACGGTCTTGCCCACGCCGGCACCGCCGAACAGGCCGACCTTGCCGCCCTTTGCGAACGGGCAGATCAGGTCGATCACCTTGATACCCGTTTCGAGCAGTTCGGTCGACGGCGACAGTTCGTCGAACGCCGGAGCCTTCTGGTGGATCGAACGCGTCGTTTCGCTTTCGATCGGGCCGGCTTCGTCGATCGGACGGCCGAGGACGTCCATGATCCGGCCGAGGGTCGGCTTGCCGACCGGCACCGAAATCGGCTTTGCCGTGTTCTTCACGGTCAGGCCGCGGCGCAGGCCGTCGGATGCACCCAGACAGATGGTACGGACCACGCCGTCGCCCAGCTGCTGCTGGACTTCGAGCGTCAATTCCGAGCCATCGAGAATGAGCGCGTCGTAGATCTTCGGCATGCTGTCGCGCGGGAATTCCACGTCGATAACGGCGCCGATGCACTGTACGATCTTGCCTTCTACCAAAGCAGCAGTACTCATCGCTTTTCCTTTAAATACCTGATTCTTTACTCGCGCAAAGGCGCAGTTGTCGTCCCGGGCGCGCGCTTAAACAGCGGCTGCGCCGCCGACGATCTCCGACAGTTCTTTCGTAATCGCGGCCTGGCGGCTCTTGTTGTACACGAGCTGCAGTTCGCTGATCACCGTCTTCGCGTTGTCGGACGCGGCCTTCATCGCGACCATGCGCGCCGATTGCTCGGACGCCATGTTTTCCGCGACGGCCTGATACACCAGCGCCTCGACGTAACGCACGAGCAGTTCGTCGACGACTGCCTGCGCGTCCGGCTCGTAGATGTAGTCCCACGACGTGGCCGGCGTACCGTCATTGGCGTCGAAGTGGTCCGACGACAGCGGCAGCAGCTGCTCGATCACGGCTTCCTGCTTCATCGTGTTGACGAAGCGCGTGTAAGCGATATAGACCGCCGACAGCTTGCCTTCCGAGTACAGATCGAGCTGCGTCTTCACGGCGCCGATCAGCTTGTCCAGATGCGGGGTGTCGCCGAGGTGCACGACCTGCGACATCACCTTCGCGCCGAAGCGGTTCAGGAACCCGAGGCCCTTGCCGCCGATTGCGGTGGCTTCGACCTTCTGGCCCTTCTCTTCCAGCTCCTTGAACTTCTGCACCGTCGCACGCAGCACGTTGGTGTTCAGACCGCCGCAAAGACCCTTGTCCGTCGTGACGAGGATGATGCCGGCCGTCTGCGCGCCGTCGTTCGCCACCATGAACGGGTGGCGGTACTCCGGGTTCGCACGGCTCATGTGCGCGGCGATGGCACGGACCTTGTCCGCATACGGACGAGCGGCGCGCATGCGTTCCTGCGCGCGGCGCATCTTCGATGCGGCCACCATCTCCATCGCCTTCGTGATCTTGCGCGTGTTCTGCACGCTCTTGATCTTGCCGCGAATTTCCTTCATTCCAGCCATAGCTTGCTCCTTTGCGCCCCGAGTCAGCGCTTTAGCGCTTTACTCGGGGCTCATGCATCGCTCACCGAAGCGGCGCGGGCGCATCAGCACCCGCGCGGCCTCAGTGTGTCACTCGCGGATCAATAGGCACCGGACTTCTTGAAGGATTCGATCGCCGCGCGCAGTGCGGCTTCGTCGTCCTTCGAGAGATCCTTGGTGTCTTCGATGCGCTTGATGAGGTCGGCGTGGCTGGTCTTCAGGTTGTCGCGCAGGCCCTTCTCGAACGGCAGCACTTGCTTGACGTCGAGATCGTCAAGGTAGCCGTTGTTCGCGGCGTACAGCGACACGGCCAGTTCCCACACCTGCAGCGGCTGGTACTGCGGCTGCTTCAGCAGTTCCGTCACGCGGCGGCCGCGCTCGAGCTGCTTGCGGGTCGCTTCGTCGAGGTCCGATGCGAACTGCGCGAATGCTGCGAGTTCACGGTACTGCGCGAGGTCGGTACGGATACCGCCCGACAGCTTCTTCACGACCTTCGTCTGAGCGGCGCCGCCGACGCGCGACACCGACACGCCGGCGTTGATTGCCGGGCGGATGCCTGCGTTGAACAGGTCGGTTTCCAGGAAGATCTGGCCGTCGGTAATCGAGATCACGTTCGTCGGAACGAACGCGGTCACGTCGCCAGCCTGCGTTTCGATGACCGGCAGTGCCGTCAGCGAGCCGCTCTTGCCCTTCACTTCGCCGTTCGTGAACTTCTCGACGTACTCTTCCGACACGCGAGCAGCGCGCTCGAGCAGACGCGAGTGCAGATAGAACACGTCGCCCGGGTACGCTTCGCGGCCCGGCGGGCGGCGCAGCAGCAGCGAGATCTGACGGTATGCCCAAGCCTGCTTGGTCAAGTCGTCATAGATGATCAGCGCGTCTTGACCGCGGTCGCGGAAGTATTCGCCCATCGTGCAGCCGGCGTACGGTGCCAGGTACTGCATTGCGGCCGAATCCGATGCCGAAGCAGCGACGACGATCGTGTATTCGAGCGCGCCCGTTTCTTCGAGCTTGCGCACCACGTTCATGATCGACGAAGCCTTCTGGCCGATCGCGACGTAGATACAGATCAGGTCCTTGCCCTTCTGGTTGATGATCGCGTCGAGCGCCACCGCGGTCTTGCCGCACTGACGGTCGCCGATGATCAGCTCACGCTGGCCACGGCCGATCGGCACCATCGCGTCGATCGACTTGATGCCCGTCTGCACCGGCTGCGACACCGACTTGCGCCAGATCACGCCCGGCGCGATCTTTTCGATCGCGTCGGTCAGCTTCGCGTTGACCGGGCCCTTGCCGTCGATCGGGTTGCCGAGCGCGTCGACCACGCGGCCGACGAGTTCCGGACCGACCGGGACTTCGAGAATGCGGCCCGTCGTCTTGACGATGTCGCCTTCCGAAATGTGTTCGTATTCGCCGAGAATCACCGCGCCGACCGAGTCGCGCTCGAGGTTCAGCGCGAGGCCGAACGTGTTGCCCGGAAACTCGAGCATTTCGCCCTGCATCACGTCCGACAGGCCGTGGATGCGCACGATACCGTCGGTCACGGAGATCACGGTACCCTGGTTGCGAACGTCTGCGCTCGCTTCAAGGCCCTGGATCCGGCTCTTGATCAGCTCGCTGATCTCAGAGGGATTGAGTTGCATTATTCGCTCCTGATAGTCAATTCTGTTGCGTGCCGGCGTGGCGCTCAGGCGGTCAACGCAGCCTGCATCGATGCGAGGCGCGCGCGAACCGAGGTGTCGAGCACTTCGTCGCCGACCGTCACGCGCACGCCGCCGATCAGCGACGAATCGACTTCGACCGTCGGCTTCAGCTTGCGCTTGAACTTGCGCTCGAGGCCAGCGACGAGGCTTTCGAGATCCGCGCCGTTCAGCGGGAACGCGCTCACGATCTCGGCGTCGGCTGCGCCTTCACGTTCGTTCTTGAGCGCCTCGAACTGCTCGGCGATTTCCGGCAGCAGCGCGATGCGATGATTGTCGACCAGCATCTGCACGAAGTTCTTCGCTTCGGCGCCGGCCGCGAGCGGCGACTTCACCGCAGCAAGCAGCAGCTCGGCCACTTGCGTGCGCGTCACCTTCGGGCTCGACGCGACCGACAGCACTTCCGGCAGACGCGCAACCTGGGCCAGCTCTTGCACGAGCGTGGACCAGGCGGCGATGTCACCTCCCTCGGCCACGCGGAACAGCGCTTCTGCGTAAGGGCGGGCGATGGTTGCAAGTTCGGCCATGATCAGAGCTCGGCTTTCAGTTGATTCAGCAGTTGGGCGTGGGCCGTTTGATCGACTTCGCGCTTCAGGATCTGCTCGGCGCCCTTCACGGCCAGCGCGGCGACTTCGCCACGCAGCGCTTCGCGCGCCTTCACGATTTGCTGTTCTGCTTCCGCTTTCGCCTGGGCGACGATGCGGGCGGCTTCAGCCTGGGCGTTGGCCTTGATTTCCTCGGCGACCGCCTGTGCACGCTTTTCGGCGTCGGCGATGCGCTGCTGGCCGTCGTTGCGGGCCTGCGCGAGTTCCTGGTCCACGCGCTTGTGCGCTGCTTCGAGTTCCGCCTTGCCCTTCTCCGCGGCCGCGAGGCCGTCGGCGATCTTCTTCGAACGTTCGTCGAGGGCGTTGATCAACGGCGGCCACACGAATTTCATCGTGAACCACGCGAGGACCAGGAACACGACCATTTGCGCAAACAGAGTTGCGTTGAGATTCACGGTGTTTCCTTATCTGCTATTCCGGAAAAATGAAACGGTAAGGCGCTCATCGAGTTGCATTCGATCAGCGCCCCAAGTCTCCGTTCCGCCCTGCGCCGGCTTGCGCCGGACGCAAATTTCCGTGGAACCTTAGCCTGCGAGCTTCGACAGGAGCGGGTTCGCGAACGCGAACAGCATTGCGACACCAACGCCGATCAGGAATGCAGCGTCGATCAGACCGGCCAGCAGGAACATCTTCGTTTGCAGCGGGTTGATGAGTTCCGGCTGACGCGCGCAGGCTTCGATGTACTTGCCACCCATCAGCGCGATACCGATACAGGCGCCGATTGCACCCAGGCCGATGATGATGCCGATACCGATGGCGGTCAGACCCTGGATGTTGGCGATGTAAGCTTGCATGATCACTCCTTTGTGAAAAGACTTGGAACTGAGATTTAAAAAACTAAAACGGAAACTCTTTTTTGCACGCCGCGCTTAGTGCTTGTCGTGCGCCTGGCCGAGATACACCAGCGTCAGCATCATGAAAATGAATGCCTGCAACAGAACAATCAGGATGTGGAAGATTGCCCAGACGCTGCCCGCGATCACATGACCAACGAAGCCGAGGAACGTTGCGTCGCCACCGAAGCTCCACATGCTGCCGAGCAGGGCGATCAACAGGAACAACAGCTCACCCGCGTACATGTTGCCGAACAGCCGCATGCCGAGGGAGACGGTCTTCGCGACGTATTCGACGATGTTCAACGCGAGGTTCGGGATCCACAGCAGCGGGTGACCGCCGAACGGCGCCGACAGCAGTTCATGCGCGAAACCGCCTGCGCCCTTGATCTTGATGCTGTAGTAGATCATCAGGACGAACACGCCGAGCGCGATGCCGAGCGTGCCGTTCAGGTCGGCCGTCGGGACGATGCGATGGTGGGAAATCACGTCCGACAGACCGAGCAGGCCGATCACGCGGCCCGGCAGGTCGACCGGGAGGAAGTCGAGGGAGTTCATCAGCGCGACCCACACGAACACAGTGAGGGCGAGCGGCGCGATGAACGTGCGATTGCCGTGGACGATGGCCTTCGACTGGTCTTCGACCATTTCGACGAGCATCTCGATTGCGCATTGGAAGCGGCCCGGCACGCCCGACGTCGCCTTGCGGGCGGCCAGACGCAGCAGGACGATCGTCACGATGCCGCACACGATCGACCAGAACAGCGTGTCGAGATTCCAGACGTGGATGTCGAAAATCGACGTCTGATGCGAGGTGGAGAAATTCTGCAAGTGGTGCGCAATGTACTCGGACGGATCCGGACTGCGCGTGCCTTCGCTAGCTGCCATATCGTTAATGCCACCCAAATTGTCGAAAATCGTTTTGCCCCGTTCCGCAACACGCTATTGCGGGAACGGGCCGGTGCGGTTCGTTGTCGAAACCGCACGCTGCTTGTTTTTACCGCCAGGCCAGCGCGATCCAGTACGTCTTCAGCACGACGAGGTAGGTGACGAGGAGCGCCGGCCAGTGCACGCCGGCATAGCCGTACGCCACTGCGGCGAACATCCCGATCGTCACGCCGAGCTTCAGGGCTTCGCCCATCACCCAGCTCATCACGGTGGCCGAACCACCTGCCTTCAGTCGTGCCACGAACAACGCGCTTGGCACCCAGCCGATCGCCCCGCCCAGAAACGCGGACTGCGCAGCGGCGCCCGGCGACTTTGAAAACAGCCACCACGCCAGCGTTGCAACCAGGGACAAGACCACCTGCGCGATCACCACCTTGTAAGGGGTCACGCGCGACGGCTTGCTCACGTTCGGACCGAACAGCCTCTCGGCTTCCGTCCGCGTGAGCGGAACGATGTTGTTATCTTGCTGCTCGGCATCCCAGTCGTCGCCATCGGATTCGCGCCGCTCGCCGGCCGCTGAAACGGTGCGCTGCGCTCGGGGACCATCGTGCCTGTCGTTCGGCGCCTGACCCGCCATCGCAATCTTCCGCAAAATCCTTGAACCCGGCCCCAAGCTTTCTGAAAGCTTTCAGGGGTGCCTAGCTAACAAATCCGGGCGATTGTAAGCGATAGTTGCAAGTGATTCAAGGCTTTAGACGCGACAAAAACCTGTGTAAAACGACGCCTCATCATGTGAAAAACGCGCGAATCGGCGACGTACGATGACAGTTGTAAGGTCGTTTTTTTGCACCGGTATTTCTTGCCTGGAAAAGTGCGTTGGCGATGAAATCGCGTGACGGCGGCGGCGGATGCGGGCGCACCCGGCGCGGCGCGATTGGGCAGGAAGTCTGCCGTGACGCAATCGCGCGAAAGCGTCCGGCACGACGGCGCGCAATGGACGAAGTCCTGTGATCACCGCGCACGCGCAATGCGCGAGAGACGTGAGACCGCGAGCGCGCCGATGCCGCAAGTCAGTTGTAGTGCCGCCACAGAAGATCGACTGTGATGCGCGACACTTGTCAACAGCCTCCGCCTCACGACGATCTCGATGGCTGTGCGCTGCCCCGCCTCGCTGGCAGCAACCCTGAGGCGGATGATGCGGCATCGCTCAGGCGTGCGCGAGCAACCACGCGCCCAGTGCCGCACTCGCGAGCGCGAATGGAATCGACACCGCGTGAAACGGCAACCACATCCGCGGCTCCTTCGCGAGCCGGACCGCGATCAGGTTCGCGAGCGAGCCGATCGCGAAGCCGAAGCCGCCGACCGATACGCCGAACGCAAGCGCGCGCCAGTCGTGCGTGAATTCCGACAACAGGATCGCCGCCGGCACGTTGCTGATGCCCTGCGACAGCACCGCCCCCGCGGCGAACACGCGCAACGGCGAATCGAGATGGGCGCGCGCGATCGTGTCGTGGACGACGGGCAGCGCGGCCGCGCTGCGCAGCACGACGAACATCAGCACGAAAATCATCAGCAACAGCCAGTCGATCTTCAGGACTGCATCGCGTTTCGCGAGCAGCAGCGCGATCACGACGGCGATCAGGCCTGGCGCCGGATGGTGCGCGTCCGCGAGCAGCACGAACGCGCCGAACAGCACCGCCGCGAGCAGCGCGTGCATGCGATGGACGGGCACGATCTCGACGTCGCCCGACAGGTCGAGCGGCTTCGCGCGAAACGAGCATGCCGTCAGCGCCAGCAGCAACGCCATCAACGCCAGCGCGAGCGGCCCGAGCGTGACCACGAAGCGGCCGAACGACACGCCGCTCAACTGCCAGAGGAACAGGTTCTGCGGATTGCCGAGCGGCGTCGCGACGGAGCCCGCATTGACCGCGAGCGCGACGGCGATCACGAGGCGCCGGAACGGCAGCGGCGTCAGCGCGCGCAGCGACACCATCAGCGGCACGACGACGAACAGCGCGACATCGTTGGTGAGCCACATCGCGAGTGCCGCCGCGAACACAACGAGCAACATCGCGAGCCCGCGCTCGGAATACACGTGATGCACGATCCGATGCGCGAGCCACATCAGGCAACCGGACAGCTCCAGCGCCTTCGTCAGCATCAGCAAACCCGCGAGCGTCGCGACAGTCTGCCAGTCGACGAGGCCGGTCAGTGCGGCAACTGGTTGCGGACGCAACCATTGAAGAAGAATCAGCGCAAACGCCAATACCGTGAGCACCGGCTCTTTCGCAAGCCAGCCGAGCCACCGGCGCGGCGCCGGCACGCCCGTAGGTTCCATCAATTGCGCCTCGTTACTCTTCGGTTGCGACGTTGCCGCGCAGGCGCGCGAGAATGCCCTCGAGCGCATCGAGGTTGCCGAAGTCGATCATCACCTGCCCTCGCCCACGGCGGCCGAGTTTGATTTTCACCGTCGATGCGAGCAGATCGGACAGCTCTTCCTCGAGACGGCGCGTGTCGCGTCCGCCATCATCCTTCGCGCGCGCCTTCACGGCGGGCGCCTCCTTGGTCGTGTGCGCGACCAGCTTTTCCGTCTCGCGCACCGACATGCGCTTGTTGACGACCTGATGCGCGAGCGTGATCTGCGTCGCCGCATCGACCGCGAGCAGCGCACGCGCATGCCCCATGTCGAGATCGCCGGCGAGCAGCATCGTCTGCACCGGCGATGCGAGATTCAGCAGGCGCAGCAGGTTCGACACCGCACTGCGCGAACGGCCGACCGACTCCGCGGCCTGTTCGTGCGTGAAACCGAATTCGTCGAGCAGGCGCTGGATGCCGTGCGCCTCTTCCAGCGGATTCAGGTCTTCGCGCTGGATATTCTCGATCAGCGCCATCGCGGCGGCGGCCTGATCGGATACGTCCTTCACCAGCACCGGCACTTCGTCGAGGCCGGCCAGGCGCGCCGCGCGGAAGCGCCGCTCGCCCGCGATGATCTCGTATTTGTCAGACGAAATGGGGCGCACCAGGATCGGCTGCATCACGCCTTGTGCGCGAATGCTGGCCGCCAGTTCCTGCAGGCTGCCCTCGTCCATTCGCGTTCGCGGCTGGTACTTGCCGGCCTGCAGCTTGCCGAGCGCGAGCGTGTTCGGCGCGCCTTCGATCTTCACCGCTTCGGTGATGTCCGCACTGCCGCCGAGCAGCGCCTCGAGGCCACGTCCCAAGCCCTTCTTCTTTGGTACCGCGTTCATGTCTTTCTTCCTCGCTTCGCTCATGTCCGGATCACGACACCTCGAACGCGCGCACGCGATCGATCATCTCGGCACCGAACTGCAGATAGGCCTGCGCACCGCGCGAGCTGCGGTCGAACACGACGCCCGGCAGCCCGTAGCTCGGCGCTTCCGCGAGGCGCACGTTGCGCGGAATCACCGCGTCGAACACCTTGTCGCCGAAGTGCGCTTTCAGTTGATCGGAGACTTGCTGCTGCAGCGTGATGCGCGGATCGAACATCACGCGCAGCAAGCCGATGATCTTCAGATCGCGGTTCATGTTCGCGTGAACCTGCTTGATCGTATTGACGAGGTCCGACAACCCTTCCAACGCGAAGTACTCGCACTGCATCGGGATCACGACGCCGTGCGCCGCGCACAGGCCGTTCAGCGTCAGCAGCGACAGCGTCGGCGGGCAGTCGATCAGCACGAAGTCGTATTCGTCGGCCACGCGCTCGAGCGCGGCCTTCAGCCGGCGCTCGCGATTGTCGATGCTGATCAGCTCGATCTCGGCGCCGGACAACTCGCGATTGGCCGGCAGCACGTCGTACGTGACGCCTTCCGGACGCACACGCGCGTCCGTCACCGATACGCCGTCGACCAGCACTTCGTATACGGTCGACTCGCAGGCAGCCTTGTCGATCCCGCTGCCCATCGTTGCGTTGCCCTGCGGGTCGAGATCGATCAGCAGGACTCGTTGCTCCTGCGCTGCAAGGCTTGCGGCGAGATTGACCGATGTCGTCGTCTTGCCGACGCCCCCCTTCTGGTTCGCAACGCAGAAGATCTTTGCCATCGTTGGTGTGTTCCCTTTACCTTCAAACAAACGGCGCGCTACAGCGCGCCTTCAAATCGCGTCGTCGACGGCAACCTCGAGCAGATGCCGTTCGGCATCGAGCATCGGCACCGCGAGCCGTATCGTCTGCTGCACGCGGCTGCCTTCCGGCAGTCGCGCAATTTCGTCGTCCGGGTGGACACCCTTCATCGCCCAGATCGATCCGCCGGGCGCGACGAGATGTCGAGCAAGTTTAACGAAGTCGGATAGATCCGCGAAAGCGCGGGATACGATCATGTCGAATTTTTCCGGCACTTCGACGCCCGGCCGCAGCGATTCGACGCGGCCGGTGACGACCGCGAGATTCGCGAGCTTCAGCTCCGCGCGCATCTGCGTCTGGAATGCGGACTTCTTCTGCACGATATCGTTCAGCGTCACCTGCCACTCCGGCTCGATGATCGCCAGCACGATACCGGGCAATCCGCCGCCCGAGCCGACGTCGAGCACGCGCGCCGACGCACGGCTGCGCAGATGCGGAACGATGGAAAGCGAATCGAGAATGTGTTGAATCAGCATCTGCTTCGGGTCGCGGATCGCGGTCAGGTTGTAGACCGCGTTCCACTTGCCGAGCAGCGCTACATAGTCGAGCAGCTGGTCGCGTTGTGCGTCCGTCAATGCGATGTCGAGCGTAGCCGCGCCGTCGACGAGCATCTGTTCAAGTACGTCCCGATTAACCGCCGGCGCGCGACGCGCCGTCATTGTTGCGTCGGGACGGCGCCGTCCCCCTGCTCGGTCGCCTCTGCGGCGGTGCCGGTGCGACGGCCGAGCCCACGGCGCTTCAGGTGCACCATCAGCAGCGAGATAGCGGCCGGCGTGACGCCCGAGATACGCGATGCCTGGCCGATCGTTTCGGGCCGGAACTCGTTGAGCTTCTGGCTCACCTCGAATGACAGGCCTCGCACCTCGCGGTAATCGATACCGTCCGGCAAACGCGTGTTCTCGTTCGCGTCGTTGCGCTCGATCTCGCTCGCCTGACGCTCGATATAGCCTTGGTACTTGATGCCGATCTCGACCTGCTCCTTGATCTGCCCCAGCAGCACCGGATCATCGGCGAGCGGCTCAGCCGGGCCGCACTCGCCGCCCTTCAGGCCGCATACGCCGTCGTAGCTGATACCTGGGCGGCGCAGCAGTTCGGCGAGGCTGTATTCGTGGTCGATCGCCTTGCCGAGCAATGCAGTCGCCTCTTCCGGCGGCAGCGTCTTCGGCGTGACCCACGTCGACTTCAGCCGTTCGGTTTCACGTGAAACAGCGTCGCGTTTCCGGCTGAACGCATCCCAGCGCGCGTCGTCGACCAGTCCGAGTTCGCGGCCGATCTCGGTCAGACGCATATCGGCGTTGTCTTCACGCAGGCTCAGTCGGTATTCGGCACGGCTCGTGAACATCCGGTAAGGCTCCGCCACGCCGCGCGTGACGAGGTCGTCGACCAGCACCCCAAGGTACGCCTGATCGCGACGCGGGCACCACGCTTCCTTTTCCTGCACGTAGCGGCCGGCGTTCAGACCAGCCAGCAGCCCTTGCGCGGCCGCTTCTTCATAGCCGGTCGTGCCGTTGATCTGGCCCGCAAAGAACAACCCGTTGATCGCCTTCGTCTCGAGCGACGCCTTCAACGCGCGCGGATCGAAGTAGTCGTACTCGATTGCATAGCCGGGACGCAAGATATGCGCGTTCTCGAGGCCGCGCATCGAATGCACGAGCTCGAGCTGCACGTCGAACGGCAGGCTCGTCGAAATCCCGTTCGGGTAGAACTCGTTGGTCGTCAGCCCTTCCGGCTCGAGGAAGATCTGGTGCGATTCCTTCGACGCGAACCGGTGAATCTTGTCCTCGATCGACGGGCAGTAACGCGGACCGACACCTTCGATCACGCCTGTATACATAGGCGAACGGTCGAGACCGCCTCGAATGATGTCGTGCGTGCGCTCGTTCGTATGCGTAACCCAACACGGCAGCTGTCGCGGATGCTGCTCGGCACGGCCCAGGAACGAGAACACCGGAATCGGATCGAGGTCGCCCGGCTGCTCTTCGAGTTTCGAAAAGTCGATCGAACGCCCGTCGATACGTGGCGGTGTACCGGTCTTCAGGCGGCCTTGCGGCAGCTTGAGCTCCTTCAGGCGCGCCGACAGCGACACAGCCGCGGGGTCGCCCGCGCGGCCGCCCGTGTAGTTATTCAGCCCGACGTGGATCTTGCCGTCGAGGAACGTACCAGCCGTCAGCACGACCGCGCGAGCGCGGAAGCGGATGCCGATTTGCGTAACCGCGCCGACCACGCGGTCGCCTTCGACCATCAGGTCATCGACCGCCTGCTGGAACAGCCACAGATTCGGCTGATTCTCGAGACGATGGCGGATGGCGGCCTTGTACAGGATGCGGTCCGCCTGCGCACGCGTCGCGCGCACGGCCGGCCCCTTCGACGAATTGAGGATACGGAACTGAATACCGCTCTCGTCGGTCGCGGCGGCCATCGCGCCGCCGAGTGCGTCGACTTCCTTGACCAGATGGCCTTTGCCGATACCGCCGATCGACGGATTGCAGCTCATCTGCCCGAGCGTTTCGATGTTATGGGTCAGCAGCAGCGTCTTCGCGCCCATACGCGCGGATGCCAATGCAGCCTCCGTGCCGGCGTGCCCGCCGCCGACGACGATGACGTCAAATTCTGTGGGAAAAAGCATGGTGGATTCCGTGCGCAGGACTGCGCGCGAACCTATCTGAGAAATGTATGGGCCGAATTATAGCGGGTTCGCTTTTCACCCGAAGACCGTCCGATTGGTAGGGTCCGTTCATTTGGACAGTTTTTCGGCCGAACGGCCTAGATCGATGGTCCCCGCAGGGTCCGGCGTCACGGCAGCGACCGCGTAGCGCGTGGGCGAGCCGCGCAAAACCATGCGCCGGCTCGCAGCGTTTGGCTGTAGTGCGCCATCCCGGTATTTCCGGTGAACGACCGGGCACTTGTCTGCTCCGCCGCACCAACGGCTGGCAGCCCTGTTCGCTCACGGTGCTTCCACTTCGGAACGCGATATTTGTCCCCACCCCGTCGTCACCACCCACCGCGGCGATACCGGAAACAAAAACGGCGTGTTTCACGTGAAACACGCCGCCCGTTTCCCGCCATCCGCACAACCATCAAGCCGTCTTCCTTGCCAGCCCGAGGTACGTGTCGATCACGCGCGGGTTCTGCGCCAACTCGGCCGCCGGCCCCTCCAGCGCAAACTCCCCCGTCTCCAACACGTAGCCGTAATCCGAGATCTGCAGCGCGGCTCGCGCATTCTGCTCGATCAGCAGCGTCGCAACCCCGGTGCCGCGCAACGCGCTGATGATATGGAAAATCTCCTTCACGATCAGCGGGGCAAGGCCGAGGCTGGGCTCATCGAGCATCAGAAGGTCCGGTTTGCCCATCAGCGCACGGCCAACCGCGAGCATCTGCCGCTCGCCGCCCGACAGCGTGCCGGCAGCCTGCCTGCGCCGCTCCTTCAGCCGCGGAAACAGCGCAAACACGTGATCGAGCTGGTCGAGGAAGTTCGATTCACCGGCGAGCTTGCGCCGATACGCGCCGAGCACGAGGTTGTCTTCGACGGTCATCGTGCTGAACAGCTCGCGCTTTTCCGGCACGAGGCACATTCCGCGCGCGACACGCAACTCGACCGGCAACGCGCTCACGTCTTGACCGCGGTACACGACCGCACCGGCGGCATGCCCGGTCACCGGCAGCGCGCCCATGATCGCGTTCAGCAGCGTCGACTTCCCGGCCCCGTTCGGGCCGATCACGCTGACGATCTGCCCTGCGCCGACCTTGATCGCCGCACCGTGCAGCGCCTCCACTTTCCCGTACCGGACCGCCAGTCCACGCACGTCGAGAATCGGCATCGTCGTGTCCGTCATCACTCCACCCCGCCCAGATACGCTTCGAGCACGGCAGGATCCTGCTGCACGTCCTGCGGCAGCCCTTCCGCGATCCGCGTGCCGAATTCCATCACGACCAGCCGGTCGGTGAGATTCATCACGAAATCCATGTCATGTTCCACGAGCAACACGCTCATTCCTTCGCCCTTCAGCCGCCGCAGCAGGTCTGCGAGCTGCTGTTTCTCCTGATAGCGCAGCCCGGCGGCCGGCTCGTCGAGCAGCAGCAGCGTCGGATCGCAGCACAGCGCGCGCGCGATTTCGAGAATCCGCTGCTGGCCGAGCGCAAGGCTGCCCGCGTCGTCGTACATGTGCTTTTCCAGCCCGACGCGGCGGATCTGTCGAGCCGCTTCGGCCAGCAGCTGCGCTTCCTCATGCGCATTGAGCCGCGCGATGCTGCGCCACACGCCCGTATGGCCGCGCAAATGCGCGCCGATCGCGACGTTCTCGAGCACCGTCATCGTCGGCAACAGCTTCACGTGCTGGAACGTCCGGCCGATTCCGCGCCGGACGATCTGCCGCGACGTAAGCCCGTCGATCCGTTCGCCGCGGAACGTAATCGTGCCGCCGGTCGGCTGCAGCACGCCGGTCACGAGGTTGAACGTGGTCGACTTGCCGGCGCCGTTCGGACCGATCAACCCGATGATCTGACCCGCCTTCACATCGAAACTGACGTCGTTGACGGCCACCAGCCCGCCGAACTGCTTGCGCGCATTGTCGACGACGAGCAGCGGCTCGCCAATGACGGGCTTAGCCCGCTGCGGCAGCGGATCTGCGCGATCAGGCACATGCGCGCGCGGCCCGCGCGGAAACAGCTTCGCGACGAACGGCCACATGCCCTGCCGCGCGTACTGCAGCAGCAGCACCATCAGCACGCCGAACACGATGATTTCGAAATTGCCCTCCGAGCCGAGCAGCTTCGGCAGCAGCGTCTGCAGGTAATCCTGCAGCACGGTGAGAATCGCCGCGCCGAGCACCGCGCCCCACACGTGCGATACGCCGCCGACCACGGCCATGAACAGGAATTCGATCCCGTGGTTCAATCCGAACGGAGTCGGATTCACCGCCCGCTGCAGGTGCGCATACAGGAAGCCCGATACCGCCGCGAGCACGGCCGCATAGACGAAGATCACGACGCGCATCCATGCGGTGTTCACGCCCATCGCCTCGGCCATCACGCCGCCGCCGCGCAGCGCGCGGATCGCGCGGCCGGGCCGGCTGTTGAGCAGGTTCTGCACCGACACGATCGCGGCGAGCACGACGGCCCAGATCAGGAAGTACAGGCTGCGGCCGCTTCCGAGCTCGATACCGAACAGGTTCAGCGCCGGAATGCCGTTGATCCCGTCGTACTTGCCGAGCAACTCGAGGTTGCCGAACAGATAGAACAGCGCGAGGCCCCATGCGATCGTGCCGAGCGGCAGGAAGTGTCCGGACAGGCGCATCGTGACTGCGCCGAGCACGAGCGCGACGAGCGCCGTCAGCGCGACGCCGACGATCAGCGCGAGCCACGGCGACACGCCGTAGCGTGTCGTCAGGAACGCAGTCGCGTACGCGCCGATGCCGACGAACGCGGCCTGCCCGAAGCTCGTCATCCCGCCGACGCCCGTCAGCAGCACGAGCCCGATCGCGACGATCGCGTAGAGGCCGATGTAGTTGAGCAGCGTAATCCAGTATTCGGGCACTTGCAGCGCGCCTGGCAGCACGGGCAGCGCGAACAGCACCACGAGAAACAGCCAGAATGTCTTGTTGCGTACGAACGTCTTCATCGCGTCACTCCTCTTCCTCTTCCGCGTGCGGCGTCGCGAAGCTGCGCCACAGCAGCACCGGGATGATCAGCGTGAACACGATCACTTCCTTGTACGCGCTCGCCCAGAACGACGAATACGACTCGAGCACGCCGACGAGCAGCGAGCCGGCGGCCGCGAGCGGATAGCTGACGAGCCCGCCGATGATCGCGCCGACGAAGCCCTTCAGCCCGATCAGGAAGCCGGAGTCGTAGTAGATCGTCGTCAGCGGACCGACGAGGATGCCCGACAGCACGCCGAGCCCCGCGGCGAACGTGAATGCGAGCCGCCCTGCTTCGGTCGTGCCGATGCCGACGAGCCGCGCGCCGAGCCGGTTCACCGACGTCGCGCGCAGCGCCTTGCCGGCGATCGTGCGGCCGAAGTACACGTAGAGCGCACCGATCAGCACGAGCGCCGTCACGACCACGAGGATGCTCTGCACCGACACCGTCATGCCGCCGATCGCCAGCGATGCGTCCGAGAATCCGTTGGTGCGCGAGCCCTCCGCGCCGAACATCACGAGCCCGAGGCCGACCATCGCGAAATGGACGGCGACCGACACGATCAGCAGCAGCAGCGTCGTGCCCTCGGCAATCGGCTGGTACACGAGCCGGTAGACGAACGGCCCCATCGGCACGACGATCGCGAGCGTCAGCGCGATCTGCGCGAGCATCGGCAGCGGCTGGACGGCGAAGCTGCGCGTCAGCGCGAACACCGCGAGCGGCAGCAGCACGTAGCGGCTCGCGAGCGTCGCGAGCGTGCGGCCGAGTTGATGGCGGCGTTCGCGATGGCGGATCAGCGCGCCGACTTCGAGCAGGAAGCATGCGATGCCCATCACGAACAGCAGCCAGCAGGTAGCGGGGAATTTCTGCGCCTGCAACGCCGCAAGCGTGAGCGCACCATAGGCGACGAATTCGCCCTGGGGAATGAAGATCACCCGCGTGACGGAAAACACCAGCACGAGCGCCAGCGACAGCAATGCATAAATGGCGCCGGTCGTGATGCCGTCTTGCGCGAGGATCGCCGCAATCGAGAGATCCATACGTTTCGTGTATCGAGAATGCTGCGGAGAAACGGCGACGGGAACGGACCGCGCGCGGACGCCAGGATCGAGGTGTCAGGCGTCGTGCGGCGGCTTCCCGGAGATTCCTTGCAGCGCGGACGCGGGCCGCGAAGCCCGCCGCGCCGCCGACGGCACGCGCGGCGCCATGCGCGCCGCGCGTGCCGGTTTCACGTGATGCTTATTCGGCCTGCAGCTTCCACTTGCCGTCGACGATCTGCACCATCACGCGCGCACGCGTGTCGAAGCCGTTATGGTCGGTCGGCGTCATGTTGATCACGCCGTGCGACACCGGCAGATCCTTCACGCTCTCGAGCGACGCGCGCAGCGCCTCGCGGAATGCCTCGGTGCCAGGCTGGCCTTTCTTCAGCGCGTCCGGAATCGCCCGCTGCAACAGCAGCCCCGCGTCCCACGCATGCCCGCCGAAGGTCGACAGCGAGCCCGCGCCGTACGCTTTCTCGTACGCGGCCTTGTAGCCGAGCGCCGGCTTCTTCACCGGGTTCGAATCGGGCAGCTGGTCGGTCACGAGCACCGGGCCGGCCGGCAGGATCTCGCCTTCGCAGTCCTTGCCGCACACGCGCAGGAAGTCGTTGTTCGCGACGCCGTGCGTCTGATACACCTTGCCCTTGTAGCCGCGCTCCTTCAGCGTCTTGGCCGGCAGCGCGGCCGGCGTGCCGGAACCGGCGATCAGCACCGCGTCCGGATTCGAGCCCATCAGCTTCAGCACCTGCCCCATCACCGACGCGTCGGTGCGGTTGTAGCGCTCGCTCGACACGATCTTCAGCCCATTCTTCGCGGCGGCCGCATCGAACGTCTTGTACCAGCTGTCGCCATACGCGTCGGCGAAGCCGATGAAGCCGACCGTCTTCACGCCGTGCTTCGCCATGTAGCCGGCGATCGCGTCGGCCATCAACTGGTCGTTCTGCGGCACCTTGAACATCCACGCGCGCTTCGCGTCCATCGGCGCGATGATCTGCGCGCTCGCCGCGAGCGAGATCGTCGGCGTCTTGCCCTGCGATACGGGATCGAGCATCGCGAGCGAGTTCGGCGTGACCGACGAACCGATGATCGCGTCGACGTGATCCTCGTCGATCAGCTTGCGCACGTTCTGCACCGCGCGGCTCGTGTCGGACGCATCGTCGAGCACGATGTACTGCACGCTCTTGCCCGCGATTTCCTTCGGCAGCAACGCGATCGTGTTCTTTTCCGGAATCCCGAGCGACGCGGCCGGCCCGGTGGCCGACAGCGTCACGCCGATCTTCACCTGCGCCGACGCCGAAGCCGCTGCACACACGAGGCCCGCGGCAAGCAGAGCCTCCATCCATCGATTCATCTTCATTTACGTTGTCTCCAAACGCTGCTCGAAAAATCCGCGGGTCGCTCGGGCGGCTCCCGGTCCTCAAACAAGTTAATAAATTAAGTATTTCGCCATACCGCGTCTACGCTCGTTTTCCCGTGAACCGCCGGCGCCGCGCACGCGCCGCCGCATGCGCCGAGACGGCCAGCCGCCACGATGCACGGCGGCAATGTCGTCAGCATGAAGCAAGCGGGGAAAGGCGGCGTTGCGCGACGCGCGATCGATGCAAATGCAACGATCGCGCAAAGGGTGGCCGGCCGCGGCCGGCCCGACCGCGTGCACGAATGGCGCACCATCGAAAAACCGGAAGTTCATGCGCACGCAACGGCGAATGGAAGCTCGAATGGCGCAGTGGATGCGTACGCAACGACCGGCGCAGCCGCCAGCGCAGCGGCAAGTCGCGCCGGAGCGCGCATCTCGCCCGCAGGACAGCGCGCAACGGCCCGCGCATACCGATGCGTGCGCGACCCCGTACGAGCGGCACCAGGGGCCGCTCGTGCCCCGTTCCATTGCCCTGCACTGCTCATCCAACCGTACTCCCTCTTCTGCATTGTGCTTGTAGGAGAACTGCCGACCGATTTTCCCGACCGAGCGGTCGGCGAAAGCTGAGTGTAACGGACGCGTTTTGCGCACGCCAACCGGGTAAGCCCGAACGGCAACGAACGCGGTGTGCGTGCCGATGGCAGCGGAATGGCAGGAACGGAGGAAAAGAAAACGCGGGGACGGGTGAAGCGCGCGGGCGCCGCAAGCGAGACACGGACGCGGAGCCAACGAGCGAAATTCGCGCACAAATGAAAAAGCGCTGTTGGATTCCGTCCAACAGCGCTTTGGGGTCCGGGCACTTTGTGCCTCGATTGTCTCCTCGTTCTCCACCTGCAAATTCGTTTCGCGGTGCATCAGAACTGGAACGAAGATTAAAGGAGCTTTCACCCTGCGACAACTTAGCATTTACCCCTATGGTGCATCGCCGCACGAAAATGGGGCACCAATCCCCCGCGCGGCGCCGGCCGGAGCCCGTCGCGGCACCGATTCCGGCCGCACGCGATGGTGCCGCGCACCAACGCGGCCGAACGGCGCGCGCGATGCAATCACGACGGCTTGAGCGTTTTGACCCGCGCGACCATCTCGCCGACGATCCCGCGCCGGAACGCGAGCACGCACGCGATGAAAATCAGGCCGGTGACGATCGTCGCCGATTCGCCGAGCGAATGAAACCAGCCGATCCCGGTCGTCGACGCGAGCCATTCGCCGATGTCGCCGAGCCGATCCTCCAGCGCGACGATCAGTGCCGCGCCGAGCAGCGGCCCGAACAGCGTGCCCATCCCGCCGACGAGCGTCATCAGCACGACGAGCCCCGACATCGTCCAGTACGCGTCCGACAGCGTCTCGAAGCCGAGCACCAGCACCTTGAGCGAACCGGCCAGCCCCGCGAGCGCCGCCGAAAGGATGAACGCGAGCAGCTTGAAGCGATCGGTGTCGTAGCCGAGCGAGATCGCGCGCGCCTCGTTCTCCTTGATCGCGACGAGCACCTGGCCGAACGGCGAATGCACGATCCGCACGATGAACGCGCACGCGGCGACGATCACCGCGAGCACGACGTAGTACAGCGCGATGTCGTTCGACAGGTCGAGCACGCCGAACAGGCGCCCACGCGGCACGCCCTGCAGCCCGTCCTCGCCGTGCGTGAACGGCGCCTGCAGATAGATGAAGTAGACCATCTGCGCGAACGCGAGCGTGATCATCGCGAAATAGATGCCCTGCCGGCGGATCGCGAACAGGCCGACGACGAGCCCGAGCACCGTCGCCGCGGCCGTGCCGACGAGCACGCCCAGCTCCGGCGTGAAACCGAGCGTCTGGATCGTATAGCCCGTCGTGTAGCCCGCGGTCGCGAGGAACATCGCATGGCCGAACGACAACAAGCCCGTGTAGCCGATCAGCAGGTTGAACGCGGCCGCGAACAGCGCGAACGCGAGCACCTTCATCACGAACACCGGATACGCGCCGATGAACGGCGCCGCGAGCAGTGCGGCGAGGAGCACGCCGTAGAGCACTTTTCTCTGCATCATTTTTCCTTGCCGAACAGGCCCGCCGGGCGGATCAGCAGCACGATCGCCATGATCACGAACACGACGGTGGCCGACGCTTCCGGATAGAACACGCGCGTGAAGCCTTCGATCACGCCGAGCAGCAGCCCGGTGATGATCGAGCCGAGGATCGAGCCCATCCCGCCGATCACGACCACCGCAAACACGGTGATGATCATCGGCTGGCCCATCAGCGGCGACACCTGGATCACCGGTGCGGCGAGCACGCCCGCGAACGCCGCGAGCGCGACGCCGAAGCCGTAGGTGAGCGTGATCATCATCGGCACGTTCACGCCGAACGCCTCGACGAGCTTCGGATTCTCGGTGCCGGCGCGCAGATACGCGCCCAGGCGCGTCTTCTCGATCACGAACCAGGTCGCGAGACACACCGCGAGCGACGCGACGACCACCCACGCGCGGTAGTTCGGCAGGAACATGAAGCCGAGATTGGTCGCGCCGGACAGCTGCGACGGCACGTCGTACGGCTGGCCGGACGATCCGTAGATCGACCGGAACACGCCTTCGACGACGAGCGTGAGCCCGAACGTGAGCAGCAGCCCGTACAGGTGATCGAGCTTGTACAGCCAGCGCAGCATCGAGCGTTCGACCAGGATCCCGAACGTGCCGACGAGCACCGGCGCGAGCACGAGCATCGCCCAGTACGGCAGCCCGAAGTACGACAGCCCCATCCACGCGAGCATCGCGCCGAGCATGAACAGCGCGCCGTGCGCGAAGTTGATCACGTTGAGCAGCCCGAAGATCACCGCGAGCCCGAGGCTCAGGATCGCGTAGAACGAGCCGTTGACGAGCCCGAGCAGCAACTGGCTCAGCATCGCCGGCAACGGAATGCCAAAGATTTCCATCGACTTAGCCGTCAGTATGAGTTTCGTTGCGTGCGCAACCGTCAGGCGGTCGCGCACGCGAGCGGCGCAGCGCCGCGCTTACTTCCACAGCGCGCAGCGCGTCTCCTGCTTGGTCCCGAACGCCTGCTCGCCCGGAATCGTCGCGAGCACCTTGTAGTAGTCCCACGGCTCCTTCGATTCGGACGGCTTCTTCACTTCCATCAGGTACATGTCGTGGATCATGCTGCCGTCCTGGCGGATGTAGCCCTTCGCGTAGAAGTCGCTGATCTTCATCTTCTTCAACTCGGCCATCACCTTGTCGGAGTCCGTCGTGCCGGCCGCCTGCACGGCCTTCAGGTAAGTCGTCACCGACGAGTAGTCGGCCGCCTGCAGGCTCGACGGCATCTTCTTCATCTTGCCGAAGTAGCGCTGCGCCCACTGGCGCGACGCCGCATCGCGGTTCCAGTACCAGCTGTCGGTCAGCACCAGGCCCTGCGTCGTCTCGAGGCCGAGGCTGTGCACGTCGTCGATGAACATCAGCAGCGCGGCGATCTTCATCGTCTTCGTGATGCCGAACTCCTTCGCGGCCTTGATCGAATTGATCGTGTCGCCGCCCGCGTTCGCGAGGCCGAGGATCTGCGCCTTCGACGATTGCGCCTGCAACAGGAACGACGAGAAGTCCGACGCGGACAGCGGGTGGCGCACCGTGCCGAGCACCTGGCCGCCGCTCGCCTTCACGACGTCCGACGTGTTCTTCTCGAGCGCCTTGCCGAACGCGTAGTCGACCGTCAGGAAGAACCAGCTCTTGCCGCCCTGCTTCACCACCGCCGAGCCGGTGCCCTTCGCGAGCGCCATCGTGTCGTATGCGTAGTGAACCGTGTACGGCGTGCACTGCTCGTTGGTCAGCGTGTCGGCGCCCGCGCCGATGTTGATGTAGACCTTCTTCTTCTCGGACGCGACCTGGTTCATCGACAGTGCGGTCGCGGAATTGGTGCCGCCGACCAGCAGGTCGAGCCCGCCGCGGTCCATCCATTCGCGCGCCTTCGACGCGGCGATGTCCGCCTTGTTCTGGTGGTCGGCATAGACCACCTCGATCGGCTTGCCGAGCACCTTGCCGCCGAAGTCGGCGACGGCCATCCGGATCGCCTCGAGGCCGCCCTGCCCGTCGATGTCCGCGTAAAGCCCCGACATGTCGGTGATGAAACCGATCTTCACGCTATCCGCGGCGTGTGCGGCGCCGGCGGTGAACGCTGCGGTTGCGACCGCGAGACACGCGTGTGCGAGGGTCTTCATTTTCATTGACGTCTCCTGTTGTTCTGATGCGTTGTGGTTGTTCGTGGGCCGCCACGGCTAGCGGCAAAGAAAAGGGGCGGCGTCACACCCCGAGCAGGTCGTGAAGGATCGGCATCTTGCCTTCCAGTTCGGACGAGCGGAAATGTTCGACGATGCGGCCATGCTCCATCACGTAGAAGCGGTCGGCGAGCGGCGCGGCGAAACGGAAATTCTGTTCGACCATCACGACGGTGTAGCCGCGCGCCTTCAGCGCGACGATCATCCGCGCGAGCGCCTGCACGATCACCGGCGCGAGGCCTTCGGAAATTTCGTCGAGCAGCAGCAGGTTCGCGCCGGTGCGCAGGATCCGCGCGACGGCGAGCATCTGCTGCTCTCCGCCGGACAGCCGCGTGCCCTGGCTCTGCCGGCGCGACGCGAGATTCGGAAACATCGCGTAGATCTCGTCGAGTGACATCGCGTGCTCGCGCGGGCCGATCGGCGGCGGCAGCATCAGGTTCTCCTCGCACGACAGGCTCGAGAAGATCCCGCGTTCCTCCGGGCAGTAGCCGACGCCGAAGTGCGCGATGCGGTGCGTCGCGAGGCCGATCGTCTCGTTGCCCGCGACCTTGATCGAGCCGCTGCGGCGGCCGGTGAGGCCCATGATCGCGCGCAGCGTCGTCGTGCGGCCCGCGCCGTTGCGGCCGAGCAGCGTGACGACCTCGCCGCGATGCACGGTCAGGTCGACGCCGTGCAATATGTGGGATTCCCCGTACCAGGCCTCGAGGCCCGTGATTTCCAGCGCGGGCGTGCCGCTTTCGACGCCGCTCAATTCGCGTTCCTCCCGTTCGCTGTGCTTCATGCGTGCGCCCCCGTGAGCGCCGCATCGGCGCTGCCCATGTACGCTTCGATCACGAGCGGATTCTTCGACACTTCCGCATACGAGCCCTCCGCGAGCACCTCGCCGCGCTGCAGGACGGTGATCGTGTCGGAGATGCCCGCGATCACGTTCATGTTGTGCTCGACCATCAGGATCGTGCGGCCGCTCGCGACTTTCTTGATCAGCGCGGTAACACGATCGACGTCCTCGTGGCCCATCCCCTGCGTGGGCTCGTCGAGCAGCATCAGTTCGGGTTCCATTGCGAGCGTCGTCGCGATTTCGAGTGCGCGCTTGCGGCCATATGCGAGCTCGACGGTCGGCACGTGCGCGAAATCGGTGAGGCCGACCTGCGTGAGCAGGTCCATCGCGCGATCGTCGAGACGCCGCAACGTGCGCTCGCTGCGCCAGAAATGGAATTCGGTGCCGAGCGCGCGCTGCAGGCCGATGCGCACGTTCTGCAATGCAGTGAGGTGCGGGAATACCGCGGAGATCTGAAACGAGCGGATGATGCCGCGGCGCGCGACCTGCGCGGGCCGCTCGTCGGTGATGTCGATACCGTTGAAGACGATCTGGCCGGCCGTCGGTGTCAGGAACTTGGTCAGCAGGTTGAAGCAGGTGGTCTTGCCCGCACCGTTCGGCCCGATCAACGCATGGATCGCGCCGCGGCGCACACGCAGGTTGACACCGTTCACGGCGGTGAAGCCCCTGAATTCTTTCGTCAGTCCGCGTGTTTCGAGAATCGTGTCGCCGAGAATCATGTTCCCTTCCGTACGAAGTCAGGCGAAGCACCGGGAAGATTCGCGCAAGCGGCCGCGAGCAATTCAGCGGATGAGCGGGCTGTCCCCGGACGCCGTTTTACGCATCGAGGGTGGTCTCCCGCGCCGACGCGTATGCACACTGCTGGTCATTGTCGCCCCGTTGGTGCAGTGCAATCATCGGGATTTGCACTTATAGGGCTGGCCGCCATACAGGACGCGGCCGAGCGCGGATTTTCGGCGCGCTTTTTTTTGACACGCGCGGCGCGAGCGCACGCGCCGTGCCTGTGAGCATGTCTATACGTTACGCCGCACGTCATGTCGTCGCGCATCAAACGGGGGCGTGCGAACACGGCGGGCGGCGCAAGCGCCACTCATGTCGCCGATCCATTCGTCGCACGCCGCACACGCGTGCCTGCTTCGGATCGCGAATCAGCAGGCGTGCGGATCGCCGCCCGCTGTCGCGCGTGTCGGCATCGTGTCACGCCACCGTCACCGCCGCTTCCTTGCGAACCTGCGCCGCTTCCTGCGCCGCGCGGCGATCGGCGCGGATCATGTCGCTCGCGCGCTCCGCGATCATCAGCGTCGGCGAATTGGTGTTGCCCGACGTGATGAACGGCATCACCGACGCATCGACGACGCGCAGCCCGGCAATGCCGCGCACGCGCAGCCGGCTGTCGACGACCGCACGTTCGTCGTCCGCGCGGCCCATCCGGCACGTGCCGACCGGGTGGAAGATCGTCGTGCCAACCGCACCGGCCGCGTCGACCAGTTCGGCTTCGGTCCGGTACTGCGTGCCCGGCAGGATCTCCTGCGGCCGATAGCGCGCGAGCGCCGGTGCGGATGCGATCCGGCGCGTAAGGCGCAGCGCGTTCGCGGCGACATGACGATCATGGTCGGTCGACAGGTAGTTCGGCGCGATCGTCGGCGCCACGCCCGCATCGGGGCGCGCGATATGCACGCTGCCGCGCGAGCTCGGCCGCAGATGACAGACGGACGCCGTGAACGCGTTGAAGCTGTGCAGCGGCTCGCCGAAACGGTCCAGCGACAGCGGCTGCACGTGGTATTCGAGATCGGGACGCGTGAGCGCGGGATCGTCCGGATCGGACTTCGCGAATGCGCCGAGCTGCGACGGCGCCATCGACATCGGCCCGCGCTGCAGCAGCGCATATTCGGCGCCGATCATCAGCTTGCCCCACCAGTGTGCGGACAGTGTATTGAGCGTGCGCACGCCTTCGACGCGAAACGCCATGCGCAGTTGCAGGTGATCCTGCAGGTTCTCGCCGACGCCCGGCAGATCGTGCACGACGTCGATGCCAAGCGCCTGCAGCCGTGCACCATCACCGACACCCGACAGTTCGAGCAGTTGCGGAGAATTCACCGCGCCGGACGTCAGCAGCACTTCGGCGCGGGCCCGCGCGACGTAGCCGGTGCCGCCGCCGTGGTATTCGACGCCGACCGCGCGCCGCCCGTCGAAGATCACGCGCTGCGCATGCGCGCCGGTGATCACGGTCAGGTTCGGCCGCGTCATCGCGGGCTTCAGGAACGCCTTCGACGTATTCCAGCGCACGCCGCGCTTCTGGTTCACCTCGAAATAGCCGACGCCGGTGTTGTCGCCGCGGTTGAAATCGTCGGTGGCCGGAATGCCCGTCTGCTGCGCGGCCTGCGCGAACGATTCGAGGATCTCCCAGCGCAGCCGCTGCTTCTCCACGCGCCAGTAGCCGCCGGCGCCGTGCGCGCCGCTCGCGCCCGCGTGGTGGTCCTCGCTGCGCTTGAAGATCGGCAGCACGCTGTCCCATGACCAGCCGGCGTCGCCGGTTTCCTGCGCCCAGCTGTCGTAATCCTCGCGCTGGCCGCGCATGTAGATCATCCCGTTGATCGACGAGCAGCCGCCGAGCACGCGCCCGCGCGGATACGACAGCGCGCGGCCGTTGAGCGCCGCCTCGGGTTGCGTCTTGTACAGCCAGTCGGTGCGCGGATTGCCGATGCAGTACAGATAGCCGACCGGGATGTGGATCCAGTGATAGTCGTCCTTGCCGCCCGCTTCGAGCAGCAGCACGCGGATCTCGGGATCCTCCGTCAGGCGGTTCGCGAGCACGCAGCCCGCGGTGCCCGCGCCGACGATCACGTAATCGAATTCGCCCTCGAGCGTGCGTTGAGTCGTCACGACATGTCTCCTGATTTGTTGTGTACCGCGCATCGATTCGGCGCGCTGCTTCCAGCATAGTGCGTCGCCGACGACGCGATCGATGCAGCGTACTCCGCCCGCCGGCCGCCGATCCAATGAGTTATGCTGAACTGCGTTATAAGCCGCGCTCATATCACGACGATGGATCTCACCCTGCTTCGCGCGTTCGCGACGGTCGCCCGCGAAGGCAACCTTACGCGCGCCGCCGTGCAGCTGCATTTGACGCAGCCGGCCGTCAGCCTGCAGATCAAGCATCTGCAGGAAGCGCTGGGCGTCGTGCTGTTCACGCGCACGTCGCGCGGGCTCGCGCTTACGCGCGACGGCCAGACGCTGCTGCCGCATGCGGAACGCGCGCTCGCCGCGGCGGCCGACGTGCAGCGCGCCGCCGTCGCGCTGCGGCACGAGGTGCGCGGCCGGCTACGGATCGGCACGATCCTCGATCCCGGTTTCCTGCGGCTCGGCGGGTTCCTGCACGCGCTGGTCGAAACCCATCCGCAGATCGAAACGGCGCTGCGGCACGGGATGTCGGGCTGGGTGCTCGAACAGGTACGCGCGCAGGCGCTCGACGTCGGCTACTACATCGGCCAGCCCGACGTGGACGCGCCGCGCGACGACGCGCTGTTTCACACTGTCACGCTGACGCGCTTCGAATACCGCGTGCTCGCGCCGGCCGGCTGGAAGGAGCGTGTGCAGCGCGCGCACGACTGGCGCGCGCTCGCGGCGCTGCCGTGGATCTGGACGCCGCCCGCGTCCGCCCACCACCGGCTGCTGTCGCGGCTGTTCGCGGCGGCCGGCGCGCAGCCGGTGAAGGTCGCCGAGGTCGACCAGGAGCAGTCGATGCTCGATCTCGTCAAATCGGGGATCGGATTGACGCTTGCGCGCGATTCGATCGCGCTGGCCGAGGCCCACGCGCATGCGTTGACGATCGTCGAACGTGTAACGGTGCCGACCGAGCTGACGTTCGTGACGCTGGCCGAGCGGCGCGACGAACCGGCGATCGCGGCCGCGCTGCGGTTGATCGAAGCGCAGTGGGCGATATGAGCGGCGCTCATCGTGCTTGACCCGGCTGGCGGGTGAAAGTGTTGCGCGGATCGATTGGCGCGCCTTTCAACTTTCGTTCCGGTCCAATTGATGTGTCTGAAAGAGGTTTGTAATCTCGTGGATTCGTCTATCGAACACGGGAAATCCTGACATGACCGGGCCGCTCGCCGATCACGCTCGCTCGCAAAGCTTCGCGGTATGCGATGCATCGCGACGCCATCGCCGCACACTCGCTGAAACCCTGCCCGCCCATACGAGCATTCGCACGCATCAACGCAACGGTTGGCTGATCGGCGACGATTCCTTCAGTGGCGATTTCGATATCGATCTGCATCTTGCGGACCAGCTCCTGAGCACCCTCGTTACATCGGGGCAGTGTTCCGCGTCCGACTGGACGCATGACTTCGCAGATGGACATTCCGGCGATTCAGGAACGCTCGCCCGTCTTTACGAAGAAGGCCGCAACAACCTGGTGGGCCCGCGGGAAGCATTATCGGAAACCTCAACACCGGGCTCGGCGCCGCCCATGCGGCGCATGCGCTATCCCTCGAAAGAAACATCGACGCGGGCGCGCAGACGTTGATCCGCCGCGCTTCGCCAAGCGCGAGAATCAACCATTACGTCGCGCTCTATGACGGCAACACCACGGGAAAGGGAAAACCTCGTCCGAAGCTGCGCATAAGCAACATGCCGATTCAGACCGTCCAGCCGGCGCTCGGGCCCCATGCAAAGCACAATCCGCGCACGCAAACCACGACTGCGGCGCTCAAGGGGGCGGATCTCAAAAAGCTCACGCGCACGATTTCGCCGCTGAGGCACTTGTACGCCGGCAGCCTGATCGGCAGCGGCGTTCTGACGTTTGCGCCGAGTCTGGCACTCGACATGGCGGCGAGTATCAGCCGGGATACGCAGGGCGCGTTGAGATTCGATAGCCGTGCGTTCGTGCTCGCGTCTGCGCGGAGCCAAAGCGGGAATCTACTCGGGTTCGGCTTTTCGACGGCAACGTCCGCCATTCTGCTGTGGGGCGGCGCCAGCGCCCTCCCGGTCATTCTGTTCTCGTTCGGAATCGGTTTCGGCATACAAGTACTCTGGAACGCGTCCATCGGCCCCGACCTTGCAGAATCGCAAGCCCGACGCCTGCTGGACAATTGACATGATGTTTCCCGACCTGGAGCGCGCCCGCCCGCTTCTCCGCCATGCGCCGATTTACCTCGGCCCCGTCAACTTCATGCTCTTCGGCCTCTGCCTGAGCGTCATCGCGAAAGCAAACGGCATCGCGTTCAAGTTAATAAGCTGGCCCATGCTTGCGCTCCTTGTCGCGGGGCTGGCTGCCGGATACCACATCAAATACCGCTCCACATTGTCCGTACGCTCGCTGACGGCGATCATGATTTATATCGTTGGTGCATTCGGTCTTCTGATGGGTACCGCTTTTTTGAGCGCGTGGTCGCTCGTCGAAAAACCGGCGTCCAGCAAGCCATACCTGCTTTTTGTTTTTCTCTATCACGCCACCGCGCTGACCTCACTCGCGTTGCCGTTTGCCCTCAAACTCCGCGAACTCAAGCGCCATCCCGATCGCCGTTTCAACAACAGCGAATACTTCGCCGATACCCGCTTATTCACAATCGATCCCAACTACGGCATGACCGTTCCCACGAGTACGCTCGCGCCGGCGACCATCGCATTGACCGTCAACCTGCCGATTGCGTTGAATACCTACATCGGCAACAACAGCAGCGCGCTTCTGATCGCGACATCGCTGTACGCGCTGTTATTTTCTTACGTCGCCGCCGTCTTCATCGGGCCCAAACTGGCCTACCTGTATGAGTTGTACCGATATGAGCGCCAAACCGGCCGACGCTTCGTCAACCAGGAATACGAGAAAGTCCAGGCGCTCCGCCGCACCTTCCTCCTGTGCCGCTTGTTGGCGAAATTGGCATCGTTTCGGCGCGCGCACTGATCCCTGCACGACCCGCATTGCGATGCTGCCCTCCGCACCCGGTCAGCTCGCCGCACGCGTCACGACGCCGTCCCTGCCTTTTTGCTAGATTGTGCATTCGCATTCGCGAGAACCCTGTCGATCGAAGGAGACCCGCATGGCCCGCAACATCGAGATCAAAGCCCGCGCCCGTGAATTCGACCAGCTGCGCGAACGCGCGGCGGCGCTCGCCACCGAAGCGCCGCTGTTCTACCGCCAGCAGGATTTCTTCTACGACGTGCCGCGCGGCCGGCTGAAGCTGCGCCGCTTCGAGGACGGCACGCCGGCCGAACTGATCTTCTACCAGCGCGACGACCGTGACGGCCCGAAAGCGTCGTACTACACGCGCAGCCCGGTGACGAACCCCGACGCAATGCATTCGCTGCTCGCGACCGCGCTGACCACACGCGGGATCGTGACGAAGGAACGGCACGTGTATCTCGCCGGCCGCACGCGCATCCACCTCGACCGCGTGGACGGACTCGGCGATTTCATCGAACTGGAGGTCGTACTCGGCCCGGACGACGACGAAGCCGGCGGTGAAGCCGAAGCGCATGACGTGTTCGCGAAGCTCGGCGTCGCGCAGGAGGATCTCGTGGCGGTCGCGTACGTCGATCTGCTGAACGCCGACGCGCAATCCGAAGCGGCCTGATCCGGCCCTACGCGTTGCCGGGCCCCTGGCCCGGCCGCCAGCCGCTGCACCCCGTCACGCGGCGCCGGGCGCCAGATGCGCGAGCGGCAGCGCACCGTTGCGCTTGAACGTCGTCAGCACGATGTTCGAGCGCACGCTATCGACGCCCGGCACGCGCATCAGCTTCTTCATCACGAACTGCGACAACGCGTTCAGATCCGGCGCGACGATCCGCAGCAGATAATCGGCATCGCCGACCACCGCATGGCATTCGAGCACCTCGGGCAGCACGTCGATCTGCTGCTGGAACTGCTCGATGATCGAATCGCCGTGGTGCTTGAGCTTCAGGCTCGTGAACGCGGTGACGCCGAGCCCGAGCTTTTCCGGACGCAGCATCACGCGATAGCCTTCGATCACGCCAGCCGCCTCGAGCCGCTGCAGCCGCCGGCCGATCTGCGACGGAGACAGCGGCACCTCCTCGCCGAGCTGCTGGTGGGTTGCGCGCCCGAAACGCTGCAGCACGTCGAGAAGCGCAAGATCGAAGTGATCGAGTTCCAGCATGAGTATTCTCCGCATTAATTCGTGTTTTGATGCGCGATTATCGCATCAACCCGCGTATTGACGCCATCTTTGCGCCCATTCCGCGCGCCGCCCGCTCTACACTTGCATGGTTCCCACCACATCGTGCAGAGCGTCACCATGTCCACTGTCGTCACCGCGAAACTGCAGGAGCAGTTCGACGCGGGCCTCGAAACCCGCGCCGATTTCACCATCGACCAGCCGCTCGAACGCTACGGCCAGGCCGACCATGCGGTGTGGCAGCAGCTGTATGCGCGCCAGTCGGCGCTGCTGCGCGGGCGCGCGTGCGACGCGTTCGTCGCCGGACTCGGGAAGATCGACCTGCCGGCCGGCCGCGTGCCGTCGTTCGCGGACGTGAACCGCCAGCTGAAGCCTGCGACCGCCTGGGAAATCGTCGCGGTGCCGGGCCTCGTGCCCGATCGCGTGTTCTTCGAGCACCTCGCGAACCGGCGTTTTCCCGTTACCTGGTGGATGCGCCGCCCGGACCAGGTCGACTACCTGCAGGAACCCGACTGCTTTCACGACCTGTTCGGCCACGTGCCGCTGCTGATCGAACCGATATTCGCCGACTACATGCAGGCATACGGCCGCACCGCGCTCGCGGTGGCCGACGACGAAGCGGCGCTCGCGCGCCTCGCCCGTCTCTATTGGTATACGGTGGAATTCGGGCTGATCCGCGACCCGCACGGCACGAACGGGCTCTCGATCTATGGCGCGGGCATCGTTTCGAGCAAGGGCGAGAGCCTGTACAGCCTCGAAAGCGCGGCGCCGAACCGGCTCGGCTTCGACCTCGAACGCGTGATGCGCACGAAGTACCGGATCGACACGTTCCAGAAGACCTACTTCGTGATCGACGATTTCACGCAGCTGTTCGCGCTCGCCGACGTCGACGGCCGCGCACTGGCCGACCGGCTGGCCGCGCTGCCGGAATTCCCGGCCGGCGCGGTGCTCGACACCGATGTCGTGCTGCAGCGCGGCACGGGCGAAGGCTGGCCGGACGACGCGGACGCATGAAGCCGTGGGGCTCGCGTCCCGATGCCCGCCGCTCAACTATGAAACAATGACCGGTATCGGCTTGGCCGCGCGGCGTGGCCCGCGCGCAAGCGCCGCAACCGAACGAGGTGCAACATGATCCACAAGCTCACATCAGAAGAACGCAAGACCCGGCTCGAAGGCCTGCCGCACTGGACAGCCGTGCCGGGCCGCGACGCGATCCAGCGCAGCCTGCGCTTCGCCGATTTCAACGAGGCGTTCGGCTTCATGACGCGCGTCGCGATCAAGGCGCAGGAGATGAACCACCATCCGGAATGGTTCAACGTGTACAACCGCGTCGACGTGACGCTGTCGACGCACGATGCCGACGGCCTGACCGAGCGCGACATCGAACTCGCGCAGTTCATCGACCAGGTGTGCGCGCACACGCGGCCGGCCGCCTGAGATCTTGCTCCGCCGCCGCGCGCCGAAAGCGACGCGCGGCGCGTCAACTTTTCATTTCGCTAAACGTTTTCTAGGATGTACTAGCGAAAGCCTTCAGCTTTCCAAGCCATCCTTAAGGCGCACGTAAGTCTCATACGCTTTCCTCGCCCTGGGGTCCAAACCTTCCAGTTGCAGCGCGCTTTCGCGCTGTACAATCAGCAGCGCATACGGCTTGGAGAGCGCGCTGGCCTCTTCGCAGAGTTTGAGTTCGTCGCCGCTCGACGGCGAGCGGGCGCGCCAGAAATTGATCGCGGCTTCGAGGTCGTGGATCGAAATATCGGACATGATTGGATTTAATCGTTCGCTGGCCGCCATGCTTGATGTCAGGCGCTGCGGCGCCCCTGTGGAAACGGCGTCGTGCTGTCCGCGTGCCTGAACCGCCAACCCATTGTACTTGAGCGAACTTCATGCGACTCCTTCTGATCGAAGACGACCGCCCCATCGCACGCGGTATCCAGAGCAGCCTCGAGCAGGCTGGCTTCACCGTCGACATGGTGCATGACGGCATCTTTGCCGAACAGGCGCTGGCACAAAACCGCCACGAACTCGTGATCCTCGACCTCGGCCTGCCGGGCATCGACGGGATGACGCTGCTCACGCGCTTCCGCCAGACCAACCGCCACACGCCCGTCATCGTACTGACCGCGCGCGACGAGTTGAACGACCGGATCCAGGGCCTGAACTCGGGCGCAGACGACTACATGCTCAAGCCGTTCGAGCCGGCCGAACTCGAAGCGCGCATCCGCGCTGTGATGCGCCGCAGCGGCCCGCACAGCGACATGCCGCGGCCGGAAGTGTCGCTCGGCGGCGTGCGCCTGTCGGGCGTCGATCGTCGCATCTTCAACGACGACAAGCCGCTCGAACTGTCGCCGCGCGAATTCGCGGTGCTCGAAATGCTGCTGCTGCGCCACGGCCGCGTCGTGAGCAAGGCCCAGCTGCAGGATCACCTCACGCACTTCGGCGGCGATCTCGGCGACACCGCGATCGAAGTCTACGTGCACCGCGTGCGCAAGAAACTCGAGCAGTGCCGCGTCGAAATCGTCACGGTGCGCGGCTTCGGCTACCTGCTGCAGGAAATCCGCCAGACCGCGAGCGTCTGAGCGGTGCCGCGCGCCGGCCGGCCCATGCCGCCGCCGAGCCGCCCTGCCCGCGCCGGCGCCCGACGCACGACCGCGCCGCTCCCCGTGAGCGGCGCTTATCCATTTGCCCGCCGAAATGTCTTCTGATCCGGCTGTGACCACCAGCCTGCGCCGCTCGCTGCTGCGGCGCCTCGCCGCGCCGCTGTCGATGCTCGCGCTGATGAGCGGCCTGATCGCCTACTGGCTCGCGTGGCAATACACGCAACACGTGATCGACCGCTCGCTCGCCGATCTCGCGACAGCCATCTCCAAGCAGATCCAGATCGCCGGCCCCGACGCGCCGTTCACGGTGCCGCCCCTCGCGCAGGCGATGTTCTCCGATCCGGCCGAAGCGCTGATCTACCGGATCAGCGACGGCGAGCAGGAACTCGCGGGCGACCCGAAGCTGCCGCTGCGCGGCATCAACGTGCGCCGCATGCATCACGCGTACGTGTTCGAAGCCGAGTACGACAATCGCGCGGTGCGGGTCGCGCAGGTGCGCGTGGACAACGTCGAAGGCGGCAAGCCGATGGTGGTCGAGGTCGCGCAGCCTGTGCGGCACCGTTACCGGATCGCGGCCGAGTTCCTCGTCGCGATCATGATGCCGCTGCTGCTGCTGCTGCTCGCGGGCTGGGGCATCGTCTGGCGCGTAGTGAACCAGCAGCTCGGCCCGCTCACGCATCTCGCCGACTCGCTGAATCGGCAAACGCACACGTCGCTGGAGCCGGTCGATGAAACCGACGTGCCGCTCGAGATCCGCCCGCTGACGAGCGCGATGAACGCGCTGCTCGGCCGCCTGAAGACCGCGCTCGATGCGCAGCGCAAATTCATCGCCGATGCCGCGCATCAATTGCGCACGCCGCTTACCGCCGTGAAGCTGCATGCCGAGCAGGCCGCCATCGCACGCGATCCGCAGCAGGCGCTCACCGCGGTGCGCGAACTGCGCGCGGCCGCCGACCGCGCGGTGCGGCTGTCCAACCAGTTGCTGTCGCTCGCGCGCGCCGAGCCGGGCGAGCAGGCCGCGCGCTTCGTCGACGTCGACCTCGCGGCGATGGCGTTCGAGACGGGCGCCGAGTGGGTGCCGCGCGCGCTCGCGTCGCACGTCGACCTCGGCTTTCAGCGCAGCGACGATCCCGGCGAAGACGAAACGCTGAACGTGCGCGGCAATCCCGTGCTGCTGCGCGAAGTGATCGCGAACCTGCTCGACAACGCGCTGAAATACGTGCCGCTCGCGCGGCCGGACGGCGCGCGGATCACCGTGAACGTCGCGCGCGGCGCGCTCGACGACGGCCAGCCGGCCGCGGAAATCGTCGTCGAGGACAATGGCCCGGGCGTGCCGGCCAGCCAGCAGGCCGACCTGTTCAAGCGCTTCTTCCGCGGCGATGCGCAAAGCGGCAACGGGGTCGAGACGGGCGCGGGGCTCGGCCTCGCGATCGTGCACGACATCATCGCGATGCACGGCGGCACGGTGTCGTACGAGGATGCGCCGGAAGGCGGTTCGCGCTTCGTGGTGAAGGTGCCGATCGCAAAGCGCACCGAGAAGCCGGCGAGCGAGACGCCGGCCGCCGCGTCGACACACTGAGCCGCGTCGGCACGCGCGTCGGTAGAGGAGCGAACGGCCGCGTGACGCGTCGGCGCGCGGCAACCGTCGCGCGAAGCCGCCACGCGTGCTGCGCGCGGGCGGCCGCGGTCACTTCTTCTTTTTCTTGTCTTTCGTGCCGGACTCGGACTTGCCGTCCTTCTTGTCCTTCTTCTTTTTCTTCTTGTCCTCGTCCGGCGTCGCGAGCAGCGTGCCGCGGCATGCTTCCGCGCCGCAATGGCACGCGTACTCGCGCTTGAGCTTCTTCGTCAGCTTCTCGTCGATCACGAGGCCGTAGTCGTAGAACAGCTCTTCTTCCGGCCCGATGTCGCGCAGCGCATGAATGAACACGCGGCCCTTGATTTCCTCGGCCTCACAGTTCGGCGCGCACGAATGGTTGATCCAGCGCGCGCTGTTGCCGTTGACCTTGCCGTCGATCACCCCGCCGTCTTCCAGTGCGAAGTAGAACGTATGGTTCGGCTCGTTCGGATCGTGCGGATGGCGGCGCAGAGCTTCCTTCCACGAAATCCGCTCGCCCTTGTATTCCACGACGCGCTCGCCGGCCTTGATCGGTTCCACCGCGAATACGCCCTTGCCGTGTACTCCCGAGCGGCGCACCGCGATCCTGCGTGAACTCATCGAACGAATCCTTGTGAAGACGACTTGAATGGAAGACGGCCGCGTCACGGCCGGGCGCCGCGCCAAACGAAAACGCGGCACCGAGCGGTGCCGCGTCGGGACGTGCGGCGAATCACCCGCATCCTACACGTTCACGATTGCTTCGTTCAACATCGCGCGCACTCGTCGCCCGATCCCGAACTTCGCACGCGCATCGCGCTCAGCGCTGGCCGAACGCGATGTCGCCGAACAGCGCCTTGTGCTCGCGCGGCTGCGAACGCCAGTACTGCGGCGGCGCCGACACCTGCGCGCCGAGCTCCGCGGCCGCATGCCACGGCCAGCGCGGGTCGTACAGCATCGCCCGCGCCATTGCGACGAAATCGGCGTCACCGGCCTCGATCAGCCGGTTCGCATGCGCGGGCTCGTTGATGAGGCCGACCGCGATCGTCGGCATCCCGACCGCGCGCTTCACGGCCTGCGCGAACGGCACCTGGTAGCCGGGCGACAGCGGGATCTTCTGCAGCGGCGACACGCCGCCGGACGACACGTCGATCCAGTCGCAGCCGCGCCGCTTCAGTTCGTGCGCGAACGCGATCGTGTCGTCGAGCTCCCAGCCGCCTTCGACCCAGTCGGTCGCGGACACGCGCACGCCCACCGGCCGGTCCTCCGGAAACGCCGCGCGCACGATGTCGAAGATCTCGAGCGGAAAGCGCATCCGGTTCTCGCGGGAGCCGCCATATTCGTCGGTGCGCTGGTTCGCGAGCGGTGACAGGAACTGATGCAGCAGGTAGCCGTGCGCCGCGTGCACTTCGATCGCGTCGATGCCGATGCGCGCCGCACGTTTCGCGGACGCCGCGAACGCTTCTCGGACCCGGTTCAGACCGGCCGCATCGAGCGCGAGCGGCGGCGTCTCGCCGTCCTTGTGCGGCAATGCGGACGGCGCATGCGGCAGCCAGCCGCCGTCGGCGACCGACACCAGTTGGCCGCCCTTCCACGGCACTTCGCTCGACGCCTTGCGCCCCGCATGCGACAGCTGCATCGCGATGCGGATCGGCGAGTGCTTGCGGATCGCCGCGAGCACGGGCTTCAGCGCCGCTTCGGTCACGTCGTCCCACAAACCGAGGTCGCCGGCGGTGATGCGCCCGTCGGGCTCGACGGCTGTCGCTTCGATGCAGAGCAGGCCCGCGCCGGACAGCGCGAGATGGCCGAGGTGAATCATGTGCCAGTCGGTCGCCTCGCCACGCTCGGCCGAGTACTGGCACATCGGGGAGATCACGAGCCGGTTCGGAAGGGTCACGCCGCGCAGCGTGAACGGAGAAAACAGCGCTGTCATGGAAGCCGCTCGCGAGGAAATGAAAGAGCGAACGAGCGTAGCACGCGGGCCAGAAGCCTGCAGGCGGCCGGCGCGGCAGTAAGCGGATGGTCAGGCAGGAGCCGGCGTGCGCCCCCGGTCGCGCTGGCGATCTGACGGCGCGGCATGCAGCAGCAGCAGCGCTGCACCGGTCGGCATCTGCGCAGAATGATTACGCGATGTGTCGCGCGCGCGGAGTCAAAGCCCGACGCTGTCGAGCCACTCCGCGAACATGCGCCGTGCGGCAGTCTCGAGCACGGGGCCGTGCTGAATGGTATCCGCACGCAGCCGGCACGCGTCGATGCCGGGCGTGGACGCGATTTCGCCGGCATTGCCGATCAGCCAGGGTTCGAAGCAGTCGGTGCGGATTTCCGGATGGCATTGCAGCGCGAGCACGTGCTGTCCCCACGCGAAGGCCTGGTGCCGACACGCCGGTGTCGAAGCAAGATGGATTGCGCCGCCGGGAAGGTCGAACGTATCGCCGTGCCAGTGCAGCATCGACGTCGCGGCGCCGTCGAGATGACGCATCGGCGACGCGCGGCCCGCGTCGGTGAGCGTAAGCGGCGCCCAGCCGAGTTCCTTTTGGGCCGCCGGATACACGCGCGCGCCGAGCGCACGGGCGATGAACTGCGCACCGAGGCAGATGCCGAGGATCGGCAACGCTGCATCGATGCGCTGACGAACGAGCGCCGCGAGCGGCGCGATCGACGGATACTGCGCATCGTCGTACACGCTGAGCGGCCCGCCGAGCACGACGAGCAGCGACGGCTGCAGCGCATCGAGCACCTCGACGCGCGACGAACCGACGTCGACATAGCGGACGCGCCGTCCGCGCGCACCGAGCACCTGCTCGAAGCTGCCGAGGTCCTCGAAATGCACGTGGCGGATCGCCACGACTTCAGCGTTCATCATCGGCCTCCCGGTCGATCGACGGACGTCAGCCGGCGAAAATCTTCCAGGTCTTCTTTTGCGTCGCCGCGTCGGCTTCTTCGTGCACCGAACAATCGAGACGCAAATCGCTGTCGGACATGCCGAGGTCGAGCGTCGCGCAGTGATGTACCGTCTTCTTCGACGGCTTGCCCGGCTGGAAGTACGTGCACGTGAGGCACATGCGCTGCGGCGGCGTCGCACCGGCCACCTGCAGTTCGCGCAGCGTCTTCAGCAATGCGCGGTACAGCGTGCCCTGCTCGTCCGCGCCGAGCTTGCCGACCGCCGTCGTCAGGAATTCAGGCCACTGCAGCGCTTTCTTCGCCGCGGTACGGCCGCGGGCCGACAGGCGCACGGCGAGCGCGCGGCCATCGTCCAGCGCACGGCGCTTCTCGACGAGCCCCTTCGTCTCGAGCGTGCTCACCGCGTCGCTGGTGGTCGCAGCGGTGAGCTGCGTCTCGCGCGCGATCTCGCCGAGCCGCATCGGGCCCTTGCGTTGCAGCAGCAGCACGAGGATCTCGCCCTGCGTCGGCGTGAGGCCTGCGCCTTCCGCCCAATCCCATGCCTGGCTTCGCATGGCCGTACTCAACCGCAGCAAGCTGTGGGTCACACGTCCCGAAGCCTGATTCCCGTAAACGCCTTCGCTCATAGTCTTTTCGCTTTGCCGCCGCCCGGATCGCCGAGCGGCCGTAGTGTGGAGATCGAATGTCTATCTCAAAACAGACGCCCATTGAAGAGCGTCGACACGGCCGTCGCGAGGCACACGCGGCGGTCGCGTTCGCGGCGACCGGTGAGACACACGTCGTTCCGGTGTCCGCAAAGCCGACATTCTAAGCGAGAGCGGAAAATCGCACAGCTAAGTTATCCCCTTCGTTCTGTGGAAAATCGCTGGATAACCGCATTTTTTCGTTGTGCCGGCGATCTCCGCCGGCACCGCCGCGGCACGCGAAAACATTTTCCCGTTCGAATCGGCCAGCGTCGCGAGCACGTGTGTCCACCGGGTTATCCGCCCCGCAGAGCGTTGACTTTTCAGCGGAATGTCCGGTTATCCACAGATTTTCAGGATGACTGGCGACGTGGCGCGCGGCCATCGGCGCCGGCCGCGGTTCAGCGAATCGCCGCGCGGTCGAGCCCGTAATCTGCAAAACATTTTTTCATTCACGCCAGCGCAGACACTGCTGGCGCACCGTCTCGTTCAGCGATTTTTCCTGTTTGAAAACCGTTCTCAACCACGATGCGTCGTTCACGCGCGCCTTCGCGAGCGCACCGATCTCGTCGAGCGCCGCGCGCGAGCCGAGCGCGGCCGCATGCGGCGCGATGCGGTCCAGCGTGTCGAGGATGTCTTCCGCGATCGTGCGGCGCTCACCTGTCTGAGGATTGACGCAGGTGCCCTCGAGCCCGAAGCGGCACGCTTCGAAACGGTTGAATGTGTAGACGAGATAGTCGTCTTCCGACAGCTTCAGCGGCCGGTCGGTGAGCAGATAGCGCGCGAGCGTCTGGATGTAGCACGCGATCGCGGCCGCGCGGTCGACCGACAGCGGCGTGTCCATCACGCGCACCTCGATCGTCCCGTAGCCGGGCTTCGGCCGGATGTCCCAGTAGAAGTCCTTCATCGAGTTGACGACACCCGTGTTGACCATCTTCGTGAAGTACTCCTCGAAGCTGTCCCAGGTCAGCACGAACGGCGCGCGGCCCGACAGCGGGAACGCGAACACCGAGTTCAGACGCGCCGAATGAAAGCCCGTGTCCACGTTCTGCACGAACGGCGACGACGCGGACAGCGCGATGAAGTGCGGAATGAAGCGCGACATCGAGTGCAGCAGGAACAGCGCGCTGTCCGGATCGGGACAGCCGATGTGCACGTGCTGGCCGAACACGGTGAACTGCTTCGCGAGATAGCCGTACAGCTCGGAGATGTACTGGAAGCGCGGCGCGTCGTAGATCTGCCGGTCGCTCCACTGCTGGAACGCGTGCGTGCCGCCGCCGCCGAGCCCGACGTTGAGCTGGTCGGCCGCCTTCACGAGCACGTCGCGGATCGCATGCAGCTCCGCCAGCGCCTGCTCGTGCGAATGGCAGATGCCGGTCGACAGCTCGATCATGCTCTCGGTGATTTCCGGCGTGATGTTGCCGGGGAAAGTCTCGCCCTGAATCAGGCGCATCAGGTCGGACGCCGCTTTGGTCAGGTCGTAGTTGTGCGTGTTGACGACCTGGATCTCCAGTTCGACGCCGAACGTGAACGGTTCGGAATTGACGAAGGTTTCGAGTGCCATGGCAGGTTCCGGAATCAGTTTCTGTCGCTGCGTTCGCTGACCGCCGACAGGCAGCGGTAGACCACGAACGGGCTGACGAGCTGCAGGATCACGATCGTGCACATCACGATCGCGCGCAGATGCGGGTCGAAATTCGGATAAAGCTGGTAGGTGTCGTCGACGAGCAGGTACGACAGCGCTGACATTGGCGTGAGCGCGATGCCGAGCGCGACGCCCTGCTTCATCCCGAGCCCGCTCGGTTTCGCGAACACGACGACGCCGGCCAGCTTCGCGGCAAGCCGCGTGACGATCAGCGCGATCGCGAGCAGGCCGCCGAGCGCGATGTCGCCCCACGTGAACGACGTGAGCGTCAGCACGAACAGCGTGACCGTCAGCAGCCAGCCGGCCGTGCCGAAATGCTCGGGCCACAGCTGCGGACGCGCTTCGAGATTCTTCACGATGATGCCGGCGAGCAGCAGCGTGAGCAGCGTCGACAGCTTCAGCGCCTGCGCGACGGCGATCGCGAGCATCACGAGCCCGAACAGCGCGACGAACGAATGCTCGTCGCGCATCGTCGCGGTCATGTGGCGGAACAGGTAATTGCAGGCCCGCGCGACCAGATACGCGACGATGAACGAGCCGGCGATCAGGTAGACCGGCTGCAGGATCGTCGCGAAAACGTTCCCGTACGCCTCCTGATGGAGCCAGCTCGTGACGAGCTTGGTCAGCACGATCGCGTACACGCTGTTCAGCGCGGTGAGCGTGATCAGGCGCTGCGACACCTGCCCTTCCGCGCGCAGTTCGGTCTTCAGCTGGATCACCATCGACGGCGACGTCGCGATCGCGATCGCCGACAGCACGAGCGCGACCATGCCCGACACGCCGAGCGCGAGCATCACGAACAGCACGAGCACGAACGTGAGCGTGGCCTCCGCGAGGCTCGATGCGATCAGCCACGGATTGCGGCGAATCCACTTCAGGTCGAGTCGGCTGCCGAGCTCGAACAGCAGCAGGCCGAGCGCGACGTCGATCAGGAGCCGCGAGGTTTCGTCGGTGCTCGCATCGATCACGCCGAATCCGAACGACCCGGCAATCAGACCGATCACCGCATAGCCGGTGATGCGCGGCAACCGCCATGCGCGATAGCACAGCTCGCCGCACAAACCGGCCGCGAACAACGCGAGGCCGGCCCAGAACACGGCATCCGGCGCAAGCGGCCAGTTGGGCAGGAATGAGAACGCCGACTTCATCGTGGTGACTTCTCCTTTGGAAGCAATCGCCAGCGGCGCGGGTTCAAGCGTCAGAAATGAGATGCGCGCCGGCTGGGTATCGCCCCGAATGTGATTGTTGTGCTCGACGACGGCGGGACATGGGATCCGCCTTTTCCGCCATCCGGCGGACTGTCGCTCAGGTTGCCGATCTGGATTGTCGGCCTGGTGTGTGAACGGACTGCGCAGTCTCGAAGACTCAGATTCGAAATCGTGCCGACCGTTCCATTGAAGCATGTCCGGCGCATGGCCGAACGAACGCGAAGGAAACCGATTGTGCCACAGCTTTTTCGCTCCGGAACCGACCGAATCGACTCGCGGTGCTGTGAGGCACCGCAGGTCTTTGGTTTCAAAGGTTTATCTGTATATATACGTAGTAGAAGTTAACAAGGCGCGCACAGTTCTGTGGATAACTTGGGTTTACGCAGCAAGATCAATGCGTTGGCGCAGCCATAACGCATTGCACAGCCTGTTTGCTCACAGCGGTTCGAGTTGAGCAACTTTCGGGCCGCTTCACAGCTGTGCCGAGTTGCCCAGTTTACGTCCACTGTGATTGCACACGAAGTGCGCGCGGATTCCGCGCAGTTATCCACAGCATCCCGTGGATAACCTTGCGCGGAAAAATCGGAAAACTGTGAGGATTCGGCGAACCGGATCAGCCGATCCGGCGGCCGCGCAGCGCGCGGATCAGGAACCGCGCCGGATCGACGGCATCGACTAGATCGCGCTCGAGCGGCAACGGTTCGCCTTCGAGTTGCGACGCGATCAGTTCAGCGCCGAGCGCTGCCCACACGAGGCCGCGCGACCCGTAGCCGAACGCGCCGTAGAGGCCCGCGGTGCGCGGCAGGTCGCGCGCCTTCGCACCGCTCAGCGCGCGCGCATTGGCGACGGCCTGCGCTTCGTCGGCGAGCGCGCCGATCACCGGCACGCGATCGGCGACGACCCAGCGAAACGCGACGCGGCCGCGCAGCGTCGCGACGTCCGGCAGCGTGCCGATCAGGCCGGGCAGCAGGCGGCGCACGCGTTCGATATTTTCGATATGTCCGGCGGTGCGCATCGCCGGATCGACGTCGTCGGGCTCGAACGTCGCACCGATCAGCAGCGTGCCGTCGTCGAGCGGTACCGCATAGCCGTCGCCGATCGCGGGGCACGGCAGCGGCGCCGTGCTGCCGGCCGGCAGCAGCGTGAGCTGGCCGCGCACCGGTTGCAGCGCGACATGCCGCAGGCCGGCCAGACGCACCGCGTCGCCCGCGTTCGCGAGCACGACGACTGGTGCTTCGGCGAGCGTGGCGCCGGTCGCATCGATCGCGCGCCAGGTATCCCCGTCGCGTTCGAGCCGCTCGACGGCGGTGCCTGTCAGCAGTTTCACGCGGTCGCCCGCGGCTGCGACTTGCGCGGCGCAGAGGCCGGCCGGCCAGACGGCGCCGCCGTGCGGAAACAGCAGGCCGCCGTGCGCAACCGGCAGGTTCAGATGGGCACGGGCCGCGCCCTCGTCGAGCAGCGCGACATAGTCGGCCGGTGCGCCGAGCGCGTCGAACGCATCGCGCATCCGCGCGAAATCGTCCGCCGATTCCGCGAGATGAATCATCCCGTGCGTGCTGCGCGCAAATGCATGGCCGGCCGCTTCGAGCGCACGCCAGCGTGCGAGCGCATGCAGGAAACCGCTGCGCGTGAGACGGCTCGCGACGTTGTCGTCGCGCGTCATCAACGGGTGAAATACACCGGCTGGGTTGCCGGACGCTTCGCGCGCGATGCGTTCGTGCCGTTCGATCAGCGTGACGTTCCAGCCGCGTGCGGCGAGCCGTTCGGCGACCGCGCAACCGGCCAGGCCGGCGCCGATCACGATCGCGTCGCGCGTGGCAACCGGCAACGCGCGCGGCGGTTCGTGCCGGCGCATCCGCCAGCGCGGCGCATATTCGCCGACGAGCATCGCGAACTTGCCGCCCAGGCCGGCGATCTTGCGATACGTGAAACCGGCGTCGACAAGCGCCTGTTTCACGACGCCGGCACTCGAATACGTCGCGAACGTCGCGTCTTCGGCGGCGACGCGTGCAAGGGCGCGGAACACGTCGGCCGACCAGAGGTCGGGGTTTTTCGCCGGCGCGAAACCGTCCAGATAAAACGCGTCGGCGCGTGCGACCAGCTTCGGCAGCATCTCGCACGCATCGCCCAGTGCGAGCGTGAGCACGACCCGGCCGCCGTCGAATTCGACGCGATGAAAACCCGGCACGGGCGTGGGCCACGCGTCGGCCAGCATCGCGGCCTCGGCCGATATGGTTGTGTTCGCAACGATGTGCGAAAGCGCGGTACGCAGGTCGTCGCGCGAGAACGGATGCTTCTCGAACGACACGAAATGCAGCCGCTCGCAGCGCGCGGGATCGTCGCGCCACGCGGCCCACGTCGCGAGGAAGTTGGTGCCGGTGCCGAACCCCGTCTCGACGATCGTGAACGTGCGGCGGCCCTGCCAGCGCGCCGGCAGCGTGTTGCCGGCGATGAACGCGTAGTTGGCCTGCGCGAGCGCGCCCGCGACGTTGTGATAGATGTCGCCGTACTCGGGCGAGATGAGGGTGCCGTCGTCGCGAAACGCGAGCGTGGCCGGTACAAGTCGGTCGGGCATGCGAAACAAAAAACGTGGCAGCCAAGCGTGGCAAGGGTTTGCGCGGAGGCGTCCGGCGCGCCGTTGGCAAAAACCAACGACGTGGCGCGCGGATCGACCCGGCTGCGTATCCTGCCCGGTTGGCGCAGGTCAAAAAACGGGCAATCGGCGATTCATTCGGCGAAATACCGATGAAAATCTTTGAAACCCTTGTCGTTATTGGGTTTGCGCTGCGCTATCATAGCAACGCCGTACCGCGGGGTGGCCGCCGGCCAAGCCGGACGGCGCGTCGCGCGGGCCAGGATTCGGCGCTGTGCCATCGGAGTCCGACTCTCGACGGCACGGTTCGCGCACGTATAATCGGCGCGTTCGCGCTGTTCGTGTCAAACCTAACCTGAAAAAGGAACCTTAATGAACAAACAGGAACTGATCGACGCCGTCGCCGCCCAAACGGGCGCCAGCAAGGCTCAAACCGGCGAAACGCTGGACACGCTGCTCGAAGTCATCAAGAAAGCCGTGTCGAAGGGTGATGCGGTTCAGCTGATCGGCTTCGGCAGCTTCGGTTCGGGCAAGCGCGCAGCACGTACGGGCCGCAACCCGAAGACCGGCGAAACCATCAAGATCCCGGCAGCCAAGACGGTCAAGTTCACGGCTGGCAAGGCGTTCAAGGACGCCGTCAACAAGCGTTAATTCAGCGCCTGTTCCAGGAAAAAACCCGCCTTTCGGCGGGTTTTTTGTTGCGCGCGCGCGGCATTTTCGCCACAGTCCGCGCCGCTCTTTCAAGATTTAACGGTTGCGTTTCGCCGCCGGTTTTTACCGAGTATTACGCGTGAACGATCTGCGCGTCGGGGTCGTCGTCGTGCGCATCCACGTCCCACGCCGGGAACGGATCGTCGAACGCGCTCCACTGCGCGGCACCGAGCGCGAATTCCGCGTCGGTGAGCAGGCACGCGTCGAGTCTCGCGCGCCATGCGTCGGCATCGAGCCCGATGCCGATCAGCACGAGTTCCTGACGGCGATCGCCGATCGAGCGGTCGTCGAGCTCGCCCTGCCACTCCGTGCGAATTTCGGCGAGCAGTTCGTCGTCTTCCGGCCATTCCGCGCGATCCTGCGCGGCCCACCAGAGGCCGGCCGGCCCATGCCGGCACACGCCGCCCGCCTGCGACAGCGATCCCGCGATGTCGTTGCGCGTCGCGAGCCAGAAGAAACCTTTGCTGCGCAGCACGCCCGGCCATTCCTGGTGCAGCAGCGCCCACAGCCTTGCCGGGTGAAACGGCCGGCGCGCACGGTAAACGAAATTGCCGATGCCGAATTCGTCGGCTTCGCCATGCACGTGCGCATGATGCGGATCGTGGCAGTCGGGATCGTCGCAATGCGTGCGATCGTGATCGAGCGACGCGAGCCAGCCCGGCGCGTTCGCGGCTTCGTCGAAATCGAAGCGGCCGGTGTTCAGCACTTCGTCGAGCGGCACGTTGCCGAACGTCGACACGACCTGGTGCGCGCGCGGGTTGAGCCGCGCGAGGATGTGCTGCAGCCGCGCGAGGTCGTCGGCCGCGACGAGGTCGGCCTTGTTGATCACCAGCACGTCGCAGAATTCGATCTGCTCGATCAGCAGTTCGACGAGCGTGCGATCGTCTTCGTCCGACGCGGCAATGCCGCGCGCCGCGAGCGCATCGTCGGAACCGTAGTCGCGCAGGAAGTTGTATGCGTCGACCACGGTGACGAGCGTGTCGAGCCGCGCGACGCTCGACAGCGACGCGCCGTCGTCGTCGACGAACGTGAACGTTTCGGCGATCGGCATCGGCTCGGCGATGCCGGTCGACTCGATCACGATCGCATCGAAGCGGCCGTCCGCGGCGAGATTGCGGATCTCGACGAGCAGATCGTCGCGCAGCGTGCAGCAGATGCAGCCGTTCGACATCTCGACGAGACGCTCCTCGACGTGCGACAGCGCCTGCGCATCGCGCACGACGGACGCGTCGATGTTGACCGCCGCGAGGTCGTTGACGATCACGGCGACCTTCAGGCCTGCACGGTTCGCGAGGATGTGATTGAGCAGCGTGGTCTTGCCGGCGCCGAGGAAACCGGACAGCACGGTGACGGGCAACGGCTGGTTCATTGCCGGATTCATAACGATTTGCACCAACGGAAAGAGGAAAAAGCTGCCGCGGCGCCCTCGCGGGGCACGATCGGCCCGGAGCCGGTCGCCCGGGGCCCGTCGAAATCGCGGCGTGAGACCCGCATTGTGCATCAAACGCGCGCGGGCCGAGCGGCCCGGCGTCAGCCCGCGTTGCGGCGCGCCGTCATTGCTCGGGCGGCAGCAGCTTCCATTGCGACAGGATTCCGGCGATCTGCCGCGCGTACTTGTCGCGCAGCGACGGCGTTTCCGAATGATAGGCGCCGACGGCCTGCCACGTGTTGCCGTAGCGATTCATCTTCTGGCGCAGATGCCACGCGGCGATATAGACGTTCTTGCACGGCTCCATCAGCGTATCGCGGCCGATGCCGTAGCGCGACAGTGTCGGCAGATGGATCGAGTTGATCTGCATCAGCCCGTAATCGACGGAGCCGTTCGTATTCTTGTTCAGCGCATCGGGGCGATTGCGCGATTCCTGCCACGCGATCGCGCGCAGGATCAGCGGATTGACCTTCTGATATCGCGCCGCCTCGTCGAAACAATCCGCGCGAGCGTTTCCGCAGGCGAACCACACGCCGGCGGCAATCAACGCAAACGAAGCGAACCGTCTTTTCATGGTGCGAAAACGATAAGGAAATGACGCACGGGTCGGGAAAACCCGTGTCCATGATTCGTACGACTGGAAACGCGCCGCCCGTATCATACCGACAGTCCGTCGCGTCGCGACAGGCGGTAAGGCGGCAGCCCGTTTATACCGCATTTCCCGGCCGATTCATCGCAAAAAAGACGGCGATGGCCGGAATGCCGATACGGCGCGGAAAACTTACATATTGCATACGACATCCGGAATAGATGTCGTATGTGAGACAGTCCTCGGATCAATGTGATATTTCGGACATGAAAAACTGCTAATGTCGCCTCTTTCGGACTTGGATCCCAGCACTACCGCCGGAAGTGGCCTGAGCCGGCATCGACCCATTCATCCATGACAAGAAATCGCTTCGTTATGCGGCGCGTCGCCACGACTCTGATCGTCGCGGGCATCATCGTCTCGCAGGCCGCCTACGCTCAGGTGACGCTCAATTTCGTCAATGCGGACATCGACCAGGTCGCCAAGGCGATCGGCGCCGCAACCGGCAAGACCATCATCGTCGACCCGCGCGTGAAGGGGCAGCTCAATCTCGTGGCCGAACGGCCGGTGCCGGAAAGCCAGGCGCTGAAGACGCTGCAGTCGGCGCTGCGCATGCAGGGCTTCGCGCTCGTGCAGGACCATGGCGTGCTGAAGGTCGTGCCCGAAGCCGACGCGAAGCTGCAGGGCGTGCCGACCTACGTCGGCAACGCGCCGCAGGCGCGCGGCGACCAGGTGATCACGCAGGTGTTCGAGCTGCACAACGAATCGGCGAACAACCTGCTGCCGGTGCTGCGGCCGCTCATCTCGCCGAACAACACGGTCACTGCGTACCCGGCGAACAATACGATCGTCGTTACCGACTACGCGGACAACGTGCGCCGCATCGCGCAGATCATCGCGGGCGTCGACAGCGCCGCGGGCGCGCAGGTGCAGGTCGTGCCGCTGCGCAACGCGAACGCGATCGACCTCGCCGCGCAGATGCAGAAGATGCTCGACCCGGGCGCGATCGGCAACAGCGACGCGACGCTGAAGGTGTCCGTCACGGCCGATCCGCGCACGAACTCGCTGATGCTGCGCGCGTCGAGCGGCGCGCGCCTCGCCGCCGCGAAGCGGCTCGCGCAGCAGCTCGACGCGCCGAGCGCGGTGCCCGGCAACATGCACGTCGTGCCGCTGCGCAACGCCGACGCGGTGAAGCTCGCGAAGACGCTGCGCGGGATGCTCGGCAAGGGCGGCAACGACAGCGGCTCGTCGGCGACGTCCAACGATGCGAACAGCTTCAACCAGAACGGCGGCTCGTCGTCGGCCGGCAACTTCTCGACCGGCACGTCGGGCACCCCGCCGCTGCCGTCCGGCGGCCTCGGCGGCTCGTCTTCGTCTTCGTACGGCGGCGGCTCGTCGTCCGGTGGCGGTATGGGCAGCGGCGGCCTGCTCGGCGGCGACAAGGACAAGGGCGACGACAACCAGCCGGGCGGGATGATCCAGGCCGATGCGGCGACCAACTCGCTGATCATCACCGCGCCCGACCCCGTCTACCGGAACCTGCGTTCGGTGATCGACCAGCTCGACGCGCGGCGCGCGCAGGTCTACATCGAAGCGCTGATCGTCGAGCTGAACTCGACGACGCAAGGCAACCTCGGCATCCAGTGGCAGGTCGCGAGCGGCCAGTTCCTCGGCGGCACGAACCTGAACCCGACGTCGGGCCTCGGCAACAGCATCGTCAACCTGACGGCGGGCACTTCGGGCTCCACGAGCGCCGGGCTGGCCGCCAATCTCGGCACGCTGACGCAGGGCCTGAACATCGGCTGGCTGCACAACATGTTCGGCGTGCAGGGGCTCGGCGCGCTGCTGCAGTACTTCTCCGGCGTGAGCGACGCGAACGTGCTGTCGACGCCGAACCTGATCACGCTCGACAACGAGGAAGCGAAGATCGTCGTCGGCCAGAACGTGCCGATCGCGACCGGCTCGTATTCGAACCTGACGAGCGGCACGACGAGCAATGCGTTCAACACGTACGACCGCCGCGACGTCGGCCTGACGCTGCACGTGAAGCCGCAGATCACCGACGGCGGGATCCTGAAGCTGCAGCTCTATACCGAGGATTCGGCGGTCGTCGCCGGCACGACGAGCGCGCAGACGGGCCCGACCTTCACGAAGCGCTCGATCCAGTCGACGATCCTGGCCGACAACGGCGAGATCATCGTGCTCGGCGGCCTGATGCAGGACAACTACCAGGTGTCGAACAGCAAGGTGCCGCTGCTCGGCGACATCCCGTGGATCGGCCAGCTGTTCCGCTCGGAAACGAAACAGCGCGCGAAGACGAACCTGATGGTGTTCCTGCGCCCGGTGATCATCACCGATCGCAACGTCGCGCAGGAAGTCACCGCGAACCGCTACGACTACATCCAGGGCGTGACGGGCGCGTACAAGTCCGACAACAACGTGATGCGCGACAAGGACGATCCGGTCGTCCCGCCGATGCCGATCGGCCCGAGCCAGGGCGGCACGCCCGCGGGCAACCTGTTCGACCTCGACAAGATGCGCCGCCAGCAGGCGCAGCGCCAGGTGGTGCCGGTCCCGGCGCAGCCGCTGCCGGAGCAGACGCCCGTGCAGCCGCAGAGCGTGCCGCAGCGGCCGGTGCCGCAGCAACCGCTGACCGCCACGCCGGGAGCCGCGCAGTGAGCGACGTGCTCGCCTCTTCCGCCCCAGACGGCGCGCCGGGCGAACGGCAGCCGCCGTCGCCGCTCGCCGCGCGCCTGCTGCCGTACGGCTTCGCGAAGAGCGGCCAGGTGCTGATCGCGCATCAGCTCGACGACACGCTCGAGGTGTGGATCAGCGAACGCACGAACGACGCGGCGCTCGCCGAAATCGCACGCAACTTCGGCTCGATCTCCGTGCATCGCGTGCCGGCCGACGAGCTCGCGCAGGCGATCAACCATGCGTATGCGCGCCAGGACGGCAGCGCCGCGCAGATCGTCGGCGAGGTCGAGGGCGAAGTCGACCTGTCGCGGCTGATGCAGGACATTCCCGAAGTCGAGGATCTGCTCGAGTCGGAAGACGACGCGCCGATCATCCGGATGATCAACGCGCTGCTCACGCAAGCGGCGCGCGAGCAGGCATCGGACATTCACATCGAGCCGTTCGAAAATGCGTCGGTCGTGCGCTTTCGCGTCGACGGCACGCTGCGCGACGTCGTGCGTCCGAAAAAGGCGCTGCACGGCGCGCTGATTTCGCGGATCAAGATCATGGCGCAGCTCGACATCGCCGAGAAGCGCCTGCCGCAGGACGGCCGCATCACGCTGCGCGTCGGCGGCCGGCCGGTCGACGTGCGCGTGTCGACGCTGCCGACCGGACACGGCGAGCGCGCGGTGCTGCGTCTGCTGGAAAAGGACGCGCAGCGGCTGAACCTCGAAGCGCTCGGGATGGGCCGCGACACGCTCGCGCAGTTCGACAAGCTGATCGGCCGCCCGCACGGGATCGTGCTGGTGACGGGCCCGACCGGCTCGGGCAAGACGACGACGCTGTACGCGTCGATGTCGCGGCTCGAAACGGCGACCACCAACATCATGACGGTCGAGGATCCGATCGAATACGACCTGTCCGGCATCGGCCAGACGCAGGTGAACGAGCGGATCGGGATGACCTTTGCCCGTGCGCTGCGCTCGATCCTGCGTCAGGATCCGGACGTGATCATGATCGGCGAAATCCGCGACCTCGAAACCGCGCAGATCGCGGTGCAGGCGTCGCTGACCGGCCACCTCGTGCTCGCGACGCTGCACACGAACGACGCCGCGTCGGCCGTCACGCGTCTGACCGACATGGGCGTCGAGCCGTACCTGCTCGCGTCGTCGCTGCTCGGCGTGCTCGCGCAGCGCCTGGTGCGTCAGCTCTGCCCGGTCTGCAAGGAGGAGCGGCATGAAGACGGCCGCACCGTATGGCATCCGGTCGGCTGTGCGAAGTGCGGACATTCCGGCTATGCGGGCCGGCGCGGCGTGTACGAGCTGCTGGTGATCGACGATTCGATCCGCTCGCTGATCCACCGCAACGCGGCCGATGCGGAAATTCTCGCCGCGGGGCGCGCGCAAGGGATGCGCACGCTGCGCGACGACGCCGAGCGCTGGCTCGCCGCCGGCGCGACGTCGCTCGAGGAAGTGCTGCGCGTGACGGGAGGCGCATAGCGCGATGCCGGCATTCCGTTTCGAAGCGATCGATTCGGCGGGGCGCGCGCAGAAGGGCGTGGTCGACGCCGACAGCGCGCGCGCCGCGCGCGGCCAGCTGCGCACGCAGGGGCTCACGCCGCTCGTCGTCGAACCGGCCGCGAGCGCGGGCCGCGGCGCGCGTTCGCAGCGTCTTGCGTTCGGCCGCAAGCTGTCGCAGCGCGAGCAGGCGATCCTCACGCGCCAGCTCGCGAGCCTGCTGATCGCGGGGCTCCCGCTCGACGAGGCGCTCGGCGTGCTCACCGAGCAGGCCGAGCGCGACTACATCCGCGAGTTGATGGCCGCGATCCGCGCGGAAGTGCTCGGCGGCCATTCGCTCGCGAATGCGCTGGGCCAGCATCCGCGCGACTTTCCGGAGATCTACCGCGCGCTCGTCGCGGCCGGCGAGCACACCGGCAAGCTCGGGATCGTGCTGTCGCGCCTCGCCGACTACATTGAACAGAGCAACGCGCTGAAGCAGAAGATCCTGCTCGCGTTCACGTATCCGGGCATCGTCACGCTGATTGCGTTCGGCATCGTCACGTTCCTGCTGAGCTACGTGGTGCCGCAGGTCGTCAACGTGTTCGCGAGCACGAAGCAGCAGCTGCCGCTGCTGACGGTGGTGATGATGGCGCTGTCGGAGTTCGTGCGGCACTGGTGGTGGGCGATCGTGATCGCGGTCGCGCTCGTCGTGTGGTTCGTGAAGGCGACGCTGTCGCGCGCCGGGCCGAGGCTTGCGTTCGACCGCTGGCTGCTGACCGCGCCGCTCGCGGGCAAGCTGGTGCGCGGCTACAACACGGTGCGCTTCGCGAGCACGCTCGGCATTCTGACCGCGGCAGGCGTGCCGATCCTGCGCGCGTTGCAGGCGGCCGGCGAGACGCTGTCGAACCGCGCGATGCGCGCGAACATCGACGATGCGATCGTGCGCGTGCGCGAAGGCTCCGCGCTGTCGCGCGCGCTGAACAACGTGAAGACGTTTCCGCCGGTGCTCGTGCACCTGATCCGTTCCGGCGAAGCGACGGGCGACGTGACGACGATGCTCGATCGCGCGGCCGAAGGCGAGGCGCGCGAACTCGAGCGGCGCACGATGTTCCTGACGAGCCTGCTCGAGCCGCTGCTGATCCTCGCGATGGGCGGGATCGTGCTCGTGATCGTGCTGGCCGTGATGCTGCCGATCATCGAGCTGAACAACATGGTGCAGTGACGGCCCGAGCGCCGGTCAGGCCGCCACCGTTCAACGCATGTAGATCGCCGGGGACGGCGTGTTGGCGGGGAGCTGGACTTCGGCGCGGGCGCCGTTGCGATCGACGACGATCGAGCGGCTGCGGACTTCGGCGAGCTTCGCGCCGGGCGTGAGCTCCGCGCCGAGCGACACGGCGCGCGGCGGTTCGCCGCCGATGCCGACGATCGCGGCGCCGCCATGATCGAGCGCGAGAATGCCGAACAGGTGGATGTCCTGAACGGGATTCTTGTCGAGCTGTCCGCCGAAGAGCGCGGCGGCGTCCTCGGTGCGGATCGGCAGCCGCGCGGCGGCGGCGGGCAGCGGCGCCTCGCGGGCGGACAGCGTGACGACCCAGTAGGTGGCCGTCGCGCACAAACCCGCGAAGAGGGCAAGGGAGAGGATCCGGATCGAGAGCGCGTTCATGCGCGCTATTGTACGGATCAATATGAAATTTGCGTTGGGTGAAAGCCCTCGGCAATGCGCGCCTTACAATGCGTGCTCCGCGCCCGGGGTATCGGAAGCTTGCCGTCAGGCACGCATGCCGCGATCCGCAGGGTGCGTCACTCAATCGACGACATTTTTTGGAAAGAGGTAGTCAGTCATGCAAACGTGGATCACTCGCCGTAATGCGGCCGTGCGCCGTCAGCGCGGTTTCACGCTGATCGAGATCATGGTGGTGGTCGCGATCCTCGGGATCCTCGCGGCACTGATCGTGCCGAAGATCATGAGCCGGCCCGACGAGGCGCGCCGCATCGCCGCGAAGCAGGACATCGGCACGATCATGCAGGCGCTCAAGCTGTACCGTCTCGACAATGGCCGCTATCCGACCCAGGAACAGGGCCTGAACGCGCTGATCCAGAAGCCGACCACCGATCCGATCCCGAACAACTGGAAGGACGGCGGCTATCTCGAGCGCCTGCCGAACGATCCGTGGGGCAACGCGTACAAGTACCTGAACCCGGGCGTGCACGGCGAGATCGACGTGTTCAGCTACGGCGCCGACGGCAAGGAAGGCGGCGAGAGCAACGATTCCGACATCGGATCGTGGCAGTAAGCGCGCGCTGACCGGCCCGGCGTCCTTCCCGTTCGGCACTTCATGCCCGCCCCTCGCACGCCTCTTCGTACCGCTCGCGCTCGCCGCGACGTCCGCGACCACCGCGTGCAGCGCGCGGCGGCCGCGACCGCGGCGCACGCGCGTGCGCGCGGATTCACGCTGCTCGAGATGCTGGTCGTGCTTGTGATCGCGGGGTTGCTGGTGTCGCTCGCGTCGCTGTCGCTGACGCGCAATCCGCGCACCGACCTGCGCGAGGAAGCGCAGCGCATCGCGCTGCTGTTCGAGACGGCCGGCGACGAAGCGCAGGTGCGCGCGCGCCCGATCGCATGGCTGCCGACCGCGCACGGTTTCCGTTTCGAGGTGAGCTCGCCCGACGGCTGGCGCATGCTGCGCGACGACCTGCTGCGCCCGCGCGACTGGGACGGCGGCGTCACCGGCGCCGACATCGATTATCCGGGGTCCGACACGCGTGCGAGCCGCGTCGTGTTCGGCACCGAAAGCATCGACACGCCGGTGCGCGTGACGCTGCATTCGGCGGTCGGCAGCGCGACGATCGTCGGGACCGGCAACGGCCGCTACGAGGTGCAATGACGATGCGTCGTCGCATGCCCTTTCCGGCTGCTTCTTCCCGAGGCTTCACGATGATCGAGGTGCTCGTCGCGCTCGCGATCATCGCGGTCGCGCTCGCCGCGTCGATCCGCGCGGTCGGCACGATGGCGACCAATGCGTCCGATCTCCATCGCCGGCTGCTCGCCGGCTGGAGCGCCGACAACGCGCTCACGCAGCTGCGCCTCACGCATGCGTGGCCGGAGGTCGGCGAGCAGAGCTTCGACTGTTCGCAGGGCAACGTGCAGCTCGTGTGCACGCAGCGCGTGAGCACGACGCCGAACCCGGTGTTCCGGCGCGTGCAGGTGTCGGTGAGCATGCCGGGGCGCGCCGGCGTGCTCGCGCAAATGGTGACGGTGGTCGCGAATGAAACGAGCCGTCCGCTCTGACGCGCCGCCGCGGCGCCGGCCCGCGCGTTCGGTCCGTTCGCGCCGTGCGCGGGGCTTCACGCTGATCGAGCTGATGATCGCGATCGCGATCCTCGCGGTGGTCGCGATCCTGTCGTGGCGCGGGCTCGACCAGATCATGCGCGGCCGCGACAAGGTCGCGTCCGCGATGGAAGACGAGCGCGTGTTCGCGCAGATGTTCGACCAGATGCGCATCGACGCGCGCCTCGCCGCGACCGACGACGAAGCCGGCCAGCCTGCGATCGGCGTCGCCGGCAACACGCTGCAGATCGTCCGCGAACTCGACGTGCCGGGTGCCGCGCCGCGGCTGCAGGTGATCCGCTACCGGATCGCCGGCGGGCGCGTCGTCCGCTATGCGTCGCCGCCGCTCGACGACGCGAACCGCCTGCGCGACGTGCTGAAGGACAGCGGCGTCGACGGCTGGAGCTGGGTCGCGCTGATGGGCGGCGTCGGCGCGATCGACGCGAAGCTGTACGTGCCGCGCGTCGGCTGGACCACGAACCTGCAGGCGGCCAACGACGCGCTGTCGCAGAACAACGATGCGCTGAAGGTGCCGCAGATCGGCAATGCGCCGCCCGCGCGCGCGGTGACGGGGCTTCAGGTCAGCATCGGCGCGACGTCGCTGCGCGTGCCCGTCACGCGCATCTTCCTCGTCGGGGAATGACGATGCGCGCGCGCCTTCATCGTTCCCGGATTGCCGCCCGCGGCGCTGCACGCGCGCTCGCCCCCGCCCGCCGCGAGCGCGGCGCGGCGATCATCACCGCGCTGCTCGTCGTCGCGCTGTCGGCGATCCTCGTAGCGGGGATGCTGTGGCGCCAGCAGGTGCAGATCCGCCGCATCGAGAACCAGCGCGTGATCGCGCAGGCGCAGTGGGTCGCGCGCGGCGCGCTGGACTGGACGCGCATGATCCTGCGCTCCGAAGGCGACACGGCGCCCGGCATCACGTATCTCGGCGGCATCTGGGCCGTGCCGATCGCGAAGACGAAGCTGTCGGACTTCCTCGGCCGGATCGGCGCGCCGAACGACAACGGCGGCGAAGACACCTACATCTCCGGATCGATCGAGGACGCACAGGCGAAGTACAACCTGCGCAATCTCGTGTCGTCGCCGGCGCCCGGCGTGCTGCAGCTCAACGCGATGCAGCTGCAGGTGTTCCAGCGGCTGCTGGCGACGCTCGGCTACGACGGTGCGTTCGCGAAGCGGATCGCGCTGCACATGCGTGCGGGCCTGATGCATTCGGCGACGCGTTTCCAGACGCCGACGCTGCCCGGCGCCGGGACGGCCGCGACCGCGCCGGTGCCCGGCGGCGACATGACCGGCAATTTCACCGACGAGCCGGGGATGTCCGACGGCGATCGCGGGCCCGCGCCGCTCGTGATGACGAGCGTCGACAGCCTGCTCGACGTCGACGGCGTGACGCCCGAAATGGTCGCGCGGCTGCGCCCGTTCGTCACCGTGCTGCCGACCACGACGCCGGTGAACATGAACACCGCGCCGGCCGAGGTGATCGCGGCGCTGGTGCCGGGGATGAGCGTGTCGTCCGCGCAGGCGCTCGTGTCGCGCCGCGAGACCGTGTTTTTCCGCAACGTCGGCGACGTGCAGCTCGCGCTGCGCGGCGCCGGCGCGCCGAACGTGACGATCGACTCGAGCCTCGTCGACGTCAATTCCAGTTATTTCATCGTGCATGGCCGGATCCAGCACGATCGCGCGGAGGTGGACCGGACTTCGCTCGTGTATCGTGATCCGACCACGCATTCGACGCGGATCGTGCGCATCCGCGACCAGCTATAACGACGCCATTCGGGAGAGGAGCTCTTGAGCACGCTGATTGTTTCTTTGCCGCCGCGCGAGCCGGCCGTGCCATTGCAGGAATGGCAGTGGCCCGAGCTGCCGTTCACACTCGTGGACAAGGCCGGCCAGGTGCAGCGCGCGGGCCGTGCCGCGCTCGCGCTGCTGCCGCGCGCGAATGCGACGCTGCTGATCGTCGCCGCGCGCGACGTGCTGCTGCTGGCCGCGACCGTGCCGCCGCTCAAGGGGCCGAAGCTGCGCCAGGCGCTGCCCAACATCGTCGAGGATCAACTGATCCAGGATCCGCTCGGCTGCCATGTCGCGCTCGACCCGGTCGCGCTGCCCGACGGCCGCCGCGTGCTGGCCGTCGTCGATCGCGCGTGGTTTCGCGCGATCTGCGACGCGTTCACCGCGGCCGGCCACCGGCACCTGAGCGCGGTGCCCGCGACCCGCTGCCTGCCCGCTCCACGCGCGCAGGCGGCCGAGGCCGTGCCGTCCGCGTCCGTCGACGGTGAGCGCGTGCAACCCGATCCGGTCACGGCCTCGGCCGAGCCGCTCGCGCGCCCGACGGCGGTGGCCGCGGT
>NZ_CABVPL010000051.1 GCF_902499045.1 Burkholderia latens | reverse complement strand
GGAGCGGGAGACGAGTCTCGAACTCGCGACCTCAACCTTGGCAAGGTTGCGCTCTACCAACTGAGCTACTCCCGCATGGGTCCTGCATCTGCAGCGCTTTGCCGCTCAACACGCTGCCAGAAAAAATCTGGAGCGGGAGACGAGTCTCGAACTCGCGACCTCAACCTTGGCAAGGTTGCGCTCTACCAACTGAGCTACTCCCGCGCATTGCTGCACTACTGCTTCCCCGTCACACACTTACTTCGTCGTGCAGCGGAGAAGCGAGATTATGTCGAAGGCGCATTCGTATGTCAAGGGCTTTTCCAGCCCTTTTTCCAAAAACCTGCGTCGCCGACTCCGCGATGCACGTCACGCGCCCCCGCGCTCGCGGATCTGCGGCCATGCGAGCTTCATGTAGTACAGCATCGACCAGATCGTCAGCACCGCCGCAAGATACATCAGCCACTCGCCCCACACGCGCGTGTCGATCGTCGCGATGCCGAGCGGCAGCGGGCCGTAGTAAAGCAGCATCGGAATCGCGACCATCTGGCACGCGGTCTTGAACTTGCCGAGCTGATTCACCGCGACGCTCTTCGACGCGCCGATCTGTGCCATCCACTCGCGCAGCGCCGAGATCGCGATCTCGCGCCCGACGATCACGAGCGCGATCGCCGCATCGACCCGCGCGATCTGCACCAGGATCAGCAACGCGGCCGTCACCATCAGCTTGTCCGCGACCGGATCGAGGAATGCGCCGAACGACGACGTCTGGTTCCACTTCCGCGCGAGAAAGCCGTCGAACCAGTCGGTCAGCGCGGCGAGGATGAAAATCGCCGCCGCCGCGAGGTTGCGGTGCGCGCCGCCCATCACCGTGTCCGGCAGATAGAACACGCCGACGACGAGCGGGATCAGCACGATCCGGACCCACGTCAGGAAAATCGGGAAATTGAACGGCATGGCTTGCGGGTCAGTAAAGGATTCGCAATTGTGCCGTGTCGATCGGCCTGCCACAAGAACGCGGGTAACGCGCGCTCGCGGGCACAAGCAACCGGTCGCACGGCCGCGTCAATGAAGCTGCTTGTAGATCTGCTCGGCGAGCGCGTGCGAGATGCCGTCGACGCTCGCCAGTTCCTCGACGCTGGCCGCGACGACACCGCGCAGCCCGCCGAACCGCGCGAGCAGCCGCTGGCGGCGCTTCGCGCCGACGCCTTCGAGTTCCTCGAGCCGCGACGTCTGGCGAGCCTTCGCCCGCTTCGCGCGCATCCCGGTGATCGCGAAGCGGTGCGCCTCGTCGCGGATCTGCGCGACGAGCATCAGCGCGGCGCTCTCCTTGCCGAGCTCGAGCGGCGTGCGGCCGTCCGCGAACACCAGCGTCTCGAGGCCGACCTTGCGCCCCTCGCCCTTCGCGACGCCGACCAGCATCGACGTGTCGAGCCCGAGCTCGGTGAACACCTGCCGCGCGATCTCGACCTGCCCCTTGCCGCCGTCGATCAGCACGATGTTCGGCAGCAGGCTCGATGCCTCGGCCGCGCGCGTCGATTCGCCATCGATGCCGGCGGCGGCGTCGGCGGCCGCTGCCTGCGCGGCCTGCTCGACCATCTTCTCGTAGCGGCGCGTCAGCACCTGCCGCATCGCCGCGTAATCGTCGCCGGGCGTGATGCCGGTGATGTTGTAGCGCCGGTACTCGCCCGACTGCATCTTGTGATGGTGATAGACGACGCAGGACCCCTGCGTCGCCTCGCCCATCGTATGGCTGATGTCGAAACACTCGATGCGCAGCGTCGCGAGATCGTCGCATTCGAGGCCGAGCGTCTCCGCCAGCGCGCGCGTGCGCGCCTGCTGCGAGCCCTGCTCGGACAACAGCCGCGCGAGCGCAAGCCGTGCATTCTGTTCGGCCATCGACAGCCACGCGCGCCGCTGCCCTTGCGGCTGCCGCACCAGCGACACCTTGTGACCGGCCTGCTCCGACAGCAGCTCGAGCAGGTCGCGGCTTGCCGGCGCGTGGCTCACGACCAGCACCGGCGGCACGCGGTTGCCGAGATAGTGCTGCGCGATGAACGCGTCGAGCACCTCGGCCTCGACCGATGCACCGGCGTCGCGCGCGGCCGGCGCCTCTTCCGCGGGCCGGTCGGGCAGCGCCGTAGCGCTCGCGTCGGCCGCGTCGGCCGCGTCCGCACCGTCCGCACCGTCCGCATCGTCCGTCGCGTCGGCGTCGTCGCCGAGCCCGCCTTCGGCCAGCGTCAGCGCGCTTTCGACGTGCGTCGGAAAATAAGCCTTGTCGCCAAGATGCCGGCCGCCGCGCACCATTGCCAGGTTCACGCACACGCGTCCGCCCTGCGCGACGACGGCCAGGATGTCGACGTCGCTGTCGCTGCCGACCTCGATCGCCTGCTGGTGCAGCACCGTCGCGAGCGAGCTCATCTGGTTGCGCACGGCCGCCGCCTGCTCGAACTTCAGCTCGGCCGCGAACGCATGCATTTTCTGCTCGAGCTCCTTCATCACCTCCGACTGCCGGCCGAGCAGGAAGCGCGCGGCGTTCGACACGTCGACCGCGTAGTCGTCCTCGGAAATCGCGCCGACGCACGGCGCCGTGCAGCGGCCGATCTGATGCAGCAGGCACGGCCGCGTGCGGTTGTTGAAAACCGAGTCCTCGCAGGTGCGCAACTGGAACACGCGCTGCAGGATCTGAATGCTTTCGCGCACGGCCCACGCGCTCGGGAACGGCCCGAAATACTGGTTCTGCTTGTCGACCGAGCCGCGGTAGTACGCCATGCGCGGAAAGCGGTGCGCGGTGAGTTTCAGGTACGGATACGACTTGTCGTCGCGAAACAGGATGTTATAGCGCGGCGCGAGTGCCTTGATCAGGTTGTTCTCGAGCAGCAGCGCCTCGGCCTCCGAGCGCGTGACGGTCGTCTCGATGCGTGCGATGCGCGTGACCATCATCGCGATGCGCGGCGACAGCTGCGTTTTCGTGAAATAACTCGACACGCGCTTTTTCAGGTCGCGGGCCTTGCCGACGTAAAGCACGGCGCCCGCCGCATCGTAGTAGCGGTAGACGCCCGGCATGTGCGGCAACTGCGCGAGGATCTTCTTCGGTTCGAACGGGAGGTCGGCGGCTTCTGGGGATGTCATGCGTGATCCGGGCGCCTTGTGGCGCGGAACGGGTCCATTAGAATCGCCAGTTTAGAGCATTCACCGGCCCGCTTCGATGCCCAGCACCACCCCTGCCTCCGTCGCCTCCCCCGCCCGGCTCGCGCCCGGCGAACCGATCGCGTGCGATCTCTTCTGCACCGTAATCGACAACTTCGGCGACATCGGCGTGTGCTGGCGCCTCGCGCGGCAGCTCGCGCGCGAGCACGGCTGGCAGGTGCGCCTCTTCATCGACGATTTGCGCACGTTCGCGCGGCTGCAACCGGCGCTCGATCCCGATGCGGCGCGGCAGACGGTCGACGGGCTCGTGATCGAGCACTGGCATGCGGAAGTGGGCGACGCGCTCGAGATCGCCGACGTCGTGATCGAAGCGTTCGCGTGCGAGCTGCCCGGCGCGTATCTGGCGGCGATGGCCCGCCGCGCACGCCGCCCCGTGTGGATCAACCTCGAATACCTGAGCGCGGAGGACTGGGTCGCCGATTTCCATCTGCGCCCGTCGCCGCATCCGCGCTATCCGCTGCTGAAGACGTTCTTCTTCCCCGGCCTGTCGGCCGGCACCGGCGGCGTGCTGAAGGAGCACGACCTCGACGCGCGCCGCACCGCGTTCGAAGCCGACGCGGCGGCACGCGCAGCATGGTGGCAGCGGGCAACGGGCGGCGCGCCGCCCGCGCCCGGCACGACGATCGTCAGCCTGTTCGCGTACGAGAATCCAGCCGTCGGCGCGCTGCTCGCGCAGTGGCGCGACAGCCCGTCCCCCGTGGTCGCGCTCGTGCCGGCCGGACGCGTGTCGCCGGCGATCGCGCGCTTTTTCGGGGTCGAGTCGTTCGGCGCCGGCGCCCATGCGACGGCCGGCAACCTGACCGCACACGGCCTCGCGTTCGTCCCGCAGGCCGACTACGATGCGCTGCTGTGGGTCGCGGACGTCAATTTCGTGCGCGGCGAAGATTCGTTCGTCCGCGCGCAGTGGGCGCGCAAGCCGTTCGTATGGCACATCTACCCGCAAGCCGACGATGCGCACCTGCCGAAGCTCGACGCCGCGCTCGCGCATCTGACGGCCGGGCTCGACGCCGCCCCGCGCGCGGCGCTCGAGCGCTTCTGGCACGCATGGAACGGTGCCGGCACGCCGGACTGGGCGGATTTGCTGCAGCACCGCGCCGCGCTCGACGCCAACGCGGCGCGCTGGGCGGATGCGCTCGCGCGCGTGGGCGATCTCGCCGGAAAGCTGGCGGAATACGCAAAAACTCAGTTAAAATAAGCGGTTATCCGACGGCTGACCACGCAAGCGCTCGCGTTTGAGCTTGGGGCGCCCACCGGAACGCACCCCCGCTTGCGCCGTCAGCCGTTGCGCCCCGCTCAGGCACCTTATTTATTTGATTGGATCAGGACAGTTTTTTATGAAGACCGCACAGGAACTCCGCGTAGGCAACGTCGTGCAGATCGGCAGCGACGCATGGGTCATCGCGAAGACGGAATACAACAAGTCGGGCCGTAACGCCGCCGTCGTGAAGATGAAGATGAAGAACCTGCTGACGAACGCAGGCCAGGAATCGGTCTACAAGGCCGACGACAAGTTCGACGTCGTCGTGCTCGACCGCAAGGAAGTGACGTACTCGTACTTCGCCGACCCGATGTACGTGTTCATGGACGCCGACTACAACCAGTACGAAGTCGAAGCGGAAATGATGGGCGAAGCGCTGAACTACCTCGAAGACGGCATGGCGTGCGAAGTCGTGTTCTACAACGAGAAGGCGATCTCGGTCGAACTGCCGACGATCCTCGTTCGCGAGATCACCTACACGGAACCGGCCGTCAAGGGCGACACGTCGTCGGGCAAGGTGCTGAAGAGCGCGAAGCTCGCAACGGGCTTCGAACTGCAAGTGCCGCTGTTCTGCAATACCGGCGACAAGATCGAAATCGATACGCGTACCAACGAATACCGCAGCCGCGCGTAACCGCCAGCTGTTTCCGTATCGAACAAAGCGCCCTTCGGGGCGCTTTTTGTTTGTCCGGCGCCAACAGCAGCACGCTTCGGTGTCATGCCGAACACAAAATCCAGCACTAAAGGTATTCAATTTGTATCATCGGTAACTGTTTTATAGCGACAGAGAAATAATGCGCGTCAGGCGTTCAGCGGGGCATAAAATCGGTTTTTAATCTGACATGCGGCTGCGGCCGGCCTCCGTGGCCGACAGCTCGCCTCTTTTGACTCGACTCGCGTCCACCATGCCACACGCCCTGATTGTCGAAGACGATCCCAATAGTCTGTCCGGCCTGACCGCGCTGCTCGCCGCAGACGGCTTCTCCGTCGACACGGCCACGTCGCTCGCCGAGGCGCGCACGGCGCTCGGCCGCTCGATTCCCGACGTCGTCCTCGTCGATCTGAACCTGCCGGACGGCAGCGGGTTCGATCTGCTCCAGCATCTGCCGCAGCAGCAGCCGAACGGCTCGCTGCCGGTGATCGTGCTGACGGGCAACGCGACCGTCGAAAGCGCGATCGAAGGCCTGCGTCACGGCATCTGGGACTACCTGTTGAAGCCGATCAACATTCCGCGCCTGCGCAGCCTGCTGGCCCGGATTCCGCGTCCCTACGAACTGATCGACGAAGTGCAGACGCTGCGCGCGTCGCTGCGCCATCTCGGCCGCTTCGGCGCGCTGGTCGGCCGCAGCGAGGCGATGCAGCACGTGTACGACATGATCGAACACAACGCACGCACCGAAACGGCCGTGCTGTTCTCGGGCGAAGCCGGCACCGGCAAGAAGCTGGCCGCGCGCACGCTGCACGACCTGAGCCGGCGCCGCAAGGGGCCGTTCGTGTCGTTCGACTGCCGGACGATCGCGCAAGCCGGCCGTCACGGCGCGTCGCTCGACAGCGTGCTGTTCGGCCATGAGCGCGGTGCGTTCGAAGGCGCGGAGCGGCGCGAATCGGGCCTGTTCGAACAGGCCGGCGGCGGCACGCTGTTCCTCGACGAAATCACCGCGCTGCCGCTCGTGCTGCAGGAAGCGCTGCTGCATGCGCTCGACTCGCAGAACTTCATGCGGATCGGCGGCACCAGTTCGATCGCGAGCGATTTCCGGCTGATCGCGGCCACGCGCCGGCCGGCCCGCGAAGCGGTCGCGAACGGCACGCTGCGCGAGGATTTGTGGCTGCGCCTCGATGCGGCGTCGATTACGATGCCGCCGCTGCGCGAACGCGACGGCGATGCGCTCGCCATCGCGGACGCGCTGATCGACGAACTGAACCGCGAAGCGCGTGCGACCGGCCGCAGCACGACCGACAAGCGCGCGGCACCCGGCTTCGTGCGCGAATGTTTGTCGTACGAATGGCCCGGCAACGTGCGCGAACTTCAGGAGCGCGTGCGCTTCGCGTACGACGCATCCGGCGATTTCATCGAGACGCTGCGCGCCGGCGAAGCGAGCTTCGCAGCCGGTGCCGCGCTGAACGGCAGCAGCGTGCAGATCAAGGTCGGCACGCCGTTGTCCGACGTCGAGGATCTGCTGATCCGCGCGACGCTCGACGCGGTCGGCGGCACGCGCCATCGCGCGGCGACGCTGCTCGGCATCAGCCCGAAGACGCTGTACAACAAGCTGCAGCGGATGAAGGTCAACTGAACGGCCGGTGCTCGTTCGGGCGCTGCCGGGATTTGACGGTCAGCTGCATGACCGCACGTCGCGACCCGCATCCGCCGCCAATGAAAAAGCCGCGCACCAGCGCGGCTTTTCGTTTTAGGCAGACGGAACGGCGCGGCTTCGCGCCGCCCTGCCTTTGTCACGCGAGTGCGCTCTTCAACAGCGCCTGCGCGCGCGCATATTCGGGCTGCGCGATCAGCTTGTCCCACTTGAGCGCCTTGCCGCGCGCGCGCATCCGTTTGATGCGCCGCACCGACTCGGCCGACGCCCGCGCGTTCAGTTCGTTGAGCACGACCTCGGCCGCGTCCGGCTGGTTGCACACGAGCACCATGTCGCAACCGGCGGCGAGCGCCGCGTCGGCCGCCTGCGTGAGCGTGCCGCCTTCGCGTGCCGCTTCCATCGACAGGTCGTCGCTGAAGATCGCGCCGGTGAAGCCCAATCGCCCGCGCAGGATGTCCTGCAGCCACACGCGCGAGAAACCGGCCGGCCGCTTGTCGACCTGCGTATAGATCACGTGCGCGGGAATAACCGCCGACAGCGACAGGCCGAGCCAGTCGTACGGCGCGACGTCCTGCTCGAGGATCGCGTCGAGCGGCCGGTCGTCGGTCGGCAGCGCGACGTGCGAATCGGCTTCCGCGAAGCCGTGCCCCGGAAAATGCTTGCCGCAGTTTGCCATGCCCGCAAGCGACAGCCCATGGTTCAGGCTCTTCGCGAGCAGCGTGACGACGCGCGGATCGCGATGGAACGCACGATCGCCGATCACCTTCGAATGCCCGTAGTCGAGATCGAGCACCGGCGTGAAGCTCATGTCGAACCCGCACGCACGCAGCTCGGCAGCCAGGATGTAGCCGACCGCGGTCGCGACCTTGGTCGCGAGCAGCACGTCGCGATCCCACAGCTCACCGAGGCGGCGCATCGCCGGCAGCACGGTGAAACCGTCGGTGCGGAACCGCTGCACGCGGCCGCCTTCGTGATCGACGGCGATCAGGATGTCGTCGCGCACCGCGCGGATCGAATCGGTCAGCGCGGTCAGTTGCGCGCGGTCCTGGAAATGCCGCGCGAACAGGATCACGCCGCCGGTGTTCGGATGCGCAAGGCGCCGCGCATCGTCGCGCGACAGGGTCGTGCCGACGACGTCGAGCATGACCGGGCCGGGAGTCGTTTTCATCGAATCGGGAAGTCCGTCAGGAAAGGGTTCGGGGAACGAGTGCGGGCACGGGCGGCGGCGCGGCATCGGTCTCGGCGACCACGAACGACACCGCGTAGTCGCGTTCGTCGCTGACCGTCACGCGTGCGGTGATGCCGCGCGCGGCGAGCCAGTCGGCCAGCTCGCCCGACGCGACGACGTACGGTTCGCCGCTGCGCTGGTTGAGGGTCTGCAGCGCGCGCCACGTCATCGGCCAGTGCATGCCGAGCCCGATCGCCTTCGAGAACGCCTCCTTTGCGGAGAAGCGCGTCGCGAGAAACGCGATGCCGCGCGCCTCGGAGCGCGCGCGGCGCGCATGGAACACGCGCAGCTCGTCGGGGCCGAGCACTTTCTCGGCGAACCGGCCGCCCGTGCGCTCGAGCACGGCCGCGATGCGGCTCACCTGGACGACGTCCGTGCCGATACCGTAGATCGCCATGTCAGCACCTGCCGCGATCGACGGACGATGCCGGATCGCGATCGAACTGCGTGCGCCCGCGCTGCATCGTCAACGTGCCCCGCCATGCAACGCGGCCACGCGTGCGGCCACCATGATCGCCTTCATCTCGCGCACCGCGTTGTCCCAGCCCGCGAAGATCGCGTGCGCGACGATCGCGTGGCCGATGTTCAGCTCGACGATGCCGTCGATCGCGGCAATCTGCTGCACGTTCGTGTAATGCAGCCCGTGACCTGCGTTGACCTTCAGGCCGAGTTGCGCGCCCGCCTGCACGCCCGCGACGATGCGTTCGTATTCGCGCTGCTGCTCGGCCTCGTCGTGCGCATCGGCGTAGCGGCCGGTATGCAGTTCGATCACCGGCGCACCCGCTTCGTGCGCGGCGCGGATCTGCGTTTCGTCCGGATCGATGAACAGCGACACGCGCACGCCGGCGTCGGCGAGCTGCTTGCATGCCGCGCGCACGGCCTCGAAGCGGCCGGCGACGTCGAGGCCGCCTTCGGTCGTCAGTTCCTCGCGCTTCTCGGGCACGAGGCACGCGTCGTGCGGACGCACGTCGCACGCGATGTCGAGCATCTCGGCCGTCACCGCGCATTCGAGGTTCATCCGCGTCTTCAACAGCGGACGCAGCTGGCGCACGTCGCCGTCGACGATGTGGCGACGGTCCTCGCGCAGGTGCAGCGTGATCACGTCGGCGCCGGCCTCTTCGGCGGCGAGCGCCGCGCGGATCGGATCGGGATAGGCCGTGCCGCGCGCGTTGCGCAGCGTCGCGACGTGGTCGATGTTCACGCCGAGGTCGATGGCGGTGGGCGTTGTCAGGAAGAAGCTCATAGGTTTTGCAGGTCGATCAGGATCTGACGCGTGGCAAGCGGCGTACCGCCGAGATAGGTGTTCAGCAGGAAGCGCATCAGCGTCTTGCTTTGCGCGACCGTCTGGGCTCGATGGTAATCGTCCTGCTCCATGTCGAGCAACGTCTGACCGGTGATCACCGGCCAGTGCGACGGCACGTCGTCGTCGGCATTGCGCACGCCGCGCTCGGGATCGAACACGTAGCTGCGATCGGGTTCGACCGCGCGGCGCGCGACCGTGCGGGTCAGCGCCATCGCATAGCCGGTCTCGCGCAGCAGCACGCGCTCGAACGAGCGCAGCACCTGCACGGCCGGTTCGCCGTGCGCGAGGCGCGTGAGCGTCAGCACGTAATGGTTGAAGAGCGGCGGCTGCGGATCCTCGCGCGCGCAGAATTTCACCAGCAGCTCGTTCGCGTAGAAGCCGCACAGCAAGCCATCGCCGCCGAGCGGCAGCATCCCGCCGACCCACTCGGCACCCGTCAGCGTGCGCACTTCGGATTTGCCCGACCACGACAGCAGCAACGGCTGGAACGTCTGCAGCACGCCCCGCAGCGCGGAGTGCGGGCGCTTCGCGCCCTTCGCAACGAGCGCGAGGCGGCCGTGATCGCGCGTGAGCACGTCGATGATCAGGCTCGTCTCACGGTACGGATAGCTGTGCAGCACGAACGCCGGCTGCTCGGTCACGCGGAAATCGGACGTGCGAGACGTCGCGCGCCGCGCATTGCGACGCGGCGGTTCGGGCGGTGCAGGCAACGGCGCGTCGTTCGCGCCGGCCGTCACCGCGTCTTCGGTCGACGTCAGCGCGTCATTCGTACCCATAGGCGCGCAGCCCCGCCTCGTTGTCGGCCCAGCCGCTCTTCACCTTCACGAAGGTTTCGAGATACACGGGGCCGTCGAACAGCTTTTCCATGTCCATTCGCGCTTCGGTACTGATCTGCTTGAGCTTCTCGCCCTTCTTGCCGATCACCATCGCCTTGTGCGAATCGCGCTCGACGAGAATCGTCGCGAAGATGCGCTTCAGGCGGCCTTCCTCTTCGAACTTGTCGATCAGGACCGTGCTCGTGTACGGCAGTTCGTCGCCGGTCCAGCGGAACACCTTCTCGCGCAGGATTTCGGCCGCGAGGAAACGCGAGCTGCGATCGGTCAGCTCGTCCTCGCCGTAGATCGGCTCGCCTTCCGGCAGGTATGGCTTGATCGTATCGAGCAGACGCTTGATGTCTTCCGGACGCTGCGCCGACAGCGGCACGAGCTCGGTGAACTCGCGCAGCCCGCTCATCTGCTGCATGAACGGGAACAGCGATGCCTTGTCGGCCACGCGGTCGATCTTGTTCGCGATCAGCAGCGTCGGCATGCCGGGCGGGATCAGGTCGAGCACCTTCTGGTCGTCGGGCCCGAAGCGGCCGGCCTCGATCACGAACAGGATCACGTCGACCGACGTGAGCGTCGACGTGACCGCGCGGTTCAGCGAGCGGTTCAGCGCGGTGCTGTGACGCGTCTGGAAGCCGGGTGTGTCGACGAACACGAATTGCGCGTCGTCGAACGTGTTGATGCCGGTGATGCGATGGCGGGTCGTCTGCGCCTTGCGCGACGTGATGCTGATCTTCTGGCCGACGAGTGCGTTCATCAACGTCGACTTGCCGACGTTCGGACGGCCCACGATCGCGATCATGCCGCAGCGGAAACCGGTAGGAGCGGGAGTGTTCATATCGTTTGGGAGACAGGTTCGGAAACGGCCGCGCGGCGCGCGGCACGATCGATGGGCAATTCAGTGGCCGGCATCGGCCGCGCGCGCGTGGGCGGCGGCGAGGCTTGCACCGCCGGCCGGCGTCTCGGTGTCGGGCGCCGCGGCGTCGCGGGCACGCTGTGCCGCACGCGACGCGGCCTCGGGGCCGGGAGCCGGCTTGTCGGCAGGCTGCGCGGCCGGATCGGTCGGCTGGGCCGCCGGCTTGTCGGCGGCACGCGGCGCGCCTTCCGCGGGCTTGTCGGCACGCTCGGCCGGCTTGTCGGCCGCGCGAGAGCCCGTTTCGTTACGATCGGACAGCTTTTCCAGCGGCTTTTCGGACGGCTTGTCGACAGGTTTGTCGGCCCCTGGCTTCGCGGGCCGCTCGACCTTGTCCGCGCCCGTTTCCACGTGCGCCGCGCGAATCGCGGCCATCGGCGCCTGGGCCGGCCGCTCGGCCGGCTCCGCGCCGGACGCCGCCTTCGCGTCGCGCGCCGCTGCCCGCTCCTTCCGTTCCGGAGAGCGCAGGTCGAGCGCTTCCTGCACGCCCTTCACGCCCGGCACGATTTCGGGCTCCGCATGCTTCGACCCGCGAGCGCTCTTCGAACGCTTCGGCTTCGCGGCCAGCATTGGCGCGGCCGCCAGCACCTCGTCGAGTGCCTTCTTCGCGGCGGCCTGCTCGGCCGCGCGGCGGCTCGCGCCGGAACCCGCCACCTTCACGTCGAGCTTCGGCACCGTGCATTCGACTTCGAACTGCTGATTGTGCGCCGCACCATGTGTCGCGACGACCGTATACGTCGGCAGCGCGATCTTGTGCCCCTGCAGGTATTCCTGCAGCAGCGTTTTCGCGTCCTTGCCGAGCGTGCGCGGATCGATGTGGTCGAGAATCGGGATATAGAGCCGCTTGATGACCCCTTGGGCGGCTTCGAAGCCGCCATCGAGGAACACGGCCCCGATGATGGCTTCGAATGCGTCCGCGAGGATCGACGGGCGGCGGAAGCCGCCGCTGCGCAACTCGCCTTCGCCCAGCCGCAACCCTTCGGAAATATTCAGGGCCTGAGCGATTTCATACAGCGACTGCTGCTTGACGAGGTTGGCGCGCACGCGCGACAGGTCGCCTTCGTCCAGCTTGCCGAAGCGCTGAAACAAAAGGGCTGCCACCGCGCAATTCAGAACGGAGTCGCCGAGAAACTCGAGTCGTTCGTTGTGCGTGGCGCTGTGACTGCGATGGGTCAAAGCCTGGCGCAACAATTCCGCATTGCGAAATTCGTAGCGCAGCCGGCTTTCCAACTGGGATAGGGGCATGTGCAGGAGTATAACGCGGGCGCCGGTCGGGCCGAAACGGCACAGCCGGACGCGAAAAGGCGTGACGAGACGGTGTTACCGCCGGTTCTTAAAGTAGTTCGGCAATACGCGACGCGGCCCGTGCGTCGCGTATTGCATGCGGTCGAAGGCGATCAGTTGAAGGAACCGATGCGCTTCAGGTCGCCGAAGTTCATCCAGATGAAGAACGCGCGGCCGACGATGTTCTTGTCCGGCACGAAACCCCAGTAGCGGCTGTCCGCGCTGTTGTCGCGGTTGTCGCCCATCATGAAGTAGTGACCGGGCGGCACCTTGCAGATCACGCCGCGGCTGTTGTACGTGCAATTGTCGCGATACGGGTAGTCGTACGCGCCCATCACGAACGGCGGCACGGCCGGATTGTTCAGGATCGCGTTCTTCTTCGTGCCGATCGTTTCCTCGAACTGCTTCGCGTAATTCTGGCGCTCGTCGTCGAAGTAATCGGGCAGCGGCGTTTCGGGCACCGGCTGGCCGTTGATCGTCAGTTGCTTGTCCTGGTAAGCAACCGTATCGCCCGGCAGGCCGATCACGCGCTTGATGTAGTCGACCGACTCGTCCTTCGGGTAGCGGAACACGACGACGTCGCCGCGCGACAGCGGGCTGCCCTGCGTGATCTTCGTGTTCGTGACCGGCAGGCGCAGGCCGTATTCGAACTTGTTGACGAGGATGAAATCGCCGACGAGCAGCGTCGGCACCATCGAGCCCGACGGAATCTTGAACGGCTCGACGATGAACGAACGCACGACGAACACCGCGAGGATCACCGGGAAGAAGCTTGCCGTGTACTCGAGCCACCACGGCTGGCGCAGTTTTTCGTCGCGCAGCTTCGAACGCGTCTGCACCGCGTTTTCGTCCGCGAAACGCTTGTCGATGCGCGACTGCTGGCGATCGAACTCCTCGATCGCCGCATCGGCCGCGTAGCGTCGCCGCGGCAGGAACACCAGTTTGTCCAACACCCACGCTACGCCCGTCACGACGACGAGCACAAAAAGAATCAGCGCAAAATTCATAAAAGGATCAGTCCTGTTATTTGTCTTCGACGCGCAAGATCGCGAGGAACGCCTCCTGCGGGATCTCGACCGAACCCACCTGCTTCATGCGTTTCTTACCTTCTTTCTGCTTTTCGAGCAGCTTCTTCTTTCGCGTGATGTCGCCGCCGTAGCACTTCGCGAGCACGTTCTTGCGCAGTGCCTTGATGTTCTCGCGCGCGACGATGTGCGCGCCGATCGCGGCCTGGATCGCCACGTCGTACATCTGGCGCGGGATGATTTCGCGCATCTTCGCAGCCACTTCACGGCCGCGATACTGCGACTGCGACCGGTGCACGATGATCGACAGCGCGTCGACCTTGTCGCCGTTGATCAGCATGTCGACCTTCACGACGTCCGACGTGCGGTACTCCTTGAACTCGTAGTCCATCGACGCGTAGCCGCGCGACACCGACTTCAGGCGATCGAAGAAGTCGAGCACGATTTCGGCCATCGGGATTTCGTACGTGAGCTGCACCTGACGGCCGTGATACTGCATGTTGATCTGCGAGCCGCGCTTCTGCTCGCACAGCGTGATCACCGAGCCGACGTAATCCTGCGGCATGTACAGGTTCACGGTGACGATCGGTTCGCGGATCTCGGCGATGCGCGCCGGCTCCGGCATCTTCGCCGGGTTCTCGACCATGATCGTCGAGCCGTCGCTCTGCACCACCTCATAGACGACCGTCGGTGCGGTCGTGATGAGATCCATGTCGAACTCGCGCTCGAGCCGCTCCTGCACGATTTCCATGTGCAGCAACCCGAGGAAGCCGCAGCGGAAACCGAAGCCGAGCGCCTGCGACACCTCCGGCTCGTACTGCAGCGACGCGTCGTTCAGCTTCAGCTTCTCGAGCGATTCGCGCAGCGCGTCGTACTGGTTCGCCTCGACCGGATAGAGGCCGGCAAACACCTGCGGCTTCACTTCCTTGAAGCCCGGCAGCGGCTCGGTCGCGGCCTTCGTCGCGTGCGTGACGGTGTCGCCGACCTTCGCGGCCGTCAGTTCCTTGATGCCGGCGATGATGAAGCCCACCTGCCCGGCCGACAGCGATTCGAGATTGCGCGACTTCGGCGTGAACACGCCGATGTGCTCGACCGGATACTGCGCGCCGGTCGCCATCATCTTGATCTTGTCCTTCGGACGCAGCGTGCCGTTGACGATGCGCACGAGCATCACGACGCCGACGTAGTTGTCGAACCACGAGTCGATGATCAGCGCTTGCAGCGGCGCGGCCGGATCGCCCTTCGGCGGCGGCACCTTCGCGATCAGCGCCTCGAGCACGTCCTCGACGCCGAGCCCCGTCTTCGCGCTGCAGCGCGTCGCGTCGGTCGCGTCGATGCCGATCACGTCCTCGATTTCCTCGATCGCGTTGTCGGGGTTCGCGGCCGGCAGGTCGATCTTGTTCAGCACCGGCACGACCTCGACGCCGAGCTCGATCGCCGTGTAGCAGTTCGCGACCGTCTGCGCCTCGACGCCCTGGCTCGCGTCGACCACGAGCAGCGCACCTTCGCACGCGGACAGCGAACGGCTGACTTCGTACGAGAAGTCGACGTGCCCCGGCGTATCGATCAGGTTCAGGTTGTAGACCTTGCCGTCGCGGGCGCGATAGGACAGTGCGGCCGTCTGCGCCTTGATCGTGATGCCGCGCTCGCGTTCGATGTCCATCGAGTCGAGCACCTGCGCTTCCATTTCACGGTCGGCGAGCCCGCCGCATACCTGGATGATGCGATCCGCGAGCGTCGACTTGCCATGGTCGATGTGCGCGATGATCGAGAAATTGCGAATATGATCCATTCAGTGCCGATCAAGCGAAAAAGGCGCGCTCGACGACTGCGGAGCACGCCTTGTAAGTCGGTGAAAAAACGGCTTATTTTAGCCGAAAAGGCCTTTGCCGGGCGGTAATTTGGGAGACCGGCAAGGGACGCCCGGCAACGGGGCCCGGTCGCGGGCCCTGTAACGTAGGCCGTTCAGGGCGCCCCGCTACGGGCGCCGTGCAGAAACACGCCGTCCGGCGCAGCCAACCGCCGCACGCCGCCGACGGGGCACGATCGATCGGCGCGCCGGCGCCGTTCAGCGCCCGGCTGCAAGGGCGCCGCGCACCCTCGCGTCGTCGAAGCGGTGGCGGCACACTTCCGCGCCGTCCAGCAGCAGCACCGGCACGTCCTCGTCATAGCGGGCGACGAGCGCCGGATCGGTGTCGATGTCGACGTAGTCGACCGCGACGCCGAATTCGGCCGCCACCGGCGCCAGCGCAGCGCGCATGTCGTCGCACAGATGGCACCAGCCGCGGCCGTAGAGCGTAAACATCGGCATGTTACTTCTGCGTCGGCCGCGGACGCACCGGCACGAACTGCGTGTTGTCGCCGCGCCGCACGAGCACCGCGACGGCCTTCTGCGGATCGAGCTGCGACGTCACTTCGGCGAACTGCTTCGCGCTCGTGATGTCGGTGTCGCCGACGCGCAGCACGATGTCGCCGCGCTGCAGCCCCGCACGCGCGGCCGGACCGTCGACGCCGTCGATCTGCACGCCGTTCTTCAGCTTCAGCGACTTCATCTGCTCCGCCGAAATGTCGCTGACCGTCAGGCCGAGCGAATTGGCCTGGCGCGGCTTCTGCGGCGCGTTCTTGCGCTGCTCGGCCTTCGCGGTCGTCTCCGTCGGCGTCTCGGCGATCGTGATCGGCAGATCGCGCGCCTGACCCTTGCGCCACACGCTGACGGTCGCCTTCGTGCCCGGCTTCGTGTCGCCGACCATGCGCGGCAGATCCGACGCGGCATCGACCGGGCGGCCGTTGAACTTCAGGATGATGTCGCCCGGCTGGATGCCCGCCTTGTCGGCCGGGCCGCCCGGTTCGACGCTGCTGACGAGCGCGCCTTCCGCCTTCGGCAGCCCGATCGAGTCGGCGACGTCCTTCGTCACCTCGCCGATCGCGACCGCGATGCGGCCGCGCGTGACCTTGCCGGTCGCCTTCAGCTGGTCGGCCACGCGCATCGCCTCGTCGATCGGGATCGCGAACGAAATGCCCATGAAACCGCCAGTGCGGCTGTAGATCTGCGAGTTGATGCCGATGACTTCGCCCTGCATGTTGATCAGCGGGCCGCCCGAGTTGCCGGGGTTCACCGCGACGTCGGTCTGAATGAACGGCAGGTAGTCGCCCGTGTTGCGGCTCTTCGAGCTGACGATGCCGGCCGTCACGGTGTTGTCGAGGCCGAACGGCGAGCCGATCGCGACGACCCATTCGCCGACCCGCACCTTGTTCGAATCGCCGATCGCGACGACCGGCAGATTGGACGCCTGGATCTTCACGACGGCCACGTCCGTGCGGTCGTCGACGCCGATCAGCTTCGCCTTGAATTCGCGCTTGTCGGTCAGCGTCACGTAGATGGTGTCGGCATCGTCGACGACGTGCGCGTTCGTCATCACGTAACCGTCCGCCGACACGATGAAGCCCGAGCCGACGCCGCGGTTCTGCTCGGTGTCGGGCGGATTGTCGGGCGCCGGCGCGTTCTTCGGGCCGCCGTTGCCGGGCGCCTGCGGCAGCGGGATGCCGAAGAAGCGCCGGAAGAATTCCGACATGTCGCCGTTGTCGAAGCCCGGCGGAAGCGCGCCGCGCGGGCCGGGCACCGGCACGTTCGCGGTGGTCCGGATGTTCACGACCGCGGGCCCGACCTTTTCGACCAGGTCGGCGAAATCGGGAAGGCTGGCAGCGGGAGGCGTGACAGCGGCCGCGGTTTGCGGGACGAGCGGCAGGCAGGCACACAGCGCCGCCGCCGCGAGCACTTTGCGCAGCGTGAGTTTCGTCATGTCGGAAGCCGTAGCGTTACTTGGAAGCCTTGTATTCTATGGCAGACGCGAACTGCTGCAACGTGGCCGGCGGCACTTCGCCGAGCACGGTGATCCAGTAGTCGCCGCGACGCTTCACGAGAACGTGGGTCGCACCGGTGCTGCCCGCGCCTTCCTTGCGCGTATTCTTTTCGGCCGGCTCGATGAACACGGAGATCGTCGCGAGGCCATCCGTGAAGACGGCCTGATCGACCGGAATCGGCGGATCGCCGGCGTCGCGCGCGGCCATCGGCCGGCGCACTTCGCGAATCTTCCGGAAGCCGGCGATGGTCGGTGCGATCTGCCAACCCTGCGCCTCCATGTCGACCGTCGCGACCGGCGGGCGGACGACCGTCCAGCCGCTCAGGTTGCGGATCCCGGCCGCGATCGCGGACTTGTCGCCGGCGGCGCCGCCCGTCTGCAGTTGCGAGAACGCGACCTGCTCGAGCACGTGATCGTTCGCGTCGAGCGTTTGCGACCGCAGCAGCAGCCCGGTGCGGGCATCGGCCCACAGCTTGTACGTGAAGCGGTACGCATCCTTCGGCACGAGTTCGACGACCTGCGCGTCGACGCCCGCGACGCGATCCTTGCCCAGCAGCTTCGCGTCATAGACGGACATCACGTGGTCGCCGCCCGCGCCGAGCAGCGCGGGAAACGAGTCGCGCGTCTGGCGACGTTCGACGACGCACAGCTTGCGCTCCGGCACGAACGTGTACAGCTCGTCGTTGTGCCGCAGTACCTTGCGCGGCTTGCCGTCGAGCGATTCGATCCGCTCGAACTCGCCGTCGCGGGACACCACGTGCGCGATGCGCGACGACTGCACGTATCCGCCACGCTGGTAGACGAACGTGCCCTCGTAGCTCTGCTGCTGCGCTGCCTGCTGGATACGGTCTAGCCATTCCGCTGCGCCCTTGCGGGTCGCGACGGGATCGTCCGGTTGCTGGGCGCTGGCTGGGAGGGATTGAACGGACAACAGGGCGGCTGCGCAAAGCAGGAGGGCCGGCAGCCGCTTCCATCCGGAGATGGCGTGATTCAACTGCAAAGTCCGCATCGGGTTTATTGGCCTGGCGTGGTGGTCACGGCAGCGCGGATCAGCGGCATCGAGCCCGTGACGACGGGCTGCTGCGCGAATTGCTGGTGCGCTTCAAGGTATTGGTCGAGACTCGCGTCGCGGATGATGTTGACGTCCTGCAGGCCCGGCTGGGCCGATGCCTGCGCAACCGTCACGCGCTGCAGGTTGCCGTTCTGCGGCGCGCCTGCCGACGCGACCTGGACGGCGCCCGGCGCACCGGCCGTCTGCATCTGCGGGACGACGATCCACGTCAGCGTGGCGGCTGCGGCAGCGACTGCGAACGCGGGCACGACGCGGCGGCGCAGCGACAGCAGCTTGCGCGCGACCGGCGCGGCGGCTGGTGCAAGCAGGTGCGGCTCACTTTCGAGCGCGGCCGACAAACGTGCGGTGAACGCGGCGCTGGTTGCCGGCGACAGCGCGAGCTCGTCCGAGCGCAGCGCATCGCCGATCAGGTGGTAATGGGCCCACGCAGCGCGATCCGCGCGGTCGAGCTCAGCCAGAAACTGCCCGTGATCCGGGCCGTCGAACAGTTCACCGTCGACCAGAGCGGAAAGGCGCTCGCCGCGCGAGCACGCCTGCGACTGCGTATTGACCGACCCCATGATGCTCCCCATCTTGCACACACCCCGTCGTGATTTCACGACTCTATCCGTAACTAGACCCCGACCCGCGTCGTTGCACCCGTCGCGCTTACCAGCGCTTGCCTTCGGGCGTATCGAGCAGCGGACGCAATTTCGCAGCGATCGCCTCGCGCGCCCGGAAGATCCGCGACCGGACCGTCCCGATCGGACAATCCATCATTTCCGCGATCTCTTCGTAGCTCAGGCCCTCGATCTCGCGCAGCGTGATCGCCTGACGCAGCTCTTCGGGCAGGACGGCCATTGCAGCGTTGACCGTCTCGGCAATCTGCTTGCTCATCAACATCGACTCAGGCGTGTTGATATCCCTTAGTTGGTCTGCGTCGGAGAAAGTTTCCGCTTCCTCGGCATCGGCCTCGGTGGAGGTCGGCGCCCGGCGGCCTTGCGTCGCAAGGTAGTTCTTCGCCGTATTGACGGCAATCCGGTACAACCACGTGTAGAACGCCGACTCGCCGCGAAATTGCGGCAGCGCACGATACGCCTTGATGAACGCGTCCTGGGCCACATCCTCGACCTCGGCGGGATCCCGCACGAGGCGCGAGATCAGCCGGATGATCTTGCGGTGGTATTTGGAGACCAGGAGTTCGAACGCTGCCTTGTCGCCTTTCTGTACGCGCTCGACCAGAGCCTGATCGATTTCTTTTTCACTCACCTGACAAATCCGTTAACTAGGGATGCAACGCGGAGCGTTATTGTAGCGTTCCGGCGGCGGCCGCTGGTTACGGTGCGTAACCACGCCGCCATCACGCCCGCCCCGCTGCGCCGGCGGTACGCGCCAGCACCGACAGCGCGCTGAACGACGCGGCGTCGAGCGCATCGGCCGGAATCAGCAGCGGCCGGGCGCGCCGGGCGCCCTGCCCGACCGACAGCACGAGCAGCAGGCTGCTCCAGTGTGCATGGCCGGTCACGCGGCCCCGGGCCAGCAGGCGCCCGGTGCGGCCAAACGCCGCAATCTCCCCGAACGCATCGATCTGCAGTTCGGCCGGCAGGCGGCGGGCGCAGGCCCGCACGGCGCACACGGCCAGCAGCGCGGCCGTGACCGCGGACACGCACGCGCCGGCTGCCGCACCGGCTCGCGGCGCCCAGAACAGGTACGCGGATGCGGCGGCTGCCGCGACGAATGCGGCCAGCACGACATACGACACGGCCGAGGTCCGCAACGCAAAGCGCTGCGGACGCCCGGCCGGAGCATCGAATGGACTCGTCAAGCGATTTCTGCGTCAGACGCGCTTGAACACCAGCGTGCCGTTGGTACCGCCGAAGCCGAAGTTGTTCTTCACGGCTACGTCGATCTTCATGTCACGCGCGGTGTTCGCGCAGTAATCGAGATCGCACTCGGGGTCCTGGTTGAAGATGTTGATGGTCGGCGGCGACACGTTGTTGTGCAGCGCCAGCACCGTGAACACCGACTCGAGGCCGCCCGCGCCACCGAGCAGGTGACCCGTCATCGACTTCGTCGAGTTGACGACCATCTTGTACGCATGCTCGCCGAACGCCGCCTTCACCGCGTCCGACTCGTTCTTGTCGCCGAGCGGCGTCGACGTGCCGTGCGCGTTCAGGTACTGGACTTCATCCGGGTTCACGCCGGCGTCGCGCAGTGCCGCCACCATGCAGCGGCGCGGGCCATCCATGTTCGGCGCGGTCATGTGGTACGCATCGCCGGTCATGCCGAAGCCCGAGACTTCCGCATAGATCTTCGCACCGCGCGCCTTCGCCGATTCGTACTCCTCGAGCACCATCACGCCCGCACCCTCGCCCAGCACGAAACCGTCGCGGTCCTTGTCCCACGGACGGGACGCGGTGGCCGGATCGTCGTTGCGGGTCGACAGCGCACGCGCGGCCGCGAAGCCGCCGATACCGAGCGGCGACACCGTCGATTCGGCGCCGCCCGCGACCATCACGTCGGCGTCGCCGGCCTGGATCAGGCGCGCGGCGAGGCCGATGCTGTGCAGACCGGTCGTGCAGGCCGTGACCGCCGCGAGGTTCGGGCCCTTCAGGCCGAACATGATGCTCAGATGGCCCGAGATCATGTTGATGATCGAACCCGGCACGAAGAACGGCGAAATCCGGCGTGCGCCGCGATCGACGTAGGTCTGGTGCGTGTCTTCGATCATCGGCAGGCCGCCGATGCCGGAGCCGACCAGCACGCCGATGCGTTCCGCATTGGCTTCGTTCACTTCGAGGCCGCTGTCCCGCATGGCCTGGACGCCGGCTGCGATGCCGTAATGGATGAACGTATCCATGTTGCGGGCTTCCTTCGCCGGGATGTACTCCTCGGCGCTGAAACCCTTCACTTCGCCCGCGAAATGGCACGCGAGGTTCGACGCATCGAACTTCGTGACGGTGGCGATACCGGACTTGCCGGCGACGAGATTGGCCCAGCCGTCGGCAACATTATTGCCAACAGGCGAAATCAGCCCCAGGCCTGTAACGACAACACGACGGCGGCTCACGGTAACCTCTTTTCCATTGGATGACAAAAGCAAAAGCCACAGTGGCCACAGGAACCAGCCCTGCGAGCCCTGTGGCTGTTAGTCCGTCCGGCGCGGTTGCCGGCAGGATGGCGCGTCAAACGCGAAGATCGCGGCGACGTGGCAGACAAGCGCGAATGCGCTTACGCCTTGACGTTCGCGCGAGCGTAGTCGATCGCTTGCTGAACCGTCGTGATCTTCTCTGCTTCTTCGTCCGGGATTTCCATGCCGAACTCGTCTTCCAGAGCCATCACCAGTTCGACGGTGTCGAGCGAGTCGGCGCCCAGGTCGTTCACGAACGAAGCTTCGTTCTTGATCTCGGCTTCGGCGACGCCCAGTTGTTCAGCGACGATCTTCTTGACACGTTGTTCGATGTTGTCCATTACCCCTCCGAGGGAAAGTTCAGATTTACAAGTGCGCGCATTTTATCAGGTTTGCTGACGGCAAAACGCGCGTTGGCTTGATGGTCGATCAAGCACCGATCCGCCTGAAAAACGGGATACGGCGCGGATGGTAAACGAAAATCGTTACGACATGTACATGCCGCCGTTCACGTGCAGCGTCGTGCCGGTGATGTAACCGGCCTGCGGCGATGCGAGGAACGCGACGGCATGGGCGATGTCTTCCGGGCTGCCGAGGCGGCCGAGCGGAATCTGGGTCTTGAGCGCGGCCTGCTGTTCTTCCGGCAGCGTCTTCGTCATGTCGGTGTCGATGAAGCCCGGCGCGACGCAGTTCACCGTGATGCCGCGGCTGCCGATCTCGCGCGCGAGCGCACGCGTCATGCCCGCCACGCCTGCCTTCGCGGCCGCGTAGTTGGCCTGACCCGGATTACCGGCCGAGCCGACCACCGACGTGATGTTGATGATGCGGCCGCCGCGGGCCTTCATCATCGGGCGCAGCACCGCGCGCGACAGACGGAACACCGACTTCAGGTTGGTGTCGATCACCGCGTCCCAGTCCTCGTCCTTCATCCGCATCGCGAGCTGGTCCTGCGTGATGCCCGCGTTGTTGACGAGCACGTTGAGCGCGCCGAATTCCTTTACGGTCGCGTCGATCAGCGCCTCGGCAGCCGCCGCGTCGTTGACGTTCAACACCGCGCCGCGGCCGGTCACGCCCGCTTCCGCGAACCCGGCGGTAATCGCCGCAGCGCCCGATTCGCTCGTCGCCGTGCCGATCACCATCGCGCCGAGGCGCGCCAGTTCGAGCGCGATCGCCCGGCCGATGCCGCGCGACGCGCCGGTCACGATCGCAACCTGTTTATCGAGAGTCTTGTCCATGAATCGAATATCCGTCTCTTGAGGAAAGGCGCCGCGTCAGGCGGTCACGAGCTTCAGTGCTTCGTCGAGCGAAGCCGGATCGAACACCGACGCGCCGACCAGGTTGCCGTCGATGCGTTTCGTCAGGCCTGCCAGCACCTTGCCCGGCCCGCATTCGATCACGTGCGTGACGCCCGTGCCCGCGATGTGCTGCACGCATTCGACCCAGCGCACCGGGCCCGCGGCCTGGCGCACCAGCGCGTCCTTGATCGCGGCCGGATCGCTGACCACCGCGACGTCGATGTTGTTGACGACCGGAATCTGCGGCGCCTTCACGTCGACGTTCGCGAGATAGTCGCGCAGCTGGTCCGACGCCGGCTTGAGCAGCGACGAGTGGAACGGCGCCGACACCGGCAGCGGCAGCGCGCGCTTCGCGCCTTTCGCCTTCGCGATCTCGCACGCCTTCTCGACTGCCGCCTTCGCGCCCGCGATCACCACCTGCGCCGGCGCGTTGAAGTTCACGGCTTCGACGACACCCGCTTCCGCAGCCTCGGCGCACACCGCGCGCACCGTGTCGTCATCGAGCCCGAGGATCGCGGCCATGCCGCCCTGACCGACCGGCACGGCCGTCTGCATCGCCTGCGCGCGGAAGCGCACGAGCGGCACCGCGTCCTTGAACGCGATCGCGCCCGCGGCGACGAGCGCCGCGTACTCGCCGAGGCTGTGGCCCGCGACGATAGACGGCGCCGGGCCGCCGGCCTGCTGCCATGCGCGATAGCACGCGTAGGCGGCGGTCAGCATCACGGGCTGCGTGTTGGTGGTCAGATTCAGCTCGTCGGCCGGACCTTCGGCGATCAGCTTGCCGAGATCCTGATTGAGTGCATCGGATGCTTCCTGGAGCGTCTCGCGCACGACGGCCAGATCGGCGAACGCGTTGAGCATGCCGACCGACTGCGAGCCCTGCCCCGGAAATACGAATGCAAATTTCATATCGTCCCCAATTGAATCGATTCGGACGGCGCGCGCGAACGGCGCGCCGGTTCGGGATCCGCGCGCAGCAACTGCGCGCCGCGGATCAGAAGCGGAAGACCGACGCGCCCCAGGTGAAGCCGCCGCCGACGCCTTCGATCAACACGTGCTGGCCGCGCTGGATGCGACCGTCGCGCACCGCGGCGTCGAGCGCCAGCGGGATCGACGCCGCCGACGTGTTGCCGTGCTGATCGACCGTCACGACCATGCGCTCCTGCGGCAACCCGAGCTTGCGGCAAGTGCTGGTCATGATGCGGATGTTGGCCTGGTGCGGAATCAGCCAATCGACTTGCTCCGGTGCGAGATTCGCCTTCGCGAGCGCCTCGATCGCGACCTTTTCGAGCACGTTCACCGCGAGCTTGAACACGGCCTGCCCGTCCATGTGCAGGAACGCGCTGCCGTCGATCACGCCGCGATTGACGTTGCCCGGCGTGCAGAGAATGTTCGAGTAGCTGCCGTCCGCATGCAGCGCGCTGCCGAGCACGCCCGGCTCTTCCGACGCGGACAGGATCACCGCGCCCGCGCCGTCGCCGAACAGCACGCAGGTCGTGCGGTCCTTGAAATCGAGAATGCGCGAGAACGTCTCCGCGCCGACGACCAGCGCCGTGCGGTGCTGGCCGCTGCGGATGAAGCTGTCGGCCGTCGCCATCGCATACGCGAAGCCCGAGCACACGGCCTGCACGTCGAACGCGGCGCCGCCGTTCTTGATGCCGAGCTTGTTCTGCAGCAGGCAGGCCGTGCTGGGGAACACGAAATCGGGGGTCGAAGTCGCGACGATGATCAGGTCGATCGACTGCGGATCGATGTCGGCCGCCTCGATCGCCCGGCGCGACGCTTCGAGCGCGAGATCGCTGGTCGTGACGTCGGGCGCGGCGAAATGGCGCGCGTGGATGCCCGTGCGCGCCACGATCCATTCATCGCTCGTCTCGATGCCTTCCTTCGCGAGACGATCGGCAAGCTGCTGGTTCGTGACGCGGTCGGGCGGCAGATAGCTGCCCGTGCCGAGCACGCGGGAATAGAGAGTCGATTGGGCCATTTATGCTTTAGAGGATTGCGCAGCGGAAGGTTCGGCGTGATGGCCTGCGGCCGGGCTCGTCTGGCCCGCGCCGCCTGCGTCGTGTTCGCCGTCGCCGAGCGACACCGAATTGTCCGCCATCGCGCGCGCGAGGCGCTCCAGCACGCCGTTTTTGACGGCATCATACCCGCGTTTGATCGCCCACTCAAACGCGTAGGCGTCGGCCGAACCGTGGCTCTTGATCACGAGGCTTTTGAGCCCGAGCAGCGCCGCGCCGTTGTACTGGCGGTGGTCGACGCGCTTCTTGAAACGCATCAGCACCGGCAGCGCGAGCAGCGCCATCAGCTTCGACATCAGCGAACGGCCGAACTCCTCGCGGATGATGTCGGACAGCATCTGCGCGAGCCCTTCGGACGTCTTCAGCGCGACGTTGCCGACGAAGCCGTCGCAGACGATCACGTCGACCGTGCCCTTGTAGATGTCGTTGCCTTCGACGTTGCCGCGGAAATTCAGCGTGCTGGCGCGCAGCAGTTCGCCTGCGCGCTTGATCGTCTCGTTGCCCTTGATGACTTCTTCGCCGATGTTCAGGAGACCGATCGTCGGACGCTCCTTGCCTTCGAGCGCGGCGACGAGCGCGTGCCCCATCTCCGCGAACTGCAGCAGGTGCTGCGGCTCGCAGTCGACGTTCGCGCCCAGGTCCAGCATCATCGTGTAGCCGGTGGGGTTCGGCAGCGCGAACGCGATCGCGGGCCGCTCGATGCCGGGCAGCGTCTTGAGCACGTAACGGGAGACGGCCATCAGCGCGCCGGTGTTGCCGGCGGAGATGCAGGCCTGCGCCGCGCCTTCCTTCACGTGGTTGAGCGCGACACGCATCGAAGAATCCTTCTTCTTGCGCAGCGCGACTTCGACAGGGTCGTCCATCGCCACGACTTCGGTGGCGGGCACGATGGTCAGCGCGGGATCGTCGAGGGCTTTCAGCTTCTTCAGCTGCGCGCGGATCGCGCTTTCGATGCCGACGAGCATCAGGTGCGCATCGGGATGCGCGCGGACGAACTTGACTGCCGCGGGAACGGTCACGGACGGGCCGTGGTCGCCTCCCATGCAATCGATTGTGAGCTTTACGGTCATGGAATGCGACGAATTTCAGGCACAAAAAAGCGGCAGTTGAATGCCGCCTTTTTGTTGAGCCAGGAAAGTGTCAAGCGAACCAGTTGTCACGCGAACGGCGATCGTAGCGCGCAACGCGTGACTTGACGCTTAGTCGTTCTTCGTCTTGACGACTTTCTTGCCGCGATAGTAGCCGTTCGGGCTGACGTGGTGACGCAGGTGCACTTCACCCGTGCTCGGCTCGACTGCCAGCGGCGCTGCCGTCAGGAAATCGTGCGAACGATGCATGCCGCGCTTCGACGGCGACTTCTTGTTTTGCTGGACTGCCATGACTAACTCCTAAATAATTTTCCGGATTCTAACACAGCCCGATCCGGCGCTTAACTACCCTGGCCCAAAGCCCTTACGCCTTCCCGCGCCACAACTGCTTAGTGTTTCTTGCTGCCGTCTCCGTCCTTCTTCAACGCTTCCAGCGCTGCGAACGGATTCGGCCGTTTGCCTTCGTCCTCGTCTTCGGCGGACTCGTCGTCCGCGTCTTCCGAAGGACCGCTCGCACCCGACACGAGGCTTTCGTGAACTGCCGGGCAAACCTCGTGCTTGGGCACGAGCGGCAACGAAAGCAGCAACTCCTCTTCGATCAAGTCGACGAGATCGAACTGGCGCGAGCCCACGATCACATCGGCTTCATCGTCGTCGAGCGGAAATTCTTCAGCTTCTTCTTCGGTCGCGACGATCCGGTACGTCATGTCGACGTCGAACGTCTGGTCGTACGGCGTCATGCAGCGCTGGCACGTGAGCCACGCATAACCGTGCACCGCGAGGCGCAGATACGGCTGCTGCCCATCGGCGCCGTCGTCCTGCAGCTCCTTCTGGGTGAACCCTTCGGCCTGCCACGTGAAGACCGTGTCGCGATCGGGCGCGTCCGCCGGCACTTCGTTCAGCATGCGCGGCATTTGCGACAGGCGCACCGCACCGGCCGCCTGCCGCCCGCTGCGGGCGAATTCGAAGAGGTCGACTGCATGCGGATCAAGCGCTGCCGCAGGCTTGCCAGAAGAAGTGTTCATGTTGCGCTCCTGCCACGGGCTGACTTGCGGGATCCGGCTTGGCTGACGTCGCCCATTCGGCGCCGCCGTCGTCCGTGATCTGGGCCACGCACGATTGACGTACTGTACTTCCGAAGACCCGGCAGGCGCCACCGCAATGAAAGCCTGCCGACGAAAAGCGGGAAAGCATACCCGTTTTACCTTTTACGGTCAATCACTTATGCTTGCGTCCGCGCAACGCCGCATCACACCTGACGATTCACCAGCCCAACCGACCATGCCGGATACCGTTTGCCGCCCGCCGCGGCTGATTCTCGCCTCCAGTTCCCGCTACCGCCGCGCGCTCCTCGAGCGCCTCGGCGTGCCGTTCGACGTCGTGTCGCCCGACGTCGACGAAACGCCGCTCGCCGGCGAAACGCCCGCCGCGACCGCGCTGCGCCTCGCAGGCGCGAAGGCCCGGGCCGTCGCCGCGACCATCGACGCGCCGGACGGCGTGCTCGTGATCGGGTCGGACCAGGTCGCGACGTTCGACGGGCTGCAGATCGGCAAGCCGGGCACGCACGAGCGCGCGCTCGCGCAGCTCGTATCGATGCAGGGCCGCGACGTCGAATTCCATAGCGCGCTCTGCCTGTACGACAGCCGCACCGGCGAAACGCAGAGCGAGGACGTCGTCACGCACGTACGCTTCCGCACGCTGCCCGAAACCGAACTCGATGCATACCTGCGCGCGGAAACACCGTACGACGTCGCCGGCAGCGCGAAGTCGGAAGGGCTCGGGATCGCGCTGCTCGACGCGATCGACTCCAACGACCCGACGGCGCTCGTCGGCCTGCCGCTGATCGCGCTCACGCGGATGCTGCGCGCCGCCGGCTATCCGCTGTTCGCGAACCACGGAGACCGCGCATGACGGCCGGCACGCTCTATCTCGTCCCGAACACCCTCGGCGAAGGGGACGCATCGATGCTCGCCGCCGTGCTGCCCGCGGCCGTGCAGGCGCGCGCCGGCACGCTTGGCTATTACATCGGCGAAAACGCGAAAACGACGCGGGCGTTCCTGAAGAAGATCGGCACGACGCGACCGATCCAGGAAATCGAGATCCGCGAGCTGAACGTCAACACGCCGGCCGGCGAGATCGACCGTCTGCTCGCGCCGGTGCTGGCGGGCGCGGATGCCGGGCTCGTGTCGGAGGCCGGCTGCCCCGCCGTTGCCGATCCCGGCGCGCTGCTCGTGCGCCGTGCGCACGAGCGCGGCGTGAAGGTCGTGCCGCTCGTCGGACCGAGCTCGATCCTGCTCGCGCTGATGGCGTCTGGCCTGAACGGCCAGAGTTTCGCGTTCAACGGCTATCTGCCGGTCGATGCGGCCGCGCGCGCGAAGCGCCTGCGAGAACTCGAACAACTGTCGCGCAAGGCGCGCCAGACGCAGATCTTCATCGAGACGCCATACCGGAATCACGCGATGCTGGACACGCTGGTCGCGACCTGCGCGCCGTCGACGCAGATCTGCGTCGCGGCCGATCTGACCCTCGAGACGGAGACGATCGCCAGCCGTTCGGTGGCCGACTGGAAAAAGGCGCCCGCGCCGAATCTGCACAAGCGCCCCGCGATCTTCCTGCTGCTCGCGAACTGACCCTCGCGCCCGCTGCGGCCACGGCCCCGCTGCCATGGCCCATGCGCCGCCGCGCGGGCCGGCCGCCGCTCAGCGCAGGCTGAACGACGCGCCGCCCGCGGCGAGCGCCTTCATCGCCGCACCGCCGACCGCCGCGCCGAACTTGCGCGCGACGCGGTTCGTCAGGCTTTCCTTCACCGTGTAGTCGACGAGATCCGGCGCCTTCAGCACGTCGCGCGCGACCGTATCGGTCGTGCCGTAGCCGTCGGCGAGCCCGAGCTCGACGCTCTTCTCGCCCGTCCAGAACAGGCCCGAGAACATGTCCGGCGTCGCGTGCAGCCGCTTGCCGCGGCCATCCTTCACGGCCTTGATGAACTGCGCGTGCACCTGGTCGAGGAGTTCCTGCGCATGGGCGTCCATCTTCGGCGTCTCGGGCGAGAACGGATCGTAGAAGCCCTTGTTTTCGCCCGACGTGTGCAGGCGGCGCTCGACGCCGAGCTTGCCCATCAGCCCCGTGAAGCCGAAGCCGTCCATCAGCACGCCGATCGACCCGACGATGCTCGCCTTGTCGACGAAGATCTTGTCGGCGGCCGACGCGATGTAATACCCGCCCGATGCGCACATGTCGGTCACGACCACGTACAGCGGCTTGTCCGGATACTTCTTGCGCAGCCGGCGGATCTCGTCGTAGACCATCCCGGCCTGCACCGGGCTGCCGCCCGGGCTGTTGATCCGCAGCACGACACCGGCCGTGCCGTCGTCGTCGAACGCGGCATCGAGCGCCGTGTTGATGTCGTCCGCGTTCGCGTTGGTGCCGGCCGCGATCTCGCCGTCGATCGTGACGAGGGCCGTATGGCGTCCGCTCGTCGAGAACTTCGAGTCGCTCGAGAAATCGATCAGCGCGAACGCGAACAGCACGAACACGGCGAGGAACGCGAAGCGGAAGAAGATCTTCCAGCGCCGCGCGGCGCGCTGCTCCTTGACGGCCGCGAGCGCGATCCGTTCGAGCGCCGCACGCTCCCAGGTCGGTTCACGGCCGTCGGAGCGGGACGAGGAATCAGGGGTATTCGGTTGGTCGGCCATGCAGTGGTGTCGTCAGTCGATCGTGGCGGGAGGGGGCGGAGTCGGAGCCGCGGGACGCAGGTCGGCATCGGGCAGCCAGAATACCGCACGCCCGTCGGGCGTGTCGCGCTCGTCCACCTCGACGGGCCGCAGGCGGCCGCCGCGGCATGGGCCGCCCACGCACTTGCCGGTATCCGGCGCGTAGATGGCGCCGTGCGTCGCGCACATCAGGTAGAGGCCCGACGATTCGAAAAATTGCCCTTCGGCCCAGTCGAGCTCCATCGGCACGTGCGCGCAGCGATTCAGATAACCGTATGCACGACCGTCGTAGCGCACGAAGAACACGACCGCCTGTTCGCCGCGCAGCGTTGCGTCGACGCGCACGCCGGCGCCGCCGTCGGTCAGCGCGTCCGCTGCGCACACGCGCACGGCTTCCGGCGCCGCGCTCATGCGTGCTCCCGCAGCCATGCCGCGAGTGCGACGACGTCCGGCGCGACGAAGCGCGGCGTCAGCGCCGCCAGCGCATCGGCCGTGTGCGCGCCATACGAGACGCCGATGCCGGCCGCGCCCGCGCTCGCGGCCATTTGAAGATCGTGCGTGGTGTCGCCGATCATCACGGTGCGCGCCAGATCCTGCCCCAGTTCGCGGGTCAGCTCGTGCAGCATGGCCGGATGCGGCTTCGAGAACGTCTCGTCCGCGCAGCGCGTCGCATCGAACACGCTCGTCAGCTTCGATTGGTCGAGCACGCGGTTCAGGCCGACGCGACCCTTGCCGGTCGCGACGGCGAGCAGGTAGCCCAGGTCGCGCAGTTCCGCGAGCAATTCGCGCACGCCGGCGAACAGCTCGATGCGCTGGTCGTCCAGCAGATAGTGATAGCGGTAGCGCTCGGCCAACCGAGGATACTCGGACGGATCGAGGGTCGGCGCGGCAATCCGCAGCGCATCGCGCAGGCCGAGGCCGATCACGTAGCGCGACGCCTCGTCGGACGGCGTGGGCAAGCCGAGATCGCGGCACGCGGCCTGGATGCTGTGCGCGATGTGCGCAGTCGAATCCATCAGCGTGCCGTCCCAGTCGAAGACGATCAGATCAAATTGCTGTCGGGCCATGCGAGTCAGGCGGTATCGCGCAGAGCGCTGAGTTGATCGAGGAAGCGCCGGCATTCGTCCGGCAGCGGCGCGTCGAACTGCAGCGCGTCGCCGGTCAGCGGGTGCGCGAGCGTGAGGCGGTGCGCATGCAGGAACATCCGTTTCAGCGACGGCTGCGCGTTCGCGCGCGCCAGCGCCTTGTTCAGTGCGAAATCGCCATACTTGGCGTCGCCGGCGATCGGCAGGCCGAGATGCGCGAGATGCACGCGAATCTGATGGGTCCGGCCCGTTTTGAGTTCCGCTTCGACGAGTGCATAGCCGGGCCAGGTGTCGAGCAGGTTGAAAATCGTATGCGACGGCAACCCGTCGTCCTGCACGCGCACGCGGCGCTCCCCTTCCGGGGTCGAATACTTGAACAACGGCGCCTTCACCGCGCGGCGCCGGCCCCAGTCGGGTTGCCATTCGCCGTGTCCGCACGCGAAGTAGCGCTTGTCCATCCGGTTTTCGCGGATCTGCTCGTGCAGGCCGACGAGCGCCGAGCGCTTCTTCGCGAGCATCAGGATTCCGGACGTCTCGCGGTCGAGCCGGTGCACGAGTTCGAGAAACTTCGCGCGCGGGCGCGCCTGCCGCATCTGCTCGATCACGCCGAACGCGACGCCGCTGCCGCCGTGCACCGCGACGCCGGCCGGCTTGTTGATGACGAGCATCGCGTCGTCTTCGTACAGCACGTCGAACTGCGCGGGCGGCACGATCGGCGTGTCGGCGCGCGCGAGGTCCGCGGCCGCGACGCGCACGGGCGGCACGCGCACGAGGTCGCCGAATGCGAGGCGGTACTGTGCGTCGACCCGGCCCTTGTTTACACGCACTTCGCCGCTGCGCAGGATCCGGTAAATATGGCTCTTGGGTACGCCTTTACAGACGCGCAACAGGAAGTTGTCGATCCGCTGACCGGCCGAGTTTTCGTCGATCTGGATCATCGATACCTGGCCGCTTGCGACCGAATTCTGGGATATTTTGCCTAACTCATTCATACTGAATATAATTTTGCCCAGCCTGACGTTGAGGGTGGCCTGACAGGCCGGCCCCGGCTGATTCGGGCAAGGCGCAAGCGCAAACCGCTATTTTACTTGCGCCGGGGGTCCGCTGCTCGCCCCTAATCAAAGAGATGCAGCAAGTTGCACGCACGGCGCCGCCCGTCGGCAAGGATCGCGCCCACAGGCGGATTCGGTCGGCAAGGCGCCGCGGTAACGGAAAGTTGGTTGAAAAGAATTTGATCGGCAGCCCGACGGCGCGAAGTGCGTCCGCAGGCTGCAGGTTGCGAAAATTACGGCGTTGCGCCCGATTTGGCCCCGCGAAGCGTGCGGGGCTTGGCGACGTCAAACCAGGGAAGTACACCCCAGGCGGGAAAGTCGGGCTGGATTCGATACTCCCCGCTGCGGCCCAAGCCGCAGCATCTGCCGCCCGTCGGCGCGCGCGACGCATTGCGCGCGCCCCGTGGCAGTGCCCCGGTCTCAGGCTTAGCGCGCTTTTGCAGCGTGCGGTGTGTGGACGCCGTGCTTTGAAGCCGTGTTCGCAGGTGCCCTATGGCCGCCGGCCCCGTCTTTCGGGCCCAAGCGCCTCTTCAGGCAATTCTCCCCGCCATCCTTCCCGCTCCAGCGTGCTTGTGACAACACAACAAGGCGCGGCCTGCCGTCGTTCCCGCCCTCGCGACTGACAACCGTGAGGCGCCGGCAGCAGAGCCGCCTGGAGTCGTTCATGAAACGCATGCTGTTCAATGCGACGCAGCAGGAGGAGCTGCGCGTCGCCATCGTCGATGGGCAAAAGCTCATCGACATCGACATCGAGACAGCCGGGCGCGAACAGCGCAAGGGCAATATCTACAAAGGTGTCGTGACCCGCATCGAGCCGTCGCTCGAAGCCTGCTTCGTCAACTACGGCGAAGACCGCCACGGCTTCCTGCCGTTCAAGGAAGTCGCCCGCCAGTACTTCAAGGAAGGCATCGACATGCGCTCCGCGCGCATCCAGGATGCGCTGCGCGAAGGCCAGGAGCTGATCGTCCAGGTCGAGAAGGAAGAGCGCGGCAACAAAGGCGCCGCCCTCACCACCTTCATCTCGCTCGCCGGCCGCTACCTCGTGCTGATGCCGAACAACCCGCGCGGCGGCGGCGTGTCGCGCCGGATCGAAGGCGACGAGCGCCAGGAACTGCGCGAAACCATGGCGCAGCTGCAGATTCCGGACGGGATGAGCATGATCGCCCGCACCGCGGGCATCGGCCGCAGCGCCGAGGAACTGCAGTGGGACCTGAACTACCTGCTGCAGCTCTGGCGCGCGATCGAAGCCGCATCGCAAAGCGGCAACCCCGGCCAGCCGATGCTGATCTATCTGGAATCGAGCCTCGTGATCCGCGCGATCCGCGACTACTTCCAGCCGGACATCGGCGAAATCCTGATCGACACGACCGAGATCCATGATCAGGCCCGCGCGTTCATGGACATCGTGATGCCGGACAACGTGTCGAAGGTGAAGCGCTACCACGACGACGTGCCGCTGTTCTCGCGCTTCCAGATCGAGCACCAGATCGAGACCGCGTACTCGCGCACGGTGCCGCTGCCGTCGGGCGGCGCGATCGTGATCGACCACACCGAAGCGCTCGTCGCGATCGACGTGAACTCGGCGCGCGCGACCAAGGGCGCGGACATCGAGGAAACGGCGACCCGCACGAACCTCGAAGCGGCCGACGAAGTGGCCCGCCAGCTGCGCCTGCGCGACCTCGGCGGCCTGATCGTGATCGACTTCATCGACATGGAGTCGGCCAAGAGCCAGCGCGAAGTCGAGCAGCGCCTGAAGGACGCGCTCAAGCACGACCGTGCGCGGGTGCAGATGGGCAAGATCTCCCGCTTCGGGCTGATGGAACTGTCGCGCCAGCGGCTGCGCCCCGCCCTGTCGGAAGGCAGCCACGTCACGTGCCCGCGCTGTAACGGCACGGGCCACATCCGCGACACCGAATCGTCCGCGCTGCAGGTCCTGCGGATCATTCAGGAAGAAGCGATGAAGGAAAACACCGCGGCGATCCACTGCCAGGTGCCGGTCGAGGTGACCGCCTTCCTGCTCAACGAAAAGCGTCAGGAAATCAACAAGATCGAGTCGCGCTTCAAGGTCGGCATCGTGCTGATCCCGAACAAGCACCTCGATACGCCGCACTACAAGCTCGAGCGCCTGCGCCACGACGACGCGCGCCTCGACGATCCGCGCGCGTCCTGGAAAATGGCCGAGGAGGCCGCCCGCGAACTGGAGTCGGAAACCGGCTACAGCAAGCGCGCGGCAGACGTGAAGCCGAAGCAGGAAGCGGCGGTCAAGGGCATCACGCCCGAGAGCCCGGCGCCGCAGCGGCCGGTCGAGGCGGCGCCCGCACCGACTCCGGCTCCCGCGCCGGTCGCCGCGGCAAGCGGCGGCTTCATCGGCTGGCTGAAGGGCCTGTTCGGGATGTCGCCGGCTCCGGCGCCCGCGCCGGTCGTACAGGCACCGGCGAAGCAACAGGCTGCCCGTCCGGCCCGCGAACGGACCGAGAAGACCGAGCAGCGCGGCGGCGATCGCAACCGCAACCGTCGCGGCGGCGCCCAGCAGGCCCAGGGCGGGCGCGACCAGGCAGCGGCAGGCCGCGGCCAGTCGCAGCGCCAGGAACGCGAAGGCAAGGAAGCACGCGAGCCGCGTGAACCGCGCGAGGGCCGTGAGCCGCGTGAAGCCCGCGAGCCGCGCGAAAGCCGTGAAGGTCGCGAGGGCCGTGGTCCGCGTGAAGGCCGCGAACCGCGTGAACCGCGTGAAAGCCGTGAGCCGCGCGAACCGCGCGAGAACCGCGAACCCCGCGAGCGCGCCGAACAGCCGGAAACCGTCGACGCAGCCGGCCGAGGCGAGCGCCAGGAACGCGGCGAACGTCGCGAGCGCGGCGAGCGCCGCAAACCGACGCAACATGCGGCTACGCTCGAGACCGTGACCCGTGGCGAGAACCATCCGGAAGCGGAGGCAGAACAGGCCCTCGCGACCGCCGTGCCGGGCGCCGAAGTGGCTGCCGACGCGGAAGCCGGCGCACGCGACGGCGAGGAACGCCGCCGCCGCCGCCGCGGTCGCCGCGGTGGCCGTCGCGAGCGCGAGGAAGAAGGCGCGGCCGTCGAGCACGGCGCGGACGGTGAAGCCGCCGCGCAGCCCGTGACGGCGGAAGCCCCGAGCGCGATCGAGCCGGCTCATACGGCCGCACCGGCCGCGGTGGCAGCGGTTGCCGCAGCAGGCGCCGCCATTGCGGAAGCCGCGGTCGAGCAGCGCACCGAAGCGGCCGCACCGGCCGTGGTTGAGCCGCGACCGGCACCGGTTCGCGTCGAAGCGACGCCGGTCGCACCGCTTGTGCCGGTCGAGCAGCCGGCTCCGGCCGCCCCTGCCGCCGAACCGGCACCGGTCGCACCGGTCGCCGTGGCGGAAGCCGGCCCGGCTCCGGTCGAGGTGTCGCCGACCGACGCGTTCGAAGTGCCAGCCGCGGAAGCACCGGCCGCGCCGGCCGCGCCGGTTGCCGTCGCAACGCGGCAACCCGCGCCCGCCGAGCAAGCCGCACCGGCACAGGTCGCCGCAGCGGAAGCGGCTCCGGCAGTCGTCGAACCGGCTCACGTCGAAGCCGCACCGGTGGCCGCCGTCGCCGCACCGGCGCCCGCGCAACCGGCCGCCGCCGCTGCGCCGTCGAACCTCGACGCCGTGCTGCAACAAGCCGGGCTCGTGTGGGTGAATACGGACGCCGACAAGCTCCGCGCTGCGCAGGAAGCCGCGTCGCGCCTGCCGCGTCCGGTTCGCGTGCCGCGCGAACGCAAGGCGCTGCCGCCGGTAGACCCGACCCCGATGCAGCAGGTCGAAACGTCGCAGCGTTAAGCGGCGCGTCCCCGACCACGAAAAGCCCGCCGTCCGGCGGGCTTTTTGTTTTTCCCGCTGCGGGTTTCCGCCCACCGGCCCGGCCAGCCGCTTACGGCTAGAATAGAGATCTGGCTCGCACTTCCTCCAACATGTCCCGACGCATCATTCCTCTCACCGACGTCAGCGGGATGCCGGATGTCTCCGGCGTCGCGCACGCACCCGACGGCGCCCTGGCCGACACGCTCGCCCGGCCGCTGCGCGACCTGCGCATCTCGGTGACGGACCGCTGCAACTTCCGCTGCGTGTACTGCATGCCGCGCGACGTGTTCGACAAGAACTACCCGTTCCTCCCGCACAGCGCACTGCTCACGCACGAAGAGATCGAGCGCGTCGCGCGGCTGTTCGTCGCACACGGCGTCGAAAAGATCCGGATCACGGGCGGCGAACCGCTGCTGCGCAAGAACCTCGAATTCCTGATCGAGCGCCTCGCGCGCCTGACGACGCACGACGGCCGTCCGCTCGATCTGACGCTGACCACCAACGGCTCGCTGCTCGCGCGCAAGGCGCGCGCGTTGAAGGACGCCGGCCTCACGCGCGTGACGGTCAGCCTCGACGCGCTCGACGACGCGCTGTTCAAGCGCATGAACGACGCCGACTTCGCGAGCGCCGACGTGCTCGACGGCATCTTCGCCGCGCAGGCCGCCGGCCTCGCGCCGATCAAGGTCAACATGGTCGTGAAGCGCGGCACCAACGACGGCGAGATCCTGCCGATGGCCGAACGCTTCCGCGGCACCGGCGTGATCCTGCGCTTCATCGAATACATGGACGTCGGCACGTCGAACGGCTGGAACATGGCCGAAGTACTGCCGTCGGCGGACGTCATCGCACGGATCGCCGAACACTTCCCGCTCGTGCCGCTCGAGCCGCACACGGCGGCCGAAACCGCGCAGCGCTGGGGCTATGCGGACGGCAGCGGCGAGATCGGCGTAATCTCGAGCGTCACGCAGGCCTTCTGCGGCGACTGCACGCGCGCGCGGCTGTCGACCGAGGGGAAGCTGTACCTGTGCCTGTTCGCGTCGACGGGCCATGACTTGCGCGCGCTGGTTCGTGGCGGCGCGAGCGACGCCGAAATCGCGACCGCGATCGCCCGAATCTGGCAGGCGCGCACCGACCGCTATTCGCAGCTGCGCGGCAGCGCGGCCGGCGATGCCGCAGCCGAGCGCGCCGCCAAACGCGTCGAAATGTCGTACATCGGCGGCTGACGCGCGCCCGCCGTCCCGAATTCCCGCAATGTCCGCTTCCACCTCGCCTTCCGTCGCCGGCCTGCTGCTCGCGGGCGGTCGCGCGACGCGCATGGACGGCGCCGACAAGGGCCTGCAGTCGCTCGACGGCACACCGCTCGCACTGCACGTGCTTCGGCGGCTCGCGCCGCAGGTCGACGAAACGCTGATCAGCGCGAATCGCAACGCCGATCGGTACGCCGAACTCGGCGCGCCGTTCGCCGCGCGCATCGTCGCGGATGACACCCCCGATTTCCCCGGCCCGCTCGCGGGCCTGCTCGCCGGCATGCGCGCGGCACGCGCGCCGCTCGTCGCGTGCTCGCCATGCGACACGCCGTATTTGCCGGCCGATCTCGTCGCGCGGCTGCGCACGGCGCTCGACGCGCAGCACGCCGACATCGCGATGGCGGTGACCGTCGACGTGCAGCACGCGCGCTCGCCGCAGCCGACCTTCGCGCTCGTGCGCACGTCGCTCGCCGACGACCTCGCGGGTAGGCTCGCGGCCGGCGAACGCAAGGTGCGTGCGTGGTACGCACGCCACAAGACGGTCGAAGTCGAGTTTCGCGACGAGCGTGCGTTTTACAATGCCAACTCTTGGCAGGAACTCGCCGCGCTTGCCCGCCGTTGACGGCATGCAGCGCCGTTCCCGCCCGCCGCATGCGCCTGCGCGCTCGGGCGCCCTCGCCGCGCCACCGGCCACGAACCCGATACGCCTTGCGGCGCAGTCCGACTGATGATCACGCACTCCTCGCCCGCCTCCCGAACCGCACCCGATTCCGCGGCCCCGCTGTCGCTTGCCGACGCGCAGGCGCTCGCGTGCCGATTCGCGGTGCCGGTCGACGCGTGCGACACGGTGTCGCTGCATGATGCGCTGGACCGCGTGCTCGCGGCCGACGTGAATGCGCCGTTCGACATTCCTGCGTACGACAACTCGGCAATGGACGGCTATGCGTTCGACGCCGGCGCAGCGGCGCTCGCGTCCGCAGCCGACATCGCGCTGACGATTGCCGGCAGCGCGTACGCCGGCCATCCGTTCGACACCGCGGTCGCGCCCGGCGCATGCATCCGCATCATGACCGGCGCTCCGATGCCGGCCGGTTGCGACACCGTCATTCCGCAGGAACGCGTGCAGGTAGACGGCGACGTCGTGCGCTTCTCGGCACACGATGTCGCACGCGGCGCGAACTGCCGCCGGGCCGGCGAGGATCTCGCGCGCGGCGCGTGCGCACTTGCTGCCGGCCGCATCCTGCGCCCGTCCGATCTCGGCCTGCTCGCGTCGTTCGGCCTGCGCGAAGTGACGGTGCGCCGTCGCATCCGCGTCGCCGTGTTCTCGACCGGCGACGAGCTGCGCGAGCCCGGCGAGCCGCTCGACCGCGGCACGCTGTACGACAGCAATCGCGGAATGCTGATCGCGATGCTCGAGCGGCTGCACATCGACGCAGTCGATTTCGGGATCGTCCGCGACGATCCGGCCGCGCTCGAACGCGCATTGCGCGACGCCGTCGCGGCCGGCGCCGACGCTGTGATCACGTCGGGCGGCGTGTCGGTCGGCGAAGCCGACTTCACGCGCGACGTGATGGCGCGACTCGGCGACGTGACCTTCGCGAGCCTCGCGCTGCGGCCCGGCCGGCCGCTCGCATGCGGCACGCTCGCGCGCGCCGGCGAAGCCGGCGGCCACGTACTGTTCTTCGGGCTGCCCGGCAATCCGGTCGCGTCCGCCGTCACGTTCTACGCGATCGTGCGCCCCGCGCTGCTGACGCTGGCCGGCGCGCACGCGGCGCCGCCGGCGACGTACACGGCCCGCTGCACGTGCGCGCTGAAGAAGCGCGCGGGCCGCACCGAATACCTGCGCGCGATCGCGACGCGCGCCGCCGACGGCGAGTGGCACGTCGCACCGGCCGGCTCGCAGAGCTCCGCATCGCTGAGCGGGCTCGCGGCCGCGAACTGCTTCATCGTCCTGGGCCACGATACCGCGGCAGTCGACGCGGGCGCCCCGGTCGACATCCTGCCGCTCGACGGCCTGATCTGAAATCCAATCGGTATATCTCTACGGGGCAATCCGCACATGAAGAAGCAAATCTCGTCGATCGCCGCGGGGCAGACCGCGAAGGCACTGATCCTCGTCTACCTGACGTTCAGCGTGCCGATCGTGCTGCTCGGCATCCTGGTCGCGTACATCCGCTACGGGATGGTCGAGCTCAGCACGATCCTGAGCGCGCTGCTGCTGAACGCGATCCTCGGTTTCGTGTTGCTGTGGATCGCCTGCCACGCATACAACTGGGTTGCGTCGCGCTTCGGCGGCATCGAGATCGTGCTGTCCGATCCGCCGGAGGAAGCGTGAGCCGCGCGCCGCTGATCCGCGCGGCCGAAGCGCGCGACGTCGGCGCGATCCTCGCGCTGATGCGCGAGCTGGCCGAGTTCGAGAAGCTCACGCATCTGTTCGTCGCAACCGAAGCCGATCTCGCCGATGCGCTGTTCGGCGCACATCCGGCGGCCGAAGCGCTGGTGGCCGAGCGCGACGGCGCGATCGTCGCGTATGCGCTGTTCTTCCACAACTATTCGACGTTCCTCGGCCGTCGCGGCCTGTATCTGGAGGATCTGTACGTGCAGCCGTCGCAGCGCAGCTCGGGCCTCGGCACCGCGATGCTGCAGCATCTCGCGGCGCTCGCGATCGAGCGCCGCTGCGGCCGCTTCGAATGGTCCGTGCTCGACTGGAACCAGCCTGCGATCGACTTCTACGAGAAGATGGGCGCGACCGTGCTGCCGGAGTGGCGCATCGTGCGCGTCACTGGCGACGCGTTGAACGCGCTCGCCGCACGCTGACCGCACGCTGACCACGGGCCGGCCGCGACGCCGGGCACCGCGGCAAAACAAAAACGGTCGCCCGTTTTTCGTTCCCGCCGATTTCGGCCGCCGCCCACGCGATGCGTCATGCATCGTCGGCATCGGCGCCGTCCGCGGCGTCGGCGCCGAGCAGCCCGGCCGCCGTCTCACCGGGCAACGCCTCGACCTGCTTCAGCTTGCGGTTCATCACGCGCGTGCGCTGCTCGGCCGCCTCGATCGAGCGCGTAACCGTTTCGAGCTGCGCCTTCGTGCGCGCGAGCACGTCGCCGAACTTGCCGAACTCGGTCTTCACCGCGCCGAGCACCTGCCACACTTCGCTCGAGCGCTGCTCGATCGCGAGCGTACGGAAACCCATCTGCAAGCTGTTCAAGAGCGCGGTCAGCGTGGTCGGCCCGGCCACCGTCACGCGATAGTCGCGCTGCAGCAGGTCGGTCAGCCCCGGACGGCGCAGGATCTCCGCATAGAGCCCCTCGGTCGGCAGGAACAGCAGCGCGAAATCGGTCGTGTGCGGCGGCGCGACGTACTTCTCGGCGATCGTGCGCGCCTCCATCCGCACGCGCGCTTCGAGCGCCCGTGCCGCCTCCTCGACCGCGACCGAATCCGCGCGCTCCTGCGCATCGATCAGCCGCTCGTAGTCTTCGCGCGGGAATTTCGCGTCGATCGGCAGCCATACCGGCGGCGCGTCGTGCGTGCCCGCGTCGCGCCCCGGCAGCCGGATCGCGAACTCGACGCGTTCGGTGCTCTTCGGCACCGTCGCGACGTTCTTCGCATACTGGTCGGGCGTCAGCATCTGTTCGAGCAGCGCCTCGAGCTGCACCTCGCCCCACGTGCCGCGCGTCTTCACGTTCGTCAGCACTTTCTTCAGGTCGCCGACGCCGGCCGCGAGCGTCTGCATCTCGCCAAGCCCGCGGTGCACCTGCTCGAGCCGGTCCGACACGAGCTTGAACGATTCGCCGAGCCGCTGTTCGAGCGTCGCATGCAGCTTCTCGTCGACGGTGCGGCGCATCTCCTCGAGCTTCGCCGCGTTGTTCGTCTCGATTTCCTTCAGCCGTTGCTCGAGCGTCGCGCGCACTTCGCCGATCCGCCGATCGTTCGCTTCGGTCAGTTGCGTGAGCTGCCGATTCAGCGTGTCGCCGAACAGCCGCAGTGCGACAGTCTGCTCGTCGCGCGCCTGCTGCGCCTGACGCTGCACGCTTTCGCGCATCGCGTCGAACTGCTGCGCGTTGCCGGCGACGAGCTTGCCGAGCTGCTGCGCGAAACCGTCGATCTGGTTGTTCTGCACGGTCGCGATGCTCGTCAGCTGCGTTGCGAGCGTCTGCTGAAGCTGCGAGAAATTGCCGGCCAGCTCGGTACGCGAGCCGCGCGCGTTCTCGACGATCTCGCCGCGCAACTCCCGTTCGAGCCGCTCGAGCGCGAGCGCCTGCGCATGTGCGGCGTCCTCGATCTGGTCGCCGAGCATCGCCGCATCGTCGTGACGGCTGCCGCGCATGATCGCGACGATCGCCACCGCGAGGGCGACGGCCAGCACGACGATCGCGGCAAGCAACAGCGTCGTCGTCATGCGCGCGGCTTCCCTATGACCTCAGGGTTGATCGGATTCGGCGGCTGCCCCGCACGCGGCCCTTCGCCGAGCGCGGCGATCAGATTGTCGGCCGCGAGGTTCGCCATCGCGCGGCGCGTCTTCTCGGTCGCGCTCGCGATGTGCGGCGTCAGCACGACATTCGGCACCTCGAGCAGCGCCGGATGGACGTTCGGCTCGCCTTCATACACGTCGAGACCGGCCGCGGCGATCGTCCCGTCGCGCAGTGCGGCGGCCAGCGCCGCGTCGTCGACGATGCCGCCGCGCGCGATGTTGGTCAGCGTCGCGGTCGGCTTCATCTTCGCGAGCTCGGCCGCGCCGATCGTGTGATGGTTCTCCTTCGTATACGGCAGCACCAGCACGACGTGATCGGCGCGCGCGAGCAGCGCATCCTTCGACACGTATTCGGCATTCAGCTCGGCCTCGATCTCGGGCGCGACGCGCGAGCGGTTGTGATAGATCACCTGCATCCCGAAACCGCGTGCGCGGCGCGCGAGCGCCTGGCCGATGCGGCCCATTCCGATCACGCCGAGCGTCGAGCCGTAAATGTCGGTGCCGAGGAAGCCGTCGTACGCCCACTTCCGCCAATGGCCGGCACGCAGCCAGTGCTCGGATTCGGCGATCCGCCGCGCGGCGGCCATCATCAGCGCCCAGCCGAAATCGGCGGTCGACTCGTTCAGCACGTCGGGCGTGTTGGTGCCGAGCACGTTCGCCGCGTTGAACGCGGCCATGTCGAAATTGTTGTAGCCGACCGCCATGTTCGCCACGACGCGCAGGCGCGGCGCCGCCGCGAGCTCCGCCGCGCCGACCGGGTCGCCGGCCGTCAGCGCACCGTCCTTGTCGGCGAGACGCGCGGCGAGCGCGTCGGGGGCAAGCGCGTCGCCGTTGTTCCAGTCGACTTCGAAATACTGCTCGAGCCGTTCGATCACGTCCGGAAAAATCGGACGTGCGACCAGGATCTTCTGCATCGCCATCTCCGCATGCCGCGGCCGGAACGCGGCGCGCCGTGCGCCGCCGGATCCATCCGCGCTTGGTTGAAAATCGTCAGCCTACGCCGGGAAGAAGATCCACGACGTCAGCAGGAATACCGGCACCAGTATCACGAGCGCCCAGCCGAGATACGCGAAGAAGCTCGGCATCCTCACGCCGCGCGACTCCGCGATTGCCTTCACCATGAAGTTTGGCGCATTGCCGATGTAGCTGTTCGCGCCCATGAACACCGCCCCCGCGGAAATCGCGGCGAGCGTCGTCGCGCCGGTGGTCATCAGCGCCTGTGCATCGCCGCCCGCGAGGTTGAAGAACACGAGATAGGTCGGCGCGTTGTCGAGGAACGACGACAACAGGCCGGTCGCCCAAAAGTACATCGCGTCGATCGGCTTGCCGTCGGGGCCCGTGACGAGATGGACGATCTGCGCGAACGCGCCGTCGGCGCCCGCGCGCAGGATCACGATCACCGGCGCGATCGTCACGAAGATGCCCGCGAACAGTTTCGCGACTTCCTCGATCGGCGCCCAGTTGAACGCATTGCCGTCGCGTGCCGAACGCGGCGTCAGCGCGAGCGACGCGAGCGCCACGACGGCGAGCGCGACGTCGCGCACGAGGTTCTGCAGCGCGACGTGCGTGCCCCACACGTCGAACGCGATGCCCGGTTTCCAGATGCCGCTCATCAGCACGAGGCCGATCACGGCCGCGAGCAGCACGAAATTGATCTTGCCGTCGATCGACAGCGCGGTGTCGTCGGGCGTCGGGTCGAGCGCGGCCGGCCGCTCGTCGCCGCCCTTCCGGTAGAAATACGTATCGAGCACGAAGAACAGCGTCAGCAGCACCGCACAGATGAACAGCATCGGCAGCGCGAGGTGCGTGGTCGTCCAGAAGAAGCTCACGCCGTTCAGGAAGCCGAGGAACAGCGGCGGATCGCCGAGCGGCGACAGCGAGCCGCCCGCATTCGCGACGAGGAAGATGAAAAAGATCACGACATGCACGACGTGCTTGCGGTTGTCGTTCGCGCGCAGCAGCGGGCGGATCAGCAGCATCGCGGCGCCGGTCGTGCCCATCACGCTCGCGAGCAGCGTGCCGAGCGCGAGGATCGCGGTGTTCAGCTTCGGCGTGCCGTGCAGATTGCCGTTCACGCAGATGCCGCCCGCGACCGTGTACAGCGCGGTCAACAGCACGATGAACGGGATGTACTCCTCGAGCAGCGCGTGCACGAGCGTGCCGAACGCGGTGCCCGTACCGAACGCGGCGGCGAACGGCACGAGGAACGCAATCGCCCACGCCGCGGCGATCTTGCCGAAGTGGTGATGCCAGAACACAGGGGCGACGAGCGGGAACACGGCGATCGACAGCAGGATCCCGGCGAACGGGATGCCCCAGAGCGCGGACAGCGCGGCACCGTCGAGCGTAGCGGCCGATGCGAGCGACGGAACGGCGCCAAGCGCGGCTCCCGACGCCATGCCCGCCCAGGCGGCATGTCGTTTCATGCAGGACTTCCTTGTTCGAATGAAATGAAATTCAGCGGGCGCGTCATGCGCCGCGCACGATGATCGCGTGAACGCGGTACGGGCCGTGGGCGCCGAGCACGATGGTCTGTTCGATGTCGCCCGTGCGCGACGGGCCCGATACGAAGTTGACCGCGCGCGGCAATTCGCCGCGTTCCGCGCGAATCAGCGCGAATGCATCTTCATGGCCGGCGACGATCCGCGACGCCGGCACGATCGCGATGTGCGTCTCCGGCAGCAGGCCGGCCGATGCATACGTGTCGGGGCCGGACAGCAGCACCAGTGAACCGGTTTCGGCAGTCGCGCAGAAGCAGCCGGTCAGGCCGACGAGATCGCCGTCGCGCGGCTTGCGGCATTCGACCGACAGGCCTGCGCCGGCCCAGTCGAGCTCGGCCAGCGTACGCCACGCGACGGCCTGCGCGGGCAGGCCATGAGCAGCAAGATAGCGGGCGGCGGCGGCAGGCGCGTCGGCCAGTGTCGCGACTTCGTCGACGGTCGTCGACAGGCGCGCCGCTTCGTCGACGAACGCGGCGACGAGATCGGCCGGCACCGGCGGGCGCGGCCCTTCGGGATGACGAGCGAGATAGTCGGCGACGCCGTCGCGCTCCGCTGCATCAGGCTCGGGCGCGCGTCCTTGCGCCGCGCGAATGCGTGCGAGGATCTGGCGACGGGCAGCGGAAGTGTCCATGAACGGTCCTCGTGACGTTGGCGTGCGATTCCGTCCGATTATACCGGCGGCCCCCGCCGCGACGCACCTGGCCGGACGGCCGGCGCCTACTTCGACGCGTCTTCGTCGACCGGCTGCGCGATGCCGAACACCTGGCGCAGGTACGCGAGATACGCCTTGTCGTCGCACATGCTCTTGCCCGGCGAATCCGACAGCTTCGCGACCGGTTGCCCGTTGCAGCGGACCATCTTGATCACGATCTGCAGCGGCACGTAGCCGAGGTCGTTCGTCAGGTTCGTGCCGACGCCGAACGCGAGCTTGCAGCGGTTGCGGAACCGTTCGTACAGCTGCATGACCTTCGGGATGTCGAGCGCGTCGGAGAACACGAGCACCTTGGTGCGCGGGTCGCAGCGGTTCGCCTCGTAGTGGCGCAGCATGCGCTCGCCCCACTCGAACGGATCGCCCGAATCGTGGCGCGCGCCGTCGAACAGCTTGCAGAAGTACATGTCGAAGTCGTTCAGGAACGCGTCCATTCCGTACACGTCCGACAGCGCGATCCCGAGGTCGCCGCGATACTCCTTCGCCCACATCTCGAAACCGTAGGTCTGCGAATCGCGCAGCCGCGGGCCGAGCGCCTGGCAGGCCTGCAGGTATTCGTGCGCCATCGTGCCGAGCGGCGTCAGGCCGTGCTTCATCGCATAGAACACGTTGCTCGTGCCCGCGAACTGCGCGCCGAGCCCGTCGCGCAGCGTCAGCGCGACTTCCTCGTGCCACACCTTCGAGAAGCGCCGGCGCGTGCCGTAGTCGGCGATCTTGCAGTCGGCGAACTCGGGCTTCGCGCCGAGCAGCTTGATCTTCTCGCGCAGCCGTTCGCGGCCTTCGCGATAGTCGGGCTCGCGCTGCGTGTTGCGGAAATAGACTTCGTTGACGATCGCGAGCACCGGGATCTCGAACAGGATCGTGTGCAGCCACGGCCCCTCGATCACGATGTCGATCTCGCCGTTGCCCTTCGGCGAAGGCGTGATCGAGATGTACTTCTCGTTCAGATGGAACAGCGCGAGGAATTCGACGAAATCGCTCTTGATGAAGCGCATGCGCCGCAGGTAGTCGAGTTCGACGTCGGTGAAGCGCAGCGAGCACAGGCCGCGCACCTCGTCGCGGATCTCGTCGATGTACGGCACGAGATCGACGCCGGGCGTGCGGCACCGGAAGCGATACTCGACGTTTGCAGCAGGAAAGTGATGCAGGACGACCTGCATCATCGTGAACTTGTAGAGATCCGTGTCGAGCAGCGAAGTGATGATCATGATTGCGGCACCGCCAATATCGTGACACGGCCCGGCGCACCGCGCGCCGCCCGGTCTGTCGGCCATGTTACCCGAATGCGTGCCCGACCATCGTGAAACCGCGTGCGCTGCCCGCCGCGTCACGCAGGCCGCCGCACGCGCCGCGCCGGCGATCGGCCCCATAAACTAATCACGAAACGATATAAGCCGGAAAGCCGACCGCGCGATGCGGGTTTTGCGCTTCAGTTACAATGCCGCTTTTGGCGCAAACGCCACCCCATATATACCGCCAAGCAGGAGCGTTTTAATGACTCACGTTGTGACCGAAGGCTGCATCAAGTGCAAATACACGGATTGCGTGGATGTGTGCCCGGTGGATTGCTTCCGTGAAGGTCCCAACTTTCTCGCCATCGATCCGGACGAGTGCATCGACTGCGCCGTGTGCGTCGCCGAGTGCCCGACCAATGCGATCTATGCCGAAGAAGACGTTCCGGGCGACCAGCAGCAGTTCACCGCATTGAACGCGGAGCTGGCGAAGAACTGGCCGTCGATCACGAAGACCAAGCCGGCGCCGGCCGACGCGGACGAGTGGAAGGACGTGCAGGACAAGCTGCACCTGCTCGAGCGCTGATCGCGCAGCGGCGACGCAAAAATTTTTGTACGTCTCCGCTCAAAGGTGTTGACAGGTTAGCCAACGCTCCATACAATCTCGTTTCTCTGCTGTTGTTGTTTGTTCCCCGATAGCTCAGTCGGTAGAGCGCCGGACTGTTAATCCGTAGGTCCCTGGTTCGAGCCCAGGTCGGGGAGCCAAAACACAAAGGTCCGTTGAAAGTAAGCGGGTTTTTTGTTGGCCGCCAAACACACGCAGATGTACCGATTTATTCCCCGATAGCTCAGTCGGTAGAGCGCCGGACTGTTAATCCGTAGGTCCCTGGTTCGAGCCCAGGTCGGGGAGCCAGACAGCAAAAGGCCCGTCATTCGACGGGCCTTTTGTTTTTCCGGCACCCGTCGATCATCGCTGCGCATGCTAGAGTTTCCGTCCCGCATCCGCATCCGGTTCCGTCGATGAAGCACCGCCTCCTTTCCGCCGCACCGTTCGCCGTCCTCCTGTCCGCCTTCGCCGCTGCGCCGTTCGCGCACGGGGAGGAAGTCGGCAGCGTCAATACCCATTTCCGCGTGACGGGCTCCGACCGCGTCGTCGTCGAAGCGTACGACGATCCGCTCGTGGCCGGCGTCACCTGCTACGTGTCGCGTGCGCGCACCGGCGGGATCAAGGGCACGCTCGGCGTCGCCGAGGATCCGAGCGAAGCGTCGATCGCGTGCCGGCAGGTCGGCCCGCTCAGCTTCAAGGAACCGCTCAAGCAGCAGACCGACGTATTCAGCGAGCGCATGTCGTTCATCTTCAAGACGCTGCACGTCGTGCGCGTGGTCGACAAGAAACGCAACACGCTCGTCTACCTCACCTACAGCGACCGCATCGTCAGCGGCAGCCCGAAAAACGCCGTGACAGCCGTGCCGATGCCGGCTGGCACGACGATTCCGGTCAGGTAAGCGCGCGATCCGCGGCACGCACGAACGATACACTGTCGACTCGACCGCCCCGCGCCCGACCATGCCCGCCGCCCCGCTCCCCGACTCCGCACGCTACTGGCGCACGCCGCTGCTGCCGGATGCGGATCTGCTCACGGCCACCTATCGCAACCACACGTTCGCGCCGCACTGGCACGACGCGTACACGATCCCCGTGATCCTCGACGGTGCGGAGCGCTACACCTATCGCGGCACCGGCCATGTCGCCGAAACGGGCACCGTGCCCGTGATCAATCCCGGTGAAGTCCACACCGGCTCGCGCGCGACCGACGAAGGCTGGTGCTATCGCGTCAGCTACGTGCCGGTCGGCTTCATCCGCGCGCTTGCGAGCGCGATCGCAGGGCGGCCGCAGGATGCGCCATGGTTCCCGTCCGACGTGATCCGCGACGCCGACCTCGCGGCACGACTCGCGCTTGCGCACCGGATGATGGAAGCCGGCAGCGAACGTACGCGGCCCGGCCACGCGCGCGCGCAGCCGGCCGACGACACGCCGGCAGCCGCCGCGCGTCGCGCGTACGATCCGCTCGCCGCCGAAACCGCGATGCTCGATGCGCTGTCGACGCTGATCACACGCCATGCCGACGCGCGGCTGCGGCCGGCCCACCTGGCGGCCGACGAACCGCGCGTCGACGCGATGCGCGAGCGGCTCGCCGCCGATCTCACGGGCACGGTCACGCTCGACGACGTCGCGCAGGCCGCCGGCCTGTCGCCGTTTCATGCGGCGCGGCTCTTCACTCGCACGACCGGCATGCCGCCGCATGCGTGGCGTAACCAGCTGCGGCTGCAGCGCGCGCTGGCGCCGCTGCGCGCCGGCGCACCGATCGCCGATGTCGCGGCGGCCAGCGGCTTCGTCGACCAGAGCCACTTCACGCGGCATTTCAAACGAATGTTCGGCGTGCCGCCCGGCCGCTGGCAGGCGCGCTGACGCCGCGCCGTCGCCGCATTCGCGCACGCACCGCCGCGGCACGCGGCTTGCGCCGCCGAGCACCGCGGGCGCAAGAACGTACAAGCCGCCACGGCGGCGGCCCGCTATCCTCCGTGACATGGAGAAGCGTCCCTTGAACCCTGCACCCACACCCTCTTCGCACGCGCCGCGCCGGCCGCTCAACGAATGGCTCGACGGCGCGCGCGACACGATCCCGATGATGATCGGCGCCGCGCCGTTCGGCGTGATCTTCGGCACGCTGGTCGGCGGCGGCCCGCTCGCCGCGTGGCACGGCGCGCTGATGTCGCTCGCGGTATTCGCGGGCTCCGCGCAGTTCATCGCGGTCGGCCTGATCGCCGGCAGCGCGAGCTTCGTCGTCGTGCTCGCGACGACGCTGATCGTGAACCTGCGCCACCTGCTGTACAGCGCGACGCTCGCGCCGTACGTCGCGCACTTGCCGCTGCGCTGGCGCGCGACGCTCGGCGCGCTGTTGACCGACGAGGTGTTCGCGGTCGCGTACGCGCACTACCGGCATTCCCCGCCCGGTGCGATCGGCCCCCACTACTTCTTCGGGTCGGGCCTCGCGATGTACCTGAACTGGCAAGTCTGGACGCTCGCGGGTCTCGGTTTCGGCGCGGCCTTCCCCGGCCTGCAGTCGCTGGGCCTCGATTTCGCGATGGCCGCCACGTTCATCGCGATCGTCGTCCCGCAACTCCGCACGCTGCGCTATCTGGCGGCAGCCGCGACGGCCGGCACGCTCGCGTATTGGTGGCAGGGCTGGCCGTACAAGCTCGGGCTGCTCGGCGCGGTCGCGGCCGGCGTGCTGGTCGGCGTCACGCTCACGCTGCTGCACGGGCGTTCGCGCACCGGTTCCCGCACGGAGACCGCATCGTGAGCTATGCGCTGCTGATCCTCGGAATGGCCGTGATCACGTATGCGATCCGGACGACGCTGTTCCTGTTTGGCGAGCGGCTGACGTTCCCGCCGCTCGTGCGCACTGCGCTCGGCTTCGTGCCGGTCACCGTGCTGACCGCGATCATCGTGCCGATGACCATCTCGCCGCACGGCGGCACGGCCGAGCTGTCGTTGCGCAACCCGCAGCTCGTCGGCGCGCTCGCCGCGGTGCTCGTGTCCGCCGCGACGCGCCGGCCGCTCGTGACGATCGCGGCCGGGCTCGCGGTGTTCTTCTTCTGGCAAGGGATCGTGATCCCGCACTGGCTGCCGGCCTGAACGCGCGCTGCGCCGATCTGCGCTCAAGTTTTCGTGCGGGGGGCCGATATCACGGATGAAGACCCGCCATCGGCCTCGGCGCGAACCGGTTAGTCGACGCTGCGCCCGCACCGGTGCGCGGCTCGGCGGCCGGCCCGCGCGGGCCGCCATCGAGACGACTCATGGGCCAGATCACCCTTTCCCTGAAGGACGACACGCTTGCATCCCTGCGCAAGGACTACGACGCATTCGTGCGCGTATCGCTGAAACTCGACCCGCAGTTCGCGACGCCGTCGTTCGAGGACTTCCTGCGCGCCAAGCTGCTCGACAACATGGTGCCGCTGACCGAGCATGCCGTGCAGCGGATGCTCGAGGGCGGCCAGTATGCGTGGGCGAAGCGTACGCTCGACAAGGAGTTTCCGGACGTCGTCGCGATCCTGATGCGGCAGGCCGGCGAATTCGGCTTCGGCTTCGCGTCGCGTTCCGAATGGACGCCGGACGAGCTCGCGAAGGCGTGCCGCGACTGGGCCAAGGCGATCGTCGCCGAAGCGCAGGGCGACGCAGCGCTCGTCGATCCGCTCGCCGCGCAAATCAAGAGCGCGGTGCAGGACATCCAGGCGCTCGAGGAAATGATGCAGACGCCCGCGTGGCGGCTCGCGGAATCGCTGCGCCAGCGCATCTACGAGGCGAAGCTCGCGTGCGAGATGAGCGTCGGCAGCGCCGCGCGCGACAAGCTCGGCGAACTGCGCGGGCTGCTGCGGCTCGGGCTCGCGCACGGTTCGTTCCAGAAACAGGAAGCACAGCAGATCATGGAATATCTGCGGCTGCTGAAACCCGAAATCTTCGTCGACGAACCGTACGACGTGTTTGCGCGGCTCGCGGCATGGCTGCGCAGCGTGTTCGCGCCGGTCACGCGGCCCGCGCCGGCGCCGGGGACGGAACAGCGGCGGCCTTGACGGCCCGCCGCCGCACATGAAGAACGGCCCGGTTCGCGCAATGCGAACCGGGCCGCCGGTCGATCGCCGTCACGACGCGCCGCCAGGCACGGCCGTCGCGCGGCGATCGCGCACCGCTTACTGCGTGGCGCCCGACGCGGACGCACCGCCCTGCACGCCGGTCGACGCGCTGCCTTCGACCGCTTCGTCGCCGACCTTCGACTTCGTCGAGCCGGCACGGTGCTTGGCGGACTTCGCCGCATGCTTGGTGTGCTTCTTCGCCGAGTGGACGGACGACGCGGCCGTATCCTTCGCGCCATCCGCCGCCGTGCCGACCGCATCGGTCGCGCCGCCGACCGCATTGCCCGACGCATTCGCGCCGGCACCGCCCTGCACGCCCGCGCCTGCGCCGGCCGCCGGCGTCTGCGTCTGCACGCCGGCACCCGCGGTGCCCTGCGTCGCGGCGCCGGTCTGCGCAAACGCGGCCGAGGTGGCGAACGCCGTCAGAGCGGCACCGATCAGCATCGTACGAATCTTGGACATGACAATCCTCCTCAAGAAGTTGTGGGCGCGGAGCGCATCGATGCGGTCCGTCGCGTCCCCCGCCGCAACACGCAGCAGGTACGTCGAAAGACCCGCGGCCCGCACGGTGGGTTCTCGAATCTCTCAGACTGTTACCCACCGTTTCATTTGCTGACGACTCGCTCACAGTCCTTTACAACCGCGGCGCGAGCCTGGCCGCGCGCCGCGCTCGCGTGCCGGCCGGCGGTGCCGTATGATGCGGGGCGATTCCTCCCGCGCGTCGCGCGCCTCCCTCGTCATGCCCAATCTGGATTTCACGCTGACCGGCGAATACGTCGAGCTGCACAACCTTCTGAAGATCACCGGCCTCGCGGACAGCGGCGGCACCGCGAAGCTGCTCGTCGCGTCCGGCGCGGTGAAAGTCGACGGCGTGGTCGAGCTGCGCAAGACATGCAAGATCCGCGCGGGACAGGTCGTGCTGTTCGGCGATACGCGGATCGCAGTGCACGACCGCGCGTAGCGTTCCCCTGACCGCGACATGGCCATCGGCGCGCGCGTTCGACACCGTTCGAATAAAGCCGTAAGCTAGCCGTCTCTCAAAATAAATACAGACAGCGCGGGCCCGCACCCGCGCGAGCGCCCACTCCATGTCGCATTCCGGTCTTACGCGGACGGCCGCCGCGCCGCCGTCGCTGTCCACTCATGCCGCCGATACCGCGCGCCTCGCCGCACCGCTCGCGATCGCACAGCTCTCGCAGATGGCGATGAGCGTCACCGACACCGTGCTGCTCGGCTCGCTCGGCCCCGATTCGCTCGCGGCCGGCGGCCTCGGCGCGAACTTCTTCTTCGTCATCGTGACGGTGCTGCAAGGCGTGCTGTCGTCGGTGAGCGTCAGCGTCGCGCATGCACGCGGCGCGCAGGCGGAACATCGCGTACCGCACATCTACTGGACCGGCTTCGTGCTGTCCGTGCTGCTCGCGATTCCGGCGGTCGTCGCGCTGTCGCTGTCCGAGCCGATCCTGCTGATGTTCCACGAGCCGCCCGTGCTCGCGCATCACGTCGGGGAGTACACCGGGATCCTGCGCTTCGCGGCGCTCGGCAGCCTGATCGGCGTCGGGCTGATGCGCGCGTTCCTGCCCGCGATCGGCGCCGCGCGGCGGCTGCTGTGGGTGTCGATCGGCGGCGTCGGCATCAACGCGGTGCTGAACTACGGGCTGATCCACGGCGCATTCGGCTTGCCGCGGCTCGGCTTCCTCGGCTCGGCGGTCGCGACGACCATCACGATCTGGCTCACCGCGCTCGCGCTGATCTGGCTGCTGCACGGCCGCCAGCGGTTCCGCCATTTCGTGATCGCCGCACGGCCGAAGCTGCCGATGATGGGCGAGCTGATCGGCATCGGCTGGCCGGTCGCGATCACGTACGGGGTCGAATCGACGCTGTTTCTCGCGACGGGCCTGACCGTCGGCGTGCTCGGCGCGACGTCGCTCGCCGCGCACCAGATCGCGCTGAACGTCGCGTCGGTCGCGTTCATGGTGCCGCTCGCGATCGGCCAGGCCGCGAACGTGCGGGTCGGCTACTGGGTCGGCGCCGGCCAGCCGGTCGCCGCGCGCCACGCGGGCTTCGTCGCGCTCGGTCTCGGCATCGCGTTCATGTCGTTGTCGGGGCTCGTGCTGATCGTCGCGCCGCATGCGATCGTGGGCCTGTACCTGCAACTCGATGACCCGGCCAACGCGGCGACCGTGTCGCTCGCCGCATCGCTGCTCGGCATCGCCGCGGTGTTCCAGATCGTCGACGGGATGCAGACGGTCGGATCGGGCGCGCTGCGCGGGCTGCGCGACACGCGCATCCCGATGCTCGCGGCGACCTTCGGCTATTGGGGCATCGGCTTTCCGACCGGTTACTGGCTCGCGTTCCATGCCGGGCTCGGCGCGCGCGGCCTGTGGTGGGGGCTCGCGGCCGGCCTTGCGAGCGTCGCCGTGCTGATGGCCTGCCGCTTCCACATGAAAACCGCATCGCTCATCGCGTCCGCGCGATGAGCGCGACACGACGCGAAATCGCGGCCGGCGCTATGCTTGTCGATTGAAGTCCCAAGACGCCGCGCGAGCGGCGCGACTGCCTCACGATACGCCAGACGCCGCGCACCGCGCGGCCTTTCCCCTTCCCAAGAGGAGTGCATCATGAACGAAGCAGTTCGGATGGAACGCGACACGTTCGGCGAGATCGCCGTGCCGGCCGACCGGCTCTGGGGCGCGCAGACCGAGCGCTCGCTGCAGAATTTCCGGATCTCGACCGAAAAGCAGTCGCCCGAGCTGATCCACGCGCTCGCGATCGTGAAGCGCGCCGCGGCCGCCGTGAACCAGTCGCTCGGCGTGCTCGCCGACGACAAGGCGCGCGCGATCATCGAAGCGGCCGACGAGATCATCGCCGGCAAGCATCCGAGGGAATTCCCGCTCGCCGTGTGGCAGACGGGCTCCGGCACGCAGACCAACATGAACCTCAACGAGGTGATCGCGAACCGCGCGAGCGAGCTGCTCGGCGGCGAGCGCGGCGAGGCGCGCAAGGTTCATCCGAACGACGACGTGAACCGCGGCCAGTCGTCGAACGACGTGTTCCCGACCGCGATGCACGTCGCGGCCGCGTACGCGATCGTCAACCACCTGCTGCCTGCGCTGCGCACGCTGCGCGCGACGCTCGACGCGAAATCGAAGGCCTTCGCCGACATCGTGAAGATCGGCCGCACGCACCTGCAGGACGCGACGCCGCTCACGCTCGGGCAGGAATTTTCCGGCTATGTCGCGCAGCTCGACCAGGGCGTGCGGCACGTCGAATCGGCGCTGCCGCACCTGTACGAGCTCGCGCTCGGCGGCACCGCGGTCGGCACCGGGCTGAACGCGCATCCGGAATTCGCGGTGCGCGTGGCGGACGAGATCGGCCGGCTGACGAAGCTGCCGTTCGTGACCGCGCCGAGCAAGTTCGAGGTGATGGCGGCCGCCGACGCGCTGGTGTTCGCGCACGGCGCGCTGAAGACGGTCGCGGCCGGCCTGATGAAAATCGCGAACGATGTGCGCTGGCTCGCGAGCGGGCCGCGCTGCGGGCTCGGCGAACTGTCGATTCCGGAGAACGAGCCCGGCAGCTCGATCATGCCGGGCAAGGTGAACCCGACGCAGTCGGAGGCCGTGACGATGCTGTGCTGCCAGGTGTTCGGCAACGACGTCGCGGTAAACGTCGGCGGCGCAAGCGGCAACTTCGAGCTGAACGTGTTCCGGCCGATGATCGCGCACAACGTGCTGCAGTCGGTGCGCCTGCTCGCCGACGGCGCGCAGAGCTTCAACGATCACTGCGCAGTGGGCATCGAGCCGAATCGCGCGCGCATCGACCTGCTGCTGAACGAATCGCTGATGCTCGTGACGGCGCTCAATCCGCACATCGGCTACGACAAGGCCGCGCAGATCGCGAAGAAGGCGCACAAGGAAGGCACGACGCTGAAGGCCGCCGCGCTCGCGCTCGGCTATCTGACCGAGGCGGAATTCGATGCGTGGGTGCGACCGGAGGAGATGATCGGCTCGCGGTAAGCGGGTTCGATGCGATGACGGAGCGGGCGCGCGCAGCAGGCGTGGCGCCCGTTGCCGTCAGACCGTGCCTTTCGCGACTTCCTCGGGCTTCATCTCGACGATCTTGTCGAGCGCGGCGCGCACGTCGGCCGCATACTTCGCGAGCACCTTCTGCTCGTCGGTCTCGGGCACGAACGGCGGCACCGGCACCGGATTGCCGTTCTCGTCGACTGCGACGAACACGACGAGGCAGTCGGTGGTCTGGCGCAGCACGCCGCCCTTCGGGTCGCCGGCGTGCACCGACACGTGGATGTGCATGCTGGTGCGGCCCGTCGCGACGACGCGCGCCTTCAGCTCGACCAGATTGCCGACGAGGATCGGCCGCTGGAAGCGGATGTTGCCGACGCTGACCGTCACGCAATAGCGGCTCGACCAGACGGCCGCGCACGCATACGCGACCTCGTCGATCCACTTCATCAGCGCGCCGCCATGCACCTTCCCGCCGAAGTTTACGGACGACGGCTCGGCAAGGAAGCGGAATACGGTTTCGGTGCGGTCGAGGGCGGCCGGCACGGGGGACGGTTGGGGCATCTTGTTGGCTCCGGGCAGCGTGGGTACTGCGATCGGCGCATTATACGTTGCACTGCGGCAACACGTCGCTGCCCCGCCGCGCCATGCGACGCCGCGCGCGGCGCCCGCATGCCGGCCCGATGGGCCGGCATCCGCTCCGGCACCCGGCGCGCCGTCAGCGGCGCACCGTGATGCCCTGGTCGATGGTGCCGTACATCTCGAGGCTGCCGCCCCGCTCGCCGGCGGCGCCCGCGCCGCCTTGCGCACAGGCCGCGCAGACGAGCGCAGCCGCCAACAGGCAGAAAATTGTTTTCATCATCGCATCGTGTCGTATCCGGCGGCCCGCTGCCGCCGCGTCCGGCCATTCTACGCATGCGCGGACCGCGGCCACGCCCGCACGCCACCGCGCTGCATCCGACATTTCAGCCGAACCCGAAACGTCGAGCGGGAAGCGCGCCTACACTGGCAGTCATTGCCCGCCACGAGACATGAGACACGACGATGACCGATCAAGACGACCACCATTTTCCGGGCCTGAGCCGCATCGGCGCGCTGATTGCCGATCCGGGGCGCGCGGCGATGCTCTGGGTGCTGATGGACGGCAGCGCGCGGCCGGCCGGCGAACTGACGATGATCGCGGGGCTGTCGCCGTCCGCCGCGAGCGCGCATCTCGCGCGCCTGACAGAAGGCGGGCTGCTCGCGCTCGAGATCCGCGGCCGGCACCGCTACTACCGGCTCGCGTCGGCGGACATCGCGGCGTCGCTCGAAGCGCTCGCGAACGTGGCGCGCGCGGCCGCGCCGAACCGTCCGGTGCCGCCGCCGTCGCGCACGGTGCCGGCCGAGCTGCGCTATGCGCGCACCTGCTACGACCACATGGCCGGCGAGCTCGCGGTGCGCATCTTCGACGGACTCACCGCGCGCGGCTGGTTGCAGGCGCACGACGGCGACGCGATCGACACCACCGAGCTCGGCACGCAGGCGCTCGCCCGATGGGGTATCGACGTCGCGCAGCAACGCGCGCGCCGGCGCCGCTTCGCATGCGGCTGCCTCGACTGGAGCGAGCGCCGCGCGCATCTCGGCGGCGCGCTCGGCGCGGCGCTGCTCGACAGCTTCTGCGCGCACGGCTGGATCGAGCGCACGGCCCGGCCGCGCGTGCTGCGCGTCACCGTGCCCGGACAGCAGGTTTTCGACGACTGGCTTACGTCTGCTTGACGCGCACATTGCGCGTACACGACAGCGGCGAAAGATGGACAGGTTTTGTTACACCGCGTGCTGGTCGATTTACAAAACACCGAGCACTGAAACAGGCCGAGCGGATATCGTGAACTGGACGGCACGAATCAACGCGCCGCAATAACGGCAATAACGACGAAGACGCTCATCATGGCTCCCCTGTTCTCCCTCCCGCGAACCGCGCGGTGCACGCTGTTCGCGTTCGCCGCGCTGGCCGTCCTGCCCGCCGCATTCGCGCAATCGACGCAGGCGCCGCCGTATGCGGCGGCGGCCCGGCAGCCGGGCGGCGACCCGCCGGGCCGCGTCGCGCGGCTGAACTACATGTCGGGCGCCGTGACGACGGAGCCGGCCGGCACCGATACCTGGTCGTACGCGGCCGTGAACCGGCCGCTGACCACGGGCGACCAGCTGTGGAACGATGCCGGCGCGCGCTCGGAGCTGCACATCGGCTCGACCGCGGTGCGGCTCGGCGAATCGACGAGCCTGTCGGTGCTGAACCTCGACGACACGACGACGCAGTTGAAGGTCGGCCTCGGCACCGTATCGACGCACGTGCGCGCGCTGCCGCCCGGCGGATCGTACGAAATCGACACGCCGAATCTCGCGCTCGGCATCACCGGCCCAGGCGACTATCGCGTCGACGTCGCGCCGGACGGCACGAGCACGACCGTCACCGTGCGCAGCGGCAGCGCGACCGTCTACGGCAGCAACGGGCAGTATCCGCTGTCGACGGGGCAGCAGATCGTCTTCACCGGCACCGACCTGCAGGTCGCGCAGCAATCGGCCGCGCCCGCCCCCGATGCGCTCGACCAGTGGGCTGCAAGCCGCGATGCAGCCGAGCAGCGCTCGGTGTCGGCCCGCTACGTGTCGCGCGACATCCCCGGCTACCAGGATCTCGACGCGAACGGCACGTGGCGCGAAACGCCGAATTACGGCGCGGTGTGGGTTCCGAACGACACGCCGGCCGACTGGGCGCCGTATCACGACGGCCACTGGATCTGGCAGGCGCCGTGGGGCTGGACCTGGGTCGACGACGCGCCATGGGGCTTCGCGCCGTACCACTACGGCCGCTGGGCGTATGTCGACGACAGCTGGGCGTGGGTGCCCGGCCCGATGGTCGTCAGCCAGCCGCCCGTCTACGCGCCGGCGCTCGTCGCGTTCGTGGGCGGCGGCGGCGGTCCCGACTGGAGCGTCGCGCTGACGGTGGGCGGCGTCGCCGCGGCCGGTTGCGCATGGTTCGCACTCGGCCCGGGCGAAGCGTGGCATCCCGGCTGGGGCGGCTGGAGTCCGCATTACTACGACCGCGTGAACCGGAACATCGTGGTCAACAACGTCACGGTGAACAAGACCGTGAACGTGACGAACATCACCAACATCACGAACATCAACAAGACGTACGTGAACTTCCGCGCGCCGCACGCGATCACGGCCGTGCCGGCGTCCGCGTTCGTGCACGGCCAGCCGGTCGCGCGCTTCGCGCAGCACGTCGATCCCCGGCAATGGCGCAACGCGCACGTGATGCCGGGCACGCCCGGCATTGCGCCGGTGCGCCAGAGCTTTACCGGCGCGCTGCGCACGGCCAGCTATCGTCCGCCGGCGGCGATCGGCCAGCACCCGTTCGTCGCGACGCGCAATCCGGCCGTGCCGGCCGCGTATCGCGACCAGGCGGCCGCGCATCTCGCACGACAGGGCGAGCACGTGCCTGGCGCAGGCTCGCCGGTCGTCAGGACCAACGTGCCGGCCGACTACCGGCCTCACCCGGTCCGCGTGCCGGGCAGCCCGAACGCCGGGGCGTGGGCGATGCGCAACGTGCAGCTCGTGAATCCGCACGGGCCCGTCGTGCAGCCGGCGCACGCGCCGCGCGAGGGCCAGCCCGTTGCTGCGCAGGCCCAGGCCGCAAGGCCGGGGGCGCCGATGGCGGCCATTGCGAACGGCGCACGGCCGGATGCGCCGATGCCGGCCGCACCGAACGGCGCGCGGCCGATGAACGGCGAAGCCTTCAATGCGCCTTCGCCGCATGTTCGCGACGGCGCCGCGTCGCGCGCGCCCGGCAATGCGACGCCGCATCCGGCATTCGACGGCGCCAATGGCGTTCCGCATCCGCCGGCGGCCGCCAACGCATCGAACGGTCACGATGCCGCGCACGCAGCCGCGGCGCCCGCGCCCGTCTGGATGCAGCCGCACACGCCGATGGAACGTCAGCGCCCGACGCCGCCGTCCGCGCTCCACGCAGCCGCGCAGAACTCGCTGCC
>NZ_CABVPL010000050.1 GCF_902499045.1 Burkholderia latens | reverse complement strand
CGCGTCGGCCGGCGCCGGCGTGCCGCCCGCTGCGTCGGCGACGTCCGGCACCGGGCCCGCCGCCGCGCCGGCCGCGGTCACACCGGTGTCGCCCGCCGACGCGCCGTCGCTGTTCAAGGGTTCCTGAGCGGCCGTGACGAAAGCCCCCGCGTCCACCGCTCCGGCCGCCCCGCCCGTCACCGCGCCGTCCGTGCGCCGGCGCCTCGCGGCGATGCTGTACGAAGCCGTGCTGCTGTTCGGCGTGGTGTTCTTCGCCGGGCTCGCATTCGGCCTCGCGACGCAGCAGCGCAACGGCCTCGTCCATCACAACCTGCTCGCCGCATGGATCGCGCTCGTCGTCGGCGCGTACTTCGTCTGGTTCTGGACCCACGGCGGCCAGACGCTGCCGATGAAGACCTGGCGGCTGCGGCTCGAATCGTCGAGCGGCCGGCCGCTGAACGCGGCTCATGCGCTCGTCCGCTATGCGCTCGGCTGGCTGTGGTTCCTGCCGCCGCTCGCGCTGCATCCGCTGCTCGGCCTGTCGGTGCCCGTCACGCTCGCCGTGGCAGCCGCATGGATCGTCGCGTGGGCGGGCGCCGCGCGCCTGCATGCCGACCGCCAGTTCCCGCACGACCGCCTCGCCCGCACCCGCGTGGTCGCAATTCCCCGCTGACGCGCCGCGCAATCCGCGCAACGGCCACCGCGGCCGGCTCAGCACACCCCCCTTCCGTCTGACGAAATTCGCCTGAAACGCGCGCACACGTGCCGCGCCAGGCTTACTCGCTACCGGCGCACCAGTCGGTGCGGCAGGTCGCGCAACGCCGCCGCATTCACTGCTAAACACGCGGCGACGACAGTAATAAGAACGTCTCGTGACTGTCACGGCATGGTCACGCCCGCATGGCGCAATGCGTGCATGTCAACCGGCGCGAGTCATGCATGGGCCAGAAAACGTCCGCGACCTCCCTGTTCCGTCAACCGTTCGGCGCCCGCGCCGTCACCGCGTTCCTGTCCGGCTCGGCCGCGACCGATGCGCTGTCGCCGCACGAGCCGACGACGACGCACGCGACCCATGACGAGCCCGACTCGTCCGCGCACCGTTACCGCACGATCTGGCTGTCCGATATCCACCTCGGCTCGAGCGGCTGCCAGGCGCCGTATCTGCTCGACTTCCTGCGCCACAACGAGTCGGAATACCTGTACCTCGTCGGCGACATCATCGACGGCTGGCAGCTGAAGAAGGGCTGGTACTGGCCGCAGGCGCACAACGACGTCGTGCAGAAGATCCTGCGCAAGGCGCGCAAGGGCACGCAGGTCGTGTACATCCCGGGCAACCACGACGAAGGCGCGCGGCAGTTCTGCGATCTCGCTTTCGGCGACATCCAGGTGCGCGGCGAGGCGTTTCACACGACGCTCGCAGGCAAACGTTTGTGGATCGTGCACGGCGACCTGTTCGACGGCGTGATCCAGCACGCGAAATGGCTCGCGTATCTCGGCGACACGCTGTACACGCTGATCCTCGTGCTGAACCGCTGGTTCAACCGGATCCGCAGCCGGCTCGGCTTCCAGTACTGGTCGCTGTCGCAGTACCTGAAGCACCAGGTGAAGAACGCGGTCAACTTCATCTCGCAGTTCGAGACCGTGATGACCGACGAAGCGCGCCGCCGCGGCTGCGACGGCGTCGTGTGCGGGCACATCCACAAGGCGGAGATCCGCGACATCGACGGCGTGCTGTACTGCAACGACGGCGACTGGGTCGAGAGCCTGTCCGCGCTCGTCGAGACGATGGAAGGCGAACTGAAGATCGTCTACTGGACGGTGATGCGCAGCGCGCCGTCCGCCGCCCCGTCGCGCAAGGCCAAGGCCACCGCCTGACACGACTCCACTTACAGGACACATGCCGCGATGAAGATCATGATCGTCACCGACGCGTGGGAACCGCAGGTCAACGGCGTCGTGCGCACGCTGAAGAGCACGTCCCGCGAACTCACCGCGCTCGGCCACCGGGTCGAAATGCTGACGCCGCTGGAATTCCGCACGGTGCCCTGCCCGACCTACCCGGAGATCCGCCTGTCGATCCTGCCGTACCGCAAGCTGCGCGCACGGATCGACGCATTCGCCCCGGACGCGCTGCACATCGCGACCGAAGGCCCGCTCGGCCTCGCCGCGCGCCGCTATGCGCGCGCGCGCAAGCTGCCGTTCACGACCGCGTATCACACGCGCTTTCCGGAATACGTGCAGGCGCGCTTCGGGATTCCGCTGGCGGCGACCTACAAGTTCCTGCACTGGTTCCACGCGCCGTCGCTCGCGGTAATGGCGCCGACACCGGTCGTGAAGCAGGACCTCGAGAAGTTCGGCTTCACGAACGTCGTGCTGTGGACGCGCGGCGTCGACCTCGACATCTTCCGGCCGATGGACTCGAAGGTGCTCAATACCGCGCGGCCGATCTTCCTGTACGTGGGCCGCGTCGCGATCGAGAAGAACGTCGAGGCGTTCCTGCGTCTGGACCTGCCGGGCTCGAAGTGGGTCGCCGGCGAAGGCCCGGCGCTCGCCGAGCTGAAGTCGCGCTATCCGGAAGCCAACTATCTCGGCGTGCTGTCCCAGGCGGAGCTCGCGAAGGTGTATGCTGCGGCCGACGTGTTCGTGTTCCCGAGTCGCACGGACACGTTCGGCCTCGTGCTGCTGGAGGCGCTCGCATGCGGCACGCCGGTCGCCGCCTACCCGGTCACGGGCCCGATCGACGTGCTCGGCGGGGGCAATGCCGGCGCGATGCACGAAGACCTGCAGGAAGCCTGCCTCGAAGCGCTGAAGATCGAACGCGAGACCGCGCGCGCATGGGCGGAACGCTTCTCGTGGCGCGCGGCGTCCGAGCAGTTCGCATCTCACCTGAAGCCGTTGCCGAAGACCGCGTACTCGCCCGCCGAAGGTGCCGCCGTTTGAAACGAGACCTGAACGACAACAACCCGCCCCCTGCCGCGACGGCGCAACGGCATCGTCCGTTCGACGAGGAAGAGCCGCACGCCGACGCGGAGCCGCACACGCACGAGCCACTCGGCCCGGACGATCGTCTGGCGCCGCTGCCGCCGAATCCGTACAAGCGCCACCGCGGGATCACGCGCGCGTGGTACGCGCTCAAGCATTCGCTGAACGGCTTTCGTGTCGCGATCCGCGAGGAGAGCGCGTTTCGCCAGGAGCTCACGCTCGCCGCGCTGATGCTGCCGATCGGCGCGTTCTCGCCGGTGCCGGCCGCGTCGCGCGCGCTGCTGATCGGCTCGGTGCTGCTGGTGCTGATCGTCGAGCTGCTGAACTCGAGCGTCGAGGCCGCGATCGACCGCATCTCGCTCGAGCGCCACGAACTGTCGAAGCGCGCGAAGGACCTCGGCAGCGCGGCGGTGACGGTCGCGCTGTTCGCGTGCGTGACGACGTGGGGCTTCGTGCTCGGCCCGGTCATCGCGCGCTGGCTCGGGTTCTAGCCGCGTCCGCCGGTGCCGCCGCGCCCTCGCGCATGCGGCGGTGCAGCACGCCGCCGCAGGCATCGCGCACACGAAATGCGCGCGATGCGGGGAAACAGCGGTTTATAATCGTCCGCCAGACCTAGAACAGCAACCCGCGCCGGACGAATCTCGCAGCATCGATTGCAGCGCCCGCCAGTCCGGCACACACAGGGCCGGACGACATGGAAGCGAAACCTCCCCGCCGCACCCGCGAACGGATTCTCGAGTTGTCGTTGAAACTCTTCAACGAGATCGGCGAGCCGAACGTCACGACCACGACGATCGCCGAGGAAATGGAAATCAGTCCAGGCAACCTGTACTACCATTTCCGCAACAAGGACGACATCATCAACAGCATCTTCGCGCAGTTCGAGCAGCAGATCGAACGGCGGCTGCGCTTCCCCGAAGATCACCGTCCGACGATCGACGAAACCTGGTCGTACCTGCAGTACATGGCCGATTTCATGTGGACCTACCGGTTCCTGTATCGCGACCTCAACGACCTGCTCGCGCGCAATCGCACGCTCGAAACACACTTCAAGCAGATCATCAGCCACAAGGTGCGCTTCGCGCACGACATGTGCGAGCTGCTCGTGTCCGACGGCGAAATGGTCGCGACGCCCGCCGAGATCGAAGTCATCGCCACCAACATGGCCGTGATCTCGACGTACTGGCTGTCGTATCAGTACGTGATGCACCCGCGCAAGTACAACGACCAGGACGCGATCCGCGAAGAACTGCACCAGGTCAGCATGCACGTGATCTCGATCATGGCGCCGTACCTGCGCGGCCGGTCGCGCCAGCTGTTCGACGATCTCGTCTCCGGCAAGCTGCCGAAGCGCCAGTTCACCGACTACCTGCCGCCGCGCGACGGTTCGCCGCGCGCGGCCGGCAGCCCGGTCGCCGCCAAGCCCGCCGCGAAGGATACGAAACAATGAAGGCAGTCTGTGTGTATTGCGGCTCGTCGTCCGGCGTGCGGCCCGTCTATGCGGACGCCGCGCGCGCATTCGGCCGCGCGCTCGTCGATGCGGGCCTCACGCTCGTCTACGGCGGCGGCCGCGTCGGCCTGATGGGCGTGATCGCCGATGAAGTGATGGCGGCCGGCGGCCGCGCGGTCGGCGTGATCCCCGAGCTGCTCGTCGACAAGGAAGTCGGCCATACGGGGCTCTCCGAGCTGCACGTCGTACCCGACATGCATCACCGCAAGAAGATGATGGCCGACCTCGCCGACGCCTTCGTCGCGATGCCCGGCGGCGCCGGCACGCTCGAGGAACTGTTCGAGGTCTACACGTGGGCGCAGCTCGGTTATCACCGCAAGCCGGTCGCGCTGTACAACATCGACTCGTTCTACGATCCGCTGATCGCGCTGCTGCGCCATACGGTCGACGAAGGCTTCATGCGCCCGACCTACTTCGATGCGCTGTGCATCGCGTCCGAGCCGGTCGCGCTGATCGAGCAGCTGCGCGGCTATCAGCCGCCCGCCCGCGACAAGTGGGCGTCCGACTCGGCGAAGTAACCCCTGTCGGGAGCCGCACACGATGCCCGCACCGTCCGAGCGCAAGGCCGTCCTCATCACCGGCGCGAGCCGCGGCATCGGCCGCGCGACTGCCGTGCTCGCGGCCGCGCGCGGCTGGGACGTCGGCATCAACTACGCGCGCGACGCGGCGGCCGCCGAGCTGACCGCGCAGGCCGTGCGCGACACGGGCGCCCGCGCGTGCGTGGTCGCCGGTGACGTCGCGAACGAAGCCGACGTGATCGCGATGTTCGACACCGTCACGGCCGCGTTCGGCCGCCTCGACGCGCTCGTCAACAATGCGGGGATCGTCGCGCCGTCGATGCCGCTCGCCGACATGCCGCTCGACCGGCTGCGGCGGATGTTCGACACCAACGTGCTCGGCGCGTACCTGTGTGCACGCGAAGCCGCGCGCCGCCTGTCGACCGACCGCGGCGGCCGCGGCGGCGCGATCGTCAACGTATCGTCGATCGCGTCGCGGCTCGGTTCACCGAACGAATACGTCGACTACGCGGGCTCGAAGGGCGCCGTCGATTCGCTGACGATCGGCCTCGCGAAGGAGCTCGGCCCGCACGGCGTGCGCGTAAACGCGGTACGCCCCGGCCTGATCGAGACCGACATCCATGCGAGCGGCGGCCAGCCGGGCCGCGCGGCGCGCCTCGGCGCGCAGACGCCGCTCGGGCGGGCCGGCGAAGCCCGCGAGGTCGCCGAAGCGATCGTCTGGCTGCTCGGCGACGCGGCGTCGTATACGACGGGGACCCTGCTCGACGTCGGCGGCGGACGGTAATCGCGCACCATAAAACACGAAAACGGGCCGACTGAAGCCCGCCGTGTCACGACACCACAAATCTCCACAATATCGTGACAGTTTCAGTAAACTTCCGTAACAATTCCGTGCTCTACTAGCGCCGAACGCAAGCAGCCCGGTCATCCGGCTGTCATGCCGCCTCGATGCGGCCCTTAATGGTCCCGGCCCATGTCGCCGGACCAGCTTGACCCGAACGAGATCTTTTCCATGCCAGGAACCGCAGCGCCCGGCCGGCGACGCACGTCCGTGCCCGCTTCGGCCACGCACGCCCGATCAGCCGCCGATTCCGACCTCAGCACGACGCTCCATGCCGCCGGCACGCCCGCCGCGGCCGACACCGTCGCGCCGGGCGGCACTCGCGTGCTGCGGCTCGGGTGGCGCGTATGGCTGATGATCGCCGCGCTGGTGTGCGCGTACACGCTGCCCGGCGTGCTCGGCCACGATCCGTGGAAACAGGACGAAACCTATACGTTCGGCATCATCCAGCACATGCTCGAGACCGGCGACTTCGTCGTGCCGACCAACGCCGGGCTGCCGTTCATGGAAAAGCCGCCGCTCTATGCGTGGGTCGCGACGAGTCTCGCATGGCTGCTGCAACGCGTGATGCCGCTGCACGACGCCGCCCGGCTCGCGAGCGCGTTGTTCGCGGCGCTCGCGTTCGGCTTCATCGCGCGCGCGGCGCGCAGCGCGAGCCGCGCCGACAGCTGGCTCGACCTGCGCGTGATCGGGCCGGTCGTGCTGAGCGCCGGCACGCTCGTCGTCATCAAGCACGTGCACGACATGATCACGGACGTCGCGCTGTTCGCCGGCGCCGCGATCGGGTTCTGCGGGCTGCTCGAACTCGTGATGCAGCATGTGGCGCGCGGCCGGCAGATGCAACACGGGCTGCCGGTGCGGCCAGCCAGCCGCTGGGCCGCGCCGACGCTCGGCGCGGGCGTCGGCATCGCGCTGATGGCGAAGGGGTTGTTCGTGCCGCTCGTGTTCGCGACCACCGTCACCGGCGCGATCGCGCTCTACCCCGCCTGCCGCACACGCGCGTTCGCGCGCGCGCTCGGCGTCGCCGCGCTGGTGTTCGCGCCGTTCGCGCTGATCTGGCCGATCGCGCTGTTCCTGCGGTCCGAAACGCTGTTCATGACGTGGTTCTGGGACAACAACGTCGGCCGCTTCTTCGGCTTCTCGGTGCCCGAACTCGGCGCCGAAAACGACAAGCCGCTCTTCATCCTGCGCGCGTTCCTGCTGGTCGGCTTCCCGGTCGCGCCGCTCGCGATCGTCGCGCTCGCCCGCGGCGCATGGCGCGACTGGCGCACGCCGCGCATCGCGCTGCCGGTGATGTTCGCGGGCATCGGCCTCGCGGTGCTGCAGGTGTCGGCGACCTCGCGGCAGCTGTACGTCCTGCCGTTCTTCGCGCCCCTCGCGCTGGTGGCCGCGCAGGCGATCGACCGCCTGCCGCGCGGGCTGCATCTCGCGTGGGACTACCTGAGCCGTCTGCTGTTCGGCACCGTCGTCGCGCTCGCGTGGGCGATTTGGGCGGTGATGGCCGATCCGGGCGCGTCGCGCGCGGGCATCGCGCTGCTCGGCCGCTGGCTGCCGCTCGACTGGACGATGCCGATCGCGCCGGCGCTCGTACTCGGCGCGCTCGTGCTGACGATCGGCTGGCTGACGCTGCTGCCGAAGCTGCGCACGACGGGCCCGTGGCGCGGCGCGCTGTCGTGGGGTGCGGGCGCGCTGGTCGCGTGGGGGCTCGTATATACGCTGCTGCTGCCGTGGCTGGACGTCGCGAAGAGCTATCGGTCGGTGTTCGACGACCTGAACGCGCATCTCGCGCTCGAATGGAGCGACGGCGACTGCATGGCGAGCCTGCACGGGCTCGGCGAATCCGAAGCGCCGATGCTGTACTACTTCTCCGGGATCCAGCACACGCCGATCGACGACGCGAAGACGACGCGCTGCACGTGGATGATCGTCCAGGGTGTGCGGGCCGTCGATCCGGCGCCGGGCAATGAATGGAAGCTGTTCTGGACTGGCGCGCGCCCCGGCGACAACGACGAACTGCTGCGCGTCTACGTGCGCACGCCCGAGGAGCACGGCGCGCCGTAACCGGCCGCGCCGCCGCCCCGCTCGTCAAAACGACGAACCAGGCTGCCGCAGGAAGACCGTCTCCTCGTCGGTCGACGCGCGGCCGAGAATCGCGTTCCGGTGCGGGAACCGGCCGAAGCGCTCGACCACGGCCGCGTGGCGCAGCGCGAAATCGTGATAGCTCTCGCACCCGGCCTCGCCGCGAATACCCGCGCACAGCCGCACCGCCTCCCGCTGGCTTTCATCCGACTCGTCGTGCTCGAACGGCAGGTACGCGAACGCGCGGTGGTGGCCGCTCGGCAGCTGCGCGTCCCACCCCGCCGCGACGACGCGCCGCGCGAGCGCCAGCGCCTTCGAATCGGCGGCGAATGCGCGCGGCGTGCCGCGATGAATGTTGCGCGAGAACTGGTCGAGCACCACGATCAGCGCGAGCGCGCCGAGCGGCGTGCGGGCCCAGTGATCGCACGCGCCGCTGCAAGCGGCGTCGAGCAGCGCGCCGTAGCGCGCGCGCAGCACGTCGTCGAACGCCGCGCCGCCGTTGAACCATACTTTGCGTGCGTGGCCGAACTCCGCCGAATCCGGCGCGCCGAACCAGAAATCGAGAATCTCGCGCGCTTGCGGGTCGAGTGCCGCCGCGCCGTCCGTCCGGTCAGGGTTGTCGATCGTCATGCAAACTCCAGTACGAGGCGCCGTGTCCGCGCGCTCTTCTTTTCCAGCTTCGCGACGCGCAGGGCGCCGATTTCCGACGTGTTGCGCACGTGCGTGCCGCCGCACGGCTGCAGGTCGATACCGTCGATCCGCAGCAATCGCACGCGGCCCAGCCCCATCGGCGGCTTCACGCTCATCGTGCGCACGAGCTCCGGCCGCTCGGCCATCTCGGCGTCGGTGATCCATTCGGTCGTGACCGCATGCGCGCCGTGCACGAGCGCCGCGAGGCGGCGTTCGACGTCGACGCGGTCGATCGCGTCCGACGTCGCGAAATCGAGCCGCACGTAGTCGGCCGTCACGCTGCAGCCGTCGACCGGATACGGCAGCACCGCGCACATCAGGTGCGCGGCCGTATGCAGCCGCATGTGCCGGTAGCGGCGCAGCCAGTCGATCTGCGCGACCACGCGCGTACCGGGCGCGAGCGCCGCGGCGCGCAGCGCCTGGCCGGCGTCCGGCACGTGCACGGCATCGTCGGGTATGGCGCCGTCGAACTTCGCCTTGCGCGTGTCGGCGATCGCGATCGTGCTGCCGTCGGGCAGCGTCAGCGTGCCGCTGTCGCCGGCCTGCCCGCCGCCGAGCGGATAGAACACCGTGCGGTCGAGCAGGATGCCGTCGTCGCCGACGGCCGCGACGATCGCGTCGCATTGCGTCAGGTATGCATCTTCGCGAAACAGAGCCTGGGTCGTCATCGGGCGAGCCTCGTATCGATGGGGAAATGCTCAGTGTCGCGCCGCGCCGCACGGACGCCCAGACGCAGATCGTCCGGCGCGCGGACGGCAGCGTACCGGTCGATCAACCGGGCCGGTTGCGCATCCAGTCGGCCGTGTCGTAGAACGAGTGCATCAGCCTTTCGCGCAACGGCTCGGGCAGCCCGATGTCGTCCATCGCCCACGCCATGCAGCGCAGCCACTGGTCGCGCTCGACCGATGCGATCGGGAACGGCAGGTGCCGCGCGCGCAGCCGCGGATGGCCGAACCGGCTGATGTAGTGGTCCGGTCCGCCGAGCCAGCCGCACAGGAACCAGAACAACTTGTCGCGCGAGCCGTCGAGCGACGCCGGATGCAGCGCGCGAATCTCCGCGAACTCGGGCTCGAGATCCATCAGGTCGTAGAAGCGGTCCACCATGTCGCGCACGCGGGCTTCGCCGCCCACGAGCTCGAACGCCGTCGGCTGCGACGGCGCTTCATCATTCACATCGGTCATACGGATAATCGGAAACGGGATGGTCGGGGCGCCAGCGACGCTCATGCGTCGCGCAGCGACTGCAGCGCCGGGCGCCGCAGCACATTATGCAGGCTCAGCCAGCCGGCCGCACCGGCGCACGCGACGCCGGCCGCGATGCCGGCCGGCACGAGCCACGGATCGACGGCGAGCTGGAAGTCGAACACGCGCGACGCGAGCACCCAGCCGACCGCGATCGCGCCCGCCGACGCGAGCGCGCCGGCCAGCACGCCGACGACGATGAATTCCGCGCGCTGCACCGCATTCACCTGCGCGCGTGACGCGCCGAGCGCGCGCAGCAGCGCGGCCTCGCGCATGCGCTCGTCGCGCGAGCCGGCGAGCGCGGTGTACAGCACGAGCAAGCCGGCCGCGAGCGTGAACGCAAACAGGAACTGCACCGCGCCGACCACCTGCAGCATCATCCGCTGCACCTGCGCGAGGATCGGCGCGACGTCGATCGCCGTCAGGTTCGGGTAGCGCGCGATCAGCGGATCGAGCAGCGCCGCCTGCGCAGCCGGCAGATGGAAGCTCGTCAGGTAGACGGCCGGGAAATCCTTCAGCACCGGCGGCGGCATCAGCACGAAGAAATTGACGCGGAACGAGCCCCAGTCGAGCTTGCGCACGCTGGTGATCGGCGCATCGACCGTCAGCCCCGTCACGTCGAAGCGCAGCGTGTCGCCCGGCTTCACGTTCAGTATCTTCGCGAGGCCGGCCTCGATCGAGATCTGCGGCCGCGCCGAATCGCCGAACCAGTCGCCTTCGACGATCCGGTTGTCGGAGGGCAGCTCGGTCGTATATGACAGGTTGAACTCGCGGTCGACGAGCCGGCGCGCTTCGTCGGACGGATACGCGTCGGGATTCACCGGCTTGCCGTTGATCGCGACGAGCCGGCCGCGCACCATCGGCGCGGGCACCGCGTCGCGCACGCCGTGCGCGGCGAGCCACGCGGCGACGTCGTCGCGCTGGTCGGGCTGGATGTCGATCAGGAACTGGTTCGGCGCATCGGGCGGCGTCGACTGCCGCCAGCCGGCGACGAGGTCGTTGCGCGTGATCGCGATCAGCAGCAGGCACATCAGGCCCAGCGCGAGCGCGGTGATCTGCAGCGCGCTCGCCGTGCCGCGCCGGTGCAGCGACGCGAGCGCGTAGCGCCAGCCGATGCCGGCGGCCATGCGCGCATTGCGCACCGCGCGCGCGGCCGCGTACAGCACGATGCGCACGATCAGCGCGAAACCGACCAGCGCGCCCGCGAACCCGCCCGCGACGATCAGGCCGAGCGTCAGGTTGCCTGCGGCGATGACGAGCAGTCCGGCGAACAGCACGACGCCGAACGCATACGCGGCCCACGCGGTGCGCGACGCGTCGCCCCAGTCGCGGCGCAGCACGCGCACCGGCGGCACGCGCGTGAGCGGCGCGAGCGGCGGCAACGCGAAGCCGAGGAGCAGCACGAGCGCGGCGCCGATGCCGACGAGCGCCGGCCACGGTGTCGGCGGCGGCAGCACGACGTCGATCAGGCTGCCGAGCGCGGCGAGCAGCGCCCAGTGGCCGCCGTAGCCGAGGACCGCGCCCGTGACGCCCGACACGACGCCGACGCCGGCGAATTCCAGTGCGAACAGCGCGCCGAGCGTGCGGCGGCTCACGCCGAGGCAGCGCATCGTCGCGCAGCCGTCGAGATGACGCCGCATGTAGCGCTGCGCGGCCATCGCGATCGCGACCGCCGCGAGCAGCGCGGTCAGCAGCGCAACCAGCGTCAGGAAGTGGCGCGCGCGATCGAGCGTCTGGCGCACCTGCGGCTGGCCTTCCTGCAGCGATTCGAGGCCGACGCCGCGCAGCTTGCCGCCGTCGACGCGCGCGTGCGCATACGCGTCGAAGCGCGCGACGGCCTGCGCGTCGCCGGCGACCAGCAGCCGGTACGTGACGCGGCTGCCGTAGCCGGTGAGCCCCGTCGCCGCAAGTTCGTCCGCGCGCATCATCAGCCGCGGCGAGAAATTGACGAACGAGAAGCCGCGATCGAGTTCGCGGGAGATCGACGCGGCGACCGTGAACGTGCGCAGCCCGACACGCACGGTGTCGCCCGCCTTCAGATGCAGCGCGTCGAGCAGCGCGGGATCGGCCCACACGGTGCCGGGCGCCGGAATGGCGTTCGCCTTCTGCGCGGCGCGCGCGCCGGCCGGCACGATCTCGACGGCGCCGCGCAGCGGATAGCCGGCGGAAACGGCCTTCACGGCCGCGAGGCGCGAGGGCGCCGCGCCGCCTGGCTGCGCGCCGGCGGCCGGCGCGATCATGCTGGGGAAGATCGCGGTCGTCGCGGTGCGCAGCCCGAGTGCGCGCGCGTCGCGATCGAACGACGGATCGACGGGATGGTCGGCGCGCACGACGAAATCGGCGCCGAGCATCTGGCGAGCGTCGCGCTCGAGCCCTTGCCGCAAGCGATCGGCGAGAAAGCCGACGCTCGTCAGCGCGGCGACGGCCAGCACCAGCGCCAGCACGAGCAGCGTGAGTTCGCCGGCGCGCCAGTCGCGCGCGGTCATGCGCGCGGCCTGGCGGATCAGGTCTTGCCAGCCGAAGCGGCCGGCATGCGCGCGCGGCCCGGCCGACGGATCAGCGTACTGTCGCTCGACGGGTGACGGCGCCTTCAATCGCGCTTGCCTCCGATCGAGTTGAGCCGCGACACCATGTGGTTCGCCATCCCGCGAAAGCCGCCCGACACGCCGCGCCACAGACGCGGCAGCGCCCACGCCGACGCCGCGATGAACGCCGCGAGCAGCACGAGGAACGCGAGCGGCACGAAGAATGCAAGCGCGAGGCCGCCGAACACGAGCCCGTCCTCGGTGGACGACGCGACCCAGTTCGAAATCGGTTCCGGAGACAGGTTGATCAGCGCGCGCGTGCCGGCCTTCGCGACGTGTGCGGCGCCGGCGAGCGAGCCGCCGGCCAGCCCCGCGACCGCGAGCACCGTCGGGTCGGCATGGCCGAGCGCGCCGGCGGCGAGCACCGCGCCGGCCGGAATCCGGATGAACGTGTGCACGGCGTCCCACAGCGAGTCGAACGCGGGAATCTTGTCGGCGAGGAATTCGGTGACGGCCAGCACGGCCGCGGCGCCGATCACCCATGGCGACATCAGCACCGCGAGCGTGTCGGGAAGATGGAGCCAGCCGACCCGCGCGAGCACGCCGGCGATCAGCACCGTCAGATAAAGGCGCAGCCCGCTCGCCCACGCGAGCCCCGCGCCGAGCGAAATGGCTTCGATCATGGCCCTCTCCTTGCACTTTCCGTGCGTTTTGCCGATTGATCGGATCGAGTCGGTATGACCGGCCGCGCGGCGCGTGGCGACCAGTGCCGCGCGCCGCGCACGGCACGACGGCATTCAGGCCCGAATGCGTTCCATTATAGACAGGCTGGCGGGAGGGCCGGCGCAATTCCGCGGCGCATCACGGCCATCACGGCCGGGCGCGGGGTGCGCGGCAGGGGCCGGGGCGTCGGGCGGCATCAAGCGGCATCAGGCGGGCATCAGGCCGCGTCAGCCGGCCGACGACAGTTTCAGGCCGATCAGCCCGATCACGATCAGCGACGCGCTCGCGACGCGGGCGACAGTCAGCGCCTCGCCCATCATCACGATGCCGAACACGAACGCGCCGACCGCGCCGATGCCCGTCCACACCGCATACGCGGTGCCGAGCGGCAGCTGGCGCATCGCGACCGCCAGCAGCCCGAAGCTGGCCAGCGCAGTCACGATCGTGAACACCGACGGTCCGAGCCTCGTGAAGCCCTCGGACGATTTCATGCCGGCCGCCCAGGCCACTTCGAGCAAACCGGCGATCAACAACAATACCCACGCCATCTCGACGTACTCCGTATCGGATGGGGCCGTCCCCGTTGAAGCGAATGACCCGGGGTCGTCCCCGGACGGCGGCGAGTATAACAAGATGCTTACAGGGATGCCGGACGCGGCCGGCGCCGGCCGCCGTGGGAGCGGCCGCGGCATGGCGCGCAACGCACGGCAGCGCCCGGAAAGCGCGCGCCGCCGCGTTCAGTCGCGCTTCGACGCGCGCTTGGCGCCGACGCCGCCGACGCAGCGGTCGTCGCGGTACAGCGCCCATTCGTCGCACACGCGGCCGTCCTTGAACACGCACATGCCGACCTGCCCGCGCGGCAGGTCGCGGATCACGTGACGGCCGCCGAGCTTCTCGCAATTGACGGACGCGGGATTGGCGAGCGCCGCTCGCGGCGCGGAAGGCTGCTGCCCCGGCGGCAGCGGCTGCGCGAACGCACCTGACGCAGCAAGCGCCAGCGCAGCGATGACGACCAGACGGACGGACATTGCACGCTCCTCGGATTCGTTCGCGGAACGGTCAGGATAGCGGGGAATGCGCGCCCGGTGTACGCGTCCCGCGCCGACGGCCGCAATGTCGCGCCAATGCTACTTCACCGGCGGGCGGCCTTCCATTACGGCCGCATCGCGCGGTACGCCGGCACGTCACGCGGCGCCGACGAGCCGGTAGCCGACGCCCGTTTCGGTGACGATGTGCTCGGGCTGCGCGGGATCGCGCTCGAGCTTCTGGCGCAGATGCGCCATGTAGATGCGCAGATAGTGCGGGCTCTCGACGTGCGACGGGCCCCACACGTCGCGCAGCAGCTGCCGGTGCGTGAGCACACGCCCCGCGTGCCGCACGAGGGTCGCGAGCAGCCGGTACTCGAGCGGCGTCAGGTGCACGATTTCGCCGTCGCGCCATACCTGGCGCAGCGCGAGATCGACCGTCACGCCGCCGAAGCCGACCTTCGGCGACTCGTTCGCGCCGCCCTGGTTGCGCCGGCGCAGTTGCGCGCGAATCCGCGCGCGCAGCTCGGACACGCCGAACGGCTTGGTCAGGTAGTCGTCGGCGCCGGCGTCGAGCGCGGCCACTTTCTCCTCTTCCTGCGTGCGCGCGGACAGCACGATGATCGGCACGTCCGACCAGCCGCGCAGTTCGCGGATCACGTCGATGCCGTCGGTATCGGGCAGCCCGAGGTCGACGATCACGAGATCGGGCTTGCGGGTCGCCGCGTCGATCAGCCCCTGCTTGCCCGTCTCCGCGTCGAACACGGCGATGTCCTCCTCCTCGAGCGCGGCGCGCACGAAGCGGCGGATCTGTTTTTCGTCCTCGATCAGGACGACGGTCAGGCTCGGTTCACTCATGGTCTGGCAAGGGCTCGGAGGAAGACGGCGCGCCGGGCGCGTCGAGGTCGTCGTCGGGTACGGCAGGCGCAGGCGGCGGCGTGTCGACCGGCAGCGTGAACCAGAAGCGCGCGCCCGTCACGCGGCCGTCGGGTGCGGTACGGTTGAGCGCGCCGATTGTACCGCCGTGCGCGTCGACGATCGCGCGGCAGATTGCCAGGCCGAGGCCGATGCCCGGTGTCGCCGACTCCTTCTCGCCACGCGTGAACTTGTCGAAGATCCGCGTTTCCATCCCGGCCGGCAGGCCGGGGCCGTGATCGTCGACATGCACACGCACGAACGCGCGGCCGTCGTCGGTCACGCGTTCGGCGCCGATGTCGATCGGCGCGTCGGCCGGCGTGTACTTCGCCGCGTTCTCGAACAGGTTCGCGAACAGCCGCTCCATCAGCACCGCGTCGGTCTGCAGCAGCGGCAGGTCGGCCGGCAACGCGACGCGCACCGGATGGCGCGCGAGCACGCGCTTGCACGCGGCGAGCGCGGCGCCGACGGTTTCCTCGAGCAGCGACCACTGGCGCTTCAGCTGCAGGCTGCCGGCCTGCAGCCGCGCCATGTCGAGCAGGTTCGTGACGATGCCGGTCATCCGCAGCGCCTCGTCGTGGATCGCGTCGACGAGCTCCGCTTCGCGTTGCGCGGGCCGCTCGGCCGCCGTGTCGCCGGCCGGCGCGCGCGACGCGGCCGCGCGCCCGTTCGCGAGCATCGACGAGAACCCGACGATCGTCGTCAGCGGCGTGCGCAGATCGTGCGAGATCGCCGACAGCAGCGAGTTGCGCAGCCGCTCGGACTCCATGTTGACGAGCGCGTCGCGCGCGATCTCGACGTAGTGCACGCGTTCGAGCGCAAGCGCGATCTGCGCGGCGAACGCATCGAGCATCCGCTGCTGCTCGGGCACGTCGAGTTCGCGCGGCTCGCGCGACACGACCGCGAGCACGCCGCGCGTGCGCATCGGCGCCTTCAGCGGCAGGTACAGCGCGGCCGCCGCCGGCAAGGTATCGGTGCCGCGCCCGGCCGGCTTCTGCTGGTCGTACACCCACTGGCCGACGTCGCGGTCGAGCTCCGCGCCGGTCAGCGTCACGGCCGCGTCGGGCTCCTCGATCTTCTGGCGCACCTGATCGGCGCTGTCGGGCAGCAGGAACGCGACGCGCGCGCGAAACACTTCGCTCACGTGACGGCTGCCGATCTCGACGATCTGCTCGGTCGTCAGCGCCGCGCCGAGCTCGCGCGCCATCGCGTAGATCGCGCCGGTGCGGCGCTCGCGGTGCTGCGCGATGCTCGCCTGGCGCGTGAGCGTCGACGTCAGGTGGCTGATCACGAGCGACGTGAGCAGCATCCCGAAGAAGGTCAGCAAATATTGCGTGTCGCTGACCGAGAACGACATCCGCGGCGGCACGAAGAAGAAGTCGAATGCGGCGACCGACAGGAACGACTGCAGCACGCCCGGCCCGCGCCCGAGCCGCACCGCCGAGAACACGACGCCGAGCAGGTACAGCATCACGAGGTTCGTCAGGTCGAGCCGCGCGGACGCGACGCTCGCCACACCGGTGATCGCCGCGCAGATTGCGGCTGCATACGCGTAGTGGCGCGGCGGCGAACGCCGCGTGCCGAGCAGCGCGAACGCATCGCGCCAGTCGCGGGCGCGCGCGTCGCGCGGCGCCGCGCGCACTTCGTCGCTCGCCGACGCGCGAATCAGCATCAGATCGACGTCGCCCGCCCGTTCGGCCAGCTGCTCGCCGAACGGCCGCGCGAAGCGGCGTGCGAGCCCGACCCTCGACGAGCCGCCTGCAACGATCTTCGACACGTTGCGCACCTTCGCATAGCCGATCAGCGCGGTGACGGCGTCGTCGCCCGCGAGCGTGGCCGTCTCCGCGCCGAGCTCGGCCGCGAGCTTCAGTGCATCGAGCGTGCGCTGCCGTTGCGCGTCGGGCAGCCGCTGCAGCCGCGGCGTCTCGACGTACACGGCGATCCAGTCGGCCTTCACGCTCGCGGCGAGCCGCGCGGCCGCGCGCACGAGCGTCGGCGCTTCGGGACCGGGCCCGACGCACACGAGCAATCGTTCGCGCGCCTGCCAGATGCGCTGAATCGAACGGTCGGCGCGGTACTCGCGCATCTGCGCGTCGACGCGGTCGGCCGTGCGGCGCAGCGCGAGTTCGCGCAGCGCGATCAGGTTGCCCTTGCGGAAGAAGTTGCGCACCGCGCGCTCGGCCTGCTGCGCGAGATAGACCTTGCCGTCGCGCATCCGCTCGAGCAGTTCCTCGGCCGGCAGGTCGACCAGCGTGACCTCGTCGGCCGCGTCGAACACGCGATCGGGCACGGTCTCCCACACGCGGATGCCGGTGATTGCGCCGACCACGTCGTTCAGGCTTTCGAGATGCTGGACGTTGACCGTCGTGTACACGTCGATGCCCGCGTCGAGCAGTTCGTAGACGTCCTGCCAGCGCTTCAGATGGCGCGCGCCCTGCACGTTCGAATGTGCGAGTTCGTCGACGAGGATCAGTTGCGGCGCACGCGCGAGCGCGCCGTCGAGATCGAATTCGGCGAGCGTGCGGCCGCGATATTCGATGCGCGCGAGCGGCAGCACGTCGAAGCCGTCGAGCAGCGCGGCGGTCTCGCTGCGCCCGTGCGTCTCGACGATGCCGACGACGACGTCGACGCCGTCCTGCCGCCGCTGGCGCGCGGCCTGCAGCATCGCATAGGTCTTGCCGACACCGGCGGATGCGCCGAAGAAGATCTTCAGCTGGCCGCGCCGCTGCTTTTCTTCGTCGCGCTGCAGCTTGTCGAGGAGTTGGTCGGGATCGGGGCGGTTCATGCGTCAGGAGGGCGAAGCGCCTGTTGGCGCGCGGGATACACGCATTGTGGTTCCAAATCGCTGCAAAAGGCAAAGACGGCGCATGCGCCGTCGGTCAATGCCGGCGCGGCGCGCAGACTGCCGCGCCGCGCCGCGAGGCACCGCGCTCAGTGCGCGGCCTGCGCCGCGTCGAGCGCAAGGTTCAGCTTCAGCACGTTCACGCGCGGCTCGCCGAGCACGCCGAACTGGCGGCCCGTCGTGTTCGCGGCGACGAGCTGCGCGACCGCGTCCGCCGTGAGCTTGCACGCCTTCGCGACGCGCTCGACCTGGTACGCGGCCGCGGCCGGCGTGATCTCCGGGTCGAGGCCGCTCGCCGACGCGGTCACGAGATCGATCGGCACGGGCTTCGACAGGTCGGTGCCCGCGTCGCGCAGCGCGGCGATGCGCGCCTTCACCTGGTCGGCGAGCGACGGGTTCAGCGGGCCGAGGTTCGAGCCGCCGGAGCCGGTCGCGTTGTACGGCATCGGCGACGTGGCCGACAGCCGGCCCCAGAAGTACTTCGGCGCGTCGAACGGCTGGCCGATCAGTGCGGAGCCGACGACCTTGCCGTCGTGCTCGATCAGGCTGCCGTTCGCCTGCGACGGGAAGACGGCCTGGCCGAACACGGTCATCACGGCCGGGTACGCGAGCCCCGTCACGGCGGTCAGCACGACGAAGATCACGACGAGCGGGCGAATCAACGTTTTCATGGTGGTGGTTCCTTCAATAGCGGCCGGTTCAGGCCCAGCCGAGCGCGGCGAGCGTCATGTCGATCAGCTTGATGAACGGGAACGGCAGCAGCACGCCGCCGAGGCCGTACACCAGCAGGTTGCGGCGCAGCAGCGACGCGGCGCCGAGCGGCCGGTACGTGACGCCCTTCAGCGCGAGCGGGATCAGCGCGACGATGATCAGCGCGTTGAAGATCACCGCAGACAGGATCGCCGACGCCGGCGACGTCAGATGCATGATGTCGAGCACCTTCAGCTGCGGATACGTCGTCACGAACGCGGCCGGAATGATCGCGAAATACTTCGCGATGTCGTTCGCGATCGAGAACGTCGTCAGCGAGCCGCGCGTCATCAGCATCTGCTTGCCGATCTCGACGATCTCGATCAGCTTCGTCGGGTTCGAGTCGAGGTCGACCATGTTGCCGGCTTCCTTCGCCGCCTGCGTGCCGGTGTTCATCGCGACCGCGACGTCGGCCTGCGCGAGCGCCGGCGCGTCGTTGGTGCCGTCGCCCGTCATCGCGACGAGCCGCCCGGCCGCCTGGTGCTCGCGAATCGTCGCGAGCTTGGTTTCCGGCGTCGCTTCCGCGAGGAAGTCGTCGACGCCGGCTTCCGCCGCGATGGCCGCGGCCGTCAGCCGGTTGTCGCCCGTCACCATCACGGTCTTGATGCCCATCTTGCGCAGCTCCGCGAAGCGCTCCTTGATGCCGCCCTTCACGATGTCCTTCAGCTCGATCACGCCGAGCACGCGCGCGACGCCGTCCTGCAGGTCGGCCACCACCAGCGGCGTGCTGCCGCGGCGCGCGACGTCGTCCACCGCGCGGCGCACTTCTTCCGGAAAGCGGCTGCCGTGCGTTTCGACGTAGCGGCGAATCGCGTCGGCCGCGCCCTTGCGGATGTCGCGGCCGGGCAGATCGACGCCGCTCATCCGCGTCTGCGCGGAAAAGCCGACGAACGTCGCGTGCAGGTGCGCCATGTCGCGCTGACGGATGTTGAAGCGCTCCTTCGCGAGCACGACGATGCTGCGGCCTTCCGGCGTTTCGTCGGCGAGCGACGACAGCTGCGCGGCGTCCGCGAGCGCTTCCTCGGTGACGCCCGGCGCGGGGACGAACATCGACGCCTGACGGTTGCCGAGCGTGATCGTGCCGGTCTTGTCGAGCAGCAGCACGTCGACGTCGCCAGCCGCCTCCACCGCGCGGCCCGACGTCGCGATCACGTTCGCCTGCATCATCCGGCTCATCCCGGCCACGCCGATCGCCGAAAGCAGCCCGCCGATCGTCGTCGGGATCAGGCACACGAGCAGCGCGACGAGCGCGGTGATCGTCACCACGTGGCCGGACTTCATCGCGTCGACGGAGAACATCGAGAACGGCAGCAGCGTCGCGGTCGCGAGCAGCATCACGATCGTCAGCGCGACGAGCAGGATCGTCAGCGCGACCTCGTTCGGCGTCTTCTTGCGCTTCGCGCCTTCGACCATCGCGATCATGCGGTCGAGAAACGCCTCGCCGGGGTTCGCGGTGACGTTGACGACGATCCAGTCGGACAGCACGCGCGTGCCGCCCGTCACCGACGAGAAGTCGCCGCCCGACTCGCGGATCACCGGCGCGGATTCGCCGGTGATCGCCGATTCGTCGACCGACGCGACGCCGTCGATCACCTCGCCGTCGGCCGGGATCACGTCGCCGGCCTCGACCAGCACGACATCGCCTTTGCGCAGGTCGGACGCGGTCGTGATGCGGATCGGCGACTTCGGGTGCGGCTCGTTCAGCTTCTTCGCCATCACGTCCTTCTTCGCGCTGCGCAGCGACGCGGCTTGCGCCTTCGAACGCCCTTCGGCGAGTGCTTCGGCGAAGTTCGCGAACAGCACGGTGAACCACAGCCACAGCGCGATCGCGACGATGAAGCCGGCCGGCGCGTCGGCCTGGCCGGCGAGTGCCGCGATCCACAGGATCGTGGTGAGGATGCTGCCGACGTACACGCAGAACATCACCGGGTTGCGCAACTGCGTGCGCGGCGCGAGTTTCTTGAACGCATCCACGATCGCCGGGCGCACGAGCGCCGGATCGAACATGGACCGTGTTGCGGAATGTTGAGTCATTGCGATCTCTTCAACTTTTTCAAGGTGTCGCCATGCGGGCGCATCATGCGCCCAGCCACATCATCAGATGCTCGACGCCGGGGCCGAGCGCGAGCGCCGGCACGTAGGTCAGCGCACCCACCAGCAGCACGGTGCCGAGCAGCAGCACGACGAACAGCGGCCCATGCGTCGGCAGCGTGCCGCCCGTCACCGCGATGCGCTTCTTCGCGGCGAGCGAGCCGGCGATCGCCAGCACCGGCACGATCGTGCCGAAGCGGCCGAACCACATCGCGATCGCGGTCGTCCAGTTGTAGAACGGCGTGCCGACCGTCAGGCCCGCGAACGCGCTGCCGTTGTTGTTCGCGGCCGAGCTGAACGCGTAGAGGATTTCCGAGAAGCCGTGCGGGCCCGGGTTCGCGATGCCTGCCTTGCCGGCGGCGGCGAGCACCGCGATCGACGTGCCGGCCAGCACGAGCAGCGGCGTGAGCAGCACGACGATCGACACCATCTTCATCTCGTACGACTCGATCTTCTTGCCGACGTACTCGGGCGTGCGGCCGATCATCAGGCCGGCGACGAACACCGCGAGCAGCGCGAACACGAGCATCCCGTACAAGCCGGAGCCGACGCCGCCGTAGACCACTTCTCCAAGCTGCATCAGCAGCATCGGCACGAGGCCGCCGAGCGGCGTCAGCGAGTCGTGCATCGTGTCGACCGCGCCGCACGACGCGGCCGTCGTCGCGACCGTGAAGATGCCGGTCTGCGCGATCCCGAAGCGCGTCTCTTTGCCTTCCATGTTGCCGCCCGGCTGCAGCGCGTTCGCCGACTGGTCGACGTGAAGCGCGGCGAGCGTCGGGTTGCCGCCCTGCTCGGCGCCGATCTCGACGCCGACCGCGATCGCGAACGCGACCGTCATCGCCGCGAGCACCGCGATACCCTGCCGCCGGTCGCCGATCATCCGGCCGAACACCAGGCACAGCGCGGCCGGAATGATCAGGATCGCGAAGATCTGCACGAAGTTCGCGAACGGCGTCGGGTTCTCGTACGGATGCGCGGAGTTCGCGTTGAAGAAGCCGCCGCCGTTGGTGCCGAGCATCTTGATCGCTTCCTGCGATGCGACCGGGCCCATCGCGAGCGTCTGCTTCACGAGCGGGGTCGGCACCGTGACCGGATTGCCCTTGTCGTCCTTCACCGGGCTGCCTTGCGCGTCGAGCTTCGGCGCCGCGTACGTGCTCGCCTGCAGCACCGGCACGTCCTGGTAAGCCTTCATGTTCTGGATCACGCCCTGGCTCATCAGCAGCGCGGCGATCACGACCGACATCGGCACCAGCACGTACAGCGTCACACGCGTGAGGTCGACCCAGAAATTGCCGATCGTCTGCGCGGTGTGGCGCGCGAAGCCGCGGATCAGCGCGATCACGACGACGATGCCGGTCGCGGCCGACAGGAAGTTCTGCACGGTCAGGCCCAGCATCTGCGTCAGGTAGCTGACGGTCTGCTCGGGCGTGTAGTCCTGCCAGTTCGTATTGGTGACGAAGCTGACGGCCGTGTTGAACGCGCCGTCGACGGTCATCGCGCCGAACTGCTGCGGGTTGCCCGGCAGCAGGCCCTGCAGCCGCAGCAGGCCGTAGAGGAACAGCGCGCCGAGCGCATTGAACGCGATCGTCGCGAGCGCGTATTGCTTCCAGTTCATTTCGGTGCCGGCATCGACACCGGCGATGCGGTACAGCGCGCGCTCGAGCGGCCCGAACACGCGCACCGCGCGCGAGCTGCCGTCCATCACGGCCGTCAGGTAGCGCGCGACCGGCACGGCCGCGGCGAGCAGCACGACGATGAACAGCAGCGTCTGAAACACGTTGTTCGCGTTCATTCGATGTCCTCCGCGCGCAGCAGCGCAAAGACGAGATACGCGAACAACAGCGCCGTCGAGGCGCCGGCCAGCCAGAGCATCCAGGTCATGCGCGCCCCCCGCGGCCGTATTGCGCGAGCTTCTCGCAACCGGCGATCAAACCGAGGATCAGCGCGGTGAAAACCACCAGTGCGCCGATGAAAACCCCATCCATTTTTGTTCTCCGTCGTCGAAATCGGACGACTGGAACGTTATGGGAACGCGCGTAAAGGGCGGGTCAAAGGTGATCGGGCCGGTATAAAAAACGCGTAAACGCGCGCGGCGGGAACGATTGGAGGAACGGCTGGCGGAACCTGCGGCGGAGCTTCGGCGGGTCGGCGGACAGGGCGGACGGCACGCCGGTGCCGTCCGCGACTTGACGTGCCGGCGAGGTGCCGGCACGAACGGGATGCGTCAGGGGATGAGGATCGTCGAGCCGGTCGTCTTGCGCGCCTCGAGGTCGGCATGCGCGCGGCCGACTTCCGCGAGCGGATACCGCTGGTTGATGCTCGTCTTGACCTTGCCCGACAGGATCACGTCGAACAGCTCGGCGGCCGCGGCTTCGAGATCGGCACGCTTCGCGATGTACGAGAACAACGTCGGCCGCGTGAAGAACAGCGAGCCGCGCGTCGAGAACTCCTTCGAGTCGATCGGCGGCAGCGGGCCCGACGCATTGCCGAAGCTGACGAAGTAGCCGAGCGGCGCGAGACAGTCGAGCGAGCCGATGTAGGTGTCCTTGCCGATCGAATCGTAGACGACCGGCACGCCCGCGCCGTTCGTGATCTCCTTCACGCGCTGCGTGAAATTCTCGCGCGTGTAGACGATCGGATGGTCGCAACCGTGCGACTTCGCGAGCGCGGCCTTCTCGTCGGAGCCGACCGTGCCGATCACGGTCGCGCCCAGCGCCTTCGCCCACTGGCATACGAGCAGGCCGACCCCGCCGGCGGCCGCATGGATCAGGATCGTGTCGCCGGCCTTCACCGGATACGTGCGGCGCAGCAGGTAGTGCGCGGTCAGCCCCTGCAGCATCACCGATGCCGCATCGTCGTAGCTGATCCCGTCCGGCAGCTTCACCACACGCTCGGCGGGCATCACGCGCTCCTGCGCATACGCACCGGGCGGCTGGCCAACATAGGCGACGCGGTCGCCGGCCTTGAACGCGGTCACGCCGTCGCCGACGGCCGTCACCTCGCCCGCCGCCTCCATCCCGAGGCCGCCGGGCAGCGGCTGCGGATACAGGCCCGTGCGGAAATACACGTCGATGTAGTTGAGACCGACCGCGTGTTGCCGGATCCGGACTTCGCCCGCCTTCGGCGCGCCGACCTCGACATCGACCCACTTCATCACGTCCGGGCCGCCGGGTTGGTCGTATCGGATTGCTTTCGGCATCGTTTTGCTCCTCTTCTGTCTGGAATCTGGAAATCCGGTTCGGCGAATGCATCGACATTGCCGCTACAGCGATGCGTGTGAACACGGGTCGTAGCGGAGGATTCTCGCGCGTCGTGCGCGCTCACGCAGCGCGTCGTCGCAATCCCTTCACCTCGGTAGGGTTTTCGCGGGAAATGGATGGCATGGGCCGGGGTCATACTTGGTCACATTCATATCAAGACATTTGGGTCGTACGAATTTCCGCTCGGTTCGCATTGACCGAGGCGCACTGAAGGCAAATGCGGCGGGCATGGTCACCCATGCCTTGGGACAAAACCACCCGTGCGGTTAACAGCCCCCCTGAACGCCGGACATAGCCTCTCACTTAAGCTGGCAGATAGGCTGGCGAACTGATCGTAACGTCTCGAAGATGGCGTTTGGCGCTGAAGAGGCAATTTGCACACTGTCCGCACTTTCATTCACGACAGATGTCGCTTCACCACCCTATGAGTACGCTCACTTATTCCGGCACGGACGCAGGAAAATCTCTGTCAGCCGCCCCGCCACGTATTACCGATACAGCGTTTGCTGTGGCTGTCCCATCGCTCCCACGTGGCGCGCGGCCCATTATCGACGATCAGTCTGGCGCGTGTGTGGGCTTCATCCACGAAGGCGCGAAAAACGTTGGCATGTTTTTGACGTATCTGGTCAATACGTCGGGATCGAGGAAGCTCCTTTAGAAACACCCCTCGTTGACCCGTATGATTTGATTCTCATAGGTTCTGCGGCATTGAAGCTCGTACGCACCGGCTTCAACACCGTTTCCCGATTGGCGACCGGGCGCGCTGCGGTCTCTGCCACATCAAAGATGACGAGCAGAATACTCCCGCTTCTGCGCAGTAGGCTGCAAGGCTTGCCGGTGAACGATTGCAGTTTACCGAGACAACAGCCAAGCACATGGCAAACCCGGGTCGATTTGTACCTGTTCACATCCTCCATTTGGCGATCAAGTATGGAAGGCGAACGCCCGCCCCCCAGAAGGTGGCGGGTGTATTTCGATATGAAATCGAGATGTCCCGCTTTGTGAAGAGGGGAACAACTTCATTCGAGAGCGTAAAACACTGGAAGTTGTCGTTCGAGAGAACGACTGGACAATCCTCCACTTTATGTACTATTGACACATGCTGATCATTGACACAGATGACTTTCGGCTTCAAATGGAGCCCGTTGCTGCGCGACGCGAAGAACCGGGAGGCCCGTATCTTGAATGGATCGATGTACGAATCCAATTGACGGTACCGGGCATTCAGGCGGAAGGGCAATGGAGTGTGATGCCCGAGGAGTTGCGACAATTTCGGCAACAGATTCAATCCATCCAAACGCAGCTTCAATCCGGGCAACGAGCGGATTTAACCAGCGTCGAGCCGGAGTTCGAACTCACATTACGAATGCTCGATCGAGGGGCAATCATAGGAGACTGGCGCTTTCAGCCAACCGCTCCCGAGGGAGCATGCATCACAGGGTATTGCGGGCTGGATCAGTCCTTCTTGCCCGAACTGCTACAAGGAATCGAATCCCTTCTATCGTTCAGCGGAACGAGCAAATCACCGTAATCGAGGCCCTCGCGCGCGGATGCACGTGCCTTGTTCGACGCCGTAGTCAGCCAGCCGACGGCTTCGCCGAACGCGCAAGCGCGCTCGCCAGCTCGATTGTGTGCCAGGCCATCACGCCAAGAAGCGGTGCCGTCATGAGTGGCGCGCTGAAGCCTTCGAACCCGGCCGTTGCGTGGCAATGCACCGGCCCGCTCGCTCGACAGCGAAGCATTCGGCACGATCCATCCGAAACTCCGCGATCGACCGCATACGACAATCTCTTAAACGAAGCCCCCGACCGTCAAAGCGCGGCGTTCTTCAATAGCCGCCTAGCAAACGTCCTGCATGTTCCGCGCCAGATCGTCGAGCAGCATCCGCGCGGTCGCGACGTTGGTCGCGACCGGCACGTCGTGCACGTCGCACGCGCGCACCAGCGCGGTGATGTCGGGGTCGTGCGGCTGCGCGGTCATCGGGTCGCGCAGGAACACGACGATGTCGACGCGGCCGTCCGCCAGTTCCGCACCGATCTGCAGGTCGCCGCCGAGCGGCCCCGACAGCTTGCGCTCGACGTCGAGCCCGTGCGCGGCGGCGATGCGGCCGCCCGTCGTGCCGGTCGCGACCAGCCGGCATTGCGCGAGCGTCTCGCGGTACTGGCCCGCGAGCGCGACGATCTCGTCCTTCTTCGCGTCGTGCGCGATCAATGCGATGCGGGGTTTGCTCATCTCCGGTTCCTTCGTCGTTCAGTGGTGTTGGTCATCGTGAATGGCGCGGCGCGTCGGAGCATCAGAACGTACCCGGATACGCGCCGCCGTCGAGCAGCCAGTTCTGGCCGGTGATGTAGCCGGCATGCACGCTGCACAGGAACGCGCAGGCCGCGCCGAACTCGGCGCGCGTGCCGAGCCGCCCGGCCGGGATGTCCTTCGTGCGACGCGCGCGCATCTCGTCGACCGTCACGCCCTGCGCCTTTGCCGACGCGGCGAGCGTCGTCGCGATCCGGTCGGTGTCGAACAGCCCCGGCAGCAGGTTGTTGATCGTCACGCCCTGCCCCGCGACCTTGCGCGACAGCCCCGCGACGAAGCCGGTCAGCCCCGAGCGCGCGCCGTTCGACAGCGCGAGCACGTCGATCGGCGCCTTTACGGCTGAACTCGTGATGTTGACGATCCGGCCGAAGCCGCGCCCGATCATCCCGTCGATGGTCGCGCGGATCAGCTCGATCGGCGTCAGCATGTTCGCGTCGAGCGCGCGGATCCAGTCGTCGTGCGAGAAATCGCGGAAGTCGCCGGGCGGCGGGCCGCCGGCATTCGTCACGAGAATGTCCGGCTGCGGGCACGCGGCGAGCGCGGCCGCGCGCCCGTCGGGCGTCGTGATGTCGCACGCGACTGCGGTGATCGACACGTCCGACGCGGCGCGGATCTCCTCCGCCGTTTCCTCGAGCGTGTCGCGCGTGCGCGCGACGATCACGAGGTTCACGCCCTCGGCGGCCAGCGCTTCCGCGCAACCGCGCCCGAGTCCCTTGCTCGCCGCGCACACGAGCGCGGTCTTTCCTGCGATGCCGAGATCCATCGTCGATTCCTTTGTGGCGACGCGCGCCGGCGCTTGCCCGCCGCGTCGCCGGACAGGCGACCGGGCCCGAACGGCCGGGAAGCAGCCGGAAGCGGCCCCGAAGCGGCCCCGAAGCGGCGAACGCGGCGCGCGGATTGTCGTGAGACGTCGATAATATCCGGATCGCGCGGCGCGCCTTGGTAAAATTGCGGCCATAAGCGGCAGCCGGCCTCGCGACTCGCCGCCCCCGATCCTCTTTTGCCGCCAAGGCGCCCCTCATGAAACAGGACAGCCGTTTCCCGAATCTCTTCATCCTCGATCACCCGCTGATCCAGCACAAGCTGACCCACATGCGCGACAAGGACACGTCCACGCGCACGTTCCGCGAGCTGCTGCGCGAAATCACGCTGTTGATGGGCTACGAGATCACCCGCAACCTGCCGATCACGACCAAGCGGGTCGAAACCCCGCTCGTCGAAGTCGACGCGCCGGTGATCGCCGGCAAGAAGCTCGCGATCGTGCCGGTGCTGCGTGCAGGCGTCGAGATGTCGGATGGCCTGCTCGACCTCGTGCCGTCCGCGCGCGTCGGCCACATCGGCGTGTACCGCGCCGACGACCACCGTCCCGTCGAATACCTGGTGCGCCTGCCGGACCTCGAAGACCGGATCTTCATCCTGTGCGACCCGATGGTCGCGACCGGCTATTCGGCCGTGCATGCGGTCGACGTGCTCAAGCGCCGCAACGTGCCGGCCGCGAACATCATGTTCGTCGCGCTGGTCGCCGCGCCCGAAGGCGTGCAGGTGTTCCAGGACGCGCACCCGGACGTGAAGCTGTACGTCGCGTCGCTCGACTCGCACCTGAACGAGCACGCGTACATCGTGCCGGGCCTCGGCGACGCGGGCGACCGCCTGTTCGGCACGAAGAACTGACGGCTGACGGGACGCGCCGGGCGCGCCGCAACGGCCCGCACCGGCCGTTCGGCCATGCGCGGCGGCCCGAAACGGCGGCCGCCGCGTGATAAAATCACGTTCCACTCGACACGCGCGGCCCCGCGGCATCACGCCCGCCCACACGGCCGCCGATTCAACGACACATTGGCACAATCGCCCGCGCGAGCGCGCCCGGGCACGGAGAAAGGTATGGCTGGTCATTCGAAATGGGCCAACATCAAGCATAAGAAGGCAGCGGCCGACGCGAAGCGCGGCAAGATCTGGACCCGTCTGATCAAGGAAATCCAGGTCGCGGCCCGCCTCGGCGGCGGCGACCCGAGCTCGAACCCGCGTCTGCGTCTCGCGGTCGACAAGGCGGCCGACGCGAACATGCCGAAGGACAACGTCAAGCGCGCGATCGACCGCGGCGTCGGCGGCGCGGACGGCGCGAACTACGAAGAGATCCGTTACGAAGGCTACGGCATCGGCGGCGCGGCGATCATCGTCGACACGCTGACCGACAACCGCACGCGCACGGTCGCGGAAGTCCGCCACGCGTTCTCGAAGTTCGGCGGCAACATGGGCACCGACGGTTCGGTCGCGTTCATGTTCGATCACGTCGGCCAGTTCCTGTTCGCGCCCGGCACGTCGGAAGACGCGCTGATGGAAGCGGCGCTCGAAGCCGGCGCGGACGACGTCAGCACGAACGACGACGGCTCGATCGAAGTGCTGTGCGACTGGCAGGCGTTCTCGGCGGTGAAGGATGCGCTCGAAGCCGCGGGCTTCAAGGCCGAACTCGCCGAAGTGACGATGAAGCCGCAGAACGAAGTCGAATTCACCGGCGACGATGCGGTGAAGATGCAGAAGCTCCTGGACGCGCTCGAGAATCTCGACGACGTGCAGGAGGTGTATACGAACGCCGTCATCGTCGAGGAATGACATGCCGGCCGCCGTGCGCTTCGCCGCGGCGGCGGCCCGACCGATTTCGCGGCCGGCGCGCCTGAGCGTGCCGGCCGCCCTGTTTTCTAGTCTGCGGGGAATCCCATGAAACTACTCGTCGTCGGTTCCGGCGGCCGCGAACATGCGCTGGCGTGGAAGCTCGCGCAGTCGCCACGCGTCCAGATGGTCTACGTCGCGCCCGGCAATGGCGGCACGGCGCAGGACGAGCGTCTGAAGAACGTCGACATCACGTCGCTCGACGCGCTGGCCGATTTCGCGGAAAGCGAAGGCGTCGCGTTCACGCTCGTCGGGCCGGAAGCGCCGCTCGCGGCCGGCATCGTCAACCTGTTCCGCGCGCGCGGCCTGAAGATCTTCGGCCCGACGCGCGAAGCCGCGCAGCTCGAAAGCTCGAAGGATTTCGCGAAGGCGTTCATGAAGCGCCACGGCATTCCGACCGCCGACTACGAAACCTTCTCGGACGCCGCAGCCGCGCATGCGTACATCGACGCGAAAGGCGCGCCGATCGTCGTGAAGGCCGACGGCCTCGCGGCCGGCAAGGGCGTGGTCGTCGCGATGACGCTGGAAGAAGCGCACGCGGCGGTCGACATGATGCTGTCGGGCAACAAGCTCGGCGACGCCGGCGCGCGCGTCGTGATCGAGGAATTCCTCGACGGCGAGGAAGCGAGCTTCATCGTGATGGTCGACGGCAAGCACGCGTTGGCGCTGGCTTCGAGCCAGGACCACAAGCGTCTGCTCGACGAGGACCGCGGTCCGAACACGGGCGGCATGGGCGCGTATTCGCCCGCGCCGATCGTCACGCCGCAGATGCACGCACGCGTGATGCGCGAAATCATCATGCCGACCGTGCGCGGGATGGAGAAGGACGGCATCCGCTTCACGGGCTTCCTGTATGCGGGCCTGATGATCGACAAGGAAGGCAATCCGCGCACGCTGGAATTCAACTGCCGGATGGGCGACCCCGAGACGCAGCCGATCATGGCGCGCCTGAAGAGCGATTTCTCGAAGGTCGTCGAACAGGCGATCGCGGGCACGCTCGACACGGTCGAGCTCGACTGGGACCGCCGCACCGCGCTCGGCGTCGTGCTGGCCGCGCACGGCTATCCGGACGCGCCGCGCAAGGGCGACCGCATCAACGGGATCCCGGCCGAGACCGAACAGGCGGTGACGTTCCATGCGGGCACGACGCTCGTCGACGGCGACAAGCTCGTCACGTCGGGCGGCCGCGTACTGTGCGTGGTCGGCCTCGCCGATTCGGTGCGCGAAGCGCAGCAGCATGCGTACGATGCGATCAACCAGATCAATTTCGAAGGCATGCAGTACCGCCGCGACATCGGTTTCCGCGCGCTGAACCGCAAGAGCGCGTGACGATCGCTTCGGGCGCGCCGCGACGCTGCGCGCCCGCTCCTCTGCCGGGGTTCGCTAGAATGCCCGGCAGATGCCTTTTTTACGGCCCGCGCTTCATGCGCGGCCACCCAGTTCAGACATGACCGATTCAACCTACGACGTGACGCGCGTGCGCACGTACCTCCAGCGACTGCAGACACGCATCGCCGACGCGCTCGGCACGCTCGACGGCATGCCGCTCGCGACCGATACGTGGCAGCGTGGCCCCGAAGAGCGCCTGCGCGGCGGCGGCTGCACGCGGATTCTCGAGGGCGGCCGCGTGTTCGAGCGCGCGGGGATCGGTTTTTCCGACGTCGCAGGCGACGCGCTGCCGCCGTCGGCAAGCGCCTCGCGCCCGCAGCTGGCCGGCCGCGGCTTCGAGGCGCTCGGCGTGTCGCTCGTGCTGCACCCGCGCAATCCGTACTGCCCGACCGTGCACATGAACGTGCGGATGCTGATCGCGACGAAACCGGGGGAGGCGCCGATCTTCTGGTTCGGCGGCGGGATGGATCTGACACCGGTTTATCCGTTCGAGGACGACGCGCGGCATTTCCACCAGACCTGCAAGGACGCGCTCGACCCGTTCGGCGCCGAGCTGTACCCGCGTTTCAAGACGTGGTGCGACGAGTATTTCTTCCTGAAGCACCGTAACGAGACGCGCGGCGTCGGCGGGATCTTCTTCGACGATTTCTCGGAGCCCGGATTCGAACGCTCGTTTGAGATGATGCAAAGCGTAGGCGACGCGTTCCTGAACGCGTACCTGCCGATCGTCGAGCGCCGCGCCGCGCTGCCGTACGGTGAGCGCGAGCGCGACTTCCAGGCTTACCGGCGCGGCCGCTACGTCGAATTCAACCTCGTGTTCGACCGCGGCACGCTGTTCGGCCTGCAAAGCGGCGGACGCACCGAATCGATCCTGATGTCGATGCCGCCGGTCGCGAACTGGCGCTACAACTGGCAGCCGGAACCGGATTCGCCGGAAGCGCGCCTCGCCGAATTCCTCGTGCCGCGCGACTGGGTTTGACCGCCCGGCCGCCTCAAGAACAGGACACGTTTTTCTGGACACCACCGCCCGCCCCGCCCCGCAACCGCGCCCGCAGTCACGTCGCATCGGCCTGCTCGGCGGCACGTTCGACCCGATCCACGACGGTCATCTCGCGCTCGCGCGGCGGTTCGCCGACGTGCTCGCGCTGACCGAGCTCGTGCTGCTGCCGGCCGGACAGCCGTACCAGAAGCGCGACGTGTCGGCCGCCGAGCACCGGCTCGCGATGACGCGCGCCGCCGCCGGCGCGCTGTCGCTGCCCGGTGTGACGATCACCGTCGCGACCGACGAGATCGAGCACGACGGGCCGACCTATACGGTCGAGACGCTCGCGCGCTGGCGCGCGCGGATCGGCCCCGCCGCATCGCTGTCGCTGCTGATCGGCGCCGACCAGCTGGTGCGGCTCGACACGTGGCGCGACTGGCGCGCGCTGTTCGACTACGCGCACGTGTGCGTGTCGACGCGCCCCGGTTTCGACCTCGGCGCCGCGCCGGCTGCCGTCACGCAGGAAATCGCGCGGCGCCAGGCCGGCGCCGACGTGCTGAAAGCCACGCCGGCCGGCCATCTGCTGATCGACACGACGCTCGCGTTCGATATCGCCGCAACCGACATCCGTGCGCACCTGCGCGAATGCATCGCGCGTCATGCGCAAATGCCCGATGCGTCGGCCGAGCATGTGCCGGCTGCCGTCTGGGCCTATATTCTTCAACATCGTCTCTACCATTCCTGATTCCATGGATATCCGCAAACTGCAGCGCGTGATCGTCGACGCTCTCGAAGACATCAAGGCGCAAGACATCAAGGTGTTCAACACCAGCCACCTGACCGAACTGTTCGACCGCGTGATCGTCGCGTCGGGCACGTCGAACCGCCAGACCAAGGCGCTCGCGTCCAGCGTGCGCGACAAGGTCAAGGAAGCCGGCGGCGACATCGTCAGCTCCGAGGGCGAAGACACTGGCGAATGGGTGCTGGTCGATTGCGGCGACGCGATCGTGCACATCCTGCAGCCGGCGCTGCGTCAGTACTACAACCTCGAGGAAATCTGGGGCGACAAGCCCGTGCGGATGAAGCTCGGCGGCGGCAAGGGCCCGAACGGCGTCGCGACCGCCAGCGACGACGAGGACGACGAAGAAGAAGCCCCCGCACGCCCGGCGCGCAAGACGACGGCCCGCCGCCGCTGAGCCGCCGCGAGTCGTTCCGATGAAGCTTTTCATCCTCGCGGTCGGCCACAAGATGCCCGGCTGGATCGCGTCCGGCTTCGACGAATACACGAAGCGGATGCCGCCCGAGCTGCGCATCGAGCTGCGCGAGATCAAACCCGAACTGCGTTCGGGCGGCCGCAGCGCGGAAAGCGTGATGGCGGCCGAGCGGCAGAAGATCGAGGCCGCGCTGCCGAAGGGCGCGCGCATCGTCGCGCTCGACGAGCGCGGCCGCGACTGGACCACGATGCAGCTCGCGCAGGCGCTGCCCGGCTGGCAGCAGGACGGCCGTGACGTCGCGTTCGTGATCGGCGGCGCCGACGGGCTCGATCCGGAACTCAAGGCGCGCGCCGACCTGCTGCTGCGCATCTCGAGCATGACGCTGCCGCACGGGATGGTGCGCGTGCTGCTCGCCGAACAGCTTTACCGGGCGTGGAGCATCACGCAGAATCACCCCTATCACCGCGCATGACGCGTCGTCCTCGGGACGCGCGCCCCGCGCGCTCAACGAGATAACGACACCATGCCGTCCAGCACGCCCCCCGCGCTTTTTCCGACCCCGCTTTTCCAAACGCTTTACCTCGCCTCGCAAAGTCCGCGCCGTCAGGAGTTGCTGCAGCAGATCGGCGTGCGCTTCGAACTGCTGCTGCCGCGCGCCGACGAGGACGCCGAGGCGCTCGAGGCCGAGCTGCCCGGCGAAGCCGCCGACGCGTACGTGCGCCGCGTGACCGTCCTGAAGGCGGAAGCCGCGCGTGCGCGCCTCGTCGCGAGCGGCAAGCCGGCCGCGCCGGTGCTCGTCGCGGACACCACGGTGACGATCGACGGCAAGATCCTCGGCAAGCCGGCCGATGCCGACGATGCACTCGCGATGCTGACCCGCCTCGCCGGCCGCGAACACGACGTGCTGACGGCCGTCGCGGTGATCGGCGCCGACGGCGAACTGCTGCCGCCCGCGCTGTCGCGCTCGTCCGTACGCTTTTCCGCCGCACCGCGCGGCGCGTTCGAGCGCTACGTCGACACCGGCGAGCCGTTCGGCAAGGCCGGCGCGTACGCGATCCAGGGGCGCGCTGCCGAATTCATCGAGCGAATCGACGGCTCCCATTCGGGTATCATGGGTCTGCCCCTTTTTGAGACTGCCGCGCTGCTGCGCGCCGCGCGCGTCGCCTTCTGAATCCCACCATGAACGAAGAAATCCTGATCAACCTCACGCCGCAGGAAACGCGGGTCGCACTCGTGCAGCAAGGCGCGGTGCAGGAGCTTCACGTCGAGCGCACGCTGTCGCGCGGGCGGGTCGGCAACATCTATCTCGGCAAGGTCGTGCGCGTGCTGCCGGGCATGCAGTCGGCGTTCATCGACATCGGGCTCGAACGCGCGGCGTTCCTGCACGTCGCGGACATCTGGCATCCGCGCCTCGCCGGCGAGCCGCAGTCGGGCGCACCGCACCAGCCGATCGAGAAGACCGTGTTCGAAGGCCAGACGCTGATGGTCCAGGTGATCAAGGATCCGATCGGCACGAAGGGCGCGCGGCTGTCGACGCAGGTCAGCATCGCGGGCCGCACGCTCGTGTACCTGCCGCAGGAGCCGCACATCGGCATCTCGCAGAAGATCGAGAGCGAGGCCGAGCGCGAGGCCGTGCGTGCGCGGCTGACCGCCGTGATTCCGCCGGACGAGAAAGGCGGCTACATCGTGCGCACGATCGCCGAGGATGCGACCTCCGACGAACTCGCCGCCGACGTCGCGTACCTGCGCAAGACCTGGGCGACGATCGTCGCGCAGGCGCAGCGGATGCCGGCGACGAGCCTGCTGTACCAGGATCTCGACCTCGCGCAGCGGGTGCTGCGCGACTTCGCGAACGACGACACGACGCGCATCCAGGTCGACTCGCGCGAAACCTACCAGCGCCTCGCGGAATTCGCGGCCGAGTTCACGCCGGCGGTGAGCCCGAAGCTGCATCACTACACTGGCGAGCGGCCGCTGTTCGACCTGTACAACATCGAGACGGAGATCCAGCGTGCGCTGTCGCGCCGCGTCGACCTGAAGTCCGGCGGCTATCTGATGATCGACCAGACCGAAGCGATGACGACGATCGACGTGAACACAGGCGGCTACGTCGGCGCGCGCAACTTCGACGACACGATCTTCAAGACCAACCTCGAGGCCGCGCACACGATCGCGCGGCAACTGCGGCTGCGCAACCTCGGCGGGATCATCATCATCGACTTCATCGACATGGAGAACGCCGAGCATCGCGACGCGGTGCTGTCGGAGCTGAAGAAGGCGCTGTCGCGCGACCGCACGCGCGTGACGGTCAACGGCTTCTCGCAGTTGGGGCTCGTCGAGATGACGCGCAAGCGCACGCGCGAATCGCTCGCGCACGTACTGTGCGAACCGTGCCCGACCTGTCAGGGCAAAGGCCAGGTGAAGACGTCGCGCACCGTCTGCTACGACATCCTGCGCGAGATCCTGCGAGAGTCGCGCCAGTTCAATCCGCGCGAATTTCGCGTGATCGCCGCGCAACAGGTGATCGACCTGTTCCTCGACGAGGAATCGCAGCATCTCGCGATGCTGATCGACTTCATCGGCAAGCCCGTGTCGCTGCAGGTCGAGTCGAACCTGAGCCAGGAGCAGTACGATATCGTGCTGATGTAACGTTCCGCTGCTCGCCGCCGGCCGTGCCGCGCGGCGTCCGATACGGCGCCCGCCGCCCCCTTTCCCTCTTCCCGTTCACCACACACCATGAGCAAACGCCACAACCGCCGCCAGCGCAAGAAACTCCACATCGCCGAGTTCCAGGAATTCGCATTCAACGCGACCGCGCAATACCGCAACGAGCTGTCCGACCTCGAGCGCGGCCAGTTGATCGACGCGTTCATCGATTTCGTCGAAGCGAACGGGCTGCTGACCGTCGCATCCGCCGACGAAGGCATCGGCGCGTACGTGATCTCCGGCGCACCGCGCGGCACGACGACCGACGCCGACCGCGAGGCCGTGCGCGCATGGCTCGCCGCCCGTCCGGAGCTGACCGACGTCCAGGTCAGCGAATTCAGCGACGCGTGGTATCCGGACGCCTGACGCCCCGGCCCTGCCGCAACTCGCGCGGTGCCCGCGCGCTGCCTGCCGAGCCCGGCCGGCACGACGGGCGCCGACTGCCGCCTCCCCGCCTCGGCGCTCTCGTCGCCAGCCAGCCCCTTCCCGCCTTCGCGCCTTCCCGCCTTCCCGCCTTCCCCGCCTTCCCCGCCTTCTCCGCCTTCTCCGCCTTCTCCGCCTTCTCCGCCTTCTCCGCCTTCTCCGCCTTCTCCGCCTTCTCCGCCTTCCCCGCCGTCCCGTCGGCCCGCCCAATCGTCCGCATAAATCGGTCCTGAAAGGAAGACACGTTAAACTCTCACCTCGCGTGGTGCGCCGCCCGCACCCGCCATCCATCGCCAGCCGCGTGCCTTCGGGCTCGCCCCCGACCCATGGAGTGAGTGTCAATGAGCGGCGGACTTCCGTTTCCCGCATCCCGCATGTCGTTCCCGTCGTCGACGGTCTTCCTCGTGCTGGCAACCGCCGCGTTGCTGTCCGGCTGCGGGCTGCTGCCGACGCAGAACCCGCCCGCGCCGATCAGCGAAGCGCTCGTCGAGCCCGTCGGGGAAGCCGCCGGCGAACCGCTGACGATGCCGCCCGTGCCGCCGCTCGTGCAGCCCGACGAGCCGGAAGCGCCGAAAAAACCGCACCGAGAGGCGCCGCGGCCGAAGCCGGTGCAGCGCCCCGAATCGCCGACTCCGCCTCCCCCGCCTCCGCCGCCGCTGATCGCGACGCGCCCGGTCGAGCGCAGCCAGATCCATGCGCTGCTCGACAGCGAAGTCGCGCGCCGCAACGGCAAGGTGATCGGCCGTGCGGTCGACATGGTCGTCGATGCGGGCGGCAAGCCGCGCGAGATGATCGTCAACCTGCAAGGCTTCATGGGTGTCGGCGACCGCAAGGTCAGCTTCCCGTGGAACGTGTTCCGCTTCACGCCGGGCGGCAAGCAGGAGCCGATCGTGCTCGACGTGCCGTCGGGCGAGCTGCCGCCGGCCGCGCGGCCGAAGGCCGTGCCGCTGTCGGGTTCGGCCGCGGCGTCTCCCGCAACGCGACTGCCGATGCTCGACAGCGACGTCGAGCGCTCGAACGGGACGAAGATCGGCCGCGTGGTCGACGTGCTGATCGACCGCGCCGCGCAGCCGCAGGCCGTCGTGCTCGACCTCGGCGGCCTCGTCAATACCGAGCGCCGTTCGATCGCCGCGAGCTGGGGCGCGCTGCGCTTCGTCACGCGCGACAAGGCGCTGCATCCGCAGCTCGACCTGAACGACGCGCAGATCAAGGCCGCGCCGCCGTACGCGGCGGACAAGCCGATCGTCGTGGTCTCGCCCCCGGTTTCCGCCGCCGCGCCGGCTTCGTCTGCGAGTGCTGCCCGATGACGATCAAGCATTCCGTCAGCGTTCGCAGTCTCCGGGCCCTCGACTGGCTCAACTTCTTCGTTGCAAACGTTCAAACCGGCTTCGGTCCGTTCATCGCGTCCTACCTCGCGTCGCACAAGTGGACGCAGGGCGAGATCGGCATGGTGCTGTCGATCGGCACGATCAGCGCGATGGTCAGCCAGGTGCCGGGCGGCGCCGCCGTAGACGCACTGAAGAACAAGAAAGGCGCGGCCGCGTGGGCGATCGCCGCGATCATCCTGTCCGCGGTGCTGCTCGCGTCGAGCCCGACGATCGTGCCGGTGATCGCGGCAGAAGTGTTCCACGGCTTCGCGAGCTGCATGCTCGTGCCGGCGATGGCCGCGATCTCGTTCTCGCTCGTCGGCCGCGCGGACCTCGGCGACCGGCTCGGCCGCAATGCGCGCTGGGCGTCGATCGGCAGCGCGGTCGCCGCGGGGCTGATGGGGCTCACCGGCGAGTATTTCTCCGCGCGCGCGGTGTTCTGGCTGACCGCCGTGCTCGCGTTGCCCGCGCTGTTCGCGCTCGCGATGATCCAGCCGACCCATGAAGTGATCCCGCATGCGTCGAAGCCCGACGACCGCGACGATCACGACGAAGGCGAGGAGCGCGAGACGCTGCTCGAGCTGCTGCGCGATCGCCGGATGCTGACTTTCGCCGCGTGCGTCGTGCTGTTCCACCTGTCGAACGCGGCGATGCTCAACCTCGCGGCCGGCGAAGTGACGGCCGGAATGGGCGAGAACGTGCAGCTCGTGATCGCCGCGTGCATCATCGTGCCGCAGGCGATCGTCGCGATGCTGTCGCCGTGGGTCGGCCGCTCCGCGCAACGCTGGGGACGCCGGCCGATCCTGCTGCTCGGCTTTTCGGCGCTGCCGGTGCGCGCGCTGCTGTTCGCCGGCGTGAGCAGCCCGTACCTGCTCGTGCCGGTCCAGATGCTCGACGGCATCAGCGCGGCCGTGTTCGGCGTGATGCTGCCGCTGATCGCGGCCGACGTCGCGGCGGGCAAGGGCCGCTACAACCTGTGCATCGGGCTGTTCGGTCTGTCGGCCGGAATCGGCGCGACGCTGAGCACGGCCGTGGCCGGCTACGTCGCCGATCACTTCGGCAACGCGGTCAGCTTCTTCGGGCTCGCCGCCGCCGGTGCGCTCGCGGTGCTGCTGGTCTGGCTCGCGATGCCGGAAACGCGCGTCGAGAACGGCGACTCGACTGCCGGCGAACCGGCCGCCGCGCCGTCGGAGCAGACGCACTGACGCGCTCGCCCCGCACCTGCTTCCTGTCACACGGACGATGGATACGATCAGGACCCTCAACGAAGCCCGCCAGCAGATCCAGCAGTCGATCTTCGATCTGTTCAAGGGGCTGACTTTCGGCGAACGGCTCACGCAAGGCGCGCTGATGGCGCTGCAGGCCGTCTGCGGCGCGTGCCTCGCCTATGCGATCGGCCGCGCGCTGCACACCGAGCAGGCCGTGTGGGCGGCGATCACCGCGATCGCCGTCACGCAGCACAACTACTCGGACACGATGTCGCTGTCGCGCGATCAGTTCATCGGCGCGATGATCGGCGGGCTGCTCGGCTTCGCGGGCGCGGCGCTCGGCGGCGACCGCCTCGTCGCGTATGCGATCGCGGTCGCGATCACGATCGTCGCGTGCTGGTGCCTGAACGTCGGCAGCGCGGCACGGCTCGGCGGCGTGACCGCGACGATCGTGCTGCTGTTTCCGGGCAACGGCCCGCTATGGGACATTCCGCTGATGCGGCTCGGGGAAGTGGCGCTCGGCACCGTGTGCGCGCTCGCGGTGTGCTGGGCGATGTCGCGGATCGAACGGCGCTGGTTCCGCCGCGCAGCGGACGTTCGCAAGGACGGGAAAGCATGAAGCGGTTGCCGGATGGACGCCCGGCAACCGGATGAAGCGGTGATCGGCGGAACGCGTTACGGACCGACGCGCAGTACGATGCCCGAGCCGATCTGCACGAGCAGATAGTCGCCGCCGACGCCGACCCAGTGATAACCGCGCGGCGGCGGGCTCAGATGGTAGCCGCGCCAGTCGTCGACCACGTACTGGCGATCGCGGAACTCGTACGGCAGCCGGTCGCCCTTGTGCCAGTCGCGGCGCGGCAGATCGGTCCAGCGCGGCGGCACGTCGTCGCGATGCATCGCCTGGCCTGGCGGCACGTGCTTCGGGCCGTGGCCGCGGTGCATGCCGTGGCCGCCATGATCGTCGTCGTTGCCGTGCCCCTGCGCCATCGCGGCCGGTGCCGCGACAACCGCGGCGAGCAGCGCGGCCAGCATCATCCCGTGCATCTTCCTCATCGTTCTTCCCTCCGTGTTGTCACGTCGAATCGGAAACAACTGGGCCTGCACGATCAAGACTAGCACACGCGCATCACGCGGCGTCACGCCGCCTGCTGCTGGTACTGGATCCGGTGGAGGTGCGCGTACAGCCCGCCGTGGCGCAGCAATTCGTCGTGGCTGCCCTCTTCGACGATCTTGCCGGCCTCGAGCACGAGGATCCGGTCCGCACGCTCGATGGTCGACAGCCGGTGCGCGATCACGAGCGTCGTGCGCCCTTCCATCAGCCGCTCGAGCGCGGCCTGCACGTGGCGCTCCGACTCCGAATCGAGCGCGGAGGTCGCCTCGTCGAGGATCAGGATCGGCGCGTCCTTGTAGATCGCGCGCGCGATCGCGAGCCGCTGGCGCTGACCGCCCGACAGCCGCATCCCGTTGCCGCCGACGAGCGTGTCGAGCCCGTCCGGCATCGCGGCGACCGCATCGGCGAGGTTCGCCGCCTCGAGCGCCGCCTGCACGCGTGCGCGGTCGGGCGTCTGCCCGTACGCGACGTTCGCGGCGATCGTGTCGTTGAACAGCACGACGTCCTGGCTCACCATCGCCATCTGGCCGCGCAGCGCGTGGAGGTCGTAGTCGGCCACCGGCACGCCGTCGACGAGGATCGCACCGCTCGTCGGATCGAAGAAGCGCGGCAGCAGGTTCACGAGCGTCGTCTTGCCGCTGCCGGACGGGCCCGCGAGCGCGATCATCTCGCCCGGCGCGACCTTGAACGAAATGCGGTCGAGCGTCGGCCGCTCGGATGCGCCGTAGTCGAACGACACGTCGCGGAACTCGATCTCGCCGCGTGCGTGCGGCAGTTCGCGGCCGCCGCCCTGCGGCTCGGCCGGCTCGTCGATCAGGCCGAAGATCAGCTCGGCGGCGGTCATCCCGCGCTGCAGCGGCTGGTTGACGTCGATCAGGTGCTTGAGCGGCGAAATCACCAGCAGCATCGACGTGACGAACGCGACGAAGCCGCCGACCGTCGTCTGGTCGTTGGACGACTGCACGACGGCGATCGTGATCACGACCGCGAGCGCGATCGACGCGAGAAACTGCGTGAGCGGCTGCGCGAGGCCGCCCGAGATCGTCATGCGCATCGCGTAGCCGCGCAGGCGCTTGCTCATCGTCGTGAAGCGGTCGATCTCGTACGCCTCGCCGTTGTGCACCTTGACGACCTTGTAGCCGCCGACCGTCTCCTCGACGATGTACGACAGTTCGTTGGTCAGCGTCTGGTGCTCGCGGTTCAGGCGGCGCAGCCGCCGGTTGATCTTGCTGACGAGCCAGCCGATGCCCGGCAGGATCACCGCGACGATCAGCGTGAGCCGCCAGTTCAGGTAGAACAGGTAGCCGAGCAGGAACACGACGGTCAGCGAGTCGCGCACCAGCGTGACCATCACGCCGGTCAGCACCGACAGGATCTGGTTCACCTCGAACACGATCGCGTTGATCACGGTGCTGGCCGTCTCGCGCTGGAAGAACGACGCGCCGGTGTGGATCATCCGCTGGAACATCTCGAGCCGCAGTTGCAGCAGGATGCGGTTCGACACGTAGTTGAGCAGGTAGTTGGACGTGTACTGCGACACGCCGCGCACGAGCGCGAGGCCGATCACCGCGATCGGCACGTACCATTTCGCGCGGTCGCTGCCGTGCGAGCCGAACCCGTGGTCGAGCAGCGGCTTGAGCAGCGCCGGAATCCCGGCCTCGGTGGCCGCGACGACGCCCATCGTCATCACCGCGAGCACCACGATGCCGATCAGCGGCCGGATGTACGGCCACAGGCGCTTGAGGACCGTGATCGGCGACGTACCGGTGCCGTCCATCGGCTTGCGAAGAGTGTTCTGGGTTTCCAAGGCAATCCTTCTTGAGCCGCGACGCGGCGCCCGGAGCGTGGCTGCCCGGGATTCCCCCGTCCGGCGGGTGCCGAAAAAGGCCCAACATTATAGCCGCACCGTCCCGCCGGCACGGCCGTTGCCGACGCGGCCGGCTGCCGGCGCGCGGGTATACTGCCGCTCACCGTTTTCTCCGCCTTTTCGACGATTTCATGGCAGAACCCACCCTCGGCGTCGCCCTCATCGCCCTCAACGCGGCCGCGCGGCTCGAGCAGTGCCTCGATGCGCTGACCTTCGCCGACGACGTCGTCGTGATCGACGGCGGCAGCACCGACGATACCGTCGCGATCGCCCGCGCGCGCGGCGCCCGCGTGATCGTCGAGCGCGACTGGCCCGGCTTCGGCCCGCAGAAGAACCGCGCGCTCGACGCACTGAACACCGACTGGATCCTGTCGCTCGATACCGACGAAGTCGTCAGCCCGGAACTCGCGGAGTCGATCCGCGCGGCCATCCGCGCGCCGGCCGCGCAGGTCTACGCGCTCGACCGGCTGTCGAGCTTCTGCGGCCAGTGGATTCGCCACAGCGGCTGGTATCCGGACTGGGTGCCGCGCCTGTTCCGGCGCGGCACCGCACGTTTTTCCGACGACCTCGTGCACGAACGGCTCGTGTTCGACACGCCCGCGCAGCGGCTGTCGGGCAAGCTCCTGCACTATTCGTATGAGGATTTCGAGACCGTCGTGCGCAAGCTCGACGCGTATTCGACGGCCGGCGCGCGTCAGCGCCGCGCGGCCGGGCAGCGCGGCGGCTTCGGCAAGGCGCTTGCGCGCGGCGCATGGGCATTCGTGCGCACCTACGTGCTGCGGCGCGGGTTTCTGGACGGCCGCGCGGGCTTCATGATCGCCGTGTTCAACGCGGAAACGGTGTACTACCGGTTCCTGAAGCTCGGGCACGACGCGGCCCGCTGAACGCGCCGCCCACTCTGCACCCATGCGCCATGCGCCGCCGGCACGCGGCCGGCCCGGCGTTACAATGCCGGGCTGCCCGCGCGCGATGCGCGCCCGCCCAACGCGCCGCGCCACGCGCCGCCGACACGACGACCACCGAATCCGACCGCCATGTTCTCCATCATTATCCCGACCTGGAACAACCTGCCGTACCTCAAGCTCGTCGTCGACAGCCTGCGCCGCCATTCCGCGTACGACCACCAGATCATCGTGCACGTGAACGACGGCTCGGACGGCACGCTCGACTGGGTGCGCGGCGAACGCATCGAGCACACGTCGTCGCCGGCCAACATCGGCATCTGCCACGCGGTGAACCTCGCCGCCGCGCGCGCGACGCGCGACTACGTCGTCTACATGAACGACGACATGTATTGCTGTCCCGGCTGGGACGCCGCGCTCGTGCGGCGCATCGAGCAGATGCCGACCGACCTGTTCATGCTGTCCGGCACGATGGTCGAGCCGGTCGACACGCGCAACCCGTGCGTCGTCGTCAGCGATTTCGGCCGTGACGCCGAACAGTTCGACGCGGCCGGCCTCGTCGCCGCCACGCCGACGCTCGCGCGCGCGGACTGGCTCGGCTCCACCTGGCCGCCGACGCTCGTGCATCGCGACTGGTGGAACCGCATCGGCGGCTACAGCAGCGAGCTGTCGCCAGGAATGAGCAGCGACAACGACTTCTCGATGAAATTCTGGGATGCGGGCTGCCGGATCTTCCTCGGCGTCGGCGACAGCCTCGTCTATCACTTCCAGCAGAAGAGCACCGGCAAGATCGTCAAGAACGACGGCCGCCGCCAGTTCCTGAACAAATGGGGCATGACGCAGGCCACGTTCGACCGCTATTACCTGCATCGCGGCGAGCCGGCCGGCGCGCGGCTCGCGCTCGACACGCCGGCCGTCGAAGGGCGGCTCAAGCGCGCGCTGCTGCGCTCGCGGATCAAGCGCGCATTCAGCTGATCGAACCCTCGAAACGGCGCGGAAACGCACGCGGCTTCGCGTATACTGCGCGCTTCGTCCCGCGCGGTGCCGCCGGGACGCGCGGCGCGCAGCACGGTGCCCGCATGCCGCATACGTCCATTCGACAGGTTCCGATGCTCTCGTTTTCCGCTCCCGCCACGCGGCGTCTCACCGCCGCTCGCGCCTTCGCCGTCATCGCGCTCTGCATGGTCCCCGTGTCCACCGCGCTGACCAACGTGTTCTGCGGGCTGTTCGCGGCCGCGCTCGTCATCTCCCCCGAGTTCTGGCGCGACCTGCGCTCGTTCGTCACCGAACCGGCGTCGCTCGCGGCGCTGCTGATCCTCGCGGCGCTGACCGCGAGCGTCGCGTATACGGTCGCGCCGCACCCGAAGGCATGGAACTGGGTCGCCAAGTACGACAAGCTGCTGCTGCTGCCGTTTGCCGTACTCGCGTTCCGCCATTCGAACTGGGCGCCGGTCGTGCGGCGCGCGTGGTTCGGCACGCTGTGCGTGATCCTGCTGCTGTCCACCACCAACTATCTCGGCCTGACGTCGATCGGGCCCGCGCATGCGACCGAGCTGCCGCTGTCGCGCGCGTGGGTGTTCAAGAACCACATCGCGGCCGGCATGTTCGGCGCGCTGCTGTTCTACCAGGCGGCCGATCTCGCGCTGTCGGCGCGCACCGCGCTGTCGCGCGCCGCGTACGCCGGCGTGGCCGCGTGGTCGCTGGTCAACGTGTTCGTGATGCTGCAAGGGCGCACCGGGCAGGTCATCGCGCTGCTGCTGATTCTCGTCGTCGCGCTGCGCTTCGTGCTGCTGCTGCGGCGCCAGTCGGCGCTGCGCGCAGCGCTCGCAGCCGGCGCGCTCGTGCTGGCCGGCGTCGCGCTGGTCGCCGCTGCGTGCACGGTGAACAACGGTCGGCTCTTGAAGGTCGCGTCCGAAGTTCAGCAGTACCGGCAGACCGATGCGGTCACGTCGACCGGGCTGCGGCTAGAGTGGTACAAGAAGGGGCTCGAGTTGTATCGCCAGCGCCCGGTGATCGGCTATGGCGCGGGCGGGCTCGAGTTCGAGTTCCAGAAGCTCGCGGCCGGCAAGACGGCCGCCGAAGGCCAGCTCACGTCGAATCCGCATAACGAATACCTGCTGATGGCCGTGCAGCTCGGCACGCTCGGCGTACTGCTGTTCGTGAATCTGATCGTGCAGATCGCGCGCGGCAGCCGCACGCTCGACCCGCGCTCGCGGCAGTTGCTGCTCGCGTGGCTCGCGATCTTCACGATCGGCAGTCTCGCGAATTCGCTGCTGCTCGATTTCGCCGAAGGACACCTGCTGGTGCTGCTCGCCGGTATCCTGATCGGCTGCGGCGCGCGCGGTGAAACGCTGCCGCGCGAGACATCGGCGATCCGGCGCAGCGCGTGACGGCTTGGCGGGGGAGCACCGGAACGCGTCACGACGACGAGCGGCGGCCCACGACAAATTGACGGCGGCGACCGCAGAGCGCAACGCAGGCGGCTTGCTGTACACGTGGGCGCCGTGCTCGCCTCTGCGTTCGCGACGGCGCTCGCCGCCCGTGTCAGACGAACAGCGGCCTGCCCACGACGCGCCGCGGCGGCGCGTTTCCCCCGTTTCGAATCAGCAAAATGACGCGGCGTTCGGCGTTCAGTCCGAGCGCGTGCGATGCAGCCGCGACGTGTCGACGACCGCATCGGGCGCGGCCGGCGGGCTCAGCCCCAGCATCTCGGCGGCGGCCGCCTTCACGCGCTGCGCACCGAGAGTGACGAGACAGTCGCTGCGGCTGTCCACATGGCGTTCGCAACCTTCGTGCCGGCACGGCACGCAATCGCCGTCCCCCTGCAGCAGCCACACGTTGCCGTGCCGAGCGGAGCCGCGCAGTTCCCACGGATTGTCGGTCGGCGGCCAGTGCTGCGGCCACGGGCCCCAGCGCACCGGATCGGACGGGCCGAACAGTGCGATCGTGTCGGTGCCGGTCGCGGCCGCGACGTGCGTCGCGCCGGTATCCGGCCCGATGAACAGCCGCGCGCGCCGCACGAGCTCCGCGCTTTCACCGAACGTGAGGCGGCCGACCAGATTCAGCACGTCACCGCCCGCCTCGGCCGCGACCTGCTCCGCGTATTCGCGCTCGCGATCGGCCGGTCCGCCCGACAGCGCGACGGCGAACCCTTGCCCGCGCAGCCATTCGATCATTTCGACCCAGCCCTCGAGCCGCCACTGCTTGTAGCGGAACATCGGATACGGATGCAGCACGACGAGCGGCTTGCCTTCGCGGATCGCCGGCGATTCCGCGAGCCACGCGTCGAAGCGCGCGCGCCGCGCGGGATCGTCGCCGATGCCGGGCGCGACGACCTCCGATACCGGCTCGATGCCGATCACCGGCGCCAGCGCGAGCGTGCTGACGACCGTGTGCGCGGACTCGTGGTGATTGATCGCGATCCCGTTCAGCATCATCCGCGTGAGCCACGTGACGCGATTCGGATCGACTAGGCCGACGCGCTTGCGGCCCGCGAACCAGCTGTAGAAGCGCGGCCGGTCGGAACTCAGCGCCGCGCACGCGAGATCGTAGCGGCGCCACATCGACAGCGCATCGCGCAACCGCTCGCGGAAGCCCGCGCGCTGCGCGACGACGATCACGCGCCGCACGTCCGGGTTGTGCTCCAGCACGCCCTCGGTGCCGCGAAACACCAGCATGTCGATCTGCGCGTCGGGCCAGCGCGCCTTCAGCGAACGCACGAGCGGCGTCGTCAGCAGCACGTCGCCGATGCGGCGCGGCGCGGCGACGAAGATGGTTCTGGGCGGGCGGGCGGAAGAAAACAGGGCCACGGCAATCGATCCGTCTAGCTGGCTGAACAAGGCTCGCAATGTACAGGATTTTGCGGCGGCCGGCGTGAGGCTGGGCCACGGGGGCGCAACGGTAGTCGCGTAGTCGCGACGGCGGCCGGACCGGCAGCGGGTGTCGATCGTCCCGGCGACGCGGGGCAATGCAGCGTGCGCGGCCGAGCGCCGCTCCGGTACCGCCCGTCGCGTCGGCGACGCTGCCGGCCGTGCCGCCGCTACGAAGCGATCGCGCCGATCTCGGGCGCCGCAGTCGTCGCGGCCGGCAGCAGCATCGTGCCGCCGCGCCGCGCGTCGTCCGGCTGCGCGGCCTGCGTCAACAGATGAAGGACCGCGCGCTCCAGCGCGTCGACGCCGATCGCGTCGACCGTCGCCCCAGCGCGCAGGATCACGTGCGGCACGCCGAGCGGATGCCAGCGCAGGTATTTCTCCGGACGGTCCTCGAACAGCGCGGCGACCGGCACGCCGAGCGCCGACGCGAGATGCACGGGCGCGCTGTCGGCCGACACGATCACGTCGAGCAGGCTCGCAGCGGCCATCAGTTCGGCAACCGACGACGGCGTGACGTGCCGCGCGTTCACATCCCGCCACGCGTCGCCCGCGGCGTCGGCTGCTGCCGGCACGGCGGGATCGCGGAACACGATCACGTCCGCGACTGGTGCGAGCCGCCGCGCGAGTTCGCGCCATCGGTCGGCCGGCCAGCGCCGCTCCGCCGCCTTGTTCGACACGAACAGGCCGACGCGCGGTTTCGTGCGCGCCCCGAGCAGCCGGTACCAGGTGTCCTGCAACGCGCGGTCCGGATGAACGGACAGCGCGAGACCGTCGAGATCGGTGCGGCCGAGTTCGGGCACGAGCCGGAATCCCGACAGCGCCTCGTGGCGGATCGGTCGCGTCGCGACATGCTCCGGCTTGCGGTCGTCGAATTCGGAATCGGCATCGTGCCAGCGGCAATCCTTCACGCCGAGCTGGCGCGCGAACTGGATGCTGCTGCGATGCATGCCGCCGTTCGGCACGACCACGAGATCGAACCGCAGGCGGCGCAGCCGGCGCACGAGCCGCAGCCGGTCGAAGAACGCGCGCATCCACCCCGGGCGGTCGTTGCGCTCGCACTGACGGCTGTACACGTACGTATGGACCGCGTGCACGTCCGGGTTGCCGGCCAGCGCGGCCGCGTTGTAGCGGTTCGCGACCACGTGCAGCTCCGCATCGGGCCAGCGCTGTTTCAGCGCGCCGAGAAAGGCCGTCGTGCACAGCATGTCGCCCAGAAAATCAATCCGGATCACGAGGATCCGCCCCGTCGGTTTCCCGTTGGCCATTGTTGTGGTGTCGTTGTCGTTTTGTCGTCGCGCGCCGCGCCGGCACGCCGGCATCGTGACGTGCTGCCGCGTGCCGACTTCGTCGAGCGATCGCTGGCGGCGCCGCGCCGCACGTTCGCCGCGTGGAACCGTCGTCGTTTTCACGCGAACGACGCCGCCGGCCGGCGGACGCACCGCGGCACGGTGCGTGCGCAACGTGCGCGTCGGATTGTATAGCGTCCGGATGACAGCCCCAAGCACCGCCGCAAGAAAACGGCCCGCCGCACCGCACGATGGCGATGCGACGGGCCGCGAGGGCGACGGCCGTCCGTCAGCGACGGTCAGTACGTGATCTCGACGGTGCTCCCGTCGAACGTCGCACGCAGCTCCGCGAGCAGCGTGTCGCTCGGTTTCACGCGCCACGCATCGCCGAGCCGCATTTCGCCCTGCGCGCGCGCGTTGCTGTAGTGGATCTGGACCGCGAGCCCGTTCGGCAGCGGCGCCTGCGGGCGACGGCCGCCGTCGCGGCCTGCACCGCGCGGCGCGGGCGCGTCGAAGGCCGGCGCGGCCGCCGCATCGTCCTTCGACACGTGCGGCTCGAGCACACGGCGCAGCGCCGCCGCATCGGCATTGCCGTTCATCGTGAGCCGCACCGCCTGCGCGTAGCGGCTGCGCGCGCGTTCGAGATCCATCACCGTGTCGGCGGTGAAGCGGATGCCGCCGGTGAACGCGTCGTTACGCGCCTGCCCCTGCACGATCAGCAGCTCGTCTTCCTTGAACAGCGCCTTGTTCGCCTCGAACTGTTCGTTGAAGATCGTGATCTCGCACTGGCCCGACCCGTCGTCGAGCAGCGCGATCAGCATCTTGCCGCGCTGGGTCATCTGCGTGCGCAGCGACGCGATGATGCCGGCGACGAGCTTGTCGCGGCCTTCCTTCAGGTCGCCGAGCTTCTGCCGCACGAACCGGCGCACTTCGTCGCGATACGCGTCGAACAGATGGCCGGACAAGTAGAAGCCGAGCGCGCCCTTCTCTTCCTGCAGCCGGCGCTTGTCGTCCCACGCGGGCTCGCCGACGAGCGCATGCGCGTGCGGCGACTCGGCGCCCATGTCGAACAGGCCGGCCTGCATCGCGTTCGCCGCGGCCTGCTCGGCCGCTTCCATCGCGAGCGGCACCGATGCGAGCATCTGCGCGCGGTTCGCGTTCAGCGAATCGAACGCGCCGGCGCGGATCAGCGCCTCGACCGTGCGGCGGTTGACGACCCGCCGGTCGATCCGCTCGCAGAAGTCGAACAGGTCGGCAAACGGCTTTTCCTCGCGCGCGCGCAGAATTTCCTCGATCGCGTTCTGGCCGCTGCCCTTCACCGCGCCGAGGCCGTAGCGGATCGTGCGCGAGCGCTTGCCGTCGGGTTCCGCGACCGGCTCGAACCGGTAGTGCGACTGGTTGATGTCCGGCGGCAGCACGACGAGGTTGTTCATCACGCAGTCGTCGAACAGGATCTTCACCTTGTCGGTGTCGTCCATCGCGAGCGTCATGTTGGCCGCCATGAATTCGGCCGGATGGTGCGCCTTCAGCCATGCGGTGTAGTACGCGAGCAGCGCGTACGCGGCCGCGTGCGACTTGTTGAAGCCGTAGCCCGCGAACTTCTCCATCAAGTCGAAGATCTCGTCGGACTTCTCGCGCGTGAGGCCGTTCTTCGCCGCACCCTCGGCGAAGATCTCGCGGTGCTTGACCATCTCCTCGGGCTTCTTCTTGCCCATCGCGCGGCGCAGTAAGTCAGCGCCGCCGAGCGAGTAGCCGCCGATGATCTGCGCCATCTGCATCACCTGCTCCTGATAGACCATGATCCCGTAGGTCTCTTTCAGGACGGGTTCGACGCGCGGATCCGGATACTCGACCTTCTCGCGCCCGTGCTTCCGTGCGCAGAAGCTCGGGATCAGGTCCATCGGGCCCGGACGATACAACGACACGAGCGCGATGATGTCCTCGAAGCGGTCGGGCTGCGCGTCCTTCAGCATGCCCTGCATCCCGCGGCTTTCCAGCTGGAACACCGCGACCGTGTTGGCCTTCTTCAGGATCTGGAACGACGCCGGATCGTCGAGCGGCACCTGCGCGAGCGACCAGTCGGCCTTCGTCGGATCGAGGCGGCGGATGTAGCGCTCGGCCCAGTCGAGGATCGTCAGCGTCGTGAGACCCAGAAAGTCGAACTTCACGAGGCCGACGGCTTCGACGTCGTCCTTGTCGTACTGGCTGACGACGCCGCCCTCGTCGCCCTGCGTATACAGCGGGCAGAAATCGGTCAGCTTGCCGGGCGCGATCAGCACACCGCCCGCGTGCATCCCGACGTTGCGCGTCAGGCCCTCGACGCGCTGCGCGAGGTCGAGCAACTGGTGGACCTCGTCCTCGTTGTCGTAGCGTTCCTGCAGCTGCGGCTCTTCCTTCATCGCGTCGGCGATCGTCACGTGCTTGCCCGGCTTGAACGGGATCAGCTTCGCGACGCCGTCGGTGAACATGTAGCCGAGATCGAGCACGCGGCCGATGTCGCGCACGGCCGCCTTCGCGGCCATCGTGCCGAACGTGGCGATCTGCGACACGGCGTCCGCGCCGTACTTTTCCTTCACGTACTGGATCACGCGATCGCGGCCGTGCTGGCAGAAGTCGATGTCGAAGTCGGGCATCGACACGCGTTCCGGGTTCAGGAATCGCTCGAACAGCAGGTTGTAGCGCAGCGGGTCGAGATCGGTGATGCCGAGCGCATACGCGACCAGCGAACCCGCGCCCGAGCCGCGGCCCGGGCCGACCGGCACGCCGTTGTTCTTCGCCCAGTTGATGAAGTCGGCCACGATCAGGAAGTAGCCCGGGAAGCCCATCTTCGTGATGGTCCCGCACTCGAACTCGAGCCGCTTGTAGTACGTGTCGCGCTGCGCATCGCGCTCCGCGGCGTCCGGATACAGCTGCTCGAGGCGCTTCTCGAGCCCCTCCTTCGACAGTTGCACCAGGTAGTCGTCGAGCGACATGCCGTCCGGCGTCGGGAACAGCGGCAGCTTCGGCTTGCCGAGCTCGAGCTTCAGGTTGCAGCGCTTCGCGATCTCGACCGTGTTCGCGACCGCCGACGGCAGGTCGGCGAACAGCGCGACCATCTCGTCCTGCGTGCGGAAATATTGATCGGTCGTGAAGCGCTTCTGGCGCCGCGGGTTCGCGAGCATGTCGCCTTCGGAGATGCACACGCGCGCTTCGTGCGCGGTGAAATCGTCGCTCGTCATGAACTGCGTTGGATGCGTCGCGACGACCGGCAGCTTCAGCGACGCGGCGAGCGTCGCGGCCTGCTGGATGTACGCCTCGGCGCCCGGCTGCCCGTAACGCTGCAGCTCGATGTAGAAGCCGCCCGGGAACACCTTCGACCAGCGCTCCGCATGACGGCGCGCAGCCTCCTCGTTGCCCGCAGCCAGCGCGAGCCCGATGTCGCCCTGCTGCGCGCCGGACAGCGCGAGCAGCCCTTGCGACAGCTCGCCGTCGAGCCAGCTCGCGTCGAGCTCCGCGCGGCCGCGGTACTGGTTCGTGAGCCACGCCTTCGACAGCAGCTCGCACAGGTTCAGATAGCCGACCTTGTCCTTCACCAGCAGCAGCAGCCGCGACGGTTTGTCGCGATCGTCCGGATTGGCGATCCAGACGTCGCAGCCGGCGATCGGCTTGATGCCCTTGCCGCGGGCTTCCTGGTAGAAACGGACGAGGCCGAATGCGTTGCCGAGATCGGTGAGGGCGAGCGCGCCCTGACCGTCAGCGGCCGCCGCCTTGACGATGTCGTCGAGACGCACGATGCCGTCGGCAATCGAGAATTCGGAGTGAACGCGAAGATGGACGAAGCGGGGATCTGACATGGGCGTTATTGTAGCCGCGTCGCCGTGCAGGCTGCCCAAAAAATCCCCGCGTCGGCCGTTCGGCCGATGTACGGGGCGCCGGCCGAACGGCCAGTGCCGGCGCACGGCCGGTTTGCGGGATAATACGGGTTTTCGAATCATCGCCCTGGCTTCGCACCCTTTTATTTGCGGGGCCGTCGTGCGCCCGCCGCACGGCCGCGGCCGTTTTCCGTCGAACCATCATGACCATCGTCAACCTCGCCGCCTACCACTTCGTGTCGCTCGACGCGACCGAGCAATGGCGCCCGCTCGTCACCGCCCGCTGCAACGAACTCGGCCTGCGCGGCACGATCCTGCTCGCGCCGGAAGGCATCAACCTGTTCATCGCCGGCCCGCGCGAAGCGACCGACGCGTTCATCGACTACATCCGCCACGATCCGCTGTTCGAAGGCAAGTTCGCGACGCTGCAGTTCAAGGAAAGCCTGTCCGATTCGCAGCCGTTCCGCCGAATGCTCGTGCGCCTGAAGCGCGAGATCATCACGATGAAGAAGCCGGCAATCAAGCCCGAGCTCGGCCGCGCGCCGTCGGTCGACGCGCGCACGCTGAAGGCGTGGCTCGACCGCGGCCACGACGACGCCGGCCGCCCGGTCGTGATGCTCGACACGCGCAATGCGTTCGAAGTGGACGTCGGCACGTTCGACAACGCGCTCGACTACCGGATCGACAAGTTCAGCGAGTTCCCGGAAGTGATCGACGCGAACCGCGCCGATCTCGAGGGCAAGACGGTCGTGTCGTTCTGCACCGGCGGCATCCGCTGCGAGAAGGCGGCGATCCACATGAAGGAAATCGGCATCGAGAACGTGTATCAGCTCGAAGGCGGGATCCTCAAGTATTTCGAGGAAGTCGGCGGCGCGCACTATCACGGCGACTGCTTCGTGTTCGACTACCGCACCGCGCTGAACCCGCAGCTGCAGCCGACCGAGAACGTCACGTGCTTCGCGTGCCGTGCGGTCGTCACGCCGGAAGCGCAGCAATCGCCGAGCTACGTGCCCGGCCAGTCGTGCCCGGCCTGCGTCGCGCAGGCAGCGAGCGCCGCATAAGCGCGCATTGCTCCGCGCCCCGATGAACGGCTACCGCGGCCGCTTCGCGCCGTCGCCCACCGGGCCGCTGCATTTCGGCTCGCTGGTCGGCGCGCTCGCGAGCTGGCTCGATGCGCGCGCGCACGGCGGCACGTGGCTCGTGCGCATCGAGGACATCGACGGCCCGCGCACGGTGCCCGGTGCCGCCGACGACATCCTGGCGACGCTCGCACATTTCGGCATGACACCCGACGAGCCGCCGGTGTGGCAAAGCACGCGCGACGCCGACTACGCGGCCGCGCTCGAGCGGCTCGTCGCCGCGGGGCTCGTCTATCCGTGCGGCTGCACGCGCAAGGAAATCGCCGATTCGCTGCGTGCCGCGCACGAACGCCACACGACGCTCGCGTATCCGGGCACCTGCCGCACCGGCCTGCACGGCAAGCCCGCGCGCGCGTGGCGGTTGCGGGTGCCGGACGGCGCCGGCGCGATCGTCACGTTCGACGATCGCTGGCAGCACACGCAGGCGCAGAACCTCGCGACGGACGTCGGCGACTTCGTGCTGAAGCGCGCGGACGGTCAATGGGCGTATCAGCTCGCGGTCGTGGTCGACGATGCCGACACCGGCATCACGCACGTCGTGCGCGGCGCCGACCTGCTCGATTCGACCGCGCGCCAGATCTACCTGCAGCGCTGTCTCGGCGTGCCGACGCCCGAATACCTGCACGTGCCTGTCGTCGTCGATGCGAACGGCGAAAAGCTCAGCAAGCAGACGGGCGCGCTCGCGCTCGAACGCGACGATCCGCTGCCGGCGCTGCGGGCCGCGGCCGCGCATCTCGGTCTCGCGGCCGATGGCGGCATACCGGGCAACACGATGGACGCGTTCCATGCGGCCGCGATCGCCGCGTGGGCGCGCCGCTTCGGGCCGCGGGCCGCTTGAACCGCTAAACCGCTGATACCCGCTGCGCCGCTCGCACGACGTCCGGCGCGGAACGCACTAAGACGAGCCTGTACGCCGCGATTGGGCCGCGCGATTGCCGTGGCGTCGCGCTGCCGCGCCATGCCGACGCCTACCGTTCAAATCGCCCCGCCCAACAAAAAACGGGCGCATGCTCGTCGCATGCACCCGCCTCCGAGGCAGCGCTCGCGCGCCGCTCCGACCGCTCGTGAACCGGCCGCTTACGCCGACGGCTTGCGCGGCATCCCGAACCCGCCGAGCAGCGCGGCGACCTGCCGCTTCGGCCCCTTCTTCTCGGGCTGCTGCGCAGACTTCGTCTCTTCCGGCTGCTTCGCCGGCGCCGACGGCTCGTACGGCTTCAGGAAGAAATCGTCGACCGGCGCCTCGTGGCGACGGTGATGACCGCGCTCGGAGCCGCCCGAACGACGCCCCGCCGCACCGCGATGCTCGTCGCGATCGCGACGGCCGCCGCGTTCACCGCGCTCCGCGCGCTCGCTGCTCCGCTCGTCGTGGCGATGACGCGCCGGCTTGTCGAGCGTCAGCGTCTGCACGTCGAGCGGACGCTTGATCAGCTTTTCGATATCGGCGAGCTGCTTGCGCTCGTTCGGGCTGCACAGCGACAGCGCATCGCCGGTCGCGCCCGCGCGGCCCGTGCGGCCGATCCGGTGCACGTAGTCTTCCGCGTTGAACGGCAGGTCGAAGTTGATCACGGCCGGCAGCTCGGCGATGTCGAGGCCGCGCGCGGCCACGTCGGTCGCGACCAGCGCCTCGATCTCGCCGCGCTTGAACGCGTCGAGCGCCTGCATCCGCTCGATCTGCGACTTGTCGCCGTGAATCGCCGATGCGACCACGCCGTCGCGCTCGAGATTGCGCGCGAGCCGGCTTGCGCCGATCTTGCTGTTGCAGAACACGATCACCTGCTTGAGGCCGCGATCGCGCAGCAACTGCACGACGGCCGCCTGCTTGTCGCCTTCGGCGACGTCGTAGACGATCTGCGTGACGTTCGCATTCGTCGAGTTGCTGCGCGCGACCTCGATCGTCTGCGGGTTGCGCAGGTACGTCGACGCGAGCTTCTTGATTTCCGGCGAGAACGTAGCCGAGAACAGCAGCGTCTGGCGTTCCTTCGGCAGCAGGTTCAGGATGCGCTGCAGGTCGGGCAGGAAGCCCATGTCGAGCATCCGGTCGGCTTCGTCGAGCACGAGGATCTGGACCTGGCCGAGGTTGGCCGTCTTCTGCTGCACGTGGTCGAGCAGGCGGCCCGGCGTCGCGATCAGGATCTCGACGCCGCGGCGCAGTTCGGCCGATTGCGGGTTCATGTCGACGCCGCCGAACACCACCGCGCTGCGCAGCGGCGTGTGCTTCGCATACGCGTGCACGTTCGCGGCAACCTGGTCGGCGAGTTCGCGGGTCGGCGTGAGGATCAGCGCGCGCACCGGGTGGCGCGCCGGCGATGCGCTCGTATTGGCCTGCGGCAGCAGCCGCTGGATGATCGGCAGCGAAAAACTCGCGGTCTTGCCGGTGCCCGTTTGCGCGGCGCCCATGACGTCGCGGCCGGCGAGCACGACCGGAATGGCCTGCGCCTGGATCGGCGTCGGCGTCGTATAACCCTGCTCGACAATGGCTTTCAGGATATCGGCGGCAAGACCGAATTGATCGAAGGTTGCGTCGGCTGGCTTGGCGACAGAATCGGACATGGTGGCGTTTCGCTCAAAAGGCGCGGCGGGGACATCGTGCGTCAGGCCGGCCGGGCCTGCGCTCATCACATTTCGGAAGTAGACGGAGCCGCGGCGCGCCGCGCGGCGCCGCTCTGGCGCTTGGGACCCGGTTCCATTCGAACCTCGGGCGCAATAGGCCGTGCGGACTCCGTTCGGCGCGAATGCCGGCGGAAAGGGCCGTATTGTAGCACTGCGCGGCCATCTGTCCGTGACAACGCCACGAACGGCCGCGGCGGCGGTTCGCGGCAAGCCCCGGCGGGCGCGGCGCCGACGACGCGCTTGTGCGATGGGGCTATCCCGATCGGCCGATGACGGGATTTCGGGGTCGAATCGCGCTCGGCTTCATCGCTCGGCTTAACCAGGAAGCCTCGACGCCGGCCGGCAATCGAGGCAGCCAATCCCCTCCGCCGCCTGCACCGCTCGCGGCGCGCGATCCAAACGCATCACGCATTGGATCGCACAAACCACGCTCAGCCCTTCTTCTTTTTCTTCTTCTCGATCTGCACGCAGTCGCCGAGCAGCGGCGCCGCGTTCTGATCGGCGATCTCGTCGCGCAGCGTGCCTTCCTTGCCCTTCGTCCACCAGGTATAGCGTCCGGCCTGGTAGCGCACGCCCGACGCCGATACGGTGTCGACGAACAGCATCTGCTGCCCGTTGACCGGCACCAGCGCGAAGCTCTGGCCGTTGCCCGCGCGCCAGTACGACACGCGCACCGGCTGCTTCTGGTTAGCGCACTGGTAGGCGGTCTGCTGGCGCGAATCGGCGTCGATTTCCTCGACGGTCAGTTGTGCGGCATGCGCGACGGAAACGGCGGCGCCGACGAGCGCAAGCGCGGCGAAGGTGTGGCGAATCATGCAGGTCCTCTCACGAGACGGGGATAGGCACGCCCTCGCGGGGCGCGCGTTAATCGTGGATCACGAGTGCCGGCGCGACGGTCACGGATCGATGACGTCCGCGCAGGCGTCGGTCGGCGCGGCCGCGACGTGGCCGACGAGCGGCACGATCTTCAGTCCGGCCGACGCGACCCGGCACGGCGCGGCCGCAAGCCCGCACCCCGCGAGACCCGCAACCAGCGCGAGCGCCACGCCAAGCTTGCCGACCCGCGCGAGCCGCCGCCATGTCGATGTCATCGCTCCCTCCTCGTCCGGTCAGCGTGCCGACACGGGCCGCACGGCCGCCGCGGCGCGCTTCGCGCGTTCGCGGGCTTCGTCGACGGTCGCGCCGGTCGCGAGCGCGACGCCCATGCGCCGCTTCGCGAAGCTTTCCGGCTTGCCGAACAGCCGCAGGTCGGCGCCCGGCACGGCGAGCGCGTCGCGCACGCCGTCGAACGCGATGCCGCGCCCGTCGAGGCCGCCGTAGATCACCGCCGATGCGGCCGGCGAGCCAAGCGCCGGATCGACCGGCAGCCCGAGAATCGCGCGCGCATGCAGTTCGAATTCCGACTGGCGCTGCGACGCGAGCGTGACGAGGCCCGTGTCGTGCGGCCGCGGGCTCACCTCGGAGAACCATACGTCGTCGCCGCGCACGAACAGCTCGACGCCGAACAACCCGCGCCCGCCGAGCGCCTCGGTCACCTTGTGCGCGATCTCGCGCGACTTGGCCAGCGCAGCCGCGCTCATCGGCTGCGGCTGCCACGATTCGACGTAGTCGCCGGCCACCTGCACGTGGCCGACCGGCTCGCAGAAGTAGGTGCGCGTCTCCAGCGTGGCCGGGTCGATCGCACGCACGGTCAGCTGCGTGATCTCGTAGTCGAAATCGATGAAGCCCTCGACGATCACGCGGCCGTGATTCACGCGCCCGCCCGCCATCGCGTAGTCCCACGCAGGCTTCACGTCGGCCTCGGTCCGCACGACCGACTGCCCCTTGCCCGACGACGACATCACCGGTTTCACGACGCACGGCATCCCGATCTTCGCGACCGCTGCGCTGAACGCGTCGAACGACTCCGCGAACGCGTACGGCGACGTCGCCAGCCCGAGCTCCTCGGCCGCGAGCCGGCGGATGCCTTCGCGGTTCATCGTGAGCTGCGTCGCGCGGGCGGTCGGAATCACCTCGGCCAGGCCGGCCGCCTCGATCGCCGCCAGCGCGTCGGTCGCGATCGCCTCGATTTCCGGCACGATCAGGTGCGGACGCTCGGCCTCGACGATCGCGCGCAGCGCGGCCGCGTCGGTCATGTCGATCACGTGCGCGCGATGCGCGACCTGGTGGCCCGGCGCGTCCGGATAACGATCGACCGCGACGACTTCGACGCCGAGCCGCTGCAGCGCGATGATGACTTCCTTGCCGAGTTCGCCGGCGCCGAGCAGCATGACGCGCGTGGCCGAGGGTGAAAGCGGCGTACCGAGCCGCTGACCGATCTGCATGTGATTTCCCGCTGGTTCTGTTGAAGGACGAGGACGAAAACGGCTCCGATGTTAACACGCGCATCGCGGCCGGTTCGGGCGGTTGCGTCGCGCCGGCGCCGTGTCGCGAGGCCCGCGGGCGCGCTGCGAACGTTTTCACGCGCGAAGTGTCGGCTCGCCTCGTGCGGCGCGGGTGCGTTACTCTTACGCCTTGATCAGAATCCGATGAGGAACGAGGCTCATGTCCCACCTGTCCGCGGCCGCACGCGCACGCACCGGCCTGCTTCGCCCGTTGCGCGCGCCGCTTTGCGCGTTGACGCTTGCCACGCTTCTCGCCGCCTGCGCGATGCCGACCCATCCCGACTCCGCCGCCCCCGCGCCCGACCCGTACAACCCCGCCGCCGTCCAGTTGCTCGACGACACGAGCTGGGAGCTCACGAGCTGGCTGAACGCCGACGGCACGCCGCGCACGATTCCGCACGGCGACAACGGCGAGCCGATCAAGCTCGCGCTGTCCACCGAATCGGGCGTCCGGCGCGCGAGCGGTTTCTCCGGCTGCAACCGCTACATGGGCACCTACGCGATCAAGAACGGCCTGCTCAGCTTCGGCGCGCTCGCCGGCACGCGCATGGCGTGCCCGACTGCGCTCGGCGGCCAGCTCGAACGCGCGTACCTCGATGCGCTGGCGCACATCCAGAAAACGGGCGTGCAGATGCGCGAGCCGCAGCAGTTGCAGATCGTGACCGAAGCCGGCGCGACGCTGACCTTCACGCGCCGGAGCCCCTGATGCAGCGCGCGGGCGAGGGCCGACCGGCCGCCTTCGCCGCGCACGGAACCCGGACGCACGCGTCCCGCGGCCCGAACGCGCATCGCGGCGTTCACGCGGCCCCGGAGTCCCGTCAGTCCCGTTCGTCGGCCGGTTAAACTCGGCGGGTCGCGCACTGCGCCCCCGCCCTCTTCCTGTTTCATCAAAGCATGCACACGGTTGTCTTCGGCTGGTTCGGCATCTCCGCCGTCTGGTTCCTCCTTCTCATTTGGCGTCTCGTTCAGGCGATGCTGCCCGGCGGCGGCGGCCTCGCCGGCCGCGGCTCGATCCGCCTGTGGCTCGGCTTCGCGGCCGTGTTCGCCGCGAGCTGCGCGCTGACGAGCCCGTTGTCGGGCCCCGACACGAACGCGCTCGGCCACGCGCTCTCGAACGGTTTCGCGCATCTGCTCGGCCCGATCGGCACGCCGGTCGCGATGGTCGTGCTGTTCTTCGCGGGCCTGCCGTGGCTGACCGGCATCCGCTGGCGCCAGTTCGCCGCGTGGGTCGATACGTCGTTCGGCGTGAAGCTCGCGCGGAGTGTCAGCGACGACGACGCACGCGGTGTCGCGGACCTGCCGCGCAGCGCGCTGCACCGCGACGACGACATCGTGCAGCCGGCCACCGCCCATACCGTAAACGCGATGGCGCCGCGGCAGAACGGCCGTTATTCGCGCCCGACGCTGTGGAAACCCGATCCGCAGGCGCGGCCGAAGCCGCGCAGCAGGACGACGCCGCGTCCGCTCGCGGAACCGGTCGCGCCGTCGGGCTGGTTGAAGCCGGCGCCCGGCAACCGCATGCCGGCACCGCCCGCACCGGGCGCGACGAGTGCGATGCCACCGCCGACGACCGGCAGCACCGCGAGCCTCGCGCGCGCCGCCGCGAACGCGCAGACGCCGCGGCCCAGCCCTG
>NZ_CABVPL010000049.1 GCF_902499045.1 Burkholderia latens | reverse complement strand
GGCACGGCCGGCGCGTCGGGGGCGTCGGGCGCGCAGGCGGCGTCCGCGGCCGGCACAGGCAGCGCCGCGACGCCGGGCCCCGCGACGAGCGGCGTGAAGTTCTCGGTGCCGCCGTCCGGCGACCTGCAGTACGACACCTTCTACAACGGGATGCAGAACATGATCGGCACGATCCACTGGCGCACCGACGGGCACGCATACGATCTGTCGGTATCGATGCCCGTGCCGTTCGTCGGTCCGTTCGCGTATCGCAGCGAAGGCCGCATCGATGCGTTCGGCGTCGCCCCCGACCGTTACGTGGAAAAGCGCGGCAAGCGGCCCGAGGACATCGCGATCTTCAATCGCGAGATCCGCCAGGTCGTGTTCACGCGCACGCCGAACAACGCGCCGCTGCCCGACGGCGTGCAGGATCGCTTCAGCATGCTGATGCAGCTGTCGGGGCTCGTGCGCGGCAATCCGTCCGCGTACAAGCCGGGCGTCACGCAGCAGTTCTTCGTGATCGACAACAACAGCGGCGAAACCTGGCCGATCACGGTGATCGGCGACGAGGACGTGCAGACGCAAGCCGGCATCGTGCGCGCCCGCCACTTCATGCGGCTGCCGCGCCGCGAGGGCGACACGCGGCGCATCGACATGTGGCTCGCGCCGTCGCTCGGCTGGCTGCCTGCGCGGCTCGTACAATCGGAACCGAACGGCGCGCAGATCGAGCTGCTGTGGCACGGCCCGCTCGCCCCGCCGGGCGCACCGGCCGATGCGGCGCCGGCACGAGGAACGGCGGATGCGCCGGCATCGGCGCCTGCCGCCACGACGCCGGCGTCAGCGCCAGCGCCGGCGCCGCTCGCGGAGCAGGCACAACCCGTGCAGCCGCCCGCGGTGCAGGCGCCCGCGTCGTCGCCTTCCACACCGTGAAATCGACGAATCGGCAATTTCGACCGATTAAAGAACCGGCCAAAATGGCCGATGACACTCTTTAACAACTATTTCAGTGCACCGGATCACAATAGGAACGTTTGATAGACATCGGCTTCTAACCGATACACCCCACGCAAACGGGAGAACGGGGTGTGCAGCGCAAGCCCCTTGAAACCGGCCAGGCCTGCCCCACCTACGGGACAACAAGGCCAGATGCCACTGCGAAGAGGAGTGCCGCCATGCAAATGATCTACAACAGCCCCAATTACTGCGTCGTCGAATTTGCGCCGCAGGCCGGACACCATCTGATGAACGCCGGCGGATATGAAATCGTCGACAAGAACGCGCAGCGCGAGATCTTCATCGACGGCGAGCTCGCCGAGCGGTTCCGCGCACACGTGAAGCAGCTGATCGAAGATGAACCGTCGCTCGACGAAGTCGACGAGTTCCTCGGACAATTCGACAGCCTGATGATGATGCCGGTCGTGCTGCACTGACGACCTTGCGGCCCGGCCGAGCGCCGGGCCGTTCGCCGCGCGCTTGCGCGGCATCGCGAGCACTCCGATCCAAGCCCCCGCCCCGGTTCGCCGGGCGGGGGTTTTCGTTTGGTTCCGGCCCGCGCGCGTTCGTTGCGCGGGCAACGCTCGAACGCAAGCGTCGTGGGGGCACGGCTTCGCACGCGGCAACGGCGCAACGGGCGCGCCACGCGCAGGCCGCGCTGCGCGGCCACGCGCCGCGCAAGGCCGGGCGGCGCACCGGCGCACCGGCTACAATGACGGTTTTCCCGTCTTCGCCCGTCTTCCGCCATGTCTGCGACCCCTCTCGCCGCTTCCGCCCCGCTCGACGCGCGCTACACGCGCGGCGCCGAACTGCCCGCGCTGCTGAAATCGCGCATCCTGATCCTCGACGGCGCGATGGGCACGATGATCCAGCGCTACAAGCTCGACGAGGCCGCGTATCGCGGCGAGCGCTTCAAGGACTTCCCGCGCGACATCAAGGGCAACAACGAACTGCTGTCGCTCACGCAGCCGCAGATCATCAGCGAGATCCACGATCAATACTTCGCGGCCGGCGCGGACATCGTCGAAACGAACACGTTCGGCGCGACGACGGTCGCGCAGGCCGACTACGGGATGGAAGACCTCGTCGTCGAGATGAACGTCGAATCGGCGCGGCTCGCGCGCGCGTCCGCCGCCAAGTATGCGACGCCCGACAAGCCGCGCTTCGTCGCCGGCGCGATCGGGCCGACGCCGAAGACGGCGAGCATCTCGCCGGACGTCAACGACCCGGGCGCGCGCAACGTCACGTTCGACGAGCTGCGCGACGCGTACTACCAGCAGGCGAAGGCGCTGCTCGACGGCGGCGTCGACCTGTTCCTCGTCGAGACGATCTTCGACACGCTGAACGCGAAGGCGGCGCTGTTCGCACTCGACGAGCTGTTCGAGAACACCGGCGAGCGCCTTCCGATCATGATCTCGGGCACCGTGACCGACGCGTCGGGCCGCATCCTGTCGGGCCAGACGGTCGAGGCGTTCTGGAATTCGCTGCGTCACGCGAAGCCGCTCACGTTCGGCCTGAACTGCGCGCTCGGCGCGGCGCTGATGCGCCCGTACATCGCCGAGCTCGCGAAGCTGTGCGACACCTACGTGTCGTGCTACCCGAACGCGGGCCTGCCGAACCCGATGAGCGACACCGGTTTCGACGAGACGCCGGACGTCACGTCGGGCCTGCTGAAGGAATTCGCGCAGGCCGGGCTCGTGAACCTCGCGGGCGGCTGCTGCGGCACGACGCCCGAACACATCGCCGAGATCGCGAAGGCGCTCGCCGACGTGAAACCGCGCCGCTGGCCGAGCCAGTACAGCGACGCCGCCTGACCGATAGCCTCAACGCCCCACATCACACGAATTCGCACCGCCATGACCGATCACACGATGCGCCTTGCCGGCCTCGAGCCGTTCAACGTCACGTCCGGGACGCTCTTCATCAACGTCGGCGAACGCACCAACGTCACCGGCTCGAAGGCGTTCGCGCGGATGATCCTCAACGGCCAGTTCGACGAGGCGCTCGCCGTCGCGCGCCAGCAGGTCGAGAACGGCGCGCAGGTGATCGACGTCAACATGGACGAGGCGATGCTCGATTCGAAGGCGGCGATGGTGCGCTTCCTGAACCTGATCGCGTCGGAGCCGGACATCGCGCGCGTGCCGATCATGATCGACTCGTCGAAGTGGGAAGTGATCGAAGCCGGCCTCAAGTGCGTGCAGGGCAAGGCGATCGTGAACTCGATCTCGCTGAAGGAAGGCGAGGACGCGTTCCGCCACCATGCGAACCTGATCCGCCGCTACGGCGCGGCCGCGGTCGTGATGGCGTTCGACGAGACGGGCCAGGCCGACACCTACCAGCGCAAGATCGACATCTGCAAGCGCTCGTACGACTTCCTAGTGAACGAAGTCGGCTTCCCGCCGGAAGACATCATCTTCGACCCGAACATCTTCGCGGTCGCGACCGGCATCGAGGAGCACAACAACTATGCGGTCGACTTCATCGAAGCGACCCGCTGGATCAAGCAGAACCTGCCGTATGCGAAGGTGAGCGGCGGCGTGTCGAACGTGTCGTTCTCGTTCCGCGGCAACGACCCGGTGCGCGAGGCGATCCACACCGTGTTCCTGTACCACGCGATCCAGGCGGGGATGGACATGGGCATCGTGAACGCGGGCCAGCTCGGCGTGTACGCCGATCTCGACCCGGAGCTGCGCGAGCACGTCGAGGACGTGATCCTGAACCGCCGCGCGGATTCCACCGACCGCCTGCTCGAGATCGCCGACAAGTTCAAGGCCGGCGGCGCGAAGAAGGAAGAGAACCTCGAGTGGCGCAACCAGCCGGTCGAGAAACGGCTGTCGCATGCGCTGGTGCACGGGATCACGACCTTCATCGTCGAGGATACCGAGGAAGTGCGCGCGAAGATCGCCGCGGCCGGCGGCCGCCCGATCAACGTGATCGAAGGCCCGCTGATGGACGGGATGAACATCGTCGGCGACCTGTTCGGCCAGGGCAAGATGTTCCTGCCGCAGGTCGTGAAATCGGCGCGCGTGATGAAGCAGGCCGTCGCGCACCTGATCCCGTTCATCGAGGAAGAAAAGCGGCTGCTCGCGGAAGCGGGCGGCGACGTGCGCGCGAAGGGCAAGATCGTGATCGCGACCGTCAAGGGCGACGTGCACGACATCGGCAAGAACATCGTGTCGGTCGTGCTCCAGTGCAACAACTTCGAAGTCGTCAACATGGGCGTGATGGTCCCGTGCAACGAAATCCTCGCGAAGGCGAAGGTCGAGGGCGCGGACATCATCGGGCTGTCGGGCCTCATCACGCCGAGCCTCGAGGAAATGGCGTACGTCGCGTCCGAAATGCAGCGCGACGACTACTTCCGCGTGAAGCAGATTCCGCTGCTGATCGGCGGCGCGACCACGTCGCGCGTGCACACGGCCGTGAAGATCGCGCCGCACTACGAAGGCCCGGTCGTGTACGTGCCGGACGCATCGCGCTCGGTGTCGGTCGCGTCGAACCTGCTGTCCGACGAAGGCGCGGCGAAGTACCTCGACGAACTGAAGTCCGACTACGAACGGATTCGCGACCAGCACGCGAACCGCAAGGCGCAGCCGATGGTCACGCTCGAGCAGGCGCGCGCGAACAAGACCAAGATCGACTGGGCGAACTACACGCCGGCGAAGCCGAAGTTCATCGGGCGCCGCGTGTTCAAGAACTACGACCTGAACGAGCTCGCGAACTACATCGACTGGGGCCCGTTCTTCCAGACCTGGGACCTCGCGGGCCCGTACCCGGCGATCCTGAACGACGAGATCGTCGGCGAATCGGCGCGGCGCGTGTTCTCCGACGCGAAGTCGATGCTCGCACGGCTGATCCAGGGCCGCTGGCTGACCGCGAACGGCGTGATCGCGCTGCTGCCGGCGAACACGGTGAACGACGACGACATCGAGATCTACACCGACGAATCGCGCTCGGAAGTGCTGCTCACGTGGCGCAACCTGCGCCAGCAGAGCGTGCGGCCGGTGGTCGACGGCGTGATGCGCCCGAACCGCTCGCTCGCCGATTTCATCGCGCCGAAGGATTCGGGCGTCGCCGACTACATCGGGATGTTCGCGGTGACGGCCGGCCTCGGCGTCGACGTGAAGGAAAAGCAGTTCGAAGCCGACCACGACGACTACAGCGCGATCATGCTGAAGGCGCTGGCCGACCGTTTCGCGGAAGCGTTCGCCGAAGCGATGCATGCGCGCGTGCGCCGCGAGCTGTGGGGGTATGCGAGCGGCGAGACGCTCGACAACGATGCGCTGATCGCCGAAAAGTACACGGGTATTCGTCCGGCGCCCGGCTACCCGGCGTGCCCGGATCACCTCGTGAAGCGCGACATGTTCGCCGCGCTGCACGCGGACGAAATCGGGATGAGCGTGACGGATTCGCTGGCGATGCTGCCGGCGGCGAGCGTCTCGGGCTTCTATCTCGCGCATCCGGACAGCCGCTACTTCTCGGTCGGCAAAATCGGGCAGGATCAGCTCGTCGACTATGCGCGGCGGATGGCGCTGTCGCTGGACGACGCACGGCGCGCACTGGCGCCGCAACTGTAACCGCGCACGCGACGGGCGCCGTTCGCCCGTCATTTGATCAGACGAATCAAAAAGCCCGCATCGTGCGGGCTTTTTCTCGTCTTACCGAACCTTCTGCATTCGCCTGATCAGAAGCCCCAATGCACGTCAGCCTGCCCGGCCTTCGCTTCGCGAAGCATCGTGAGGAACGGGGCGACGCGCTGCGCGAGGCTCGGCGGCACTTCGTGGTGCGCGTGGTCCGCATCGTCTTCGTGGAAATGGCCCGCGTGCTCGGCGCGCTCCTGCTTGGCCTGCGCGACCGCGCCTTCCAGCTTCGCGATCGCGTGGTCCAGTTCGTCGTGCGTAATCACGCCGCGTTCGCCCAGCTGCTTGCCGACGAGGCCCAGCACGTATACGGCGAAATCCTTCAGCACGTCGAGATCCTGTGCCGCCTTGCTCTTGAACGTAATCATGACAATTCCCTTTTCATCTTGTTGTGCCTGCGCGGCGCGGTTGGGGGGACGCCGGCAGGCCGGCGTCCGGCCTCGCGGACGCGGGGCGCCTGAGCGGCATATTAGCACCTGTTAAAATTCTGCGATCCCTGAAACGCGCGCTTAAAAAGCGCGCCGGCCGGCCGGCGTTTCCGGCCGCCACCAACGAAGCCTTCTACCAGCATGCTGCCAGCACACAAACAGACCCTCGAAGCCCTGCTCGCGGATAGCGTCACGCAGGTCGCACACGCGCTGAAAGGCGCCGACGCAGCGTTCGTCGCCCCCGCCATCACGCTCGAGCGCCCGAAGGTCGCCGCGCATGGCGACGTCGCGTGCAACGTCGCGATGCAGCTCGCCAAGCCGCTCGGCACGAACCCGCGCCAGCTCGCCGAGAAGATCGTCGCCGCGCTGACGGCGCAGCCGGCCGCGCAAGGCCTCGTCGATGCGGCCGAAATCGCGGGCCCCGGCTTCATCAACCTGCGCCTCACCGCCGCCGCGAAGCAGGCGGTGATCGGCGCCGTGTTCGCGCAGGGCCGCGCATTTGGCACGTCCGACCGCGAAAAGGGCAAGCAGGTGCTGCTCGAATTCGTGTCCGCGAACCCGACCGGCCCGCTGCACGTCGGCCATGGCCGCCAGGCGGCACTCGGCGACGTGCTCGCGAACGTGATCGCGAGCCAGGGCTACGCGGTGCACCGCGAGTTCTACTACAACGACGCCGGCGTGCAGATCGCCAACCTCGCGATCTCGACGCAGGCGCGCGCACGCGGACTGAAGCCGGGCGACGCGGGCTGGCCGGAAGCCGCGTACAACGGCGAATACATCGCCGACATCGCGCGCGACTACCTGAACCGCGAGACGGTCGCGGCGAAGGACGGCGAGCCGGTCACGGGCGCGGGCGACATCGACGATCTCGACGCGATCCGCAAGTTCGCGGTCGCGTACCTGCGGCACGAGCAGGACATGGACCTGCAGGCGTTCGGCGTGAAATTCGACCAGTACTACCTCGAATCGTCGCTGTACAGCGAAGGCCGGGTCGAGAAGACGGTCGACGCGCTGGTCAAGGCCGGCATGACGTACGAGCAGGACGGCGCGCTGTGGTTGCGCACGACCGACGAAGGCGACGACAAGGATCGCGTGATGCGCAAGTCGGACGGCACGTACACGTACTTCGTGCCGGACGTCGCGTATCACGTGACGAAATGGGAGCGCGGCTTCACGAAGGTGATCAACATCCAGGGCTCGGACCACCACGGCACGATCGCGCGCGTGCGCGCCGGCCTGCAGGGTCTGCACATCGGCATCCCGAAGGGCTATCCCGACTACGTGCTGCACAAGATGGTCACCGTGATGCGCGACGGCCAGGAAGTGAAGCTGTCGAAGCGCGCGGGCAGCTACGTGACGGTGCGCGACCTGATCGAATGGTCGGGCGGCGCGGCGCCGGGCCAGGAAGCGGCCCCCGACCTGATCGACGAGGCCACCATCACGCGCGGCCGCGACGCGGTGCGCTTCTTCCTGATCTCGCGCAAGGCCGACACCGAGTTCGTGTTCGACATCGACCTCGCGCTGAAACAGAACGACGAGAACCCGGTCTATTACGTCCAGTACGCGCATGCGCGGATCTGCTCGGTGCTCAACGAACTGAAGGCACGCTACAACGTCGACGTCGCGCAACTGCCGGGCGCCGATCTGTCGCAGCTCACGAGCGCGCAGGCCGTGTCGCTGATGCAGAAGCTGGCCGAATATCCGGACATGCTCACGCACGCGGCGAACGAACTGGCGCCGCACGCGGTCGCGTTCTACCTGCGCGATCTCGCTGGTGAATTCCACTCGTTCTACAATGCGGAGCGCGTGCTGGTCGACGACGAAGCGCCGCGCAACGCGCGCGCCGCGCTGCTCGCCGCCACCCGGCAGGTGCTCGAGAATGGCCTGACGGTGCTCGGCGTGTCCGCGCCCGCCAAGATGTAAGCAGCCCGGACCGGGGCAGCGAATGGCCGCGGCAGCGGCCGCCGTCGGGCGGCCGTCCCGGCCTTTTCACGATTCTTTTTGCAGGTGACTCAAGCAATGGCACAACCACGCCGAACTTCGAAGCAATCGAAACAAGCCGGAGGGACATTTCTTGGAATCGTGCTGGGCCTGATCGTCGGCCTCGCGATCGCGGTGGTGGTGGCGCTCTACATCACGCGTTCGCCGTCGCCGTTCGTGTCGAAGGTCGCGCCGCCGCCGGCCGACAGCGGCGCGAGTCAGCCACAGCAGTTCGATCCGAACCGCGCGCTGCAGGGCAAGACGCCCGGCCAGCCGGTGCCGCAGGCCGCGCAGTCCGCGCCGCCCAATACCGCGCCCGGCCAGGCCGCGAACCAGACCCAGGGCGGCCTGCTGCCCGAGCCGCAGATCGTCGAAGTGCCGCCGTCGGGCAATGCGAACGGCTCCAGCGGCTCGAACAACACCACCGCTTCGAACAACGCGTCGTCGGGCAACGGCGTCGCCGTCGCGCCGAAGCCGGCCGACACCACGCCGCCGCCGAAGAAGACGCAGCAGGCACAGCAACAACAGCAAGGCGGCGAGGACGACCTCGCGCGCTTCGCCGCGCAGAAGCAGGCGCAGCAGGCTGCCGCGCAAAAGCAGCAGCAACAGCAACTGGCGAACAACACGCCGAAGCCGACGTCGTCGGCCACGGCCGCCGCGGCAGCGAAGCCGCCGACCGCGAACGACGCGAACACCGGCTACTTCCTGCAGGTCGGCGCGTACAAGACGGAAAGCGACGCCGAGCAGCAGCGTGCGCGCCTCGGCTTCCAGGGCTTCGAATCGAAGGTGTCGAAGCGCGACGTCAGCGGCGTGACCTACTTCCGCGTGCGCGTCGGCCCGTTCTCGAAATTCGAGGATATGAACTCGGCCCGTCAGCGCCTGTCCGATGCAGGTGTCGACACGGCGGTGATCCGTTTCACGAAGCAGTAAGCAACCGGCCGCGCCCACGCAGATTCCGTTACGTTTCGTAACCCGAGCAACTGATTCGACGTTCACAACATGAAAAAACTGCTTAGCACGCTCCTTCTGTCCCTGGGTCTGGCCGCCGCCGGCTTAGCCCAGGCATCGCCGGCCGCACCGGCGTCCGGCAAGGACTTCGAGGTGATGAAGTCGCTGCAGCCGGTGTCCGCGCCGGCCGGCAAGGTGGAGGTCATCGAATTCTTCTGGTACGGCTGCCCGCACTGCTACGAATTCGAGCCGACGATCGAGGCGTGGGTGAAGAAGCAAGGCAACAACATCGACTTCAAGCGCGTGCCGGTCGCATTCCGTGACGATTTCATTCCGCACTCGAAGCTGTTCTACGCGGTGTCCGCGCTCGGCATCTCGGAGAAGGTCACGCCGGCGATCTTCAACGCGATCCACAAGCAGAAGAACTACCTGCTGACGCCGCAGGCGCAGGCCGACTTCCTCGCGACGCAGGGCGTCGACAAGAAGCAGTTCATGGACGCGTACAACTCGTTCAGCGTGCAGGGTCAGGTCAAGCAGTCGGCCGAGCTGCTGAAGAACTACGCGATCGACGGCGTGCCGACGGTCGTCGTCCAGGGCAAGTACAAGACGGGCCCGGCTTACACGAACAGCATCCCGGGTACCGCGCAGGTGCTCGACTACCTCGTGAAGCAAGTCCAGGACAAGAAGCTCTGATCCCCGCCCGCGCGCCGGCATGACTACTCCGCTGAAGGTCTTCATCACCGGCGCGTCGAGCGGCCTCGGCCTCGCGTTGGCCGACGAATACGCGCGCCAGGGCGCCACGCTCGCCCTCGTCGCGCGCCGCACCGATGCGCTCGATGCGTTCGCGCGTCGCTTCCCGAAGCTGTCCGTTTCCGTCTACTCCGCCGACGTGCGCGACGCCGATGCGCTCGCGACGGCCGCCGCGTCGTTCATCGCCGCGCACGGCTGCCCCGACGTCGTGATCGCGAATGCGGGCATCAGCCAGGGCGCCGTCACGGGCCAGGGCGATCTCGCGACGTTCCGCGACGTGATGGACGTCAACTACTACGGGATGGTCGCGACGTTCGAGCCGTTCGTCGGCCCGATGACGGCCGCGCGCCACGGCACGCTGGTCGGCGTCGCGAGCGTCGCCGGCGTGCGCGGGCTGCCCGGCTCCGGCGCGTACAGCGCGTCGAAGTCGGCCGCGATCAAGTATCTGGAGGCGCTGCGCGTCGAGCTGCGCCCGGCCGGCGTCGGCGTCGTGACGATCGCGCCCGGCTATATCCGCACGCCGATGACCGCGCACAACCCTTACCGGATGCCGTTCCTGATGGACGCCGATCGTTTCGCGGCCCGCGCCGCGCGTGCGATCGCGCGGCAGCACGCGTTTCGCGTGATTCCGTGGCAGATGGGCGTCGTCGCGAAGGTGCTGCACGTGCTGCCGCGCTGGCTCTACGATCGCCTGTTCGAGAAGGCGCCGCGCAAGCCGAAGGCCGGCGCGCACTGAGTTCAGCGCGCGCCTGGCGCGCTGCCGTGCCGCGTTGATGTTGCGCTGATAGCGCCGCGGCCGGTCCGGTTCATTGCGCATCGCACGCGGCCGCCGCGAGGCCGACGGTTCCGCGCCACTGATCGGCGCATTTCCGCACCGGGTTCGTCGCCAGCCCGCCGTCTCAACTGTCTCGTGTGCCTCACTGCCTCACCTGCCCACCCACCTCAGCCGCGTCGACTCGCTGTCTAGCGTCGCTCGCGCTCCCGCCGCCGCAACACGCATTCCGTCGCGAACGCAGCCGTTTTTTCGCTCAATTCACCGCGTTCCGACGCCTTATTCCACGCGCCGTGCGCTTTGACGGTATGCTATTCGCCAGCCGCGCGGCCCTTGTCCCCGACCGGGCCGCGCCCGCATTCCGGCATCCAGCAAAAATCACAAATCAGATGGGAGAACCTATGCACGTCAAGCTGTTCGCCGCGGCCGCGCTCGCCGCCGCCCTCGCCGCCCCGGGCCTCGCCGCCGCCAAGCCGCTCACCGTGTGCACGGAATCGAGCCCGGACGGCTTCGACGTCGTGCAATACAACTCGCTCGTCACGACCAACGCATCGGCCGACGTGATCTTCAACACGCTCGTGTCGTACGACGAAGCCGCGAAGAAGGTCGTGCCCGCGCTCGCCGACAAGTGGGAAGCCAGCGCCGACGGCCTTACATACACGTTCCACCTGCGTCCGAACGTCGCGTTCCAGACGACCGACTACTTCAAGCCGAGCCGCCCGCTGAACGCGGACGACGTCGTGTTCACGTTCTCGCGCATGCTCGACGATGCGAATCCGTGGCACAAGGTCGCCGGCGCGAGCGGCTTCCCGCACGCGCAGTCGATGGGCCTCGTGAAGCTCGTGAAGTCGGTCGCGAAGGTCGACGACAACACGGTGAAGTTCGTGCTGAACGAGCCGAACGCGACGTTCGTGCCGATCCTGACGATGGGCTTCGCGTCGATCTACTCGGCCGAATACGCCGACCAGCTGCTGAAGGCCGGCAAGCAGGCCGACCTGAACGCGAAGCCGATCGGCACCGGCCCGTTCGTGCTGAAGAGCTACACGAAGGACGCGCTGATCCGCTACGACGTGAACCCGACCTACTGGGGCGCGAAGCCGAAGGTCGACCGGCTGATCTACGCGATCACGCCCGATCCGTCGGTGCGCATGCAGAAGGTGAAGGCCGGCGAATGCCAGATCGCGCTGTCGCCGAAGCCGCAGGACGTGCTCGCCGCGAAGGGCGAAAGCGCGCTGAAGGTCGTGCAGACGCCCGCGTTCATGACCGCGTTCGTCGCGCTGAACACGCAGAAGAAGCCGCTAGACAACGACAAGGTGCGCGAGGCGCTGAATCTTGCGTTCGACCGCGCGACCTATCTGAAGGTGGTGTTCGACAACACGGCGACGCCGGCGAACAACCCGTATCCGCCGAACACGTGGAGCTACGCGAAGGACGTCGCGCCGTACGCGTACGATCCGGCGAAGGCGAAGCAGCTGCTCGCGCAGGCCGGCTTCCCGAACGGCTTCTCGACGACGATCTGGACGCGCCCGACCGGCAGCGTGCTGAACCCGAACCCGAAGGCGGGCGCCGAACTGCTGCAGGCCGATCTCGCGAAGATCGGCGTGAAGGCGGAAGTGAAGGTGATCGAATGGGGCGAGCTGATCAAGCAGGCGAAGCTCGGCCAGCATGACATGCTGTTCATGGGCTGGGCCGGCGACAACGGCGATCCGGACAACTATCTGTCGCCGCTGTTCAGCTGCAACGCGGTGAAGTCGGGCATCAACTTCGCGCGCTTCTGCGACGCGCAGCTCGACAAGCTGATCGGGGACGGCAAGTCGACGGCCGACCAGGCCAAGCGCGCGAAGCTGTATGAAGCGGCGCAGAAGATCATCCACGACCAGGCACTGTGGATTCCGCTCGGCTACCCGACCGCGGCCGCGCTCACGCGTCCGAACGTGAGCGGCTATCGCGTCAGCCCGTTCGGGCGGCAGAACTTCACGACGGTCGCCGTGCAGTAACCGCGCGTGGCGCGCTTGCTACACTGCGCGCTCATTCCTCGTACCGGACGCCAGCCAAAGTGAACAACTAAGCCTTTCCAAAAATGTTTTCGCCGCCGTGCCACGCACGCCGCGCGAAGGGTTTCACGCATTTTTCGGAGGTGCTTATGGCTGCTGCCACGCCGACCGGCGCGCTCGTCGCGCTTCATCACGTTTCCTTCCGCTTCGACGACGGCATCACGCTGTTCGATTCGCTCGACCTTTCCATCGACCGCACGCCGACAGGCATCGTCGGCCGCAACGGCGCCGGCAAGAGCCTGCTTGCGCAGTTGATCGCGGGCCGGCGCACGCCGAGCGCGGGCACGATCGAGCGGCACACGCCGGTCGTGTACGTCGCGCAGCAGCACGACGACACACCGGCCGGCGGCCCGCGGACGGTGGCGCAGATCGCCGCGCTCGATGCGCCGCTCGCGGCACTCGCGCGTGTCGCGGACGGCCGCGCGAGCGCGCACGACTTCGACCTGATCGGCGCTCGCTGGGACTTGGCCGAGCGGCTGCGCGCGGCGCTGGACGCAGCGGGCCTGCACGACGTGCATGCCGACATGCCCGCGGATGCATTGAGCGGCGGCCAGATGGCGCGCGTCGCGCTGATCGGCGCATTGCTGTCGGACGCCGGGCTGCTGGTGCTCGACGAACCGACGAACCACCTCGATGCGCCGGGCCGCGCGTGGCTGCGCGCGGCGCTCGACGGCTGGCGCGGCGGCGTCGTGCTCGTCAGCCATGATCGCGCGTTGCTTGCGCACGTCGAGCGCATCGTCGAAGTGACGCCGCACGGCGTGCGCACGTATGGCGGCAACTATGCGCTGTATCGCGCGCAGCGCGACGCGGAGCAGGATGCCGCGCAGGCCGCGCTCGATCACGCGCGGGCCGAGCGCGGGCGCGTCCGGCGCCGGCTCGAACGGGAACACGACACGATCCAGCGCCACGCGGCCGGCTCGCTGCGCGATGCGAAGACGGCCAACCTGTCGTCGATGGCGCGCCAGAGCCGCAAGGGCGCCGCACGCAACATCATGGGGACGGTCCGGCGCGATCAACGCGCATTCAAGGCGACGCTCGACGCGCGCGTGCACGACGCGGCCGCGCGCGTCGAAGCCGACGCGCCGGTGCTCGTGGCGTTGCCGGGCACCGAGGTCAGCGCGCGCCGCCAGCTGTTCGCGCTCGAATGCGCGCAATTGCCATGGCCCGCCGCGGGCCGCACGCACGCGCTCACGTGGTCGGCCAGCGGCCCGGTGCGCATCGCGCTGACGGGCCCGAACGGGTGCGGGAAATCCACGCTGCTGCGCATGCTCGCCGGCGAACTCGCGCCGCGCGCGGGCACCTGCACGACGCACGTGAGCACCGCGTATCTCGACCAGCGGCTCGCGCTGCTCGATCCGGATCGTTCGATCGTCGAGCAGTTGGGACGCCTCGGCACGCCGCTCGCCGAAGGCGACCTGCGCACCCGCCTCGCGCTGCTGCAGCTCGATGCCGCGCGCGCGACGCAGCCGGCGCACCGCCTGAGCGGCGGCGAGCGGTTGAAGGCCGCGCTCGCGTGCGCATTGTGGCGCGCCGTGCCCGCGCAGTTGCTGCTGCTCGACGAGCCGACCAATCACCTCGATCTCGAATCGGTGCGCGCGATCGAAGCCGCGCTGGCCGGCTTTCCCGGCGCGATCGTGGTCGCGTCGCACGACAGCGCGTTTCTCGCGGCGCTCGAACCGACGCACACGATGCAATGGCAGCACGACGCGTGGCGCTACGAACCCGCCGCGTGACGGCGACGATGCGCGCTCAGCGCGCGGTGCGGAAGCGAATCACGCCGTCGTCGCCCGGCTCGCGCACGAGTTCGCCCGCGAGCCACAGCAGGTTCAGGTGCGCGAGCGCCTCGCCGAGCGCGAACGTCATCTGGTGGATGTCGAGCTCGCGGCGGCGGAACATGATCGGCACGATGTCGGCCGCGCTCGCCGGCTGCTCCGCGCACGCGGCACGCACTTCGTCGAGCCGCGCGTCGTGGTGCGCGCGCAGTTGCGCGATGCGCGTGCGCACGCCGCGGAACGGCTTGCCATGCGACGGCAGCACGAGCGTGTCGGGCGCCATCGTCTCGTAGCGGCCGAGCGATTCCAGGTACAGCGCGAGCGGGTTCGCCTCCGGTTCGAGATCGAACACCGATACGTTGGTCGAGATCCGCGGCAGCACCATGTCGCCGGAGATCAGCACGCCGTCCGCGTCGCTGTGGAGTGCGCAATGTTCGGGCGAATGGCCGTAACCGGTCACGACGCGCCACGTGCGCGCGCCGATCGTCACCGCGTCGCCGTCGCGCAGGCGCCGATAGCGCGGCGGCACGGCCGGCACGAGATCCGAGTAGTAGCTGCGGCGGCTGCGCAGCTTGTCGAGCGCGACCGGATCGGTCAGCCCGTGGCGCGCGAAGTGATCGGCCGCAGCCGCGCCGCCGGCGTTCGAACCGTTGCCGGCGGCCATCAGGCAGCCGAACATGTATTCGCCGAGCGTCATCCACAGCCGTACGTTCCAGCGGCCCTTGTCGCCGCCTTCGCAGATCCAGTTCGCGAGGCCGAAGTGATCGGGATGACAGTGCGTGACGAGCACGCGCAACACCGGCAGCCCGTCGAGATGCGCATCGAAGATATGTTCCCAGTGCGTACGGATCGCGTCCGACGAAATTCCGCAGTCGACGATCGTCCAGCCGGCCTGCCCGTCGATCTCGTCACGCAGCAGCCACAGGTTGATGTGGTCGAGCGAAAACGGCAGCGGCATGCGCAGCCAGCGCACGCCGGGCGCGACCTCGAACGTGTCGCCCGCGGCGGGCAGCGTGTCGGCGAAGGGATAGTCGAGTTGGTGTTCCAGTGCGTTCATCGGTGGGGTGTCTCGTCGTTGTCTGGCCGAATGCGGCGGCGAATCCGGGAGCCGGCGCGCGCGGGCGGCGCCGCGGCAGGCATCGCGCCGATTCTATCGCCGTCGCGCGGAACGCGTGTCCGGGCGGCGCCGGCCGGTCAAAAAGTTCGTGTCAGAATCGGTTCCGTACCCGTATCTTTACGCGAAGATGCACCGAACGGCATTCAACGGCCAATAAACTGCCGATTGGCGACGCTCGGCACCGGACCCCGAAACTCATTGAAACGCCGACTTGGGCGCTAAAATGGCGAGTGCTTACAGTCCCTCTCGAACGAGCCTGCACGCAATGAATCACTTCCCCAAACTGCTGTCGTCGCAGATCGGTTTCGACGTCGCGCAGACGATGCTCGAATACTTCGACCGCCACTACCGGATCTTCCGGGAAGCGGCCGTCGAAGCGAAGACGCTATACGAGCGCGCCGACTGGCACGGGCTGCAGCGGCTGGCGCGGGAGCGCATCACGTCGTACGACGATCGCGTGAAGGAGTGCGTGGAGGTGCTGCAGGACGAATACGACGCAGAGGACATCGACGACGACGTGTGGCAGCAGATCAAGCTGCACTACATCGGCCTGCTCACGTCGCATCGCCAGCCGGAGTGCGCGGAAACGTTCTTCAATTCGGTGTGCTGCACGATCCTGCACCGCTCGTATTTCAACAACGATTTCATCTTCGTGCGGCCGGCGATCTCGACCGAATACCTGGAGAACGACGAGCCGGCCGCGAAGCCGACCTATCGCGCGTACTACCCGGCCACCGACGGGCTCGCGGCCACGCTCGAGCGCATCGTCACGAACTTCCAGCTGGAGCCGCCGTTCGAGGATCTCGCGCGGGACATCGGCTGCGTGATGCAGGCGATCACCGACGAATTCGGCCAGTTCGACGAAGCGCCGAATTTCCAGATCCACGTGCTGTCGTCACTGTTCTTCCGCAACAAGAGCGCGTACATCGTCGGCCGCATCATCAACGGCGATCGCGTGCTGCCGTTCGCGGTGCCGATCCGCCACGTGCGCCCGGGCCTGCTCGCGCTCGACACCGTGCTGCTGCGCCGCGACCAGCTGCAGATCATCTTCAGCTTCTCGCACTCGTATTTCCTCGTCGACATGGGCGTGCCGTCCGCGTACGTGGATTTCCTCTGCACGATCATGCCGGGCAAGCCGAAGGCGGAAATCTACACGTCGGTCGGCCTGCAGAAGCAGGGCAAGAACCTGTTCTACCGCGACCTGCTGCACCATCTGTCGCATTCGAGCGACCGCTTCATCATCGCGCCCGGGATCAAGGGCCTCGTGATGCTCGTGTTCACGCTGCCGTCGTTCCCGTACGTGTTCAAGATCATCAAGGATCACTTCCCGCCGCCGAAGGAAACGACGCGCGCGCAGATCATGGAGAAGTACCAGCTCGTGAAGCGCCACGACCGGCTCGGGCGGATGGCCGACACGCTCGAGTATTCGAGCGTCGCACTGCCGCTCGCGCGGCTCGATCACGCGCTCGTGCGCGAGCTGGAGAAGGAAGTGCCGTCGCTGCTCGAATACGAGGACGACAACCTCGTGATCAAGCACCTGTACATCGAGCGCCGGATGACGCCGCTGAACCTGTACCTGCAGAACGGCACCGACGCGGACGTCGAGCACGGCGTGAAGGAGTACGGCAACGCGGTGAAGGAGCTGATGAAGGCGAACATCTTCCCCGGCGACATGCTGTACAAGAACTTCGGCGTCACGCGCCACGGCCGCGTCGTGTTCTACGACTACGACGAGATCGAGTACCTGACCGACTGCAACGTGCGCCGCGTGCCGCCGCCGCGCAACGAGGAAGACGAACTGTCCGGCGAACCGTGGTACACGGTCGGCCCGCACGACATCTTTCCGGAGACCTACGGTCCGTTCCTGCTCGGCGATCCGCGCGTGCGCGCGGTCTTCATGAAGCATCACGCGGACTTCTTCGACCCCGCGCTGTGGCAGGCCAGCAAGGACAAGCTGCTGCAGGGCGAGTTGCCCGATTTTTACCCGTACGACGCGTCGCTGCGCTTTTGCGAGCGCTACCGCGCACGCTTCGACGCGACGGCAGACGCCGGCGACAGCGACCGCGCGGCCGCCGCGCAGCGCGCCGCGTGACGCACGGCCGATACGAACCGATCCCAACCTTTATCGACCGCTTTCCGCCAACGGAATCCACACCGATGAATACCCAAGACAATCCGCTTTCACATCTGTTCGACAACAACGACGCATGGGTCAAGCGCCAGCTCGCCGACGATCCGGAATTCTTCGCGCGTCTCGCGGACCAGCAGGCGCCTGAATATCTGTGGATCGGCTGCTCGGATTCGCGCGTGCCCGCGAACCAGATCATCGGCCTGCCGCCGGGCGAAGTGTTCGTCCACCGCAACATCGCGAACGTCGTCGTGCACAGCGACCTGAACTGCCTGTCGGTGATCCAGTTCGCGGTCGACATCCTGCGCGTGAAGCACATCATGGTCGTCGGCCACTACGGCTGCTCGGGCGTGAACGCCGCGCTGCACAACCGCCGCGTCGGCCTCGCGGACAACTGGCTGCATCACGTGCAGGACGTGCGCGAACGCCACGCGGCGCTGCTCGACGAATGGCCGGTGGGCGAAGCGCGCTATCGCCGCCTGATCGAGCTGAACGCGATCGAGCAGGTGGTCAACGTGTGCCGCACGACGATCGTCAACGACGCGTGGGCGCGCGGCCAGTCGCTGACCGTGCACGCGCTCGTGTACGGCGTGCACGACGGCCGGATGCGCAACCTCGGGATGGCCGTGTCGAACTTCGATGCGCTCGACGATACGTACAAGCGCTGTGTCGCCGCGCTCACCGCGCGCGGCCAGCATGCGCCGGACAACGACATGGTCGCGGCCGACGCCGCGCGGCTCGAGGGCGTCGCGCAGGCGGTCGCCGATACGCTGAAGCCGTGCGGCGACGCGCAGTAACCGGCGCCGTGGGCAACGCGGCGCGGCGCAGCGCCGCGCGTCGCGTTGCGTCATCCGGACGAATACGTGTCATCACCGCGGCCGCGACGGCATCGAACTGATCTGACACCGATACACTGCCGCGACGGCGGTGCAACGCAAAGGAGCGGCGAACATGAAAACCGTATTGATCGTCGGCGCATCGCGCGGCCTCGGACGCGAATTCGTCCGGCAATACCGGCGCGACGGCTGGAACGTGATCGCGACCGCGCGCGACGACGCGTCGCTCGCCGCGCTGCGCAGCCTCGGCGCGCACGCGCACGCGCTCGACATCGCGCAGCCCGAACAGATCGCGGCGCTCGGCTGGAAGCTCGACGGCGAACGGCTCGACGCGGCCGTGCTGGTGTCGGGCGTGTACGGGCCGCGCACCGAAGGCGTCGAGACGATCTCCGCCGAGGATTTCGACGCGGTGATGCATACGAACGTGCGCGGACCGATGCAGTTGCTGCCGCTCCTGCTGCCGCTCGTCGAGGACGCGCGCGGCGTGCTGGCCGTCGTGTCGAGCCGGATGGGCAGTATCGCGGAAGCGACCGGCACGACCGGCTGGCTGTACCGCGCGAGCAAGGCGGCGCTGAACGACGTGCTGCGCATCGCATCGCTGCAGACGCGCCACGCCGCGTGCATCTCGCTGCATCCCGGCTGGGTGCGCACCGACATGGGCGGCGCGCAGGCCGCGATCGATCCGGAAACGAGCGTGACCGGCATGCGCCGCGTGATCGCCGAAGCCGGTGCGGACGTGTCGCAGGCCAACGGCCGTTTCTTCCAGTACGACGGCGTCGAGCTCAGCTGGTAAGCCGGCATCACAACCCGGCGTCGTTAATTCCCGATTCGCATGATTTTGAACCGACCCGACGCGTGCCCGTGCGGCGGCGCGTCCCCTGCCCCGGCCGGCAAAGCCGCGCCGCCGCGCTACGCGGCCTGCTGCGGCCGCTTCATCGACGGCGGTGAAGCCGCTTCCACCGCGCTCGAGTTGATGCGCTCGCGGTACAGCGCGTACGTGCTCGGCGCGACCGGCTACCTGCGCGCGACCTGGGATGCGCGCACCTGCCCGGCCGATCTGGATGCCGACCCGAATGCGCCCGACGCGCCGCGCTGGCTCGGCCTCGCGGTCAAACGCCATGTCCAGTTCGACGAACGGCGCGCGGAGGTCGAATTCGTGGCCCGCTACAAGGTCGGCGGGCGCGCATACCGGCTCCACGAGACGAGTCGCTTCACGCGCGACGAGCACGGTTTCTGGCGCTATGTCGACGGCGAAGTAAGCGAACGCTGACAAATGGTTGCTGTGTCAGACGCCGGGTAATTCCTGCATTGCACAACCTGATTTTGTCGGGCTAGGATGGCCGTCAGATTGGTCATGTTGCATGGCAGGGCTTACGAATGGCGTTCAGCAAGGTATTGGTGGGATGGATGGCGGCCTGTGCGCTGTCGGCCGCTCAGGCCGGTACGCTGTCGAACGCAAATGCCGGTGCGGCCACGGCCAGCGGATCGCTCGCTCACGCCGAGCGCTTCGATTACGGCGACTCGCGCCTCCCGCAGGTCGCCGCGAACCTCAACGAACAGATCATCAGCATTCCCGCCAACGCCGCGGGCTCCGTGATGCTCGAGGCCACGCTATTCAAGCCGGACGGCCCCGGCCCGTTCCCGCTCGTCGTCTTCAACCACGGCAAGAACGCCGGCGATCTGCATCAGCAGCCGCGCAGCCGGCCGCTCGCGTTCGCGCGCGAATTCGTGCGCCGCGGCTATGCGGTGATCGCACCGAACCGCCAAGGCTTCGCCGGATCGGGCGGCACGTATCAGCAGGAAGGCTGCAACGTCGGCAAGAACGGCCTCGCGCAGGCGGCCGACGTCGCCGCGACCGTGCGCTACATGTCGCATCAGTCGTACATCGACGCATCGCGCATCGTCGTCGCGGGCACGTCGCACGGCGGGCTCGTGTCGGTCGCGTACGGCACCGAAGCGGCGCCCGGCGTGCGCGGCATCATCAACTTCTCCGGCGGGCTGCGCCAGGATCTCTGCGACGGCTGGCAGCGCAACCTCGTCGAAGCGTTCGACCAGTACGGCGCGCATACGGCCGTGCGCTCGCTGTGGCTGTACGGCGACAACGATTCGGTGTGGACGCCCGCGCTCGTCGCGCGGATGCACGACGCATACGTGTCGCACGGCACGCAGGCGCAGTTCATCGATTTCGGCCGCTACAAGGACGACGCGCATCGGCTGATCGTCGATCGCGATGGCGTGCCCGTGTGGTGGCCGGCCGTGCATGCGTTCCTCGCGGAGCTGAACCTGCCGACGTCGGTCCGCTACGCCGTTGCCGACCCGCACGAACCGAAAGCGACCGGCTACGCGTCGATCGATGCGGTCGATGCGGTGCCGTTCGTCGACGAGGCCGGCCGCGAAGGCTATCGCCGCTTCCTGAGCCAGCATCCGAGCCGCGCATTCGCGGTGTCGTCGGAAGGCGCGTGGTCGTGGGCCGAAGGCGGCGACGATCCGATGGCGCTCGCGCTCGACAACTGCGCGAAGCAAGGTGCGGGCGCATGCCGGCTGTATGCGGTGAACGACCGCGTCGTGTGGAGCGGCAACGCGACGCAGACGGCCGATAACGGCGACAGCAGCACGCACGACGCCGCTACGCACGCGCTGGCTTCGCGCTGACGCGCGACCGCGCAAGTCGGCGTGACGCTTCGCGCGTCGAACTTTTCCTTCTTTCCCGTTTCCTGAACGCACTCGCCGGCCGCGACGGCATTCCCATGCCCGTTCCCGCGCTCATGCGACGCATCGGTATCTTCCGTCGCCCGCGCGCGTCCGCCGGCGCCCTTTCCCGGCCTTCGCCGGACCCCGGCCGTGCCAGAGTCGCGGCCTCGGTTGCCGGTTGCCGGTTGCCCCGGCATCTCATCCTCGCTCACGCCCCATTTGTATTCCCGCCCCTATTTCCCGCCTGTCGCGCAGACGCGCGCCGTACGATTTTTTTCTGTCGGGGGGTGTCACTCGAACGTCGTCATCTGCTGCGATTTCCGGACATTTGGCGAGTACCGCCCCGAGCCCCGCCGAACTGCGTCGAACTCCCGCCCGGCAAGGCTTTGCGGCGTTTGTAACCGGTAGTGCAACGTGCGGCGGAACACGCTAATCTCAGCGCGTTTTCCGTCTGTCGCCGCGCGGTATCCGCTCGATACCCGCCGCCGTTTGATCCCCGGAGTTGCCTTGAGTACGCCAGCCACCGATGACTGGGTCGCGCGCAGCCTGCGCGCGGTCTGGCATCCCTGCACCCAGATGAAACACCACGAGCGCCTGCCGCTGATCCCCGTCGCGCGCGGCGCCGGCGTGTGGCTGTTCGACCGCGACGGCCGCCGCTACTTCGACGCGATCAGCTCTTGGTGGGTGAACCTGTTCGGCCATGCGAACCCGGACATCAACGCGGCGCTGAAGAACCAGCTCGACACGCTCGAGCACGCGATGCTCGCCGGCTGCACGCACGAGCCGGCGATCGAGCTCGCCGAGCGGCTGCACGCGCTCACCGGCCGCACGCTCGGCCATGCGTTTTTCGCGTCGGACGGCGCATCGGCCGTCGAGATCGCGTTGAAGATGAGCTTCCACGCGTGGCGCAACCGCGGCCGCGCGGACAAGCGCGAATTCGTGTGCGTCGCGAACGGCTATCACGGCGAGACGATCGGCGCGCTCGGCGTGACCGACGTCGCGCTGTTCAAGGACGCGTACGACCCGCTGATCCGCAACGCGCACGTGGTCGCGTCGCCCGACGCCCGCGGCGCGCTGCCGGGCGAGACGGCCGCGGACGTGGCAGGCCGCGCGCTCGCCGGCGTCCGCCGCCTGTTCGCCGAACGCGCGGACAAGATCGCCGCGCTGATCGTCGAGCCGCTCGTGCAGTGCGCGGCGGGCATGGCCATGCACGACCCGTCGTACGTGCGCGGGCTGCGCGCGCTGTGCGACGAATTCGGCGTGCACCTGATCGCCGACGAGATCGCGGTCGGCTGCGGCCGCACCGGCACCTTCTTCGCGTGCGAGCAGGCCGGCGTGTGGCCCGACTTCCTGTGCCTGTCGAAGGGGATCAGCGGCGGCTACCTGCCGCTGTCGCTGGTGCTCACGCGCGACGACGTGTTCGCGGCGTTCTACGACGACGACACGACGCGCGGCTTTCTGCACTCGCACTCGTACACCGGCAACCCGCTCGCGTGCCGCGCGGCGGTCGCGACGCTCGACCTGTTCGCGCGCGACGACGTGCTCGCCGCGAACGCGCGCAAGTCGGACGCGATGCGCGCGGCGCTTGCGCCGCTCGACGCGCATCCGCAGGTGCGCCACCTGCGCGAGCGCGGCACGCTGTTCGCGTTCGACGTCGCGCTCGACGGCGACGCGGCACGCGGCTTCTCGCGGCGCTTCTTCGAGCGTGCGCTCGAACGCGAATTGCTGCTGCGCCCGATCGGCACGACCGTGTACCTGATGCCGCCGTACGTGATGAGCGACGACGACATCGCGTGGCTCGCGCAGCGCACGCGCGACACGCTCGATGCGACGCTCGCGGAGGCCGCATGACGACGACCGGCCTCCTCGGCACGCTGCAGCGCGGCCTCGCCGAACTCGACGCGCAGGGCCTGCGCCGCGTGCGCCGCACCGCCGACACCGCATGCGACGCGCACATGCGCGTCGACGGCCGCGACATCGTCGGGTTCGCGAGCAACGATTACCTCGGCCTCGCCGCGCATCCGGCGCTCGTCGCCGCGTTCGCCGAAGGCGCGCGGCGCTACGGCGCCGGCAGCGGCGGCTCGCATCTGTTCGGCGGCCATTCGCGTGCGCACGCGACGCTCGAGGACGAGCTCGCCGGCTTCGCGGGCGGCTTCTCCGACGCGCCGCGCGCGCTGTACTTCAGCACCGGCTACATGGCGAACCTCGCCGCGATGACGGCGCTTGCGGCCAAGCACGCGACGATCTTCTCCGACGCGTTGAACCATGCATCGCTGATCGACGGGATCCGGCTGTCGCGCGCGAACGTGCAGGTCTATCCGCATGCGGACATGGCCGCGCTCGCCGCGCTGCTCGATGCGTCGGACGCCGAAACGAAGCTGATCGTCAGCGATACCGTGTTCAGCATGGACGGCGACATCGCGCCGCTCGCGGAGCTCGTCGCATTGGCCGAGCGCCACGGCGCATGGCTCGTCGTCGACGACGCGCACGGCTTCGGCGTGCTCGGCCCGCAGGGCCGCGGCGCGCTCGCGGCCGCCGCGCTGCGCTCGCCGAACCTGCTCTACGTCGGCACGCTCGGCAAGGCGGCCGGCGTCGCGGGCGCGTTCGTCGTCGCGCACGAGACGGTGATCGAATGGATGATCCAGCGCGCGCGCAGCTACATCTTCACGACGGCCGCGCCGCCGGCGGTCGCGCATGCGGTATCGGCAAGCCTGAAGGTGATCGCCGGCGACGAAGGCGACGCGCGACGCGCGCACCTCGCCGCGCTGATCGAACGCACGCGCGCGCTGCTGCGCACGACGCGCTGGCAGCCGGTCGACTCGCACACGGCCGTGCAGCCGCTCGTGATCGGCAGCAACGACGCGACGCTCGCGGCGATGCGCTCGCTCGACGCGCACGGCCTGTGGGTGCCCGCGATCCGGCCGCCGACGGTGCCGGCCGGCACGTCGCGGCTGCGCATCTCGCTGTCGGCCGCGCATTCGTTCGACGATCTCGCGCGGCTCGAAGCCGCATTACTGGAAGCCAGCAACGAAGCACGATGAACCGCTCCTCCGCTCAGAAGCTTTGCATGGGACCGCAGTACGCGCGAAAGCGCCACTCCGGATCGACACGTCCGCTGCCCGCCGAAGCGGCGGCCGCCCTGCCCGGAACAGACCGGCAGGAGGCAGCATGACTGCACCACTCTCCGTCTTCGTCACCGGCACCGACACGGAAATCGGCAAGACCTTCGTGTCGGCCGCGATGCTGCACGGTTTCGCGCGGCACGGGCTGCGTGCGGCCGCGCTGAAGCCGGTCGCGGCCGGCGCGTATGAGCGCGACGGCGTGTGGCGCAACGAGGACGCCGACCAGCTCGACGCAGCCGCGAACGTCGTGCTGCCGCCCGAGCTGCGCACGCCGTTCCTGCTGAAGGCGCCCGCCGCACCGCATATCGTCGCCGCGCACGAAGGCGTGACCCTCGACATCGACACGATCGTCGCGAGCCATCGCGAAGCGCTGACGCGCGCAGACGTGGTCGTCGTCGAAGGCGTCGGCGGCTTTCGCGTGCCGCTGAACGACACGCAAGACACGGCCGACCTCGCGGTTGCGCTCGGCCTGCCGGTGGTGCTCGTCGTCGGCGTGCGGCTCGGCTGCATCAGCCACGCGCTGCTGACGGCCGATGCGATTGCCGCGCGCGGCCTCACGCTCGCCGGCTGGGTCGCGAACCACGTCGACCCGGCGATGTCGTATGCCGACGAGAACGTCGCGACGATCTGCGACTGGCTCGCGCGCGAGCATCGCGCGCCGCTCGTCGGCCGCATCGCGCACATGAACCCGGCCGCTCCCGAATCCGCCGCGGCGATGCTCGACATCGCCGCGCTCGTCGACACGCTGCGCGCCGCGCGGCATTGACGCCCCGATCTCCGCATTCACGAAGGAAAACCACCATGACCCAAGCCCAGACCGCAGCCGTGCAACCCGACGCGATCGCCGTGGCCGCTCCGGCGCCGCAGCGCTGGCGCGTCGCCGACGTCGTCGCGCTGTTCGAACTGCCGTTCAACGACCTGATGTTCCGCGCGCAGCAGGTGCACCGCGAGCACTTCGACGCGAACGCGGTGCAGCTGTCGACGCTGCTGTCGATCAAGACGGGCGGCTGCGAGGAAGATTGCGGCTACTGCTCGCAGTCGTCGCACCACGACACGGGCCTGAAGGCCGAGAAGCTGATGGACGTCGACGCGGTGCTCGACGCCGCGCGCGCGGCGAAGGCGAACGGCGCGAGCCGCTTCTGCATGGGCGCCGCGTGGCGCAACCCGAAGGAGCGCCACATGCCGGCGCTGACCGAGATGGTGCGCGGCGTGAAGGAGCTTGGCCTCGAGACCTGCATGACGCTCGGCATGCTCGAGGACGAGCAGGCTCGGCAACTCGCCGACGCCGGCCTCGACTACTACAACCACAACCTGGACACGTCGCCGGAGTTCTACGGCCAGGTGATCTCGACGCGCACGTACCAGGATCGCCTCGACACGCTCGACCGCGTGCGCGATGCGGGCATCAACGTGTGCTGCGGCGGCATCATCGGGATGGGCGAATCGCGCCGCGAGCGTGCGGGCCTGATCTCGCAGCTCGCGAACCTGAATCCGTATCCGGAATCGGTGCCGATCAACAACCTGGTCGCGATCGAAGGCACGCCGCTCGAAGGCACCGCGCCGCTCGACCCGTTCGAGTTCGTGCGCACGATCGCGGTCGCGCGCATCACGATGCCGAAGGCGGTCGTGCGCCTGTCGGCCGGCCGCGAGCAGCTCGACGACGCGATGCAGGCGCTGTGCTTCCTCGCCGGCGCGAACTCGATGTTCTACGGCGACCAGCTGCTGACGACGAGCAACCCGCAGACGCAGCGCGACCGCGCGCTGTTCGAGCGGCTCGGGATTCGCGCGAGCCAGGCCGATGCGCTGGAGGAGCGCGCGTAAGCGACCGCAGTAGCGGCGCGCATCGCGCGCAAATGACGAAGCCGGGCATGCCCCGGCTTTTTTCATGCTTCGTCGCAGAACGTTGCCGATCGCGTGCACGGACGCGGGCTCCGCACTAACATTGCGGGTCCGCCGCGAAACGGCGGGTGTGCCGGATGCACCGGATGCCCGTCGATCGCGCGGGCATCCAGTCACACAACCGGGGAAACAGCCATGAAGAAAACGGCACTGATGCTGCTGGCCGCCGTCGCAACCACCGCGCACGCCGCGGCGCCGAAATGCTCGACGCAGACGCTGAACGGACACGCCAGCGAACTCTGCGTGACGAGCGTACCGTTCCAGCACGACTACTACACGCTCAAGGTCGACCGCGCGCTGATCTTCGTTTTACCGGACGACTATATCGAGGACGTCGCGCTCACGCACACGATCCCGAAGGACGCGGCGATCGAATTCCCGCTGTCGCAGCAAGGCACGCCCACCGTGAAGATCTCCGGCGGCTGCGCGCCGGTCAGCGAAACGCAGGACGGTCACGCGGTCGAGGTCGGCCGGCGCTGTTCGTTCAAGTGGGGCAATGTCGAGATCCTGAAGGATCTGACGATCCGTTACGACTGACGCGCGCCGGCGTGCGTATCGGCGTGCGGGTCGCGGCGGCATCACACGTGCGCAGCCGCCCCGTCGAGCGCCGCGCGCACGCGTTCGATCTGCCGTTCGTCGACCGGCGCCAGCACTTCGCCGCGCAGCCGCACGCCGGAGCCGAAATGCACGGCGCGCACGCCGGTCGCGCGAACGAAGTCGCCGACCGCATCGACCGTCAGCCCCGAGCCGGCCAGCACCGCACATGTCGAGCCGGCCGCGTGCCGCACGAGCCGCGTGATCGTCGCGGCGGCGTCGAGCACCGACGGATGGCCGCCCGACGTCAGCACCGACGTGACGGCCGGCACGCGCAGCAGCGCATCGAACGCGGCATTGAGATCGCGCGACACGTCGAACGCGCGATGAAACGTCAGGTCGCGCCCGTCGGCGGCAGCCGCGACGCGCTCGAGCGCGGCGAGATCGACGTCGCCGCGCGCATCGAGCGCACCGAACACGACACCGTTCGCGCCGGCCGCGCCGGCCGCGCGCACGTCGCGTTCGACCACGCGCAGGTCGTCCGCGTCGTAGACGAACGAGCGGCTGTGCGGGCGCACGATCACGTTCACCGGAATCGGCACCGCGGCGACGACGGCCTCGATCAGGCCGACGCTCGGCGTGAGGCCGCCCTCGGTGATCGCGGTGACGAGTTCGAGGCGGTCGGCGCCCGCGCGGGCGGCGGCCTTCGCGTCGCCGACGGTCGTGGCGATCACTTCGAGGAGGACGGTGGAAGCGGCGGTGCGGGTCATCGGCGGCTCGCGAATCGTCTGGACAATTCGCGCATCCTAGCCGAGCGGCGTGAACCGCGCCAGCGCCGCGCCCGCTATGCGCCGCCCGCGTCCTCGTCGGCCCAGTCGATATCGCCGCACAGCACGTGCAGCGCATCGCCGATGCGCACGGCCACCGACAGCGTCACGCACGGCTGCGCCTCGTTGATCGACAGGTACGGGCGCGTCACTTGCACGCGTCCGGGCTCGCCGATCGCCGTGCGGAAATACGGCCGGCGCAGCCAGTTCGCCCCCTGCGCGTCCGCGAGCGGCGAGAAGCGCGCCTCGGCAAGCGCGCGGTCCGCGCGCAGCACGACGTTGCGGCCCGCCTGGCGGCCCCGCGCATCGAGCAGGAAGCAGCGCGCCGCATCGTCGAGCGCGAGGAAGTTCCAGCACACCTCGTCGAGCGGCTCGCCGGCCGCCAGCCGCTCGGCCGCGCGGTCGAACGCGCGCAGGTACGGCGCGAGCCGCTGCGCGTCGCGCCGCTCGCGCGCTTCGGTCTGCTCGCGATACCGCTCGGTCAGCTCGCCGATGCAGCCGGTCGCCGTCGCACTGTCGGGCAGACCGGGCGCCGGCCGGCCGAAGTAATAGCCCTGCACGAAATCGGCCTCGCACGCCAGCGCGATCTGCGCGTCGTGCTCGGTCTCGATCCCTTCGACCAGCACGAGCTTGCCGGCCTCGTGCAGCAGCGTGACGAGCCCGTGCAGGATCGCGGTGAGCCCGGTGCGGTGCGCCGCGTGCGACAGCATGATCCGGTCGAGCTTCACGATGTCCGGGTTCAGTTGCCAGATGCGCTCGAGATTCGAGTGCCCGGCGCCGAAATCGTCGAGCGCGATCAGGAAACCCTGCGCGCGGAATTCGCGCACGGCTTCGGCGAGCCGCTCGACGTCCTCCGCGCGCTGCTCGAGCACTTCGAGCACGATGCGGCGCGGCGGCATCCCGAGCCGCTTCAGGTTCGCGAACAGCGCGGCGGCCTGGAACGGGTCGGTGAGCACGCCCGGATGCACGTTCAGGAACAGCCACTCGCGCTCGGCGCCGAGCAGCGCGAAATTCTCGAGATGCAGCGCCTGCGCGAGCCGGTCGAGCTGCAGCAGCTCGCCTTGGCGCGCGGCCTCGCCGAACACGTCGAGCGGCGACACCGCGCGGTCGAGCGCATCATGCGCGCGCAGCAGCGCCTCGTAGCCGACCGCGCGCTGGTGCGACAGGCTGAAGATCGGCTGGAACACGGTCGTGAGCGTCAGGTCGCGATGCTGCGTGGCCAGGCGTTCGAGGCCGGAGCTCATCTCCCGCTCGAAACGGTACGGCGACGCGGCGGCCGGACGCTCCTGCTGCACGATCGTCATGGCGCCCTCCTGGCGATGCCGCGGATCGCGGCGGGTGAACGGGACGGCGTGCGCAATGTCATGGTGGAATCCTCGGTTGTCCGGCCGGTGCCGGACGGTACGCAAGCATTAAGCAAGCTCCGTGCAAGCGCTGAACACGGGTGTGGTGCGCGGGTTCCGCGCCGCCGCACCAGCGTGGCGCGGACCGGACGCACCGTTTGCGTGCATGCGCACCGGCGCACTCGAACGCACCGCTCACGCCGTCACGCTACACTCCGGACGAATATTTCATTCTCCCAGTTGCCGTATCGATGGAAATCGTTTTCACAGTCCTGATCCTGCTGCTCACCGTCGCGCTGTCCGGCGCGATCACGCGCGTGCTGCCGTTGCGGCTTCCGCTGCCGCTGATGCAGATCGTGTTCGGCGCGATGCTCGCGTGGCCGAAGCTCGATCTGCACGTCACGTTCGATCCCGAAATCTTCATGCTGCTGTTCATTCCGCCGCTGCTGTTCGCGGACGGCTGGCGGATTCCGAAACGCGAGCTGTACCTGCAGCGCCGCGCGATCCTGATGCTCGCGTTCGGGCTCGTGTTCATGACGGTACTCGCGGTCGGCTACTTCGCGCATTGGCTGATACCCGAGTTGCCGCTGCCGATCGCGTTCGCGCTCGCGGCCGTGCTGTCGCCGACCGACGCGGTCGCGCTGTCGGGCATCGCCGGCAAGGGGCGGATTCCGCCGCAGCTGATGCACATCCTCGAAGGCGAGGCGTTGATGAACGACGCGTCGGGCCTCGTCGCGCTGAAGTTCGCGATCGCGGCCGCGCTCACCGGCGTGTTCTCGCTGCGCGACGCGTCGATCACGTTCGTGATCGTCGCGGCCGGCGGGCTCGCGACGGGCGCGATCGTCGCGTGGCTGTTCAGCGCGCTGTCGACGCGCTTCCTGAACGCCGAGCAGGAAGGCGATCCGGCCCCCGGCATCGTGATGACGCTGCTCGTGCCGTTCGCCGCGTATCTGTTCGCCGAGCACCTCGATCTGTCCGGCGTGCTCGCGGCCGTATCGGCCGGGATGATGATGAATTACACGAGCTTCTCGCGCAAAAGCACCGTCGCGTCGCGCGTGCGGGCGGAAAGCACGTGGGCGATGATCGAGTTCGTGTTCAACGGCATGGTGTTCATCATGCTCGGGCTGCAGTTGCCGCACATCATCGGCCGTGCGCTCGTCGACGCGCATCACACGAGCGACGCGCTCGTCGGCCGGATGATCTTCAACGTATGCGCGATGATGCTCGCGCTGTATGCGATCCGCTTTTTGTGGGTGTGGCTGCTGCGCTGGATCGCGAGCCGCCGCGCGGCGCGCCACGGCCTCGCCGGCACGATGGCCGGCGTGCGCACGATCGCGGTGATGACGGTCGGCGGCGTGCGCGGCGCCGTCACGCTCGCGGGCGTGCTGTCGATTCCGGTCGCGCTGTCCGACGGCACGCCGCTGCCCGGGCGCGACACCGCGATCTTCGTCGCGTCGGCGGTGATTCTCGGCTCGCTGATCGTCGCGGTGATCGGCCTGCCGCTGCTGTTGCGCGGCGTGCGCTCGACGCGCAATCCGCTCGCCGACGAGGAGCGCCGCGCGCGCGCCGCCGCCGCGCAGGCGGCGATACGTGCAATCGATGCGTCGCACGACGCGATCTCGGCCGATCTCGACGAATCGGGCGCCGCGCGCTGCGCGGACATCTCGGCGCGCGTGATGGACCAGTATCGCCGCCGCCTCGCCGCGCTCGCGGAGGACGGCCCGACGCCGCGTGCGCAAGCGAAGCAGGCGGAAACGATGGAACTGCAGATGCGGATCGCCGCGGTGCGCGCGGAACGTTCGGTGCTGTACCGGCTGCGCAGCGAAAGCAGGATTTCCGACGAGACGCTGACGAAGCTGATCCGGGAGATCGATCTGTCGGAGACGGCGCTGTCGACGCGCAAGAAAGGGATCGTCTAGCAGGATGCTGGACTATCCCCTCGTTGCACGGGAGCGGCTCTCCGACGGCCGTCTCCGGGTGGGTCGCCCATCATGAGCGTCACCGTTTGCACATCCGGCACATCCGCGCGCGTTCGCGTTACTTCGCGACCACGACCGGGATCCCCTTCAGCATGCCCGCGCCCTTCATCTCGTCGAGCGCGTGCTGCACGGCCGCGCTCGTCGCCGCGTCGATGCCGAGCTGCAGCGCGAGCTCGCGCTCCGCACGCTTCACGCCGGCGAGGTTGCGCACCTTCACGTGACCGAAGCCGCGCACGCGCGCATGCAGATCCGCCAGCTGCGTGACCTGCGCCGCATTCTCCGCGGTCATCGCAGCGAGCGCACGCGTGAGCGTCGCCTCGTAGTCGTCCGCGAGCGCACGCTCCATCCTGCGCTCGGCCGTGCGGCCGAACGGATCGAGCCACGTGCCGCGCAGGCCGCGCACGCGCGCGAGCGTGCCGAGCACCGGCCACATCCACTGGCCGAACACCCGCTTCTTCGGCGCGCTGCCGTCGCGGCCTGCCTTCGCGACCGTCGGCGGCGCCAGATTGAACTTCACGCGATAGTCCTGCCCCGGCACGCCTTCGAACTGCGCTTCGAGCGCGGTGCGGAACTCGCCGTCCGCGTACAGCCGCGCGACCTCGTATTCGTCCTTCACCGCTAGCAGCCGGTAGAACGTCGTCGCGACCGCGCGCGTCAGCGCATCGTCGCCCTTCGCGCGCGCCGCGTTCACCAGCGCGCGGTAGCGCTCGACGTAGCGCGCGCCGCCGTACGCGTCGAGACGCGCCTCGCGATCGGCGATCAGCTCGGCGAGCGTCTGCGGCGCGGCATGCGTGGCGGCCACCGTGTGACGCGCGTTCCACAACGCATCGAGGCCTGCGGCGTCACCCGCGGCCATCCGGCCGATCGAGAACGCGAGCTTGTTCATCGGCACCGCGACGTTGTTCAGCTCGATCGCGCGCATCATCGCGGCGAGCGACACCGGCACGAGGCCGAGCTGCCACGCGTAGCCGAGCATCAGGATGTTCGCGCCGATCGAGTCGCCGAGGAATTTCGCGGCGAGCGCCTGCGCGTCGCAGCTCGACAGATAGCCGTTGCCGGCCGCGTGGCGCATCTTCTCGAGCAGCGCGTCCGCGTGCAGGCTCGCGTCGGGGTTCTGCACGAACGACGCGTTCGGAATCCGGTGCGTGTTGACGACGATGCGAGAACGCCCGTGGCGCACCGTCTGCAGCGCCTCGGCGCTCGCGCCGACCACCATGTCGCACGCGAGCAGCACGTCGGCCTGCTGCGTGTCGATGCGCACCTGGTTCAGCCAGCGGTCGCTCGACGCGATCCGCACGAACGACAGCACCGAGCCGCCCTTCTGCGCGAAGCCCATGAAGTCGAGCACCGACGCGCTCTTGCCTTCGAGGTGCGCGGCCATGCTGATCAGCGCGCCGACCGTGACGACGCCCGTGCCGCCGACGCCCGTCACGAGCATGTCGTACGGCGCCGCGTCGAGGTGCGTCGCGGGCACCGGCAGCGCGTCGACGCGCGCGGCGAGCGCCGCTTCGTCGAATGCGGCGCCGGCCGCCTTCTTCAGCGCCGCGCCTTCGACCGTCACGAAGCTCGGACAGAAGCCGTTCACGCACGAGTAATCCTTGTTGCACGACGACTGGTCGATGCGGCGCTTGCGGCCGAGCGGCGTCTCGAGCGGCTCGACCGACAGGCAGTTCGACTGCACGCCGCAGTCGCCGCAGCCTTCGCATACCGCGTCGTTGATGAACAGGCGCTTGTCCGGGTCGGGGAACTCGCCCTTCTTGCGGCGGCGGCGCTTCTCGGCCGCGCAGGTCTGGTCGTAGATCAGCACGGTGACGCCCGGCGTCTCGCGCAGTTCGCGCTGCACCGCGTCGAGCTCGCTGCGGTGGTGGAACGTCGTGCCCTTCGGGAACAGCCCGTGATGGCCGTCGTACTTCTCCGGCTCGTCGGACACCACGACGAAGCGCGACACGCCTTCCGCCTCGACCTGCCGCGCGATCTGCGGCACCGAGATGCTGCCGTCGACCGGCTGGCCGCCCGTCATCGCGACCGCGTCGTTGTAGAGGATCTTGTACGTGATGTTCGCCTTCGCGGCGACCGCCTGGCGGATCGCGAGGATGCCCGAGTGGAAGTAGGTGCCGTCGCCGAGGTTCTGGAACACGTGCTTCGTGTTCGTGAACATCGCATGCGCGGCCCAGTCGACGCCCTCGCCGCCCATCTGGATCAGGCCCGTGGTGTCGCGCTCCATCCACGACGCCATGAAGTGGCAGCCGATGCCGGCCTGCGCGATCGAGCCTTCCGGCACCTTCGTCGACGTGTTGTGCGGGCAGCCCGAGCAGAAGTACGGCGTACGCTTCACCGCGTCCGCTTCGTTCGACAGGATCTGCGGCGCGACAAGATCGACGACGCGCTCGCGCCGGTCGAGCGCCGGCTTGTGGCGCGCGAGCCAGTCGGCGAACACCGGCAGGATCCGCGACGGCCGCAGTTCGCCGAGTTCGGACAGCAGGCACGCGCCGGCCGCGTCGTGCTTGCCGAGCACGCGCGGGCGCGCGCCGTCCGCGCGGTTGTACAGGTAGTCCTTGATCTGCTGCTCGATGACGGGGCCCTTCTCCTCGATCACCAGCACTTCGGCGAGCCCGTCGACGAACGTCTCGATGCGCGTCATCTCGAGCGGATACGACAGGCCGACCTTGTAGATCCGCACGCCGGCCGCGTCGAGGTCGCCGACCGTCAGGTCGAGGCGGCGCAATGCCTCCATCAGGTCGAGGTGGGCCTTGCCGCAGGTGACGATGCCAACGTTCGCATGCGTGCTCGGCGCGATCCACTTGTCGATGCTGTTGGTGCGCGCGAAATGACGCACCGCGTCGAGCTTCGCGGCGAGGCGCGCTTCGATCGTCAGGCTCGGCAGGTCGGGCCAGCGGTTGTGCAGGCCGCCTGCCGGCGGCGTGAAGCCCGGCGGCGCCGGCCATTGCGTGTGCAGTGCGTCGAGATCGACGGTCGAACCGGACTCGACGGTCTCCGAGATCGCCTTGAAGCCGACCCACGCGCCCGAGTAACGCGACAGCGCCCAGCCGTACAGGCCGAATTCGAGCATGTCGGCGATGTTCGACGGGTTCACGATCGGCATGTGCCACGCGATCATCGCGAAGTCGCTCTGGTGCGGCATCGACGACGACACGCAGCCGTGGTCGTCGCCTGCCACCACCAGCACGCCGCCGTGCGGCGACGAACCATATGCGTTGCCATGCTTGAGCGCGTCGCCCGCGCGGTCGACGCCCGGGCCCTTGCCGTACCACATCGCGTACACGCCATCGACGGTGCGCTCCGGGTCGGCCTCGACACGCTGCGTGCCGAGCACCGCGGTGCCGCCGAGTTCTTCGTTGATGGCGGGCAGGAAGCGCACGCCGCCGGCATCGAGCAGTTTCTTCGCCTTCCACAGCTGCTGATCGACCATCCCGAGCGGCGAGCCGCGGTAGCCGCTGACGAAGCCCGCCGTGTTCAGGCCCTGCGCGGTGTCGGCCGCGCGCTGCATGAGCAGCAGGCGGACCAGCGCCTGCGTGCCGGTCAGGAAGATCCGGCCGCGCGTCGCGGTCAGGTTGTCGGTCAGACGGTAGTCGGATAGTGCGGGCGTGCCGTCGACTGGCAGGCGGGCGGTCATGGGGATGTCTCCTGATTGTGCTGTTCTGGGGCCGATCGCGGCGGCATCGGGCGACGCCGGCCGGAGCGGCTGGATGGCTCTATTTTTTCGCGGGGAGACGAGAAAGTTTTTTCTCATCTTGCGCGGGACCGCGCGGGGTGAGAAAAAGCGCGCAGGTTTTGGGTCGGAATTGAGAGAGTTTTCGCGCGGGGTAGATCGGTGCGGTTCGAATGGCAGCGCGGCGGGCGGCAGAAGGCGGTACCGCTCCCGGCTGCGGAATATCGGCCCGATGCCGGGGACGGCGGCGCTCGAGACCCGCGCGACGCGGGTTTCGGCGGTTGCGGGCCAATGCCCTCACCATGGAAAAGCACAGCATTGCGAGTCGTTCGGCCAACGGGATGTCCACAAGGCCGCGCAACCCGGACGGTTGGGTCGCGCGCTCACCGTTCGAACCCACAGCGTTTCGAGTGGCGTCGATGCCCGGATATCCGCAAGGGAATGGCCACGCAGCTTGATCGGGACTCGGCGCTCACCGTTGAAAACCACAGCGCCGCGAGTGATTTGGGTGTGGACATCTCCCTCGGCGACCAGTCGAATCCCTGTGCATTTCATCGGTGAGCACCGGCACGCGATTCGGGCAGGACCCGGAGTCACACGTGGACGCCCGACCCCGACACCACTCGAATTGCTGTGCATTTCGATGGTGAGCGTCGGCGCGCGATCGAAACGGGGGCTCCAGCCGCGCGTGGACGCTCGATTCCCGACACCACTCGAATCGCTGTGCGTTTCGACGGTGAGCGTCGGCGCGCGATCGAAATGGGGCCCCAGCCGTGCGCGGATGCTCGATTCCCGACACCACTCAAATCGCTGTGCATTTCGACGGTGAGTGCGCGGGCACGTGATCGAAATGGGACCCCAGCCGCGCGTGGACGCTCGATTCCCGCCACCACTCGAATTGCTGTGCGTTTCGACGGTGAGTATGGGCACGCGATCGAACCAGCGTCCCGAGCACTGCATGGAGACTCGATTCCCGCCACGACTCCAATCGCTGTGCGTTTCGACGGTGAGTATGGCCGACGTGATCGAGCCGCCTGTCCGCACGCGAGTGGAAACTGATCACCGAACCCCGCCCGACTCTGCGTATTAGGGGTCTGAAGGCAAAGCCAAGATCGGATGCGCCGCCCCGATGTGGATACCCGCCCCCGCAATCCGCGGTCCGAATCGATCCCGTTTCACACGCTCACCATTGAAATGCACAGGCATCGAAGTGGTTTTCGGGTGCCGATATCCACATGGAAGGTCGGTGCTGCTCTTCGACGCCTTGCACGCTCCGAGCGATTGCGCGCATGATGCGCCAAGTCGCTTCGGCGGTCGGACAGACGCGTCGACACGCGCGCCGCGCCTAGCGGACGCATGCCCTGACCATTGCGATGCACAGCGCTGCGAGTCGCTTCGGGTGTCATATATCCACACCAACGCACGCACGCGAATCGATTGCACTTTCACGCATACCGTTAGAATGCCGGCATGCCGCGACGCGCCGGAGATCGGCAACTCGTGCCGAAACAGGCACCTCGTGCGATCGGCCGCCGGCGCTCACCGTTCAAATCCACAGCATTTCGCGTCGTTTCACCGTGCGGTTATCCACACCTGACGGCACACATTCCACCGCGTGAGTTCACCCTCACCGATGAATTGCACAGCGCGCCGAGTCGTTTCGACGTTGGGATATCCACAATGAACACGACGGCACGGTCAGTTCCCGATACATCGGCGCGAGCGCGTCCCGCTCCCATCCGGAACAAGTCGGCGAGCGCCTGACAGGGCTTTGTCTACAGCTCGCGCAGCACACTCACCATTCGAACGCACAGCGTTTCGAGTGGGATGGAAAGCCGATTGTCCACATCGAGCCGATCGCCGGCCACCGAGCGGGCGCGCCGTCTCGGCCTGACCCGGCGAGCGAATGGTGACGCGCGCTGGATTGCCGCCGACCAACGTCTTCGGCGGCACGTCCCGTATCACGTCGGTCGCCGCCGGCCCACCGCGCTCTCTGCGACCGTCACGCCGCCGCCGAGCCTCGTCACACCAGCCGGTTCGCATTTCGTTGCGGCCGGGCTGGACGACGTGTGCGTCGACGCTACTTCAACGGCAAGTCCGATACGGCGTGGCGTAGCTGCTGAGCGCGTCTGTTGTTCAGTTCTGCGACACACGCCAAGCGCCCCATTTCGCGGGCGTTCCCCGCGCCACCGCCGCTCAGGGAAGCGGAGAATTCACATTGAGCCGCGCGATATTTCTCGAATTCCTTATTCGATACCATCAAGACCAACTCGGATGCGTGAATATATTTATTATCTTCATCCCATTTTTTTATAGCAGCAAGCGCATCGGATTCGGCCTTTTTTAAATATATTCGACTCTCACTGGCCTTCTGCGCAAAGCAGTCCTTCATATCAGCTTGCGAATAGGCACTGCACTCTTCGTACAGGTCCTTCTCGCTATCGACGATGTTGTCGGGTGCGGCGATCGACAGGAGCGGAAACGCCAGCGCGAACGCGAAGCCCATTCTTCTTACTGCGCGCATAAAATCTCCGCTCCCCCTTGCACCAAACTCCATGCGAAATCACGTTTCTTTGCGTAGTTCTGATCGCGACGCATTGAGTTGTACCGTAACGCCACCGATGTCGCAGTGAACGGCCGCCACCCCGTGATGACACGCGCGACTGCGGCCTTCTGACACTTCAACACTTGTCCAGGCCGCAACATCGTGATCATTGGATTCAGCTTTTTCAGCACGTCGATCGTGCTGCCGTGGGCCTTTGCGATTTTATCGAGGCTATCGCCCGGCTTGACTGTGACGTCATAGACCCTGGCGCCCGCACCAACCACGCTCCGATGCTCGAAGGTTGCCATGCGCATAAGCAAGTAGCCGATTCCGGCCCTGAGATTATGCTGAGGGATCGTTCTCGCGGACTCCACGGTTAGCTGTCCTTTCCAGGCGGACGGCAGAATCAAATCACCGCCTTCGTTAACCGAAAGGAATGATGTCAAACCTGGGTCCCCCGATACCCCGATCTGCAATGGTTTGATCTTCCACTCCGAGCTATTCGCCCCGGTTTCAACCCACAGCATTGCCTTAATCAGAAGCCAGTCCAGTGGTCGGTAGCCGGTAAACCCCCGACAAATGTCGATTGTATTCGCTCACTGCCATCTGAATTTCGCAATCCCAGATATCCCACTTGACATCGCCGGCTGCCTTACCGATACCGTCCCTCCATTTTTCGAAACCGCTCTTCGTTGGCTCTTGAACCGCCATACCTTCCCCTTCCGACTGGATTGACAATGTTCTTTCCGTTCTGCACAAGACCAGTAGTTGCATACGCATCGGTTCGATACCCTACACGTCGGCACCGAAATCAGAACGCCAGAAACAATGCAGGGGCTTCCATCGCATTTCAATTTTCGAGATAGCTCCCGATCAACCGAGCGACAGCCAGAAACCGCTCAAAGCGAGATCGATGCGAGGAAAAGGATGGCAAAAGGTCAACGGCACACGTCCGGCTACCAGTGCCCTTGCGTCACCGCCTTATCGGCCGCGCCATTTCTGCATGCGCCCGCGCGCTCACCGTTCGATTTCACAGCGTTCCGAGTGAATGGAAGCGCCGGTTATCCACATTCGCGCGGCGGCGCGCGTCATCGGCAAGCCCGTCACTCCGCGATCGAACGGATGACCCGCGCCGGGTTTCCGCCGACCAGCGTATCCGGCGGAACGTCTTTCGTCACGACCGCCCCCGCGGCGATCACCGCGTTCTCGCCGACTGTCACGCCGCCGATGATCGTCGCGCCCGCGCCGATCCACACGTTGCGCCCGATCACGATCGGCCGCGCGACGACGGCGTCACGCCGGCGGGACGGCTCGATCGGATGGCCCGACGTGATGAGGCTCACGTTCGGCCCGATCATCACGTCGTCGCCGATATCGAGGCCGCCGAGGTCATAGAACGTACAGTTCTGGTTGATGAACACGTTACGGCCGACCCGCGTATCCGCGCCGCCCGTCGCGTAGAACGGCGGGATCAGCAGGAAACCGCCATCCATCGCCGTGCCGATCAGTTCGCCGAACAATGTACGAACCTGGTCCGCATCGTCGAACGTCAGCCGGTTGAGCCGGGCCGTGATTGCCATCGCCCGCGTGAGCTCGGCGCGCATCGCGGCCGATTCGGGCGTTCGCCGGGGAATGATCGTGATGCGATCGTCGTGCGTCATGCGTTGTTTTTCTCCGTGCGCGATAGAGCCGGCATGCGCGGCGCGTGACGGCCGCGCGCGATTCGCCGAATACGCTCGCATAGGCTTGAATTCGATTACTCGGACGAGCCGCGCCACACCGTCCGAGTATGGTGTGCCGGCCGCTGCCGCGCGCATCTTCGAGCGCCTGCCGGGCGGCCCTTCGTTGTTCCCATTATGACGCGCCTTCCTTCTGCCGCCGTCCGTCGAAAGCGATGCCTCGAGCGTTCGTCCGACCAAGCCGCGACGCCGGCGCAAATTTGCGCCGGACAGTGTAGCGGTGCCGACTCGAAGCGCCCAAACGTCGGCCAATCCCCGAATAGTCATTAAATTACTAGTTGTACATAGAACTTCCGTCGCACGCCGCTTTCCGGGAGATTCGTGGCGAATTCGCGCTCGCGCGACCTCGCATGACTATTAATCCGCGGCCATGCCGCGCCCGTCCGCTTCCCCATTCGCCGCTGTCCGAACCGCTGCCGCTCGGGTACGCTTGAGCATCGACCGACCCGACACGCACACCGATACGCGGAGGCGCGATGAAACTCTACTACTGGCCGAAAACCCGGGCATTCCGGGCGCTGTGGATGCTGGAGGAAATCGGCGCCGTCTACGAGCTCGTGCCGATCGATCTGCGCTCGCACGAACAGCGCAGCGACGCGTTCGTCCAGGTCAATCCGATGGCGAAGCTGCCGGCGCTCGACGACGGCAGCGAACCGTTCGCCGAATCGGGCGCCGTGCTGCTCTATCTCGCCGATCGCTGCCCGGGCGCCGGCCTCGGCGTTGCGCCCGACGATCCGCTGCGCGGCCGCTTCCTGCAATGGATGTTCTTCACGCCCACCTGTCTCGAGCCCGCGATGGCCGAGAAATTCACCGGCGCGTCGGGCAATCCGGTCGCGTTCGGCTGGGGCAACATCACGCGCGTGCAGCGCGCGCTCGCGCAGACGCTCGCCCATAGCCAGTGGCTCGTCGGCGATCACTTCACCGCGGCCGATCTGCTGCTCGCCAGTACGCTGAAGATCGCATTCGACGCGCACCTGCTGCAGCACGAAGGCGTGCTCGGCGACTACATCGCCCGCGCCGAGGATCGCGACGGCTACCGCCGCGCGATGGCCGTCGAACAGCGCGAAGCGGCGCGGCTGCTGCACGCGTGACACGTCGCGAACGGCACGGCATCGGATCGCGGCGATCGCGCCCGGATGCCGCGACCGGTCGCGCGTGGCACCCGCGCTACGCCGCCGGCCCGGATGCGGGCGGCGCCGACACGCCGGCATCGACGATCACACCCGGCGAACCTCGCTCGTCGCTATCGAGGTCCACCGGCACGACATCGTGAAAATGGGTGTAGTCGATGTGCGTGACGCCGTCCTCCTCGTGCATCAGATCGACATAGCGGTGCAGCCAGCGGATGTCCGCATGCGTCCATGAGTAGCGCGCCTGCATGACCTGCGACGTCGTTTCGTCGGAGCCTTCGATCGTGATCAGCAGCGACGCATCGCGCGCGGCGAGCGACTCGACCGTCTCGCCGAACAGCGGGCTCGTTTCGTCGATCACGTGCATCAGGTTCCAGCCGAGCAGGAAGATCGGATGCTCGTTGCGCACGAGCGGCAGGTCGTGGATCTTGCGCAGCGTATAGCCCTCGTGCGTGCCTTCGATGCGCATCAGCCGCAGTTTCGCCTGCGCTTCGGCGATCACGTTCTGGCGCGCATTCGCGGCACGCACCATCAGCGTCATCCGGCCGTTGAGCGGCCGCACGATCGCGTAGCGCGCGAACAGGATCTTCGCCTGCGGCCGCGAGAACCGCGCGAACACGAGGCCGGTCGCCAGCGCGATGCCCGACATCCCGATGAAGATCTCGAACGTCGAGACGAGGTGCGCGTAGACCGTCTGCGGATGCATGTCGCCGTAGCCGACGGTCGCGAGCGTCTCGACGCTGAAGAAGAACGCGCCGGCGAACCCGGCCGGCGACTGGTTCGCGATCGGCGCGTGACCGAGCAGATAGAGCATCGCGAAGCCGCCGTTGAGCAGCAGAAACAGCACCGCGAGCGACAGGAAGAACACGGGCCAGCTCACCGTCAGCGCGCGATGGTAGAGGTCGCGCCAGCCGAGCGGCGGCATCCCGTACGCGATCACGGGGCGGGTGCCCGACCAGAGCTTGCGGCCACGGCCGCGGGAGGCGGGGGAAGACGAATCGACGGTCATCGCGCGAGGCCTGGAGCAAGGAGGCGATGAGCGTAGCACGCGCAGACGGCGGCCGGAATGCACGGCGCTGCCGCAGCGCATGTCTGCCGGCGCACGACGAAAAAAAACCGGCCGCATGAGCGGCCGGCTGCGCAACGTGCGTGCGCCGCGCCTACTTCCGGTCGACGATCACGCGGTCGAACGTGCCGCCGTCCGCGAAGTGGATCTTCTGCGCGTTCGCCCAGCTGCCGAACACCTGCTCGACGCTGAACGTCTTCAGCGGCTTGAACTCGGCCGCGTGCTTCTTCAGCACGTTCGCGTCGCGCGGGCGCAGGTGGTGCTGCGCGATGATCTCCTGCGCCTGCGGCGTGTACAGATAGTCGAGATACGCGTGCGCGACCTTGCGCGTGCCCTTCTTGTCGGCAACCTTGTCGACGACGGCGACCGGCGGCTCCGCGAGGATGCTCGCCGACGGGTACACGGCGTCGAATTCCGCGCCCGACGCGCCCGTATCCATCAGCGCGACTTCGTTCTCGAACGTGACGAGCACGTCGCCGATGCCGCGCTGCGTGAAGGTCGTCGTCGCGCCGCGGCCACCCGAGTCGAGCACCGGCACGTTGCGGAAGATCGCCTTCTCGAAATCGAGCGCCTGCTGGTCGGTCGCGCCCTTCTGCTTCTGGTAGCCCCATGCGGCAAGGTACGCGTAGCGGCCGTTGCCAGACGTCTTCGGGTTCGCGATGATCACCTGCACGCCCGGCTTCGCGAGATCGCTCCAGTCCTTGATCGCCTTCGGATTGCCCTTGCGCACGAGGAACACCATCGTCGTCGAGTACGGCGAGCTGTTGTCCGGAAAGCGCGCGCGCCAGTCCTTCGGCAGCAACTGGCCGCGCTCGGCGAGCAGGTCGATGTCGTTCGGCTGGTTCATCGTCACGACGTCCGCCTGCAGCCCCTGCAGCACCGACAGCGCCTGCGCGCTCGATGCGCCGTGCGACTGCTTGATCGTCACGGTTTCGCCGGTCTGCTGCTTGTACGCGGCGGCGAAGCTCGTGTTGATGTCCTTGTACAGCTCGCGCGTCACGTCGTACGACACGTTCAGGATCGACGTGTCCGCGTGCGCGGCCGTTGCCGCGACGATCAGCGCCGCCGCGGTGCCCGTGTGCAGCCAGCGGCCGATCCCCTTGATGCTTGCCATCGTGTTGTGCCCCGTTCAGTGGTGGTGAATGTGCGCGACGGCGCGCGTACGCGCTGTCATCGAAACGTAAGCGGGCATTCTAGCGGCCGCGCGCGGCGTGCCTTCCAATCTGTCGTGGAAAGCAAATCTCTAATCCTGCTAAGCGGCATGCGGCGCTCGCGGGCGCGCCAGATCCGGTGTTAAGATTGCCGCTCAGCCCTTTCCCGGTTCATCCATGTCCGCTTCCCTGCGCTCGCCCTCGATCCTTGCCGCCGTCGCGGCAGGTGCGCGCGCGGCCGGGCTGAAACTCAAAAAACGACTCCTCGACTGACGGGGACGTCGCGTCCCGTCAGGCGAATGCCGGACGGGATGCCCGCAGGTCGTTTCATTCTCCTTGCTCGCACGCCTCGCTCCGGCATACCGCTGGCGGAACGGTTTCCTCCCACTCCGTTTCCACCATGAGGCTTTGCATGCACACACGTTTCGAAGGTATCTGGCTGCCGATAATCACGCCGTTTCATGACGGCGACGTCGATCACGGCGCGCTCGCGCAGCTCGCGCGCCACTATGCGGCCACCGGCATCGCCGGGTTCGTCGCGGGCGCGACGACCGGCGAAGGCGTGCTGCTCGACGCGCGCGAACAGGACGCCGTGTTCGCGACGCTGCGCGACGCGGTGCCCGGCCTGCCGATCGTCGTCGGCCTGACCGCGAGCGCGACGCACTTCGCGGCCGCCCGCGCACGCGAGCTCGCCGCGCTGCGGCCCGACGGGCTACTCGTCACGCCGCCCGTCTACGTCCGGCCCACGCAGGACGGGATCCGCCGCCACGTCGAAGCGATCGTCGAAGCCGCCGACCTGCCGGTGCTCGTCTACAACATTCCATATCGCACCGGCGTGAACGTCGAACTGGAGACGCTGCAGTCGCTCGCATGCGATCCGCGCGTCGCGGGCATCAAGGAGTGCGGCGGCACGCTCGACCGGATGAGCCGGCTCGTGCACGACACGCCGCTCGCGATCCTGTCCGGCGACGACAACCAGAACTTCGCGGCGCTTTGTGCGGGCGCACACGGCGCGATCGCGAGCAGCGCGCACGTGCTGCCCGAATGGCACGTGCGCATCCATGCGCTGCTGCGCGACGGCCGGCTCGCCGATGCGCGGCGGCTGTCGGTCGCGTTGCAGCCGCTCGTTGCGGCGCTGTTCACGGAACCGAACCCGGCACCCGTGAAGGCGGTGCTGGCCGCGCACGGATGGTGCGAAGACGGGCTGCGGCTGCCGTTCGTGCCGGCCAGTGCGGCGTTGCGCGAGAAGCTGGCTGCGATTCTTGGCACCCTCGCCGAATTCGAGCCGGACGCGGCTGCCGCATAAGCGGCGATGCGATCCGCGGGTCGCGCAACAGGCGCATCACGTCCGTCGAACGCGTCCGGCAAAGACGCCGCCAGCGGCGCATCGATGTCATCTGCGATCCGGGCCTAGCCTTCGAGCACACCGGACCGAACGGGCAGTTCCCGCCGCGCGATTCGATCGGCGGGCGCGCCGTCGGTCGCGCTCGACATGTCGCCAAGTTGCGATGGACCGATTGAAAGGCCGTTGCGCGCATTCGGGTTGGGGATGATGACGTCCGTTTCAGGTGTCCATCACTGTAGCCGCGTTCGGCCGAGGATTACGCGCACACGCCGCGCCGCTGCTCCGGGATGCCCGTCATGCCGCGAGCACCGCCGGCTCCCGCTGCGTCGCGTCGCGCACCGCCTGCGTGACGATTCGCGCGAGCCGCTCGACGGTCGGCGTCGCCGACGACGTCCGCCGCAGCAGCATCAGCGGCAGGCTCGGCAGCGCCGGCAGCCCGAACGACGACGCATCGAGCACGCGCACCGATGCGGGCAACCCGTAGTGCGAGCGCACCGTCAGCCCCAGGCCGGCCGCCGCCGCGGCCCACAGCCCCGCCAGGCTCGGCGTCGTGAACGCGACGCGCCACGGCACGCGCGCGCGGTCGAGCGCGTCGGTCGCCGCGCCGAAGAACCGGCACGGCCGGTCGAACACGACGAGCGGCAGCGGCTCGCCGGACGCGCGCCGCGCACGAATCCCCGCATCGCCGGTGGCCGCCGCATCCGCATGGCCACCGCCGTCGGGCATCCCGAAGCCGCTGGCGCCGACCGCCGCGATCCACTGCATCGGCACCTGCGCGATCGCGTCGGCGTCGATGCCCGCGCGCGACACGAGCGTCGCCGACGCGGGATCGCCCCACACGAGCGCGAGATCGAGCTGGTTCGCGTCGAGCCGCTCGAGCAGTTCGGCATTGCGCGCGACGCGCGCCTCGATCCGCACCTTCGGATGCGCGCGCGCGAAACGCCCGAGCACGTCGGGCAGGATCGCCTCGCCGAAATCCTCCTGCAGGCCGACTCGCACCCAGCCGTCGAGATTCACGCCACGCACGGCCGCGGCCGCTTCGTCGTTCAGCTCGATCATCCGGCGCGCATAGCGCAGCATCGCGTCGCCCGCGTCGGTCAGCGCGAGCCCGCGCCCAGCCTTCACGAACAGCGGCGTGCCGGCCTGCTCCTCGAGCTTGCGGATCTGCGCGCTCACCGCCGACGTGGAACGCGCGACGCGATCGGCCGCCCTCGCGAAGCTGCCGAGGTCCACGCCGGCGACCAGGCTGCGCAACGCCGCGACGTCGAAGTTCGGCCGGGCGAACGCGGCGTCGGGCGTCGCGTGTTGGGCATCGTATTGTCCGGACATCTCAATCATCCTGTTTCATCGAACGATTCATCAAAAACTTTCTGATTTTCAGGATCAATGTAGGCGGCCACACTGGCGATGTCAATTTCAGAACGGCTCTGTCGTCATGGATACCTCCTGCCTCGCTTCCCCGCCGTCGGCCGAGCGCGATGCGCACGGCCCGGCGCATCGCTGGCGCGTGCTTGCGGCCGGCGTCGCCGCGAACATGAGCTTTTCCGCCGCCGCGGCCGGCATTCCGACCACCGCCGTGTGGATGCGCTCCGCCTATCAGCTCGACAACGGTGCGCTCGGGCTCGTACTCGGCGCGCTCGGCTTCGGCGTCGCGCTGTCGGAGCTGCCGTGGGGCATCGCCGCCGATCGCTTCGGCGATCGGCGCGTGCTGCTCATCGGCCTGATCGCGACCACGGCGATGCTCGCGCTGATGGCGGCGACGATCGTCCCGAGCACGCACGCGGTGCCGCCACGCATGCGCGTCGTCGCGGCGATGTGCTGCGTCGGCCTGCTCGGCGGCAGCGTGAACGGCTCGAGCGGCCGCGCGGTAATGCGCTGGTTCGGCGAGCGCGAACGCGGCCTCGCGATGAGCATCCGCCAGACGGCCGTGCCGCTCGGCGGCGGCGTGGGCGCGGCGCTGCTGCCGTCGCTCGCGTCTCATGCGGGCTTCGCCGCGGTGTACGGCGCGCTGATGCTGCTGTGTGCCGGCTCGGCCGCGCTGACGTGGCGCTGGCTGCACGAGCCGCCCGATGCGCCGGCAGCGACGCGCGCGGCCGCAAGCCGCCCCGCCGTGCCGCAACCGGCAGCCGCGCCCACGCGCAGCCCGCTCGCGAGCGGCCGCGTGTGGCGCATCGTGGTCGGCATCGGCACGCTCTGCGCGCCGCAGTTCGCGGTGCTGACGTTCGCGACCGTGTTCCTGCACGATTTCGGCCGGCTCGGCCTCGCCGGCATCAGCGCGGCGATGGTCGCGCTGCAACTCGGCGCAATGGTGATGCGCGTGTGGAGCGGCCGCCATACCGACCGGCACGGCAACCGGCGCGCGTACCTGCGCCGGTCGGTTTGCGTTGCGGCCGGATCGTTCGCGCTGCTTGCGGCCGCGACCGCCGGCAGCCCGCACGTGCCACTCGCGGCGATCGTCGCGATTCTCGTGTTCGCCGGCATCGGCGTGTCGGCCTGGCACGGCGTCGCGTACACCGAGCTCGCGACGCTCGCGGGCGCGAACCATGCGGGCACTGCGCTCGGGATGGCGAACACGATCGTCTATCTCGGACTGTTCGCAACACCGCTCGCGATTCCGCCGCTGCTGGCGGTCAGTTCGTGGAGCGTGGTGTGGCTCGCGACCGCGCTGATCGCCGCCGCGACCTATCCGCTGTTTGCGCGATGACGGGTGCGCGGCGGCCAGCGGCGTCGAGCGTCGGCCGTCGCTGCGCGACACCGTCAGAACTTGTACACGGCCGACAGCATCGCCGAACGGCCGTCGCCGAGTTCGACCGCCGACGACCGCGATTCGCTGCCCGACACCTGTCGCACGCGTTCGGCGTACGCGCGATCGAACACGTTGTCGACGTTCAGCTGGATGCGCAGCCGGCGGTTCACGTCGTAGCCGGCCATCAGGTTGTGCACCCAGTACGCGCCGAGCTTGCCGTCACCCTGCGACGTCACGTTGCGCCGGCCGACGAAGTGCGAACCGTAGCCGAGCGTCCAGCCCGCCGGCAACCGATAGGTCGTCCACACGTTGAACGCGTGCCGCGGCGTGTTGCCGAGCGCCGGCCCGTCGCGTCGCGGCGACGAAGGCGAGCTGAGCGTCACGCTCGCCAGATACGTATAGTTCGCGAACACGTCCCACCGCGGCGTCACCTTGCCTGCGGCACCGAGCTCGACGCCGCGCACGCGTTGCCGGCCCGCCAGCGCATAGCTGCCGTCGGCCATGCGTTCGCGCGCATTCTTCTTTTCGGTCTGGAACAGCGCGCCGTTCAGCGCGATGCCCGCGAGCCCTTCCCATTTCGCGCCGAGCTCGAAGCTCTCGTTTTTCTCGGGCGCGAGCGCCCCGGTCGCCGCGCTCACGCCCGAGCCGGTGGTCACGAGAAATTCGGCGGACGGATTGAACGACGTGCCGTACGCGAAATACGCGCGACCGTTGTCGGTCGGCTTGAACACGAGCCCCGCGCGCGTGCTCAGATGGCGATCGGCAGTATCCGCGCGCTCGGTGGGTTTGCCCGCCGCGGTGCCTTCGGACCAGCCGTCGATCCAGTCGTGCCGCAGCCCGACGTCGATGTCCCAGTAGCGGCCGATCGAAATCGTGTCGAACGCGTACAGCGCCTTCACGACCAGCGCGGTGTCGTTGCGCGCGTTGTCCTGGCGCCGCGCCGGGCCGCGCCACACGCCGGGCGGCGCGGCAAGCGCGAAGCCGCCTGCCGGGTAAAAGCCGTTCAGCCCGTACGAATAAGTCGTGCGGCCGTACGTCTCGCGCGAGATCTCGAAGCCCGTGACGAGCGTGTGCTCGACGCCGAACGTCGAAAATGCGCTGGTGACGTTCGTCTGGTTCGCCCACATCGCGGTCGACGCGTCGCGGCCATAGCCCTGCGGCCCGGCCGGCTTGTAGCGCCCCGGCGGCAGCCCCTGCAAGTTGACATGCGACGCGGAAATCACCGTGTCGCGATCCAGGTGCGCATAGCGGCTCAGGTTCTGCACCTTCAGGCCGGACGACACGTCGTGTTCGGCCTTCACGGTGAACGCATCCGACGTGATGCGTTCGCGGTCGAGATTGCGCCAACCGAAATAGCGGTCGCGCGACACGCCGCCCAGCACTTGGCCGTTGTGCGCGGGCAGCCCGTAATCGGGCAGGTTGTTGTCGTACTGGTGGAAATAGCCGAGCGTGACGCGCGTCGGCGTGCCGAGACCAAACGCGAGCGACGGCGCGATGCCCCAGCGCCGCTTGCGGACGTCGTCGCGGCCCGGCACGTCGTTGACGTGCGCCATCGCGTTCAGGCGGAACGCCGCACGGCCGTCGGCGCCCGGCAGCGGCCGGTTCGCATCGAGCGTCACGCGGCGGTAGCCGGACGTGCCGAGCATCGTGCCGGCTTCGGTGAACGCGCCGGCCTTCGGCGTCTTGCTGACGAGGTTCACCGAGCCGCCCGTCGTGCCGGCGCCGCCGAACACGGAGTTCGGCCCCTTGATCACCTCGATCGCCTCGACGTTGAACAGGTCGCTGCGAGTGTTCTGCGCGCTGTCGCGCAGCCCGTCGAGCTGCAGGTTCGCGTTCGCGCCGAAGCCGCGGATATTGAACATGTCGCCCGATCCGCCGCCGCCCTCGCCGGCATTGAACGTGATGCCGGCGACGTTCGACAGCGCTTCGCGCAGGCTCAGCGCCTGCTGTTCGTCGAGCACCACGCGCGGCACGACGGTGATCGTCTGCGGCACGTCGAGCAGCGGCGTCGCGTATTTCGCGGAGCCCGACCGGTCGACGCGCGAACCGGCGTCGCGCGCGCCGTGCACGAAGATCGGGCTCAATTGCCGCGCATGGCGCGGCTCGGCGTCGTCCGCGCATGCCGGCGCGGCCGCACAGGTCATCATCGCGAACGCGACCGATGTGGCCGCGCGCCTCGGCGGCGTCGTGCTCGACTGAATGCAACCGCTCATGTTCACTCCACTCCATTGATGAGAATGATTCTCATTCAAATGGATTGGGCTCGACATGACAATTGGACACGTCCGAACTTCGTGATCCGAACGAACCGTCGACCGACACGGCCGGCGCGCCCGCCACCGCGTCAGCCGCCCTCGCGTGCCAGCGCGCGCCGCGCAGCCGGCCGCTCGGCCTCGCGCTGCGCATGCGCGGTCCATGCAGGATGGCGCGTCATGTCGAGCCCGATCGCGCCGCCCCAGCGATACAACACCAGCAGGAACGGATCGACGATCGAATGGCCGCCCGGCTCGGCCCACGTGCGCCCGTCGGCAAGCGTGGCTTCGATCGTCGCGTTCGCGGCGTCGATCACGCCGCGCCCGTGCGCGCTGATCGCGCCGTGCAGCGCCGGGTCGCCGATGAAACGCCCTGGCCGCCACAGCGCGCCGTAGCCGACACCGTGCACCCAGCCGACCAGCCACGCGAGCCATTCGTGGCAACGCGCCTCGCGCAGCGGATCGTCGAGCGGCAGCAGCCGCGCATCCGGATGGCGACGCGCGAGATACGTGAGGATCGCGGGCGTTTCGGTCAGCACGCGCGGCTCGCCCGGAATCGCGAGCACGGGCACGCGCGCCTTCGGGTTGATCGCGAGATAGCGTGCGTCGAGGTTCTGCCCGTCGCGCACGGACACGACCTCGACGTCGAACGGCGCGCCGGTTTCCTCGAGCGCGATGTGGGCGGCGAGCGAACACGCGCCCGGCGAAAGATAGAGACGATATGCGTTCATGATGGCGTTGCCCGGCGGGCCTGTTGAAAGACGGAACCGAGTGTAGGAATGCATGGGCCGCCGCCGCAAACGATGAATTGTCGTGCTCGGGCATTAGTGTTACTAATGCGTGATGCGACGCATTCACCTTCCTCCGCTGCAGACGCTCCGTGCGCTCGAAGCCGCCGTGCGGCTGCAGAGCTTCACGCGCGCGGCCGACGAACTGGCGCTCACGCAGGGCGCGGTCAGCCAGCACATCCGCACGCTCGAGGCGCAGCTCGGCTATCCGCTGTTCACGCGCGAACGCAGCGGCGCGACGCCCACGCATGCCGCGCATGCGCTCGCGCTGCAGGTGCGCCAGGGCCTGAGCGTGCTCGAACGTGCGTTCGAGCCGGTGCTCGCCAAGCGCAAGCCGCGCGCGTGCGACGCCACGCTGAACGTGAGCGTGCTGCCGAGCGTCGCCGAGCGCTGGCTCGCGCCGCGCCTGCCGCGCTTCGCGGCCGCGCATCCGCACATCGCGATCGTGCTGCATCCGGACGCCGCGCTTGCGCCGCTGCGCAAGCGCGACCGCATCGACGTCGCGCTGCGCTACGGGCCCGGTACGTGGCCGGGCGTCGTCGCCGAAAAGCTGATGAACGAGACGGTATTTCCGGTCGCGAGCCCCGCCTATCGCAATCGCGACGGCGTCGCGCCGCGCACGCCGGCCGATCTCGTACGCGCGACGCTGCTGCGCCATCCCGCGCAGCCGTGGGAGCCGTGGTTCCAGGCCGCGCGGCTCGACCTCACCGAATCCGCGCGCGCACCGCGCTTCGCCGATGCGAACGCGTTGATCGACGCGGCGCTGAAGGGGCACGGCGTCGCGCTCGCGCGCCGCTCGCTGATCGAACCGGAACTCGCGGCCGGCACGCTCGTGCGCGTGTCGACGGTGCGCATCACCGACGTATACGCGCACTACGTGGTGTGGCGCCCCGATCATCCGCGCGAAGCGGCGATCCGCACGTGGCTCGACTGGCTGCGCAGCGAAGTGCGGCGCAGGACGCCGCGCCGCTGACGCCGGCCGCCGACGCGCTCATGCGCGCGCCGGCATCGCCACCTTGTCGAGCGTGATCGGCAGATCACGCACACGCACGCCGGTCGCGTGATAAACCGCGTTGGCGATCGCGGCCGGCACGCCGGTGATCCCGATCTCGCCGATTCCGCGGATGCCGAGCGGATTGAAATGCGTGTCGCTTTCGTCGACGAAGCTCACGTCGAGTTCGCCGATATCCGCATTCACCGGCACGTGATATTCGGCAAGGTTCGCGTTCGTGAAGCGGCCGTGCCGCACGTCGAGATGCGAGCCCTCCTCCAGCGCGGTGCCGAGCCCCCACACCATCCCGCCGATCAGCTGGCTGCGCGCGGTCTTCGCGTTGAGCAGGCGGCCGACGCTGTACACGCCGACGATACGCGGCACGCGGATCGTGCCGAGCTCGGCGTCCACGTGCACTTCCGCGAACACCGCACCGAACGAATGCGACGCATAGCGCGACTTCTCGTCGCCGGGCTTCGACGTCGCCTGCGCGTCGATCGGCTGGCCACCCGCACGCGCGATCACCGCGGCGGCCGGATCGCGCCGCGCCGGATCGCCGCGATGCACGACCCAGCCGTCGTCGATCGTCACGTCGTCGGCCGCGGCGCCGTGCAGCGGCGAGCCGGCATCGGCGATCGCCAGCGCGATCAGCTTCGCGCGCGCGTGCAGCGCGGCCTCGCGCACGGCCGGCGCCACGCTCGCGGCCGACTGCGAGCCGCCCGATACCGGCGCGCGCGGCAGGCTCGAATCGCCGAGCGAAAAACGTACGTTCCGCGGCGCGAAGCCGAGTGCGTCGGCCGCGACCTGCGTCATCACCGTGTAGGTGCCGGTGCCGATGTCCTGCGTGCCCGACGCGACTTCCGCCGTGCCGTCCGGCAGGATGCGCGCCCGCGCCGATGCCTCGCTGCGGTTCGCCGGGTAGGTCGCAGCAGCCATCCCGAGGCCGATCAGCGTGCCGCCGTCGCGCATCGTGCGCGGCGCGCCGGTGCGGCGCGACCAGCCGAAGCGCTGCGCGCCCGCGCGGTAACACTCGCGCAGCTCGTTGCTCGACCACGGCTTGCCGTCCTGCGGATCCACCTGCGCGTAATTCGCGAGCCGCAGCGCGACCGGGTCCATCCCGAGCTGCCACGCGAGCTCGTCCATCGCCGATTCGAGCGCGAACGAGCCGGTCGCCTCGCCGGGCGCGCGCATGAACGTCGGCGTGCCGACGTTCAACGACACGATCCGGTGCGTGGTCGCGTGGTTCGGCACCGCATACATGATCCGCGACGGCATGCCGCACATCTCCGTCCAGTCCTCGAACGTCGACGTGGTGACGATCGAGTCGTGGCGCATCGCGGTCAGCGTGCCGTCGCGGCGCGCGGCCAGCACGACGCGCTGCTCGGTGAACGGCCGGCCGCCGACCGGGCCGAACATCTGCGGCCGCGTGAGCGCGAGCCGCACCGGCCGGCCGACCTGCTTCGCGGCCATCGCGCACAGCGCCACGTGCGACCACGACGAGCCCTTGCAGCCGAAGCCGCCGCCGAGAAACGGCGAAATCACGCGCACGTGCTCCGGCGCAATGCCGAACACCGCGGCCACGGCCGTGCTCGCGCCCGACACGCCCTGCGTCGCGTCGTGCAGCGTGAGCGTCGGGCCGTCCCAGCGCGCCATCGTCGCGTGCGGCTCGATCGGGTTGTGGTGCTGCATCGGCGTCGTGTACGTTGCGTCGACGCGCACCGCGCCTTCGCGCAGCCCTGCGTCGATGTCGCCGCGCTGCGTGTCCATCGGGCGCCCCTGCTGCTTCGGCGGCACGCGCGCGCCGTGCTTCTCGCGCGCGAAATCGAGCGCCGCATCGCGCGTGCGATAGCGCACGTGCACGGCATCCGCGGCGGCGGTCGCCTGCTCGAGCGTCTCGGCGACGACGACCGCGACGGGCTCGTTGCTGTAGCGCACCGTGTCGTCCTGCAGCAGCGTGAGCCGGCGCCCCGCGGGCGGGGACAGCGGCGGCCGGCCGCCGTTGGGCAGCCGCATCGCGTTCTCGTGCGTCATCACGAGCAGCACGCCGGGCATCGCGCGGGCGCGCGCCGTGTCGATCGACTCGATCCGCCCGGATGCGATCGTGCTCGTGACGAGCACCGCATGCGCGAGCCGCGCATCGGGAAATTCGGCCGCGTAATGCGCACCGCCCGTCACCTTCAGTACGCCGTCGACACGGTCGAGCGGCTGTCCGGTCAGCGTGTTCATGCGATACCTCCGGTCGTTCCGGCAGCGGTTGTCACCGCGCGCACGATCGCGCGCTGCGCGAGCGCGACCTTGAAGCCGTTGCCGTCGAGCGGCCGTGCATCGCGCAGCGCGAGTGCGGCCGCTTCATTCAGCCTGGCATCGTTCAACGTCTGGCCGGCGAGATGCTGCTCCGCGTCCGTCGCGCGCAGCGGCTTGTGCGCGACGCCGCCGAGCGCGATCCGCGCCTCGGCGACGCGTGCGCCGTCCATCCGCAATGCGGCGGCCACCGATACCAGCGCGAACGCGTAGCTCGCACGGTCGCGCACCTTCAGGTAGTGCGCATGGTCGGCGAAGCGCGGCGGCGGCAGATCGACCGCAGTGACCAGTTCGCCGGGCTCGAGCGTCGTGTCGAGATCGGGCCGATCGCCGGGCAGCCGGTGAAACGACGCGAACGGAATCTGCCGCGCGCCGCGCGGGCCGCTCACCTGCACGGTCGCATCGAGCGCCGCGAGCGCGACGCTCATGTCCGACGGATTCACCGCGACGCACTGCGCGCTCGCGCCGAGTATCGCGTGCATCCGGTTGTGGCCGCCGATCGCCGCGCAGCCGCTGCCCGGCTCGCGCTTGTTGCATTGCGCGAACGCCGGATCGTAGAAGTACGGGCAGCGCGTGCGCTGCATCAGGTTGCCGCCGACGGTCGCCATGTTGCGCAATTGCGCGGACGCGCCGGCGAGCAGCGCCTGCGACAGCAGCGGATAGTCGGCGCGGATGCGCGGATGGTCGGCCGCGTCGCTGTTGCGCACGAGCGCGCCGACGCGCAGGCCGCCGCCGGGCAGCGCGTCGACCGCATCGAGCCCGGCGATGCGCGTGATGTCGATCAGCGCGACCGGCCGCGCGACGCCGCCCTTCATCAGGTCGAGCAGGTTCGTGCCGCCGCCGATGAACGCGGCGCCCGGCCGCTGCGCCGCGCGCACCGCCGCGGCGACGTCGGTCGCGCGTTCGTAGGAAATCGCATCCATTGCGGTGTCCTCCGTCGGCTAGCCGTGCGCCGCGTGCGCGGCGCGCACGGCGGCGACGATGTTCGGATACGCGCCGCAGCGGCACAGATTGCCGCTCATCCGTTCGCGAATTTCATCGTCAGACAGTTGCGCGGGGCGCTGCCGCACGTCGGCGGTAGCGGCGCTCGCGGCGCCGGCCGCGAACTCGTCGAGCAGCGCGGTCGCGGAGCAGAGCTGGCCGGACGTGCAGTAACCGCACTGAAACGCATCGTATTCGACGAACGCGCGCTGCACCGGGCTCAGCACGCCGCCGCGCGCGAGGCCTTCGACCGTCGTGATCCGCTGGCCTTCGTGCATCACCGCGAGCGTCAGGCACGCGTTGATGCGCCGCCCGTCGACGAGCACCGTGCACGCGCCGCACTGCCCGCGGTCGCAGCCTTTCTTCGTGCCGGTGAGCCCCGCGTATTCGCGCAGCGCGTCGAGCAGCGTGACGCGCGGTTCGAGCTGCAGCGTGTAAGCGTGCCCGTTGATGTCGAGGTGAACCGGTTGTGCGCGCACCGTATCGCGATGCGGGACGGCCGGCGCCGACGCCGCGTGCGCGGGCGGCGGATGAACGTGCGACGCGGCGCCGACCGTCGCGGCGGCGGCCGCGGATTGCAGAAAGCGGCGCCGCGCGGCACTCGACGGCGTGTCGTGCGCCGCCGGCAGCGCCGCGCAATGGCCACGCGCGGGCGTCGGCGGGCCGGCGTCGCGCGCGGGTTCGGCAGAGGGGGAATCGGGTCGATCGGTGGACATGACTTCTGCTCGCTCCATGATGTGATGGACGCGGATGTGCGGCCCCGGCGCGGCTGGCCGCGCGGGGCGACACGCGCGTCGGCGCAGCGAGCAATTCCGGTGCCGCGGCCGAGCGGCGCCTCGCCCGCGCGCGACGCCGGTATCGATATGGGGTGCGTACGGGCTGCGAACAGGCGGCTCGACGCCTTTCCTGGCGCCAGCATGTCGCCACGCTGTCGCGCGGCTGTCCGCGCACTGGCGGAGCGGCAAAAACGCCCGCTTTTTCGGTGGCGCCGGCCGCTTGCGGGCCAACGATTGCCGATTGCCGTCGCGCTTGCGCGTGCGCGGGGCGGCACACGCGCATCGCGATGCCGTGCGCCGCCGCATGACGCGCAGCGAGCCACTGCGTGCGCCATCTGCAACGGCTGCGAAAATTCCGCCATGCGCGCACGCGGATCGCCGCGAAAGCGTTCGGTCAGCTTCGCGAAAGCCGTTCGCGATCATGCTCCGGTCGCAAACGATTCACCGAAACGTCGCATCGCACCGGCATACTCGAAAGCGGTCCCCATCCGTCTGCCAGGAGAGAAGTCATGCGTCGCGTTGCCCTCGCCGTCGTTCTGTGTGCCACCGTGTTCGCCGCCGCCTGCAGCGACGACGCGCCGCACGACGCGCACGCGGCCGACGCGTCGCAACCGGCGCGCGCATCGTCCGGCTCCGCGAGCGCGTTCAACAGCGATGCCGGCGCGAGCGCCGCCACGTCCGATGCCGCACCGCTCGCGCCGCCGGTCGTCCACTACCCGCCCGACGATGACGACGACGCGAAGCCCGCGATGAACGCGGGCGCATCCGGCGTCGCCGCGGCGCCGTCGCACTGATCCCGCCGTTGCTGTTCGTGTCCCCGTCCCCCCCGATCGCAGAACCGAGGTGAAATAACATGACGTCATCCAGCCGCCGCCGTTTCCTGCATACCGTCGCGCAGTCGGCGGGCGCCGCCGTCGCGCTCAACGCGTTCCCCGAGTCGATCCGCCGCGCGCTCGCGATTCCCGCCGCGCGCGGCACCGGCACGATCCGCGATGTCCAGCACATCGTCGTGTTCATGCAGGAGAACCGCTCGTTCGACCATTACTTCGGACACCTGCGCGGCGTGCGCGGCTACAACGACCGCTTCCCGATCCCGCTGCCGAACGGCAAGCCGGTGTGGTACCAGCCGTCGAAGGAAGATCCGGCGAAGCCGGTGCTGCCGTTCCGGCTCGACACGAAGACGACCAGCGCGCAGTGCGTTGGCGCGCTCGACCATTCCTGGGCGAAAACGCACGCGGCGATCGACGGCGGCCGCTACGACCAGTGGCCCGCGAACAAGACCGACATGACGATGGGCTATCACGTGCGCGAGGACATTCCGTTCCACTACGCGCTCGCCGACGCGTTCACCGTGTGCGACCACTACTTCTGCTCGCTGCCGGGGCCGACGCACCCGAACCGCGCGTACCTGATGACGGGCACGATCGATCCGACCGGCAAGTTCGGCGGCCCGCTGCTCGACAACGCGGACTACGTCGACGGCGACCTGCCGCCCGCGTACCAGCTGCTGTCGTGGACGACCTTTCCGGAGCGGCTGGACGCGCACGGCGTGTCGTGGCAGATCTACCAGCAGGGGCTCACGTGGGCCGATCCGTACAACGGCAACTACGGCACGAACATCCTGCAGAACTTCACGAACTTCATCGACGCGAAGCCGGGCTCGTCGCTGTACCAGCGCGCGCAGACGGTGCGCACGCTCGACAACCTGAAGGACGACGTGATCAACGACCGGCTGCCGCAGGTGTCGTGGCTGCTGCCGCCGGCCGCGTTCTCCGAGCATCCGAAATACACGCCCGCGTACGGCGCGAACTACACGTCGCAGATTCTCGACGCGCTGACGTCGAACCCCGACGTGTGGGCGAAGACGGTGCTGTTCATCATGTACGACGAGAACGACGGCTTCTTCGATCACGTCGTGCCGCCGCAGCCGCCGACGTCGGCCGCGCAGGGCGCATCGACCGTGACGACCGACGGCGAGCTGCATACGGTCGTGAACCCCGGCCGCGGCGGCAGCTACACCGCCGACGGGCTGCCGTACGGCCTCGGGCCGCGCGTGCCGATGACCGTCGTGTCGCCGTGGTCGAAGGGCGGCTTCGTGTGTTCGCAGGTGTTCGACCATACGTCGGTGATCCGCTTCATCGGCGAGCGCTTCGGCGTCGACGAGCCGAACATCACGCCGTGGCGCCGGACCGTGTGCGGCGACCTCACCGCCGCGTTCGACTTCCGCTCGTCCGATGCGACGTTCCCCGCGCTGCCCGATACGAGCCAGTACCGCTCGATCGCGGACCAGCAGTGCACGTCGCAGCCGGCGCCCACGGTGCCCGCGACGCCGTCGCCGATCGATCCGCAGGAGCCCGGCGTGCGGCCCGCACGCGCGCTGCCGTACGAACTCCACGTGAACGCGAGCATCTACGGCGGCAACACGCTGCGCATCGAGTTCGCGAACCGCGGCAATCAGGGCGCGCACTTCCACGTGTATGCGACGAACCGCACCGACGGCCCGTGGCGCTACACGGTCGGCGCGCGGCGCGTGTTGCATGCGGACTTCGACCTGACGGAGACGAACGGCGTGTACGCGTTCTCGGTGTACGGGCCGAACGGGTTCGTGCGGATGTTCGCGGGCAACGTGTCGGCCGCGACCGCGCGCCGCCGCAACCAGGCGCAGCCGGAAGTGAAGGCCGGCTACGACATCGCGAACGGCAACCTATATCTGAAACTGCGCAACCACGGCAGCGGCCACGTCACGTTGACGCTGACCGACAACGCATACGGCGCGCCGTCACGGCAGATCACGCTGCACGGCGGCGACGAGCGCGTCGAGCAATGGGCGCTCGCGTCGAGCCACCACTGGTATGACGTGACGGTGAGCGACGGCGCGAACGGCACGTTCTCGCGCCGCTTCGCGGGTCACGTCGAGAACGGCCGGCCGAGCTACTCGGATCCGGCCGCGGTGCGGCCGGTGTCTGCGTCGTAAGCGCGGCGGCGCGCGGCAGCGGCAAGGGCCGCACGGCGCGGCGCGGCGCGGCGCGTGGAAGATTAGATCGCGTGCGCGAGCGCGCGATCGACGAGCGCGGCGTCGAAGCCGTCGTCCGTGTCGCGAAAGCGCAGCGGCGCCGCGCAATGCACCAGCGTGTCGATGAAGTACTTCGCGCGCGGCCACGGCCCGAAGCCGGCCGCGGTGTTGATGTGCCCGGCGTCGCCCAGGTTCACGAACGCGCTGCCGAGCCGCTGCGCGAGCGTGCGCGCGTCGGCGAGCGGCATCCACGGATCGGTTTCGCTGCCGATCACGATCGACGGCGCCGCGAGCCGGCGCGCGTCGAACGGGCCGGCGAACGTGAATTTCTTCGGGCTGGCCGGCGCGACGAGCAGCACGCCCGCGACGTCGGCGACCTGCGGCCATTGCGCGAGCGCGTGCGCGGCCGCAAGGCAGCCGAAGCTATGCGCGGCCAGCACGAACGGACCGCGCTCGCGCTCGAGCAGCGCGCGCACGGACTGCGCCCAGCGCGCGAGATCGGGCGCGTCCCAGTCGGCCTGTTCGACGCGCAGCGAACGCGGGAACTGCCGCTCGAGCCAGGTCTGCCAGTGAGCGCCTTCGCTGCCGTGCAGGCCCGGAACGGTCACGAGCCGCGGCGGCCACGCCGATTTGCTGCATGCGCGCATGATTGCCCTCGCTTGCTGTTGCTTGGAGACGAGCTTCGATTGTGGCGCACAGTGCGCGGCGGCTGAACCAATATTTTGTGCTTTGCTTTTTGCGACGGACGGCCGGGGTGGCGGCCACCGGCGCCGCCACCGACGGACGGCCGCTCGCGCTCTCTGGGCTGTCTGGGCTGTCTGGGCTGTCTGCGTTGTCTGCGTTGTCCGCGTTGTCCGCCCCTCCTCTCCGTCTGCTCCGCCCGCTCCGTCGAAGCCGCCCGCGCCGCCCCCGCCGCCCGCGCCCACCGCCGCCCGGCGGCGCAACGCGCCGCGAAACCGTAGAATGTGGGCTTCCCGCTTGCCATGCATCGGAACGACCCGCGCTGCCGCGCCGGTTCCGATCGACAGGAGACGCCCGATGTCCGCTACGCCCGCCGGCGCGCTGCGCCCGTTCCATCTCGCCTTCCCCGTGTCGAGCCTCGCCGATGCGCGCGCGTTCTACGGCGGCCTGCTCGGCTGCGCCGAGGGCCGCAGCTCCGATCACTGGGTCGACTTCGACTTCTTCGGCCACCAGCTCGTCGCGCATCTCGCGCCGGACGAAACCGGCAAGAGCGCGGTGAACCCGGTCGACGGCGACGACGTGCCGGTGCGCCATTTCGGCGTCGTGCTGTCGATGGACGAATGGCATGCGCTCGCCGACAAGCTGAAGGCCGCGCACACGCGCTTCGTGATCGAGCCGCACATCCGCTTCAAGGGCGAGGTCGGCGAACAGGCGACGATGTTCTTCCTCGATCCGTGCGGCAACGCGCTCGAGTTCAAGGCGTTCGCCGACATCGGCCAGCTGTTCGCGAAATAAGCGCATGAAGATCCTGTTCTACTCGCCGCAGCAGCACGCCGCCGCATGGCGCGACGCGATCGCGCACGCGCTGCCCGAGGCCGAGCTGCGCGCGTGGGAGCCGGGCGACACGGCCGCCGCCGACTACGCGCTCGTGTGGCGCGCGCCGCGCGAGCTGTTCGCGCCGCGCGACG
>NZ_CABVPL010000048.1 GCF_902499045.1 Burkholderia latens | reverse complement strand
TGGCGTCCCCTAGGGGATTCGAACCCCTGTACTCACCGTGAAAGGGTGATGTCCTAGGCCTCTAGACGAAGGGGACATGATCTTTTCAGATCTGTCTGACTTTCGCTATTCACTCATCGTCAACAGCGAAGGCCGAAATCTTAACTGCTTTAAATCATTTTGTGAAGCATTTATTACTACCACCACTGCTTCGCAAATCAATCATTTTGTTCTGATGGTGGAGGTAAGCGGGATCGAACCGCTGACCTCTTGCATGCCATGCAAGCGCTCTCCCAGCTGAGCTATACCCCCTTGCAGAACAGAAGTGAGATTATATGGACCGAATTTGAACTTGTAAATACCCTTTTTGCGATTGGAGCGAAATTTTTTGCGAAGCCGCCGCGACGTCACGCGCGAGCGGCTTCGCGGCACCTCGATCTCAGGCCAGCGCGGCCTCGATACGCGACACCACCGCGTCGCGACCGAACAGCACGAGCACCGCATCGATCGACGGCGTATGCGTCGTGCCCGCCACCAGCAGGCGCACCGGCATCGCGAGCTGCGGCATCTTCAGCTTGTGCGTCGCGAGGGTCGCCTTCAGCGCGGCGGATACGGCTTCCTTCGTCCAGTCGGCCGCCTTCAGCGCGGCGGCGAGATCGGCCAGCGCAGGGCGCACCGCGTCTGTCACGTGCTGCGCGAGCGCGTCGGCGTCCGGCGCCGGCACGCGGTAGAACATCGCGGCGCCTTCGGCGATCTCCTTGACCGTCGTCGCACGGTCCTTCATCAGGCCGACCACCGCATCGAGCGCCGGACCTGTCGCGATCGCCGCGTCGTCGATGCCGAGCGCCTCGAGGAACGGCTTCGCCAGCCCGGCGAGGCGCGCATTGTCGGCTTCCTTGATGTAGTGCGCGTTCAGCCAGCTCAGCTTGCTGTGGTCGTACTGCGCGGGCGACTTGCCGAGATGCTCGAGGTCGAACCATTCGACGAACTGCTCGCGCGAGAAGATTTCGGCGTCGCCGTGCGACCACCCGAGACGCGCGAGGTAGTTCACGACGGCCTCCGGCAGGAAGCCCGCGTCGCGATAGGCCATCACGCTCATCGCGCCGTGCCGCTTGCTCATCTTCTCGCCCTGCTCGTTCAGCACGGTCGGCAGGTGTGCATAGACCGGCGGCTCGCCGCCGAGCGCGCGCAGGATGTTGATCTGGCGCGGCGTGTTGTTCACGTGGTCGTCGCCGCGGATCACGTGCGTGATGTTCATGTCCATGTCGTCCACGACCACGCAGAAGTTGTAGATCGGCGTGCCGTCCGGACGCGCGATCACGAGGTCGTCGAGCTCCTCGTTCGAGATCTCGACACGCCCCTTCACCGCATCGTCCCACACGACCGTGCCGGTCAGCGGGTTGCGGAAACGCAGCACCGGCTTCACGCCGGCCGGCGGCTCGGGCAACACCTTGCCCGGCTCCGGACGCCACGTGCCGTCGTAGCGCGGCTTCAGGCCCGCCGCGCGCTGGCGTTCGCGCAGCGCGTCGAGTTCCTCGGCCGACATGTAACACGGGTACGCGAGGCCCTGCTCGAGCATCTGCGCGAGCACTTCGCGATAACGATCCATCCGCTGCATCTGGTAGATCGGACCTTCGTCGAAATCCAGCCCGAGCCACTGCATCCCTTCGAGGATCGCGTCGACCGCTTCCTGCGACGAACGCTCGACGTCGGTGTCCTCGATACGCAGCACGAACGTGCCTTTCATCTTGCGCGCGAACGCCCACGGATAGAGCGCGGAGCGGATGTTGCCGAGGTGGATGAAGCCGGTGGGACTCGGCGCGAAGCGGGTACGGACAGGACGGGTCATAAACGGTAACTCGAACGCCTGGGGCGCATGAATGATTCGACGCGGGATCGACGGCGACAGCCCGGACAGCAACGGGGCCGGCCGCGCCCGGAACGGGAAAGAAGCCGGAATTATACTCGCGCCCGTCTGCGCGCCAAGCGCGCCGCTTGCTTTATGATGTGCGCGCCGCGGCCGCCAGCCGGCGCCGCGCCGGCCGCCCGGACATCGCCGCTCGGCCGCTCGGAACCTATCGCCGCCGCGGGCCGCACGACCCGCCGCCAAGCCGCCGGAGAACCATTCGATGTCGTCCCCTCGCCTGTCGCGCCGCCACTTCACGATCGCGTGCGCGTCCGCCACCCTCGCCGCATGCACGTCGTTCGGCGACAAGTCCCGCCCCGACAACGCCGCGAATTCCGCGCAATCGCACGAGAAGCCCGTGAAGATCGGCATCGCGCTCGGCGGCGGCGCCGCGCGCGGCTTTTCGCACATCGGCGTGCTGAAAGCGCTGGAAGCGCGCGGCATTCCGGTCGAGATCGTCGCGGGCACGAGCGCGGGCTCGGTGGTCGGCGCACTGTACGCGTCGGGAATGAGCGGCCTGCAGATCAACAAGATCGCGCTCGACATGGACCAGGCGTCGATCAGCGACTGGGCGCTGCCGTTCCGCTCGCGCGGGCTGCTGCAGGGCGTCGCGCTGCAGAACTTCCTGAACAAGGCGCTCAACAACCGGCCGATCGAGAAGATGGCCAAGCCGCTCGGCATCGTCGCGACCGACCTGCAGAACGGCCAGCCGATCCTGTTTCAGCAGGGCAATACCGGGCTGGCGGTGCGCGCGTCGTGCAGCGTGCCGTCGGTGTTCGAGCCCGTGAAGATCGGCAACCGCGAGTACGTCGACGGCGGCCTCGTGAGCCCGGTGCCGGCGTCGTTCGCGCGCAGGATGGGCGCGAGCTTCGTGATCGCGGTCGACATCTCGTCGCGGCCGGACGGCGCGGCAACCAACAACCCGATCGAGATGCTGCTGCAGACCTTCACGATCATGGGCCAGACGATCAAGACCTACGAGCTCGACAAATACGCGGACGTCGTGATCCGCCCGAACCTCGCGGCGATGGGTGGCAGCGATTTCAACCAGCGCAACGCGGCGATCCTCGCAGGCGAGGAAGCGGTCGCGCGCATCATGCCCGAACTGCAGCGCAAGCTCGCGGCGGCTCGCGCCGGCGTGGCCACGTAAGCGGACGCACTGCGGCGCGTCGAGGCCCGCGGCGGCGGCGGCGCCCGCCGTCGCACCGTTTTCTCATGCCCCAAAAAACAAAAAACCCTGCCGCCTTCCGGTGACAGGGTTTCGTCGATCCGGCGCAGCGCCGGCCCGTGTCAGTTGCTGCCGTTCGACGCGTCGTCGCCGATCGTCGCGCGCACGCGCTGGCGCAGGTCGTCGGCCTTCATCGGAAATTCCGATTCGAGCCGGCGGGCGCCGGTGAACCGCTTTTCCCAATAGCCGCTGTCGAGATCGTCGACGCGAATCGTGCTGCCCGTCGACGGCGAATGCACGAACTTGTTGTCGCCGATGTAGATGCCGACGTGCGAGAACGTGCGGCGCATCGTGTTGAAGAACACGAGGTCGCCCGGCTTCAGGTTGTTCATGCTGACCTTCTCGCCGACGCGGCTCATCTCTTCAGCGCGACGCGGCAGCGACATGCCGAGCGTGTCCTGGAACACATAGCGGACGAAGCCGCTGCAGTCGAGGCCCGAATCCGGCGAGTTGCCGCCCCAGCGATAGCGCACGCCGATCATGTTGAGCGCGCCGACAACGACGTCGCCGGCCTTGCCCGCCATGCCGGCGAGGAACGACTTCGCGCCGCCGCCCGACGGCTGCGCGGTGGTCTGCTGAGTGGAGGAACCCGACCCGATTTGAGTCGAATTGGCGACATTCTGGTTGAAACTGCTGACTTCGTCGGCGAACGCGCCGGGAGCTGCTGCGAACAGGGCGCCGATGAAGAGCCCGGCGACGGTGCGCGCGCATGCCTTGGTCAGGGATCGATGCTGCATTGGTCGAATGGAATTTGCTTAAAAATCAGCTGATTGGCGGAAAATTTCGGTCGATACTAGCCAGCGCGTAATCGTTTGTCAAAACAAATTAAAAAATACAATCGAGATGGTCAGACCATTGGACGCCTATCACGCTTTCCAGACCGCTTTCAACAGCTTTTGTGTGTAAGGATGTGACGGCCTCGCGAAGATGTCGGCGACCTCGCCGGACTCCACGATCGCCCCGCCCTGCATCACCGCGACGCGGTGCGCCATCGCGCCGATCACCTCCAGGTCGTGGCTGATGAATACATAGCCAAGGTTGTATTTCTGTTGCAAATTCGCGAGCAGTTTCAGCACCTGCTGCTGGATCGACACGTCGAGCGCCGACGTTGGTTCGTCGAGGATCAGGATGCGCGGTTCCAGCACCAGCGCGCGTGCGATCGCGATCCGCTGGCGCTGGCCGCCGGAGAATTCGTGCGGATAGCGATGCAGCACCGTCCGGTCGAGGCCGACTTCGCGCAGCACGGCCAGCGACTTCGCACGGCGCGCATCGGGCGTCAGGTCGGGGCGATGCAGCTCGAGCCCCTCGCCGACGATCCGCTCGATCGTGTGACGCGGCGACAGCGAGCTGAAGGGATCCTGAAAGACGACCTGCATGTTCGAGCGCAGCGCGGTCTGCTCGCGGCCGCGATAGGCCGACAGCGCGCGTCCCTGGAACTCGATCTCGCCGTGCGTCGTCTTCTGGAGCCCGAGCAGCGCCATCGCGAGCGTCGACTTTCCGGAGCCGGATTCGCCGACGATGCCGAGCGTCTCGCCCTGCCGAACCGACACCGACACGTCCGCGACCGCCGTCACCGGCGCCGTGCCGAACCACCCGGCGAAGCCCGGCCGCCTGCGCGCGAACTGCACGCTGACGTGACGCGCGTCGAGCACGACGGGTGCGATCGGCATCACCGGCGCGACCGCGCGTTGCGGCCGGCTGTTCAGGAGCCGCCGCGTATACGGATGCTCCGGCTCCGCGAAAATCCGCTCGACCGGCCCGCTTTCGACGAGCCTGCCGCGTTCCATCACCGCAACGCGCTGCGCGAAGTGCCGCACGAGGTTCAGATCGTGCGTGATCAGCAGGATCGCCATCCCGCGCTTTTCCGCCTCCTCGCGCTGCAATTCGAGCAGCAGGTCGACGATCTGCGCGCGGATCGTCACGTCGAGCGCGGTCGTCGGCTCGTCGGCGAGCAGCAGGCGCGGCCGGCACGCGAGCGCCATCGCGATCATCGCGCGCTGGCGCTGGCCGCCCGACAGCTGGTGTGGATAGCTGTCGACGCGCTTCTCCGGCTCGGCGATCCCGGTGCGCGCAAGCAGCGCGATCGCGCGTTTGCGTGCTTCGGCCGCCGTCACGCCGTCGTGCAGCACGATCGTCTCGCCGATCTGCGCGCCGATCGTATAGAGCGGGTTCAGCGCGGTCATCGGCTCCTGGAAAATCATCGCGATGTCCGAGCCGCGCAGCCCGCGCATCTCGCGCTCGCTCTTGCCGGCGAGGTCGTGCCCGGCGAAGCGGATCGTGCCGCTGACGTCGGCGTCGCGCAGCAGCCGCAGGACCGACAGCGCGGTCACGCTCTTGCCCGACCCCGACTCGCCGACGAGCGCCACGCGCTCGCCGCGACCGATCGCGAGCGTCACGTCGTCGACGGCCACCGTGTCGCCGAAGCGCACGTGCAGATGCTCGAGCGACAGCAGCGGTTCGCCCGCGTCTAATACGACCGTGTCGCTCATCGCTGCCCTCCCGCCGCACGCACCGAGTCGGCGATCCGCGTATCGAGCGCGTTGCGCAGCGCGTCGCCCATGAACGTCAGCAGCAGCAGCGTCGCGACCAGCACGCCGAACGTCGACAGCGAGATCCACCATGCGTCGAGGTTGCCCTTGCCCTGCGCGAGCAGCTCGCCGAGGCTCGGCGTCGGCGGCGGCACACCGAGCCCGAGAAAGTCGAGGCTCGTGAGCGCGAGGATCGCGCCGCTCATCCGGAACGGCAGGAACGTGATCACGGGCGTCAGGCTGTTCGGCAGCACGTGGCGCCAGATGATCTGCCAGTTCGTGAGCCCCATCGCGCGGGCCGCGCGCACGTAGTCCTGCGTGCGGTTGCGCAGGAACTCGGCGCGCACGTAGTCGGCGAGGCCGATCCAGCCGAACAGCGACAGCAGCACGATCAGCAGCAGGAAGCTCGGCTCGAAGATCGACGCGAAGATGATCAGCAGGTACAGCTCGGGCAGCGAGCTCCAGATCTCGATCAGCCGCTGCCCGACGATGTCGATGCGCCCGCCGAAGAAGCCCTGCACCGCGCCCGCGGCGATTCCGAGCAGCGTGCCGATTGCGGTCAGGATCAAGCCGAACTCGACCGACACGCGGAACCCGTACACGAGCCGCGCGAGCAGGTCGCGCCCTTGCGCGTCGGTGCCGAGCCAGTTCGCGCGCGACGGCGGCGCCGGGTTCGGCACGTCGGAGAAGTAGTTCAGCGTGTCGTAGTAATAGCGGTTCGGCGGGTAGACGACGAAGTTTCCCGGCGCGTCGAGCCGCTTGCGCACGTACGGATCGAGATAGTCGGCCGGCGTCGGGAAGTCGCCGCCGAAGGTCGTCTCCGGGTACGCATGGAACATCGGGAAATAGTATTGGCCGTCGTAGCGCACGACGAGCGGCTTGTCGTTCGACCACAGCGGCGCCGCGAGGCTCGCGGCGAATGCGACGACGAAGATCACGAAGCTCCAGTAGCCGACGCGCTGCTGACGAAAGCGTTGCCACACGCGGCGTGCGGGCGACGGCGACACGCGCGCGCGCGCGGCGTCGATGCGGGACGACACGACGGCCCGGTTCATCGCGCACCTCGCCCGGCGGACGCGGGCATGCAGATGGACGCGCCGGCGAACGGCGTGCGAACGGACGGTTTCATGTCAGCGCTCCAGGTTGTCGAATTGAATGCGCGGGTCGACCCACACGTAGCAGAGGTCGGAGATCAGTTTCGTCGCGAGCCCGATCAGCGTGAACAGATACAGCGTGCCGAGCACGACCGGATAGTCGCGCCGCACGACCGACTCGTACGACAGCAGCCCGAGGCCATCGAGCGAGAACAGCGTCTCGATCAGCAGGCTGCCGGTGAAGAACGCGCCGATGAACGCGGCCGGGAACCCGACGATCAGCGGCAGCATCGCGTTGCGGAACACGTGCTTCCACAGCACGGTGCGCTCGGCGAGCCCTTTTGCGCGCGCAGTCAGCACGTATTGCTTGCGGATTTCGTCGAGGAACGCGTTCTTCGTGAGCATCGTGACGACCGCGAAGCTGCCGACGACCGACGCGGTGATCGGCAGCGCGATGTGCCACAGGTAGTCGAGCACCTTGCCGGCGAGCGACAGCTGCGCGAAGTTGTCCGACGTGAGTCCGCGCAGCGGGAACAGTTGCCAGAACGAGCCGCCGCCGAACAGCACCAGCAGCAGCACGCCGAGCACGAAGCCGGGAATCGCATAGCCGACCAGCACGACGAGGCTCGTCGCGACGTCGAACGGCGAACCGTTGCGCACGGCCTTCGCGATGCCGAGCGGCACCGAGATCAGGTAGGTGACGAAGAACGTCCACAGCCCGATGCTGATCGACACCGGCAGCTTCTGCACGATCAGCGACCACACGCTCTGATGGCGGAAGTAGCTTTCGCCGAGATCGAAGCGCGCGAAGCGCTTCAGCATCAGCCAGTAGCGTTCGAGCGGCGGCTTGTCGAAGCCGTACAGCGCCTTGAGCTGCGCGAGCTGCTGCGCGTCGACGCCCGTATGCGCGCGCATCCCGAACGGCGTCGCGCCCTGCTCCGTCGCGCCCTTGCGCAGCTCCTGCACGGCCTGCTCGACGGGGCCGCCCGGCACGAACTGGATCACGGCGAACGTGAGCGTGAGCACGCCAACGAGCGTCGGGATCATCAGCAGCAGGCGTTTGAGGATGTAGCTCCACATAAGGCGTCGACTCGCGATCGTCAGGCTGGGTTGAACGAAGGGCCGGCAGGCTTCAGTGATCGGGCTTGGCCCACCAGGTCGATACGACCCAGCCCTCGGCCGAATAGTACAGCGGCAGCGTCTGCGGATAGGCAAGCGTGCGCTTGTACGCGATCCGGTGCGTCGTGCTGTACCACTGCGGCACCGCGTAGTAGCCGTGCATCAGCACGCGATCGAGCGCATGCGTCGCGTCGAGCAGTTCTTCGCGCGTCTGCGCGGTGCCGAGCGCGTGCAGCAGCGTGTCGACCGCCGGCGACTTCAGACCGATCAGGTTGTCGGAGCCCGGTTCGTCCGCGAACCTGCTCGCGTAGCGCGAGTATTGCTCGGCGCCCGGCACCTGTACACCCGGCAGGCGGATCGTCGTCATGTCGTAGTCGAACGCGTCGAGCCGCTTCTGCAGCAGCGCGAAATCGGCCGTGCGAAAGCGCGCGTCGATGCCGAGCTTCGCGAGATTGCGCTGATAGGCGGTCACGACGCCCTGCATCGATCCGCCGGAATCGTCGAGGATCTCGAACGTGAACGGCTCTCCGTGTGCGTTGCGCAGCGCGCCGTCGCGATAGGTCCAGCCGGCCTGCGCGAGCAGCGCGCGAGCCTTCAGCAGATTCGCGCGCAGCGAGCCCGGCGGATTCGTGCTCGGTTGCGTGACCATCGGGCCGAACGCGGCCGGGTCGAGCTGCGCGCGCAGCGGTTCGAGCAGCTTCAGTTCGCCCGGGCCCGGCGTGCCGGTCGCCTGCAGGTCGGTGTCGGCAAAATAACTGTTGAGGCGCGTGTAGGCACTGTAGAACAGCTGCCGGTTCAGCCATTCGAAGTCGAACGCGAGGTCGAGCGCCTGGCGCACGCGCACGTCGCGAAACAGCGGCCGGCGCAGGTTCATGAAAAAGCCCTGCATGCCGGCGCCGTTGTGCTGGCGGAATTCGCGCTTGACGAGCTCGCCGCTGTCGAAGCGCTTGCCGACGTCGCGCCGCGCCCAGTTGCGCGCGACGTATTCGACCAGCACGTCGTATTCGCCGGCCTTGAACGCTTCGAGCCGCGCGACGCCGTCGCCGTACAGCTTGTAGACGATGCGCTCGAAGTTGTGGGTGCCGACCCGCACCGGCAGATCGGCGCCCCAATACGCGGCGTTGCGCCGGTACGTGATCGTGCGGCCGTTGTCGTAATGGTCGATCACGTACGGGCCGCTGCCGATCGGCTGCTCGAACGCGAGCTGGTCGAACGGGATGCGCGAGCCGTCGGCGCGCAGCCCCCACTTGCGCGAGAACACCGGCACGCCGCCGGCGATCAGCGGCAACTCGCGGTTCGCGCTGTGGAATTCGAAGCGTACGGTCGCCGGATCGACGACCACGGCCTTCGTGATTTCGGCGAAGTACGCGCCGAACTGCGGCGCGGCTTGCTTGCTCTTGAGCGTGTCGAACGAGAACTTGACGTCGTCGGCCGTGACGCGATCGCCGTTCGAGAAGCGCGCGCGCGGGTTCAGATGGAACGTGACCGAGCGGCGGTCCGGCGCGATGTCGATGTCGTCGGCAAGCAATCCGTACGCGGACGCGGGCTCGTCCAGGCTGCCGGTTGCGAGGCTCTCGAACAGCATGTCGATGCCCGGCGCGGGGTTGCCGCGCATCGTGAACGGATTGAACTTGTCGAACGACGTCAGCCGGCTCGGGTTCGCGAGCACGAGCGTGCCGCCCTTCGGCGCGTTCGGGTTCACGTAGTCGAAATGCTTGAAACCCGGCGGATATTTCGGCTCGCCGTATTGCGCGATCGCATACGCCGCGTGTGCGGCCGTTGCGGCCAGCACCGCCTGTATTGCCCATGCTGCCGCCGTGCGGCCGGCGGCCCGTGCCGCTTGCGCGGCGCCGAAGCGGATGCGTGCGGCCGCGGCCCGGGGCGAACCCTTCGTCATAGAGGCCCTGTCGGTCGATTGTTGGATGGAACGAGGGTCGATTCTACCCATTCAATTCGACGCCGAGCCAGACCGCGGGTTTTCATGCGTGGCGCCGGCGCGTCGCGCCGACGTGCGCACACTGCGCGCGTAAATGAAAAACCGCCACGCAGGCGGTTTTTCTTCTAGTGCGTGCACGCATCGCGCGTGCGCCGCGACGCAATCAACGCCAGCCGTTGTGGCGGCCGTTATCCCAGTGACCATGACCACGATCCCAGCCGCGGCCATGATGGCGATACCACTCTTCGCGGGCCCAGTAGCGGCGGCCGTCCCAGTATCGGTCGCCGTGCCAGCCGATCACGATCGCCGGTGCCGGCGCATATACGGGCGCCGGTGCGTACACAGGCGCCGGCTGGTAGACGACCGGCGGAGGCGGCGGCGCATACACGGGCGCGGGTGCGACGTAGACCGGCGCCGGCACGCCGACGTTGATCCCGACATTGACTCCCGCCATTGCTGCGCCCGACACGAGCAAGGCCGTCACACCGGTCAAGAGCGAGGCAACACGCAAAGTCTTCATGGATTCCTCTTCGAGTTGTTTCATGTGTGATTCGACTATAACGGCTGGCGCTGGCCCCGCATATTTCAAGTTTGTAAGAACTGATGCGCGGCATCGCGACCGAAACCGCCGGCTAACGTCTTGTAACAATTGGCGATCCGCAGCGCCGGTCGCGGCCTGTCCAGCTCTCCTGCGCGTGCGTGCGGCTTGCGCTCCTGTTGCGCCGTTCCTGCGCCGGATGCGCCGCTGATGCGCGCTCGCCGCGCGGAATCATACTGCTTCCGGTGGACGCCGGTGTCGCTCCCGGAATGACACGACGCGGCCACCGGCCACCGGCCACCGGCTTTCGGCTTTCGGCAGGCGAAAAAAAGCGGCACACGCGTGCCGCTTCTTCGTAGCCGGCGCGCAGCGCCGCGATGCCGCTCAGCGCGACATCATGTTCATGCTGACATTGTGCATCACCCACAACGTGCCGACGATCAGGATCGCCGCCGTGAGCACCGTGTAGCTGAACGCCATCACGTTCCAGCGCTGGCCGGACGAACCATTCATGTGCAGGAAGTACACCAGGTGCACGACGATCTGCACGAATGCCAGCGCGGCGAGCGCGATCAGCGACGCGTGCGGTGACAGCACGCCGCCCATTACCAGACCGAACGATGCGGCCGTGAGCAGCACCGACAGGATGAAACCGGCGACATAGCCGCCGACGCTGCCGTGCCCTTCTTCGAGTTGAGACGAATGCGAATGGGCCATTTAGATCACGCTCGCGAGATAGACAAAGGAAAACACGCAGATCCACACGATGTCGAGGAAGTGCCAGAAGAGGCTCAGGCACGTCAGGCGGCGCAGGTCGCGATCGGTCAGGTCGCCGCCGCGCAATACGATCTGGCCGGCCAGCACGAGCATCCACAGGAGGCCTGCCGTCACGTGCAGCCCGTGCGTGCCGACGAGCGTGAAGAACGCCGACAGGAACGCGCTGCGCTGCGGGCCGGCGCCTTCCGCGATCAGGTGCGAGAACTCGCGCAGCTCCATCGCGAGGAACGCCGCGCCGAGCACGAACGTCACCGCGAGCCACGCGAGCAGCGCGCCGCGCCGCTGCTTGTATGCGGCCAGCATCGCGAAGCCGTACGTGATGCTCGACAGCAGCAGCGCGGCGGTTTCGACCGCGACGCCCGGAATGTCGAACAGGTCCTTCGCGGTCGGGCCGCCCGCGTACTGGTTGCCGAGCACCGCGAACGTCGCGAACAGCGCCGCGAAGATCACGCAGTCGGTCATCAGATACAGCCAGAAGCCGAACACCGAATGCGACGGCGGATGGTCGTCGTGCTCGAGCAAGGTTGCGCTCAAGGTTTTCTGCAACATCAGTTGGCCTCCAGTTCCACGTCATCGACTCGCGTGGCCACGCGCGCCGCCGGTTGCTTCTCTTCGATCTTGCGCACCTTCGCCGCCGGGATGTAGTAGCCGTCGTTGTCACGCGAGCTGTAGACCACGAGCGTCGCGACGATGCCCACCAGCCCGCCGATCGCCATCCACCAGATGTGCCACACCAGCGCGAAGCCGAGCACCAGGCTGAAGACGGCGACCACCAGGCCCGCGCACGTATTCGACGGCATGTGGATGTCGCGGATCGCCGCCGGGTTCGGGCGGCCGTCGCCGCGCGCCTTCATGTCCGCGTACGCGTCGAGCGTACGTACTTGCGGAATCACCGCGAAGTTGTAGTCGGCCGGCGGCGACGAGGTCGCCCATTCCAGCGTGCGGCCGCCCCACGGATCGCCCGTGGTATCGCGGTACGCGGGCAGGTTCCGGTTGCGGATGCTGACGACCAGCTGCAGCAGCTGGCACGCGATGCCGATCGCGATCAGCACGGCGCCGAACGCGGCGACCAGCAGCCACGGATGCCACGCCGGGTTGTCGTAGTGGTTCAGGCGGCGCGTCATGCCCATGAAGCCGAGCACGTAGAGCGGCACGAACGCGACGTAGAAGCCGACCTGCCAGAACCAGAACGCGGCCTTGCCGAGCTTCTCGTTCAGCTTGAAGCCGAACGCCTTCGGGAACCAGTAGTTGAAGCCCGCGAGATAGCCGAACAGCACGCCGCCGATGATCACGTTGTGGAAGTGCGCGATCAGGAACAGGCTGTTGTGCAGCACGAAGTCCGCGCCCGGAATCGCCATCATCACGCCGGTCATGCCGCCGAGCGTGAACGTGACCATGAAGCCGATCGTCCACAGCACGGGCGTCGTGAATTCGATCCGGCCGCGGTACATCGTAAACAGCCAGTTGAACACCTTCACGCCGGTCGGGATCGCGATGATCATCGTCATGATCCCGAAGAACGCGTTCACGTTCGCGCCGGAGCCCATCGTGAAGAAATGATGCAGCCACACGAGGAACGACAGCACCATGATCGCGCAGGTCGCGTACACCATCGTCTTGTAGCCGAACAGCGGCTTCTTCGAGAACGTCGCGATCACTTCCGAGAAGATCCCGAACGCGGGCAGGATCAGGATGTACACCTCCGGATGGCCCCACGCCCAGATCAGGTTCAGGTACAGCATCGCGTTGCCGCCGGCTTCGTTCGTGAAGAAGTGCATGCCGAGGTAACGGTCGAGGCCGAGCAGCGCGAGCGTCGCGGTCAGGATCGGAAACGACGCCATGATCAGCACGTTCGTGCAAAGCGCCGTCCACGTGAACACCGGCATCTTCATCAGCGTCATGCCCGGCGCGCGCATCTTGATGATCGTCACGAAGAAGTTCACGCCGGTCAGCAGCGTGCCGACGCCCGAAATCTGCAACGCCCACAGGTAGTAGTCGACCCCTACCCCCGGACTGTACTGCAGCTCCGACAGCGGCGGATACGCGAGCCAGCCCGTCTGCGCGAATTCGCCGATCACGAGCGACACGTTGATCAGGATCGCGCTGACCGCCGTCATCCAGAACGACAGCGAGTTGATGAACGGGAACGCGACGTCGCGCGCGCCGATCTGCAGCGGCACGACGAGGTTCATCAGGCCGACCATGAACACCATCGCCATGAAGAAGATCATGATCACGCCGTGCGCCGTGAAGATCTGGTCATAGTGGTGCGGAGGCAGGTAGCCGGGCGCGTTGTACGCGAGCGCGAGCTGCATGCGCATCATGATCGCGTCGGCGAAGCCGCGCAGCAGCATGATCAGCGCGACGATGATGTACATCACGCCGAGTTTCTTGTGGTCGACCGTCGTCAGCCATTCCGTCCACAGCCACTTCCAGCGGCCGGTGATCGTCAGCGCGGCGAGAATGCCCAGCACGACGAGCCCCATGAAGGCGCCCGCCCCCATGATGATGGGCTGATCGAACGGGATCGCCGATAGTGTGAGTTTGCCGAACATGCGTTACCCCTTCGTGCCGCAGGCGGCGTCCTTCAGATCGAGGACGTGGCCGTCGTTGTATTTCGCGATGATGTTGTGGAAGAGCCGCGGATCGACCGACGAGAAGTAGCGCACCGGCGCCTTCTCGCTGGGCTGCGCGACGGTGCCGTACACGGTCGCGTCGAGCCGCTCCGGCGACGCCTTCACCTTCTGCACCCACGCGTCGAACTGCTCGCGCGGCTCGGCGAGCGTGCGGAACTTCATGTCGGAAAAGCCGCGGCCGCTGAAGTTTGCGGACGTGCCCGCGTAGTCGCCGGCTTCGTCGGCGATCAGGTGCAGGCGCGTCTGCATGCCGGCCATCGCGTAGACCTGGCCGCCGAGCTGCGGGATGAAGAACGAGTTCATCACCGAATCCGACGTGATGCGGAAATTCACCGGCGTGCCGACCGGAATCGCGAGCTGGTTCACCGACGCGATGCCGAGCTCCGGATAGATGAACAGCCATTTCCAGTCGAGCGCGACGACTTCGACGTCGATCGGCTTCACCGACGACTCGAGCGGCTTGTACGGATCGAGCTCGTGCGTGGTTTTCCACGTGAGCACGCCGAGGAACAGGATGATGAGTGTCGGCACCGTCCAGATCACGACCTCGATCGCGGTCGAGTGCGACCAGTTCGGCGCGTAGGCCGCGTTGCGGTTCGACGCGCGGTAACGCCACGCGAACCACAGCGTGAGCAGGATCACCGGCACGACGACGATCAGCATCGCCCATGTCGACGTCGCGATCAGCGCCTTCTCGGCGGCCCCGACGCTTCCTTTCGGATTTAGTACATCTAAATTACAGCCTGACAGGCTCAATGCCGCGCCGATCGACATCAGCGCCGTCCAGCCTTTTGAAGCTCTTCTTTTCATCACACAGCCCGAGGGTCATTGAATCCGTTGCGTATGCCCGATGCGCATCCGATCCACGAAAGTGGGCGAATCATACGTCGCGCGAGCGCGATGAAAAACCGGCGGATGCGGCAAATCATCATTGCAAAATCTGTTGTGAGACAGATTGTCGCGGGGCAATTTCACGCGGGCGGAAGATGGCCGCCGGCCGGCCGGAGCTCGGCCGTCGCCGGATCGATGTGCGCGCAACGACAGCCCGCATCGGCGCGCGATGCGGACTGTCTGCACGGTGTCATGCGCTCAGCCGTGCACCGATGCCATGTACGCCGGTTGCGCGGGTGCGCCGCCGTCGCCGGCCGGCACCTTCGAGCGGCTCGCGTCCTGGATCAGCCGCCCGACGGTCGGATCGATCGCGTCGGTAAACGGCTTCGGATCGACGCCGACCATCAGCACGATCAGCGCGAGCGACGCGAACATCACGATCTCGCGGCGGCTGAGATCGGCGAGCTTCGCAACGTGCGCGCTCGCGACCTTGCCGAACACGACGCGCTTGATCATCCACAGCGTGTACGACGCGCTGAGGATCAGCGTGAGCGCCGCGATCGCGCCGATCCAGAAGTTCACGCGGATCGCGCCCATGATGACCATGAACTCGCCGACGAAGCCCGACGTGCCCGGCAGGCCGACGTTGGCCATCGCGAACAGCACCGCAAACGTCGCGAAGCGCGGCATCACGCCCGCCACGCCGCCATATGCGGCAATCTCGCGCTGCTTCGTGCGATCGACGAGCACGCTCACGCACAGCAGCATCGCGCCCGCGACGAAGCCGTACGACACGAGTTGCACGATCGCGCCTTCGACGCCGATCCGGTTGAACAGGAACAGCCCGAGCGTCACGATCCCCATGTGCGCGACCGTCGAATACGCGAGCAGCTTGCCGAGGTCCGTTTGCGCGAGCGCGATCAGGCTCGCATAGACGATCGCGAACAGCGACAGCGCGATCACCGCCGGCGCGAAGAAGTGGCTCGCGTCCGGCGTGATCGGCAACGCGAAGCGCAGGAAGCCGTAGCCGCCGAGCTTGAGCATCGCGAGCATCAGCGCGGCGCCGGTCGGGCCGTCCGTATACACGTCGCGCAGCCACGTGTGGACCGGCCACATCGGCACCTTGACCGCGAACGCGGCGAAGAAGCCGAGGAACACCAGCAGTTGCGGCGCGAAGCCGAGCTGCAGCGTGCGCCATGCGTTCATGTCGAACGTATGCGACTTCGCGAACAGGTACAGCATCGCCATCAGCAGCAGCAGCGAACCCGCGAACGAGATGAAGAAGAACTTCACGGCCGCGTACACGCGATGCTCCGTGCCCCACGTGCCGATCAGCAGGTACAGCGGAATCAGCGTCGCCTCGAAGAAGATGAAGAACAGCAGCCCGTCCTGCGCGGCGAACACGCCGACCATCAGCCCCGACAAGATCAGGAACGATGCGTAGTACTGCGCGACGCGCACCGTCACCGATTCCCACGACGCGATCACGACGACCAGCGTCGTGAACGCCGTCAGCACGACGAGCCATAGCGACGCGCCGTCGATCCCGACGCGCCAGCCGGCATTGAACGCGGCCAGCCAGTCGCGCGTTTCCACGAACTGCATCGCGGCCGAATGCGCATCGAAGCCGGCGACGAGCGGCACGACGGCAGCGAGCCCGGCCAGCGCACCGACGAGCGCGAGCAGTCTCGTGCGGTGCGGATGACGGTCGGAACCGGCGCGCAGCAGGCACGCACCGAACAGGATCGGAGCCCAGATCGCCAGGCTCAGAAAGGGGAAGTGTTGCATGTCAACAGGCCTTGAGAAGGTCGCGCGCTGCATCGGGAAGCAGGCGTGACGAAGGGAACGAAATCAAATCGACAGATAGATTTCGCGGATCGCCAATGTTGGCAAAATGTAAAGCGGAATCAGGACGAAGCTTGACGCCGCTCAAGCGCTATCGGGTTAACCAGCATACGGTGGTTGAATATTTTTTGCAGCGCAGCAGCGCGGTGTTTCGCGTCAATTCGATAGGCGCCTGATTTTTATGCGTAATTTTTTGTATTGCTGAGCGGCACCAGTGGTCCGAATCGACGCGACGCCGCATTTTTGACGAAACGACTCCGTTGCGACGCGCAAGTGCAAAATAAAGGGAGCGATGGCGGTGCACGCGCCGCTCCTTACGCCGATGCTTTCGTTTTTATTTCAACGAATGCCGATCATTCAGCTCGGGATGCGCGTCGGCCGCCCGCAGCACGTTCGTCAGCGCCGGTGACTCAGCCTGTCCCACACGCGCATCGCGACCGCGCGATAGTGGTTGTGCTGCGCAGGAAAATGAACGAAGCGGCTATCGCGCGTCGCATAGACCGGCGAGCAAGCGAGCGACATCGCATCGACGACGTAGCGCGCGTCGATCATGCCCGCGTGCAGCAACTCGACGTAGATCGCCTGCTGGTCGCCGCCGCTCGCGTAGACCGACGACCGGTCGTCGAAACTCTCGATGCGCGCGCAGATGCGGTCGACCCGTTCACGCATCGGCGCGCAAGCGTAATGGCCGTTCGCAAGCGGCCGGTCGAACGGCAGCGGCGGGAAGTGCTCGGCGAGCAGCGTCGCCTCGCAGTCGTGGTGCCGCTCAGGCACGCGCATCGCCCACTTGCCCAGTTCGACCGCCAGCGTGCGCAAGCGCTCGCGCACGTCGGGCACGTTGCGAAAGATCATGCCGCTCGCCGCGGGCAACGGGGACTTCGGCGTCTGCGTCGTGACGATCGCATCGTAACCATCCGCGACGTCGGGAAGCGCGTGCCGGCCGAACACGACCGAGAACGGATCGAGCACGAGCAGCAGCGCGCCCTCCTCCATCGCGACGAGCTGCGCGATGATCGCGTGATACTTGTGCAGCACCTGCTGGCGCTCGCCGTACACGTGCGTGCCGTCGACGACCGCATGCCGGTAGCCCTGCTCGTGCGCGTAGCACGCGTGGTTCGCGACGAGCCCGTCGACAGGCCGGCGCGAAACGATGGTCAGGACGGAATGCATGCGTGCCGAAACTCCGACGTCAGCCGTGCGAGGCGATACGCGTATTTAGCGCATCGGCATCGCTGAAGTCCAGCATTGATTGGCTGTCCGGACGAAGCGCGACGCCGAGCGGCGGATCGGAGCGAATCGGAAACGAAGCGCGAAAAAGAAAAAGCCCCGCAAGTCCGAGAACTTGCGGGGCTTTGTCACCGCTTTTGGCGGAGACGGAGGGATTCGAACCCTCGATCCAGGTTTTGGCCCAGATGCTCCCTTAGCAGGGGAGTGCCTTCGACCTCTCGGCCACGTCTCCCAAACTTTCGCTCGCACCAGGGAGGCAGTGCGACGAGAACGAGATAATATAGGCTTTCGAACCGTGCGTCAATTTCCGTGATGCATTTTCTTCAATGCATCACGAAAAATTCACGACGCCTGGTCGAGTTCGAATGCCTTGTGAAGCGCGCGGACGGCCAGCTCCATGTATTTCTCGTCGATCAGCACCGAAATCTTGATTTCGGACGTCGAGATCATCTGGATGTTGATACCCTCTTCCGACAGCGTGCGGAACATCTTGCTCGCGACACCGACGTGCGAACGCATGCCGACGCCGACGACCGACACCTTCGACACCTTCGGGTCGCCCTGCACGCGCTCGGCGCTCACATGGCCCTGCACCTGGTTCGTGAGGATGTCCATTGCCTTCTGGTAGTCGCCGCGGCCGACCGTGAACGTGAAGTCCGTCTTCCCTTCGACGCTCTGGTTCTGGATGATCATGTCGACGTCCACGTTCGCATCGGCGACCGGGCCGAGGATCTGATACGCGATGCCCGGCTTGTCGGGCACACCCATCACCGCAATGCGTGCTTCGTCGCGCTGGAACGCGATGCCGGAAATGACTGCCTTTTCCATGGTCTCGTCTTCTTCAAAAGTAATCAGGGTGCCCGAGCGCATTTCTTCGTCGAGCGCAATCAGCGGATCGGTCAGGCTCGACAGCACACGCGTCTTCACCTGGTATTTGCCGGCGAATTCGACCGAACGGATCTGCAGGACCTTCGAGCCGAGGCTCGCCATTTCCAGCATTTCCTCGAACGTCACGCGATCGAGGCGTCGCGCCTCTTCGACCACACGCGGGTCGGTCGTGTAGACGCCGTCGACGTCCGTGTAGATCAGGCACTCTTCGGCATCGAGCGCGGCCGCGACCGCCACTGCCGACGTGTCCGAGCCGCCACGGCCCAGCGTCGTGATGTGGCCGTCCGGATCGACGCCCTGGAAGCCCGTGATGATCACGACCTTGCCGGCGTTCAGATCGGCCTTCACGCGCTCGTCGTCGATCGAGTGGATGCGCGCCTTCGTGAATGCGCTGTCCGTCTTGATCGGCACTTGCCAGCCGGCATAGCTCACGGCCTCGACGCCGATTTCCTGCAGCGCGATCGACAGCAGGCCGACGCTGACCTGCTCGCCGGTCGATGCGATCATGTCGAGCTCACGCGGGCTCGGCTGGCTCGAAATCTCTTTCGCGAGACCGAGCAGGCGGTTGGTTTCGCCGGACATCGCGGACGGCACGACCACCATCTGGTGCCCGGCCTGATGCCATTTTGCGACGCGTTTCGCGACGTTCTTGATGCGCTCGACCGAGCCCATCGAAGTGCCGCCGTATTTGTGTACGATGAGTGCCATTGTCGTTCTGAACTGGAGGAGAAGCCGCACGGGCGCGCTGGGCAGGCCGCGTTGCCGTTCGGTCACGCGGCTTGTGGCTGTGGACGGACGACGAGGGGAACGGCTGGGACGCAACACGCAAGCGTGACGGATTTTGCCCGGAAGGCCGATCAGGCCGCGCAAACCGGGTACGTCACGCGGAAAACCTGCACAAATCGCTCAAAAATCGAGCCGAGCAAACGACCGAGCGTACCCGATAGAGGCCCGCTTGACAAGCCGCTCGCCGGTTCGGCAAGCGTTCCGGCGCTGTTTACCAAATGGTGAAAACCGGCGCGCGATCGCGCGGCGGGAGACGCGCGGGCGCTACGCGATCAGCAGGTCGGGACGCCATTCGATCCGGCGCCAGCCGCCGTCGCTGGTAAGCCCGTCGCCATGATTCACGCCGAGCCGCGGCACGTAGACGAGCCGGTCGCCCGCGAACAGCAGCGGCACGTCGCGCTGCCATGCCGGCACGCCGCGCTCCTGAAACAGGTTCTTCAACGTGCGCCCCGGCCCGCCGGGCGACGTACGCAGCCGCTCGCCGCCCGCCCGCGCACGCACGACGAGCGCCGCGCTGCGCAACAGCGCCTCCGGCACGGCGCCGGGACTGCCGGCGTCGGCCGGCGCGAACACGAACGTGCCGCGCCACCCCGGCACGTGCCAGACTTCCTGGCCGTCCCATGCGAGCGACGACTCGGGATGCGGCGTGCCGGCACCGTCGTCGGCCGGCTCAGCGCTGTCGCCCGCTTCCCAGTAAACGGTATCGCGATAAAGCCGCAGGCACTGCCCCGCGTGGTCGACGCGCAGCGCATGCGCGTCGTGCGCGGCGCGCAGCTGCCGCATCATGTTCGCGAGCCGCGCCGCCGATGCGCCGGGCAAACCGAGCCGGCGCATCCAGAAGCGCAGCAGGTTCGCACCGCGCGTATCGTCGAACGCGACCAGCGCGTCGCGCGACAGCGCACGTCCGTCGTCGCGCGCGGCGCCGGCGAAATCGAGTTCGGCGAGATCGTCGAGCAGCCGCTGCGCGGCGGCCGCGTGCTGGGCCGCACGGCCGAGCGCATCGCGAAAACCTGGAAAGTGCGCGGCAAGCGCCGGCAGCACGTCGATGCGCAACGCATTGCGCGCATAGCGCGTGTCGCCGTTCGATTCGTCGTCGATCCATGCGAGAGCGCGTTGCGCCGCATAGCGTTCAAGTTGCGCACGCAACAATCTCAGCAGCGGCCGCACGCGCTCGACGCTCGCGCCCGCCGGACGATAGTGCGGCGCCATCGCGGCGAGACCGGCGATCCCCGCGCCGCGCAGCAGTTGCAGCAGCACGGTCTCGGCCTGATCGTCCGCATGCTGCGCGATCCAGAGCGCCGCCACGCCGTGCCGTTCGCACATCGCGTCGAGCGCCGCGTAGCGACGCTCGCGCGCGGTCGCCTCGACGCCGAGCCCGCTGTCGCGCGGCACGTCGACACGTTCGGATTCGAATGCGACACCAAGCCGCTCGGCCGTCGCCTGCGCGTGCGCGACCCACGCGTCGGCGTTCGCGCTGAGGCCGTGATGCACATGCAGCGCGACGCAGCGCGCGGCGCCGGCGACGCGCACGGCCGCATCGAGCAGGACCGTCGAGTCGAGGCCGCCGCTGTACGCGATCGCGATCCGCGCATCGGCCGGCAGACAGGCAAGCGCAACGCCGACCGCGTCGAGGACGACGCGGTCGGCGTTGAATTCGGTCGGGGGGATCACGAGCAAGACGCGCGCCGGACGGCGCGCGATGCGAACACGCCGGTCATGCGCCGGGCGTGGTTTCCTTGAACTTGCCGTAGGCCATCAGGCGCTCGAAGCGGCGCTCGCGAAGCGCGTCGATGCTCATGCCCTGGAACTGGCGCAGCGAATCCGCGAGCGCGCGGCGCAGCAGCGCAGCCATGCCCTTCGGATCGCGGTGCGCGCCGCCGAGCGGCTCGTTGATGATCTTGTCGATCAGGCCGAGCGCCTTCAGGCGATGCGCGGTCAGGCCGAGCGCTTCCGCTGCCTCGGGCGCCTTCGCGGCGCTCTTCCACAGGATCGACGCGCAGCCTTCCGGCGAGATCACCGAGTAGGTCGAGAACTGCAGCATCATCACGGTGTCGGCCACGGCGATCGCCAGCGCGCCGCCCGAACCGCCCTCGCCGATCACGGTCGTGATGATCGGCGTCTTCAGCTCGGCCATCACGTACAGGTTGCGGCCGATCGCTTCCGACTGGCCGCGCTCTTCGGCGCCGATGCCCGGATATGCACCCGGCGTGTCGACGAACGTGAAGATCGGCAACCCGAACTTCTCGGCGAGGCGCATCAGGCGCTCGGCCTTGCGATAGCCTTCCGGACGCGGCATCCCGAAGTTGCGCGCCGCGCGCTCCTTCGTGTCGCGGCCCTTCTGATGGCCGATCACCATGCACGGATGGCCGCCGAAGCGCGCGAGACCGCCGACGATCGACAAGTCGTCCGCGAACGCGCGGTCGCCATGCAGCTCGTGGAAATCGGTAAACAGTTCCGCGACGTAGTCGAGCGTGTACGGACGCTGCGGATGCCGCGCGATCTGCGAGACCTGCCACGGCGACAGATTCGCGTAGAGGTCCTTCGTCAGTTGCTGGCTCTTCTTCGACAGCCGCTCGATTTCTTCCGAAATATCGACAGCCGAGTCGTCCTGCACGAATCGCAGCTCTTCGATCTTGGCCTCGAGTTCGGCGATCGGCTGTTCGAAATCCAGAAACGTGGTCTTCATGTGTTCGAATCCTTGGGTCTTGCGGCAGCGCGTATTCTACCCGCGCGGGCGATGCGCAAAACCGGCTCTCAACTATTGATGTTTAAAACCTGATAGCCGTCAGTCGGTGTCAGTGTCGGGCACGTCGAGGCTGCGCCACATGTACCAGGTCGCGACGGTACGCCACGGCTCCCAGTTGGCGGCCACTTCGCGCGCCTCGCTGCGCGTGACCGGCTCCCCGCTGAAGTAATTGACGCTGATCGCGCGAATCAGGCCCGGATCGTCGAGCGGCAGCACGTCCGGCCGCGACAGGTTGAAGATCAGGAACATCTCGGCCGTCCAGCGGCTGATGCCGCGGATCTGCGTGAGTTCCGCGATCACGTCCTCGTCGTCCATCGACGTCCATTTGTCGACGTGCAGCGCGCCGGACACGAAGTGCTGCGCAAGATCGAGGATGTATTCCGTCTTCCGCTTCGACAAGCCGCATCCAATCAGCTTGTCCGCGCCGAGCCGGATCACCGGCTGCGGCGCGAGTTTCGGACACGCATCCTCGATGCGCGCCCACAGCGCCTGCGCGGACGTCACCGAAATCTGCTGGCCGACGACCGAGCGCGCGAGCGTGACGAACGGATCGCCGCGCTTCACCAGATGCGCGGGGCCGAACTTCGGGATCAGCTTCTTCAGGATCCGGTCGCGCTTCACGAGATCGGCGCACGCCTTGTCCCAATATGCGGGACGCACGACGTCATCGGCGCCGTCGGCTGCCGCGTCGGACGCGCGCGTCTTGCGCGCCGCGTCCGCGGCCGTCAGCGCGACCTCCGGCTGCGCCGCGTCCGCGCCCTTCGCGCGCACGGGCTTCGCATGACCGTTCATCGCGCCGTTCGGCACGGCGCGCGTCGGGTCCGCCTTCGCCGCCGGCGCGCGCTTGGCTGCCGGACGCGCGGCGAGCGGAGTCGCACGCCTGACCGGCGCTTTTCTGGCCGTTGCCATCTTGCCTCCTACCCGACGGATCGGTCAGTGGAACGCGCCGCGCTCATACGCGACGCCATTCGGTCGATCCGCCCGGTTTGTCTTCAAGAGCGATGCCGGCGTCGAGCAGTTCCGCCCGAATCCGGTCCGCTTCGGCATAGTCCTTCGCTTGTTTCGCCGCGACACGCGCGGCGATCCTCGCTTCGATTTCGTCGGCTGCGAGCCCGCCCGCCTGCGCGGCACCGGTGCCCTGCTGCAGGAACGCGCGCGGTTCGCGGCCGAGCAGGCCCAGCAGGCCCGCCAGTTGTTTCAGTTGCCGCGCGAGCGATGCATCGCGCGTGCGGTTGACCTCGCCCGCCAGTTCGAACAGCGTTGCCACTGCGACCGGCGTGTTGATGTCGTCGTTCATCGCGGCCGCGAAACGCTGCGCATGCGGCTCGTTCCAGTCGAGCGCGAGCGTGTCGGGCTCGACGTCCTTCAGCGCCGTATAGAGACGCGTGAGCGACGCGCGCGCATCGTCGAGGTGCACGTCGCTGTAGTTGAGCGGCGACCGGTAGTGCGTGCGCACGATGAAGAAGCGCATGACCTCGGCGTCGTACCGCTCGAGCACTTCGCGGATCGTGAAGAAGTTGCCGAGCGATTTCGACATCTTCTCGTTGTCGACCTGCACGAAGCCGTTGTGCATCCAGTAATTGACGAACGTCTGGCCGGTCGCGCCTTCGCTCTGCGCGATTTCGTTCTCGTGGTGCGGGAATTGCAGGTCCTGCCCGCCGCCGTGGATGTCGAAATGCTCGCCGAGCAGCGTGCAGCCCATCGCGGAGCACTCGATGTGCCAGCCCGGCCGCCCCATCCCGTACTTCGACGACCACGACGCGCCTTCCGGATCGTCCGCCTTCGCGCGCTTCCACAGCACGAAATCGAGCGGATCTTCCTTCGCGTCGTTTGCGGCGACGCGCTCGCCCGCGCGCAGGTCGTCGAGCGACTTGCCCGACAGCTTCCCGTAGTTCGCGAACTTGCGCACCGAATAATTGACGTCGCCGTCGCTCGCCTGATACGCGTAGCCGTTCGTCTCGAGCTGCTCGATCATCCCGAGCATCTGCGGAATGAACTGCGTCGCGCGCGGCTCGATGTCGGGCCGCTGAATGCCGAGCGCCGCCTCGTCCTCGTGCATCGCGCCGATGAACCGGTCGGTCAGCGACTTGATCGTCTCGCCGTTCTCGACCGCGCGCCGGATGATCTTGTCGTCGATGTCGGTGATGTTGCGCACGTACGTGACGCGATAGCCGATCGCACGCAGCCAGCGCTGGACGAGGTCGAACACGACCAGCATGCGCGCGTGGCCCACGTGACAATAGTCGTAGACGGTGATCCCGCATACGTACATCCGCACTTCGCCGGACTGGCGCGGCACGAAAACTTGCTTGTCACGCGCGAGCGTGTTGTAGATGCGCAGTGATTCCATAGAGATGAACCGTGAGCCGAAGGAAACCGCCCTGGCGAAGCTCGCCCTGCATGCGACACGGACGAACTACCCGTTGCGGCACGACGCCGCGCGTCCTCGATATCACATGGGGCGGTCAGGCTGCAAGCACAGCGGTGACGGCCACGAGAGGCAAAGAAAGACTGTCTGCGGCTCGCCGGAACGCGCAGACGTTTTGTTAGAATGGCTCGGAGTATAACATTCCGATTTACGCCTATGAAACCTCATCGCGGCCGCGCGCCGAGCGCTGCGACCCTCGTTGCGACCGCCGTCATGGGCGTCGCACTGACGCTCTTCGCGGCCCCCGCGGCGCATGCGCAAAAGGCTCCGGCCACCGCCGACGGCACGCCCGAAATCGACGCGTCGATCGCCGGCAAGCAGTGGAAACAGGCGCTCGCGCAACTCGACGCGCGTATCGCCGCGAACCCGCACGACGTGCAGGCGCAGTTCAAGCGCGGCACCGTGCTCGCGCGCCTGAACCGCGACGACGACGCGATCCAGCAGTTCGTCGCGATCACGCAGGCCTACCCCGAACTGCCCGAGCCCTACAACAATCTCGCGGCGCTCTACGCGAAGCATGGCCGCTACGACGAAGCGCGCAGCGCACTCGTCACGGCGACGCAAGCGAACCCGAGCTACTCGCTCGCGTACGAGAACCTCGGCGACCTGTACCTGCGCCTCGCGTCCGAGTCGTACAAGCGCGCGCAGTCGCTCGGCCGCACGAGCGGCGCGACCGCACAGCGACTCGCCGACCTGCAGAAAATCGTGTCGCCGCCGAAGCCCGCAGCAGGCGCGCACAACGTCACGCCGGCCACGCGCGCGTACTCCGACCGCGCCGCCGCGAACGTGAGCACCACCACGCTGCCGATGTCGCCGACGTTCCAGTTCAGTGGTCCGTCCGGTGCGCTGGCGGCGCCGTACGTCGCGCCGTCGCAGTAAAGCGGCGCGCCCTTCCTTCCCTCCCAACCTGAGGATCGCAATGAAACGTCTGTTGCTGGCGCTTGGCGGCGCCGCCCTTCTCGCGACCGCGCCTGCCTTCGCGCAATCGGCCACCGCGCACCCGGTCGTGCAGCTGAAGACCTCGCAGGGCGACATCCGCGTCGAGCTCTACCCGGAGAAGGCGCCGAAGACGGTCGCCAACTTCCTCGATTACGTGAAGGCCGGCCAGTACAACGGCACGATCTTCCATCGCGTGATCAAGGGCTTCATGATCCAGGGCGGCGGCTACAAGACCAACTTCGAGGAGAAGCCGACCCGCGCGCCGATCCCGCTGGAAAGCCGCAATGGTCTGAAGAACCTGACGGGCACGATCGCGATGGCGCGTACCAGCGATCCGAACTCGGCCACCGCGCAATTCTTCATCAACACGGTGGACAACGGCGGCCTCGACTACCCGAACCCGGACGGCAACGGTTATGCCGTGTTCGGCAAGGTCGTGTCGGGCCTCGACGTCGTGAAGAAGATCGAAGGCGTGGCGACGACCTCGCGCGGCCCGATGCAGGACGTGCCGGCCCAGCCGGTCGTGATCGAATCGGCGAGCATCGTCTCGAAGTAAGCACCTGCCGGCACGTCCGGCGCCACACGCGGCCGCGTCGTACGACCGGCCGCGTGCCATTTAAACCGCCATACCGAAGGAATTCATCATGGTTGAACTGCACACGAACCACGGCGTGATCAAGCTCGAACTGGACGCCGCGAAGGCACCGAAGACGGTCGAGAACTTCCTGAACTACGTGAAGAAGGGCCACTATGACGGCACGGTGTTCCACCGCGTGATCAACGGCTTCATGATCCAGGGCGGCGGCTTCGAGCCGGGCCTGAAGCAGAAGCCGACCGACGCGCCGATCGACAACGAGGCGAACAACGGCCTGAAGAACGACAACTACACGATCGCGATGGCGCGCACGAACGATCCGCACTCGGCGACCGCCCAGTTCTTCATCAACGTGAACGACAACGACTTCCTGAACCACTCGTCGCCGACGCCGCAAGGCTGGGGCTACGCGGTGTTCGGCAAGGTCGTCGAAGGCCAGGACGTCGTCGACAAGATCAAGGCCGTGAAGACGGGCAACGCGGGCTTCCATCAGGACGTGCCGACCGACGACGTCGTGATCGAAAAGGCCGTGGTGGTCTGACGCACCAGCCGTTACGGAGGCACTTCGATGTTGCAGGAGAGTCCGCCGCGAAGCGTCTCCGCGGGCGTGCCGGGCGAGCGCGAATACGCGCAAGCCGCACGCCCGTTCCTGTTTCTCTCCGATCTGCATCTGAGCGAGGCGATCCCGAAGACGGTCGCCGCGTTCGAGCATTTCGTGAAATACACAGCCGACAGCGCCGACTCGGTATTCATTCTCGGCGACCTGTTCGAATACTGGATCGGCGACGACGTGCTCGACGACGATCCGTTCGCGGCCCGCATGGCCGCGCTGATGCATACGTTCTCCGAGCGCGGCATCGCGCTGTACGTGATGCACGGCAACCGCGATTTCCTGCTCGGGCGGCGCTTCATGAAAGCGGCCGGTGCGATGCTGCTGCCCGACCCGGCGCTGATCATGGCGTTCGGCCAGCGCATCGTGCTCGCGCACGGCGACGCGCAATGCACGGCCGATCGCGGCTATCAGGTGTTCCGGCGATTCGCGCGCAATCGCATCGCGCAGGCGCTGTTCCTCGCATGGCCGTTCCGCTGGCGCCGCGCGCTCGCGCAGCGGATGCGCTCGAACAGCGAAGCGGGCCGCATGCGCCCTGCTTCGGCGATCTACGACGTCACGCGTGAAGGCGTGGCTGCGCTGTTCCGGAAAAGCCGCGCAAGCGTGATCATTCACGGCCATACGCATCGCCCTGCCCGCCACCTCGAGCCGGGCGGGATTCGCTGGGTGCTGCCCGACTGGGATCTCGACCACGGCAAACCGCGCGGCGGTTATCTGCGCGTCGACGCGGAAGGCATCCATGCGATGCCGCTCGACTGACGCGATCGGCTGACCAAACCGCCTGACGGCGCTCGACACGACTGCCGCTGCCGAGCGCCGTCGGCACGCGGCGCGTTACGGCTGGCGCTCGACCGCCTTGCCTTCCAGCACCGCCGACAGCCTGCGCAGATCGAGGCGCGCTGCGTCGGCGCCCTGCAGCGTTTCCAGATGCGTGCCGAGTTGCTCGAGCGCCGCGACGATCTCGTCGACGCGCCGGCTCTCCTTCGCCGCGTGATCGATCAGCCCGTGGATTGCGAGCGACATCGGGTCGTCCGCGTTCGGCGTGATCCCGTATGCGCAGAATGCGGCACGCTCGGGTTGCGGCTTCGGTTGCGCCGGCATCACGATGCGCGCCGGATTGCCGACAGCGGTGCCGCCCGCCGGCACCGGCTTCACGACGACCGCGTTCGAGCCGATCTTCGCGCCCGCGCCGACCGTGAAACCGCCGAGCACCTTCGCGCCCGCGCCGACGATCACGCCGGCCTCGAGCGTCGGATGGCGCTTCGCGCCGCGCGTGAGCGACGTGCCGCCGAGCGTCACGCCCTGATAGATCGTGCAATCGTCGCCGACGACCGCGGTCTCCCCGATCACGACGCCCATGCCGTGATCGATGAACACGCGCCGGCCGATCGTCGCGCCCGGATGGATCTCGATCCCCGTCAGGAAGCGGCCGACCTGCGACGCGAAACGGGCGAGCCAGTAGCGTTTCGCGCGCCAGCATGCATGTGCGAACCGGTGCAGCACGAGCGCATGCAGCCCCGGATAACAGGTCAGCACTTCCCAGGCACTGCGAGCGGCGGGATCCCGCTCGCGTATCGTCGCAACGTCTTCGCGCAGTCTAGTGAACATGATCGGATCTGGGCTGGGGAAAAGGCCGGCGTGCCTCGCCGGCAAGGGCCGGTCGTTATCTCGCCGGGTAATTTGCTTATGACGTCCGGCGATTGTAGGGCCACTCGCGCGCGGCCGCACGGCGTCGCGCGTTCACCCCGCCGGCGGCACGGGTATTCGGTCGTTGACCGCTGTTCCGGCAGGCCGACGCGACGCCGCCGGCGATTGGGTAATGCGCGATAGGCACGCGCCAACGGGTGGCCGCCATCACGGCGGCCAATGCAACGCGGCGGCCGCGACCGGCTTCACCGCCGTCGAACGCCGAAGCGCCCGGCCACCGCCATACCGGCCGCCTACGCGTCGCCTTCCGGTGTCCCGGACTTCAGCAGGATGTGCTTCGCGATGCCGCGCAGGATGTTGACTTCCTCGCGCTCGAGACCGGTGCGCGCGAACAGGCGCCGCAGCCGCGGCATCAGTTTCTTCGGATTGCGCGGATCGAGAAAATCCAGCGCGATCAGCGCGTTCTCGAGGTGCGCATACATCCGCTCGATCTCGTCGCTCTGCGCGAGCGTGCCGACGTCGGGCTGCATCGCGTACGACGACTCGCTTCCCCGCCCCAGGAACGCGACGCGCAGTTCGTACGCGAGCACCTGGACCGCTTGCGCGAGGTTCAGCGAGCTGTAGGCGGGATTCGCGGGGATATGCGCGAGCGCGCTGCATTGCTCCACGTGCTCGTTCGCGAGACCGGTGCGCTCGTTGCCGAACACGAGCGCGATGTCGCCGCCGCCGACGTGCGTGCGCGCCTGTTCGGCGGCCGCGCGCGGCGCCAGGCGCGGCGGCCCGTATTCGCGCGTGCGTGCGGTCAGCGCGATCGACCAGTGGACGCCGGCCAACGCATCGCCGAGCGTGGGCACGACCTGCGCGGACGCGAGGACGTCGTCGGCACCGCTCGCCATCGCGATCGCGTCGGGATCGCTCTGCGCGTGCGGCACGCGCGGCGCGACCAGCACGAGCCGCGAGAAACCCATCGTCTTCAGCGCGCGGGCGGCCGCCCCGACGTTGCCGGGATGGCTGGGCTCGACGAGCACGAAGCGGGTGGACGTGAAGCCGCCGGACGGCGGCGGGGACGGAGCAGCGCACGATTCGGACGGCGCGGCGGGGTTCTGCGGAGTTTCCACTACATACGGCTCGGTTCATCGGAATGGCCGTATGGTATCGCCATCGTCGCGGCAAGCCCACTCGTCCGGACGGCCAGTGGGGGTTTCCCCGTACCCCGAACCACCGAAACGCTCGAAAATCGGGTAAAATCATGCGCTTACGCGTCGCATTCCGTGCGGCGCGGGTCTTATCCGCTCTTTGTCAATTCGCGTCTCATCTCGCCCGGCATGTTTGCGCCGTTCCGGGCGGTGTGTTCCACTTCGTGGCGGCCCGTGCCGTCGGCTACAGGATCCAGGCTCATGCATCCCATGCTCAACATTGCTGTCAAGGCTGCGCGCCGCGCCGGACAGATCATCAATCGTGCGTCCCTCGATCTCGACCTGATCGAGATCCGCAAGAAGCAGCAGAACGACTTCGTCACCGAAGTGGACAAGGCCGCCGAAGAGGCGATCATCGAGACGCTGAAGACCGCCTACCCCGATCACGCGATCCTCGCGGAAGAATCGGGCGAATCGGAGAACGAATCCGAATTCAAGTGGATCATCGATCCGCTCGACGGCACGACCAACTTCATCCACGGCTTCCCGTACTACTGCGTATCGATCGCGCTCGAGCACAAGGGCGTCGTCACGCAGGCCGTCGTCTACGATCCGAACAAGAACGACCTGTTCACGGCCACCCGCGGCCGCGGCGCGTACCTGAACGACCGCCGTATCCGCGTCGGCCGCCGCGACCGCCTCGCCGACGCGCTGGTCGGCACGGGCTTCCCGTTCCGCGAAAAGGACGGCCTCGATGCATACGCGCGCCTGTTCACCGAAATGACGCAAGCCTGCACGGGTCTGCGCCGCCCGGGCGCGGCCGCACTCGATCTCGCGAACGTCGCGGCGGGCCGCCTCGACGCGTTCTTCGAGCAGGGCATCAACGTGTGGGACATGGCGGCAGGCAGCCTGCTGATCACCGAAGCCGGCGGGCTCGTCGGCAACTACACGGGCGACGCCGACTTCCTGCATCGCCACGAGATCGTCGCGGCGAACCCGAAGATCTACGCGCAGATGATCCCGATCCTGAACCGCTACAGCCGCGTGCATCCGGCAGCGGAGTAAGTCCGCGCCGCGCCGTGCGGCGCGGCTTTCGCATCAACCACTCGCTGGCACGGTCATGATGGAGCGCTTGCCTCGTTCCGGTCGTCCGGAGCGCGAAGTACTCTTCTTCTCGCAGGGGTCGCGTCAGGCGCCCGTGCCGACCTTGCCCGAGTGGTCCGGTGTGGCCGGCGTGCCACCGCGCGCCGCGCGTTTTCCGTCGCCGAATGATCGGCTCGCGGGATGCGCGCGCCGCGAACGACGCCGCCGGCATGCCGGCCCCCGCCCGTCTCAACACCGCCACGGCTTCGTGGCGACCGTATCCGACTACTCATGTTACGGCTAAGCGAAATCAAACTCCCGCTCGACCATCCCGAGAGCGCCCTCGAAGCCGCGATTCGCGCGCGCCTCGAGGAGCTTGGCGTGGCCGCAGACGGGCTCCTCCGCTACACGGTGTTCCGCCGTGCGCACGACGCGCGCAAGCGCTCCGACATCAAGCTCACGTATATCGTCGATGTCGAGGTCAAGAACGAAGCGGCCGTGCTGCCGCGCCTCGCCGGCACGCCGCATTGCGGCGTGACGCCCGACATGACGTACCACTTCGTCGCGAAGGCGCCCGAGCATGGCAACTTCCTGCGTCCGGTCGTGATCGGCATGGGGCCGTGCGGGCTGTTCGCCGGGCTGATCCTCGCGCAGATGGGCTTTCGCCCGATCATCCTCGAGCGCGGCAAGGCCGTGCGCGAGCGCACCAAGGACACGTTCGGCCTGTGGCGCAAGAGCGTGCTCAATCCCGAGTCGAACGTGCAGTTCGGCGAAGGCGGCGCCGGCACGTTCTCCGACGGCAAGCTGTACAGCCAGATCAAGGATCCGCACCACTACGGCCGCAAGGTGCTCGACGAGTTCGTGAAGGCCGGTGCGCCGGAGGACATCCTGTATCTGAGCCGGCCGCACATCGGCACGTTCCGCCTCGTCAGCATGGTGGAAAAGATGCGCGCGAGCATCCACGAGCTGGGCGGCGAAGTGCGCTTCGAAACCCGCGTCGAGGACATCGACATCGATCAGGGCAAAGTGCGCGCGCTGAAGCTGTCGAACGGCGAAACGCTGCGCTGCGATCACGTGGTGCTGGCCGTGGGCCACAGCGCGCGCGATACGTTCCAGATGCTGCACGATCGCGGCGTCTACGTGGAAGCGAAGCCGTTTTCGCTCGGTTTCCGGATCGAACATCCGCAAGGCGTGATCGATCGCAGCCGCTTCGGCAAGTTCGCCGGCCACAAGCAGCTCGGCGCGGCCGACTACAAGGTCGTCCACCACTGCAGCAACGGACGCGCGGTCTACAGCTTCTGCATGTGCCCGGGCGGTACCGTGGTCGCGGCGACCTCCGAGCCCGGCCGCGTCGTCACCAACGGGATGAGCCAGTATTCGCGCGCCGAGCGCAACGCGAACGCGGGCATCGTCGTCGGCATCACGCCGGAAGACTATCCGGGCGGCCCGCTGGCGGGTATCGCGTTCCAGCGCAAATGGGAAGAGCGCGCGTTCGAGCTCGGCGGCGGCGACTACAGCGCGCCGGGCCAGCTGGTCGGCGATTTCATCGCGGGCCGGCCGTCGACGTCGCTCGGCTCCGTGGTGCCGTCGTACAAGCCAGGCGTGCGCCCAACCGACCTCAGCACCGCACTGCCCGACTACGTGATCGAAGCCATTCGTGAAGCGCTGCCGCAGATCGACCGGAAGATCGCCGGGTTCGCGATGCACGATGCGGTGCTCACCGGCGTGGAGACGCGCACGTCGTCGCCGATCCGGATCCGGCGCAAGGACAACTACCAGAGCGTGAACGTCGAAGGGCTGTATCCGGCGGGCGAAGGCGCCGGGTATGCAGGCGGCATCTATTCGGCAGCCATCGACGGGATCGAAGTCGCGCAGGCAGTGGCGCTCGATCTGGTTTCGACGCTGGGGGCCTGAACGGTTCGAGACCCCGGCGCGCGCGATTCGTTGCGCCGGGTGATACCGGCTGTCAATGCCTGACGACGGGCGAGAGCGGATCGCCGGGGCGGCCGACTGCCGCCGGTCCGCTTTCCCGCAACTGGCCGAACGGCCAACTTCGCGCTTGCGCACCGAAGCCGCTGGTAAACTCGGGCAACCCAAGCAACAACTTTACGCCGGATCTATGACCACGCTGTCGCCCGAAGCCTTTGCTGGCCACACTCCGATGATGCAGCAGTACCTGCGCATCAAGGCCGATCACCCCGACACGCTCGTCTTCTACCGGATGGGCGACTTCTACGAGCTGTTCTTCGACGATGCGGAGAAAGCGGCACGCCTGCTCGACCTGACCCTCACGCAGCGCGGCGCATCGGCGGGCAACCCGATCAAGATGGCCGGCGTCCCGCATCACGCGGTCGAACAATATCTCGCGAAGCTCGTGAAGATGGGTGAATCGGTCGCGATCTGCGAGCAGATCGGCGACCCCGCCACGTCGAAGGGCCCGGTCGAACGCAAGGTCGTACGCGTCGTCACGCCCGGCACGCTGACCGATGCGGCACTGCTGTCAGACAAGAACGACGTCTACCTGCTCGCGATGTGCACCGGTCACAACAAACGCGGCGTCGCAGTCAACATCGGCCTCGCATGGCTGAACCTGGCGAGCGGCGCGCTGCGGCTCGCCGAAATCGAGCCCGACCAGCTCGGCGCCGCGCTCGAACGCATCCGCCCCGCCGAAATCCTCACCGCGGACGGCGCGACCGACGCCGTGCCCGCGGGGGCAGGCGCGATCAGGCGCGTACCGGCGTGGCACTTCGACATCGCATCGGGCACCCAGCGCCTGTGCGACCAGCTCGACGTCGCGGGCCTCGACGGCTTCGGCGCACATTCGCTGACAAGCGCATGCGGCGCGGCCGGTGCGCTGCTGCTGTACGCTGCGGCCACGCAGGGCCAGCAACTGCGTCACGTGCGCAGCCTGAAGGTCGAAAACGAGACCGAATACATCGGGCTCGATCCGGCGACGCGCCGCAACCTGGAATTGACCGAAACACTGCGCGGCACCGAATCGCCGACGCTGTATTCGCTGCTCGACACTTGCTGCACGACGATGGGCAGCCGGCTGCTGCGTCATTGGCTGCATCATCCGCCGCGCGCATCCGTCGTCGCGCAGTCGCGCCAGCAAGCGATCGGCGCGCTGCTCGACGCGCCCGCGAACGCTAGCCTCGACGCATTGCGCAGCGCGCTGCGCCAGATCGCCGACGTCGAGCGGATCACCGGGCGTCTCGCGCTTCTGTCCGCGCGGCCGCGCGACCTGTCGAGCCTGCGCGACACGTTCGCCGCGTTGCCGGCATTGCGCGAGCGCATCGGCGCGATCGTCGCGAACGCGGATGCGCTTGCGCGCGTCGACGCGGCGCTCGCGCCGCCCGCCGAATGCCTCGACCTGCTGACGAGCGCGATCGCGCCCGAGCCGGCCGCGATGGTCCGCGACGGCGGCGTGATCGCTCGCGGCTACGATGCGGAGCTCGACGAGCTGCGCGACATCTCCGAGAACTGCGGACAATTCCTGATCGATCTCGAAGCGCGCGAACGTGCGCGCACGGGCATCGCGAACCTGCGCGTCGAATACAACAAGGTGCACGGCTTCTACATCGAGGTCACGCGCGGCCAGACCGACAAGGTGCCCGACGACTATCGCCGCCGCCAGACGCTGAAGAACGCCGAACGCTACATCACGCCCGAACTGAAAACCTTCGAGGACAAGGCGCTGTCCGCACAGGAACGCGCGCTGGCCCGCGAGCGCGCGCTGTACGACAGCGTGCTGCAGGCGCTGCTGCCGTTCATTCCCGAGTGCCAGCGCGTCGCGTCGGCGCTCGCCGAGCTCGACGTGCTGGCCGCATTCGCCGAGCGTGCGCGCACGCTCGACTGGGTCGCGCCCACGTTCACCGACGAGATCGGCATCGAGATCGAACAGGGCCGCCACCCGGTCGTCGAAGCGCAGGTCGAGCAGTTCATCGCGAACGACTGCCGATTCGGCGCCGAGCGCAAGCTGCTGCTGATCACCGGTCCGAACATGGGCGGCAAGTCGACGTTCATGCGACAAACGGCGTTGATCGCGCTGATGGCGTACGTCGGCAGCTACGTGCCCGCGAAGTCGGCCTGCTTCGGCCCGATCGACCGCATCTTCACGCGCATCGGCGCGGCCGACGACCTCGCCGGCGGCCGTTCGACGTTCATGGTCGAGATGACCGAAGCCGCCGCGATCCTGAACGACGCGACGCCGCAAAGCCTCGTGCTGATGGACGAAATCGGCCGCGGCACGTCGACGTTCGACGGCCTCGCGCTCGCGTGGGCAATTGCACGCCATCTGCTCGCGCAGAACGGCTGCTACACGCTGTTCGCGACGCACTACATCGAACTGACGCAACTGCCGGCCGAATTCCCGCAGGCGGCGAACGTGCACCTGTCGGCGGTCGAGCACGGCCACGGCATCGTGTTCCTGCACGCGGTCAACGAAGGCCCGGCGAACCAGAGCTACGGGCTGCAGGTCGCGCAGCTCGCGGGCGTGCCCGCGCCGGTGATCCGCGCGGCGCGCAAGCATCTCGCGTATCTCGAACAGCAGTCGGCCACGCAGCACACGCCGCAGCTCGACCTGTTCAGCGCGCCGCCGGCTGCGGATAACGCGTTCGAAATCGCGGACGCGCCGGCGCCGTCCGCCGCCCCGCATCCGGCGCTCGAAAAGCTGCGCGACATCGATCCCGACGACCTCAAGCCGCGCGACGCGCTCGATCTGCTGTATGAATTGCGCGCGCTGGTCCGCTCGCACGATGCCGACGGGCACGCATAAACGCGCGCGGCCAGGTGTGCCGGCCCGCGCCGCCGCCGCACTGATCGCGGCGGCGCTCGCGCTGGCCCAGGCCGGCGCGCTGGCCGCGCCGCCGAAGCGTGCGGCCGCGCCCTACTCGTTCGCGGTCGTGTCCGGCGTGATGGACGCACCGGCCGACGAGCCGGCCGCCCAGCGGCTGCTCGAAGCGATCGCGCGCGAGCGCAACCTCGCTTTTGTCGTCTATGCAGGCGACATCAAGGGTGCGAAGGAAGCATGCCGGGATGCGCTGTACACGCAGCGCGGCGCGATCCTGAACGCGACGCGCGTGCCGCTCGTGTTCGTGCCCGGCCACGACGACTGGGTCACCTGCGGCACCGCGGCCGGTGGCGGCTACGACCCGGTCGAGCGGCTCGACTTCCTGCGGCAGACGCTGCTTGCCGACGCGGCGCTGCCGGACGCCGGCGCACTGCCTATCACGCGCGAAAGCGAAGTCGCGCGCTTCCGGCCGTATCGCGAAAACGCGCGCTGGATGCGCGACGACGTCGTGTATGTCGCACTGAACGCGCCGGCGCCGAACAATCATTTCCTGACGGCCGGCGGCCGCAACGGCGAGTTCGAAGACCGCGTGATCGCGAACGGCTTCTGGATCGACCATGCAGCCGAATATGCGAAGCGGCGCGAAGCGCGCGCGATGGTGGTGATTTTCGAAGGCGACCCGCAATTCGATCGCTACGAACGCGCCGAACGTTTTGCGTGGTTGCGTTTCAACCGGCCGCGCGTGCGCGACGGCTTCCGTGAACTGAAACGTACGCTGGTGAAGGCGGCGGCGACGTTCCGCGGCCCGATCCTGGTGATGCACGCGAGCAGCGAGCGGCTGGCGAACGGTTTCGTGATCGATCGCCCGCTGCATGCGGACGACGGTGTGCTGGTGGGAAACGTGACGCGTGTCGCGATCGGACCGCATCATCCGGCGAATCAATGGGTCAAGGTGACGGTGTCGCCGGCACGGCAGACGATCTTCAACGTGAGCCTGCAGGACGTGCCGAAGAACCTGCCGGTTCCGCCCGCGCTGCCGGTCGGGCCGCGCGACGATGTCCCGCTGCCGCAGATGCCCGAGATTCCGGCGTTGCCGGCCTTGCCCGACTCGTCGTCGGTCGCGCCGCCGCTGCAGGGCGACGGCACGACACCGGGCGGCGCCTCGTGGCCCGCGCCGCCCGCTGCTTCCGGGCCGGCGCCCGGTCTGCCTGCCAGTTCAGTGCAGGGTGCGCCCTGACGGCGTGTCGCCGTCTTCGTCTTCGTCCTCGTCGACAATTTCGAGCCCTTCCGCGCCGTGCGCGTGCTCATGCTCGATTTCGTCGTCGGTCGCTTCGCGCACGTCCTTGACCGTGAGCGCGAACCGCAGCGCCATGCCCGCGAGCGGGTGGTTGCCGTCGAGCACGACCTTGTCTTCGGCGATGTCGGTGACCGTATAGATCAGCGAATCCACCTCCTCGTCGCCGTCTTCCGGCGTGCCTTCGAACTGCATGCCCACTTCGAGCGGCTCGGGAAAACGATCGCGCGGCTCGATCTTCACGAGTTCGGGATCGTAGTCGCCGAACGCGTCCTGCGGCTCGAGCTGAACCTGCGCCTGATAACCGGGCTCCTGGCCGTCGAGCTGTTCCTCGATCTTGGGGAACGTGCCATCATAGCCGCCGTGCAGATAAACCATCGGCTCGTCGCTTTCCTCGATCAGATTGCCTTGCGCATCCGACAGCTTGTAAGCGACCGACACGACGGTGTTTTTTGCGATTTTCATCCAATTCTCCCAAATACAAATCTCATTATACGATGCGCAACCGGTCTCAAGCCGAACCGCGGGACGCCGCTACCGCCCCGCTCGGCGCGCCGCCTTCCGATCTTCCCACGCCACTACTCGGCGGCCTTACGCCGGCGCAATTCATGCGCCGCTATTGGCAGAAGAAACCGCTGCTGATCCGCCAGGCGATCCCGGGCGTGAAGCCGCCGGTCACGCGCGATGCGCTGTTCGAGCTGGCAGCCGACTATGACGCCGAATCGCGACTCATCACCCATTTTCGTAACAAGTGGCAACTGGCGCATGGTCCGTTCGAGCCCGGCACGCTGCCGGCCGTGTCGCGCAAGTCCTGGTCCTTGCTCGTGCAGGGTCTCGACCTGCACGTCGACGCCGCACGCGCGCTGCTCGACCGGTTCCGTTTCGTCCCGGACGCGCGGCTCGACGACCTGATGATTTCGTATGCGACGGACGGCGGCGGCGTCGGCCCGCACTTCGACTCGTACGACGTGTTCCTGCTGCAGGTCGAAGGCCGGCGCCGCTGGCGCATCGGCGCGCAGACGGACCTGTCGCTGCGGCCGGACGTGCCGCTGAAGATCCTCGAGCATTTCGAACCGAGCGACGAGTGGGTGCTGGAGCCCGGCGACATGCTGTACCTGCCGCCGCACATCGCGCACGACGGCGTGGCCGAAGGCGAGTGCATGACCTGCTCGATCGGCTTTCGGGCGCCGTCGGCGGGCGAACTGGGCGCGCAATTCCTGTACTACCTCGCGGAACGCGGCGGCCTGCGCGACGCGCGCGGCGACGCGCTCTACCGCGATCCGAAGCAGCCGGCGGTCGACACGCCCGCGCAGTTGCCCCCGGCGATGGTCGAACGCGTCGCGGAGATCGTCGATGCGATCCGCTGGCGCAAGCGCGACGTCGCCGAATTCCTCGGCTGCTACCTGAGCGAACCCAAATCGAACGTGGTGTTCGAGCCGCCAGCGCGCCCGCTGTCCGAGGCCGCGTTCGTCGCGCAGGCGTCACGCCGCGGCGTATATCTCGACAGAAGGGCCGCATTGATGTATAACGCGCGCTCGTACTTCATTAATGGCGAAGAAGAACCGCTCGAGCAGGCTCGTGAATGGCTGCCCGAACTGGCGAATCTGCGTCGGATGGAGGCGAAACGGTTTGTAACACTATCCCGGGTTCCTTCAATGACAGCCTTGCTGCACGAGTGGTATTGTGCGGGCTGGATACGGGTCGGAAACCGGATTTAGTGAATCGCCCCGTATGCCCGTACAGATCAAATTCTGTATGGGAAAGACAACGTATTGACCCCGCATTTGTCGACGGTCGATAGGAAAGTGCATATAATTTCCGCCCAAGCCGTAGGGAAGATTCACGCTCTAGAAGTGCGTCTCCACCAGCGGCCCAGGTCGGTGTTGGAGCACATTACCGGTATTGTTTCGCGCTGTTGCTTACCTTTAACCATAAAAGGACGTGATCATGAAGAAATCCCTCCTCGTAGCTTCCCTGTTGGCTGCTGTTGCACTGGCTGCTTGCAACAAGAGCGCTGATCAAGCTGCTTCGTCGGCTGCTAGCGACGCGTCGGCTGCTGCTTCGTCGGCTGCTTCGGCAGTTGCTGGTGCTGCGAGCGACGCTTCGGCTGCAGCTTCGTCGGCTTCGGCTGCTGCGAGCGATGCAGCTGCTGCTGTGGCGTCGGCTGCTTCGGCAGCGACGGCTGCTCCGGCTTCGGGCGCAAGCCAGTAAGCCTCAGCATCAGCTGAAAAAAAACCGGCCCTTCGGGCCGGTTTTTTTGCGTCTGTCGCTTTCGCGCGCCGCGCGATACCGCCGCTGCGGCCGACGACACCGCCACGCTCTTCCTGGCGCGCTCAGCCGAGCGTGAGCCAGTCGAAGCCCGTGTCCTGCGTGGCGACGACGACGTCCTCCCCGTCCGTTCCCAGCACGCCCGCAAACGCCTGGCGAGCCAGCTCCGGCCGGTTGTTCTGCTGGCTCAGATGAGCCGCGACCAGGTGCTGGAGGCGGCTGCGCTCGAGCGACGCGAGGATGCCGGCCGCGGCATCGTTGCTCAGGTGCCCGTGACTGCCGCCGATCCGCGCCTTCAGCGACTGCGGATAGCGGCTCCCGGCGAGCATCGCGGTATCGTGGTTGGATTCGAGCACGAGCGCGTCGCAGCCGCTCAGCACGGTCGTGATGTGCGGCGTGGCCATGCCGACGTCGGTCAGCACGCCGAGCCGGCGGCAACCGTCCATGAAGACGAACTGCAGCGGCTCCCGCGCGTCGTGCGGCACCGTGTAAGGCATCACCGCGAGGTCGCGTATCGCGGCCGTCTCGTCGCCCCACAGCACGTGCAGGTCGACATCGGCATCGTCCGCACCGACCGCGCGCGCGGTGCCCCAGCTCATGTAGAGCGGCAGCGAACCTCGCCGCGCGAGCGTCAGCGCGCTACCGACGTGATCGCTGTGTTCGTGGGTGATCAGGATCGCATCGAGATCGTCGATGCCGAGATTCAGGCGGCCGAGCCGGCGCTCGACCTCCTTCGCTGAAAAACCGCAGTCGAGCAGCACGCGGGTGGTCGTCGTGCCGCTCGAGACCTCGACGACCAGCGCGTTGCCTTCGCTGCCGCTACCGAGGCTGGCGAAGCGCACGCGATCAGTTCAGTTGCGCGTGCAGCAGCGAAATGATTCGCTGCGCGTCCGACGAGTTGTCGACCTGGCCGTTCGCGTCGACCACCGCGACCTGCGTGCTGCCGTTGCCCTGCGCGCGCACGTTGACCAGATATTCCTTGCCCGGCTTGGCCGCCGACGGGCCGCCGTAGAACAGCTTGCCGAACAGGCCGTCGCGCTTCAGCTCTTCCATCGTGTTCGCGTAACGAACCGTGTACAGGCCCTTCTCGCGGTCGCGGTTGTCGACCGCGAAGTTGGTGCGGTCGAGCGCGAGACCGACGCGCAGCCACGCGCGGTCGAACGATTCGGCCAGTTGCAGCGTCGCGGCGCCGCCGCTCGTGTCGCGGACTTGCGCCGGTGCCGTCGCGGGACGCGCATCGGTCAGCAGTTGCTTCGCCTGCGCATCGCTCAGGCCGAACTTCTGCATCAGCTTCGACAGGAACACGGCCTCGAGCACCGGGTTGCGCGGACGCTCTTCCCAGCGCGACGACGTGCCGCCCTGCGGACCGACCATCATCTCCTCCATCGCGCTGTGCGTGATGGAGATGTCGGTGTTGCCGTCCGGCGTACGGTTCACGAGCGTACGGAAGCGGTCGCGCGTGCCCGACGAGTACGCGAAGTCGATGACCTTGCCGATCGTGCGGCGGAACCAGTCGTCCGGAATGTTCGCGCGGTTCTCGGCCCAGTCGGTGGCCATGATGCCGGTCGACGGCGCGTCGGTCTTCAGCGAGAAGCCGTTCTCCTGCCAGAACTCCTTCAGGATCGGCCACAGCTGCTCGGGGGTGCGGCCGTCGACGACGAGCCAACGGCGATCGCCGTCGCGCTCGATGTGCATGCCGAGCGGATCCTGCGCGCTCGGTACGCCGTCGGTCGCATTGCCCGCGGCCGTCGTCGCCCGCGGCGGCAGCGTGCCGAGGCCGGCGTTGCTCGGCGGCGCAACGAACTGCTGCGTCGTCGGCACCGGCTTCAGGTCGCTCGGCACCGCGAGCGGCGGCGCCGAACCGGTGTTCTTGTAGTTGACCCTGTCGGGAGCCAGGTAATCGTTCAGCGTATCGCAGCCGGCGAGCGCGCCCAGCGCCAGCGCCACCACCGAGACCTGGATGGCGCGAGAGGAAAAGGCGAAACGTTTCATGAAATCCTTCGTCTTGCTAGAACGCTCGTCAGGAGCGGCGCCGGACGGAGCCGGCCGGTGCGGGTTGATGAGGGGTCGAGCCGGCGGCCGCAGGACGCGGCCGCCTGGGCATCAGGCGAGAACGCCGGCCTCGACGAGAGCCGAACGCACGGCATCGTGGCAACGCTCGTCGAGCGGCGTGAGCGGCAGGCGGATGCCGCCCTGCATCTTGCCCATCGCCTGCAGCGCCCATTTCACCGGAATCGGATTCGCCTCGATGAACAGGTTCTTGTGCAGCGACAGCAGCTTCATGTGCAGCGCGCGCGCCGTTGCGACGTCGCCCGCCAGCGCGGCGCGGCACAGATCGCTCATCGCGCGCGGCGCGACGTTCGCCGTCACCGAGATGTTGCCGTGGCCGCCGAGCAGCATCAGCGCGATCGCGGTCGGATCGTCGCCGCTGTAGATCGCGAAGTGCTTCGGGGCCGCCTTGATCAGGTGTGCGGCGCGATCGATGTTGCCGGTCGCTTCCTTCACGCCGATGATGCCCGGCACCTGCGCGAGGCGCAGCGTCGTCTCGTGCGTCATGTCCGCGACCGTGCGGCCCGGCACGTTGTACAGGATCACCGGGAGGTCGACCGCTTCCGCGATCGCCTTGAAGTGACGGTACATCCCTTCCTGCGTGGGCTTGTTGTAGTACGGCACGACCTGCAGCGTCGCGTCGGCGCCGACAGCCTTCGCGTGCTTGGACAGCTCGATCGCCTCGGCGGTCGAATTGCCGCCGGCGCCCGCGATGATCGGGATGCGCTTCGCCGCATGCTCCACGGCCGTGCGGATCATCAGGATGTGCTCTTCGACGTTGAGCGTTGCCGACTCGCCGCTCGTGCCGACCACGACGAGCGCGTCGGTGCCTTCCTCGATGTGCCAGTCGATCAGTTTGCGAAACGCCGGCAGGTCGAGACTGCCGTCTTCGAGCATCGGAGTGACGATCGCGGGGATGCTGCCGCGGATTTGAATGCCGCCTTGGGTGCCGTTAGCCATGAAACGCGATTGATTGATGTACCGGTAAACGTTGAGATTGTAGCGGATTAGCCGGGCAGTTCGTAACGTGGAATTCCCGCCCCCGCCGCCGGGGTCGCGCCCTCGCGTACCGCGCAGATGCGCTGCACGAACGCCTCGCGCGGCGCGGCGACGAATCCGTCCTCGTAAGCGACCACCCGGAGATGGCCGCGCACCGCGTCCAGCAGCTCGCCCGGGGCGAGCAGGAACGCGGGATTGGACGGTTTGCCGACCGTTTCGTTTCCTTGCGCGAAGGTTTCGTAGATCAGCACGCCGCCCGGGGCCACCGCGTCGAGCAGATGGGGCCAGAGCGGGCGATGCAGATAATGGGTAACGATCACGGCCGCGAACAATGCGCCGGCCGGGAGCGGCCACGGCGCGCCCTCCAGATCCGCTTCGCGCGCATCGACGCCGGGGATCGCGCGCAATGCGCCGAGCGCGGCTGGATCGCGATCGAGCGCGACGACCGGATGCCCGTGCGACGCGAACCAGCGCGCATGGCGGCCGCCGCCCGCGGCGACGTCGAGCACCGCGCCGCCCGCCGGAACGAGCGTCGACCAGCGCGCAACCCAGCGCGACGGTTCGGCTTGGGCGACGTGGCCGCCCGCGGCGGCAATGACAGGTTCGCGCATGTAGCCGGGCTCAGGTATACGACAGGCCCATCGCCTCGCGCACGTCGCGCATCGTCTCGACCGCGTGCTTGCGCGCCTTGTCGCAGCCGTCCGCGACGATCGCGCGCAGCAGCGACGGGTCGTCCATGTACTTCTGCGCGCGCTCGAGCATCGGCTGCTGTTCGCGCAGGATCCCTTCGACGACCGGCTGCTTGCAGTCGAGGCAGCCGATGCCCGCAGAGCGGCAGCCGTTCTGCACCCACTGATGCGTCGCTTCGTCCGTATAGACCTGGTGAAGCTGCCAAACCGGGCACTTGTCCGGGTCGCCCGGATCGGTGCGGCGCACGCGCGCCGGATCGGTCGGCATCGTGCGGACCTTCTTCGTGATCGTTTCGGCGTCTTCGCGCAGCCCGATCGTGTTGCCGTACGACTTCGACATCTTCTGGCCGTCGAGACCCGGCATCCGCGACGCTTCCGTCAGCAGCGCCTGCGGCTCGACCAGGATGATCTTGCGCGCGCCTTCCAGATAGCCGAACAGGCGCTCGCGGTCGCTCATCGACAGGCTCTGCGATTCCTGCAGCATCGCACGCGCCTGTTCGAGCGCCTCGTCGTCGCCCTCCTGCTGGTACGCATTGCGCAGCTCGTGATAGAGCTTCGCGCGCTTGCCGCCGAGCTTCTTCGCGGCTTCGAGCGCCTTCTCCTCGAAGCCCGGCTCGCGGCCGTACAGGTAGTTGAAGCGGCGCGCGATCTCGCGCGTCATCTCGACGTGCGGCACCTGGTCTTCACCGACCGGCACGAGCGAGCCGCGATACAGCAGGATGTCGGCCGCCATCAGCACCGGGTAGCCGAGGAAGCCGTAGGTCGACAGGTCCTTGTCCTTCAGCTTCTCCATCTGCTCCTTGTAGGTCGGCACGCGTTCGAGCCAGCCGAGCGGCGTACTCATGCCGAGCAGCAGCGCGAGTTCCGCGTGCTCGGGCACCTTGCTCTGGATGAACAGCGTCGCCTGCGCCGGATCGATGCCAGACGCGAGCCAGTCGATCAGCACGTCCCACACGTTCTTCTCGATGACCTCGGGCGTTTCGTAGTGCGTCGTCAGCGCGTGCCAATCGACCACGCAGAAGAAGCACGGGTACTCGGACTGCAGCTTCACCCAGTTTTTCAGCACGCCGTGGTAGTGGCCGAGGTGCAGCGACCCGGTGGGTCGCATGCCGGAGAAAATACGATCTGGGAACATGATTGTCGTTAGAAAAGCGAGGCGAAGGGAGACAGGATGGCGCTCAGCACGCCGGCCGCGGCGTTCACGAGCGGGCGCAGCCAGAAGTTCGTCAGCACGCCCGTCGCGACCAGCACGAGGACGATGATGAAACCGTACGGCTCGATGCGCGACAGCGCGATCGATTGCTTCGGCGGCAGCAGCGCCGCCAGGATGCGGCCGCCGTCGAGCGGCGGCAGCGGAAACAGGTTCAGCACGCCGAGCACCAGATTCGCGCTGACGCCCGCATAGGCCATTCGCGTGAAGAACGGTTCGTCGATGCCGACGACGGGCAGCACGATGGTCAGCACGCCCCACACCAGCGCCTGCACGAAGTTGCAGGCCGGACCGGCGAGCGACACCCACAAGCTGCCCCAGCGCGGATCCCGCAGGTTGCCGAACGACACCGGCACCGGCTTCGCATAGCCGAACAGGAACGCTCCGCCGGTCAGGAAATACATCGCGAGCGGAATCGCGATCGTGCCGAGCGGGTCGATGTGGCGCATCGGATTGAACGACACGCGTCCCATCATGTACGCGGTGTTGTCGCCGAGCAGGCGCGCGGCATAGCCATGCGCGGCCTCGTGCAGCGTGATCGCGAAGATCACGGGCAGCGCGTAGACGGCGATGGTCTGTATCAGGGAAGCATCCATATCGCGCTATTGTAACAAGCGCACTCGCGCAAAAATGAACGGCGCTTACGCAACCGACAACCCGAACGGTTCGAGCGCGCCGCGCCCCGCGCGCACGAGCTGCGGTTCGTCCCCCGTCAGGTCGATCACCGTCGACGGCTCGCGCGGACACGCGCCGCCGTCGATCACGAGATCGACCTGCTTCTCGAGGCGCGCGCGGATCTCCTCCGGATCGTTCAGCGGCTCGTCGTCCTCCGGCAGGATCAGCGTCGTGCCGAGCAGCGGCTGACCGAGCGATTCGAGCAGCGCGAGCGTGATCGCGTGATCGGGCACGCGCAGCCCGATCGTCTTGCGCGACGGGTGCGACAGCCGGCGCGGCACCTCTTTCGTCGCCTGCAGGATGAACACGTACGGACCCGGCGTTACCGACTTGATCTGCCGGAACTGGCGGTTGTCCACCATCGCGAAGTTCGCGAGTTCCGACAGGTCGCGCACGAGCAGCGACAGGTGCTGCTTCTCGTCGAGGCCGCGAATGCGGCGCACGCGCTCGACCGCGTCCTTGTCGTCGAGGTGGCACGCGAGCGCGTAGCTCGAATCGGTCGGCATCGCGATCACGCCGCCCTTGCTGACGATGTCGGCGGCCTGCTTGATCAGGCGCGGCTGCGGATTATCCGGATGGATCCTGAAGAACTGGGACATGAAGGCACGTAAAGAAGGGGAAGTCGGATGCGCACGCGGGCGCCGACGCGAACGGCCGGCGCACGCGGCGCGTCAGAGCCAGCGCTCCCAGACCGGTTTCAGGTCGGGCGGCAACGGCGGCAGGCTGCCGAGCTCGATGCGGCCCTCGCCCGGCGCATGGAAATCCGAGCCGCGCGACACTTCGAAGCCGAAGCGGCGCGCGACGTCCGCGTATTCGCGGTACTGGTCGGGCGTATGGCTGCCCGTGATGACTTCGATCGCGCGGCCGCCGAGATCGATGAACTCGCCGAAGAACGCATCGAATTCGACCGGCGTATAGCGATAGCGGCCCGGGTGCGCGATCACGGCCTCGCCGCCGGCCGCGCGGATCCAGCCGACGGCGTCCGGCAGCGTCGCCCAGCGGTGCGGAACGAAACCGGGCTTGCCGTCGCCGAGGAGGCGATCGAACACGTCCGACGTGGATGCAGCGTGGCCGTTCTCGACCAGGAAACGCGCGAAGTGCGTGCGCGAGATCAGGTCGGGATTCGAAACGTACTTCAGCGCGCCTTCGTACGCGCCGGGGATCCCGAGCGTCTCGAGCTGCGCGGCGATCGCCTGCGCGCGGGCCGCGCGGCCGTGACGCGTGCGATAGAGGCCGTCGACGAGCGCCGGATTCGACGGATCGATGTTCAGCCCGACGACGTGCACGGTGCGCGACGCCCACGTGACGGAAATCTCGACGCCGCTCAGGTAGCGCATCCCGAGCGCTTCCGCTTCGCTGCGCGCCGCCGCCTGGCCGCCGATCTCGTCGTGGTCGGTCAGCGCCCACAAGGTCACGCCGCCGGCATGAGCGCGGCGCGCGACGTCGGCAGGCGACAGCAACCCGTCGGAAACATTCGAATGGCAGTGGAGATCGGCGTTCATTGTCGGTATGGCAGGTGAAGCTTCATTCTACTGCAATGCGGCAATCGCGCCGCCCGCCTGCCGCGCCGCGGCCGCCGGCCTACGCGCAGAACGCCTCGATCAGCGCGGCAATCTGCTCCGGCTGATCGTGATGGACCATGTGGCCGGCATCCTCGACGAGCTTTTCGCGCCAGTCCGGGAACGCGGCGAAGCGGGCCTTGAACTCCGGCAGCGGAATGTCGCCCGCGAGGTACGCGAGCGTCGGCGAATTGACGGCCTCGACGTGCAGCACCTTCGCGCGCACCTGTTTCCAAACGGCCATCACCTCGTCGAGCCGGTACAGCTGCGGCCCCGCCATCTTGTGCGCCGGGTCGGCCAGCAGATGGTACTGGCCGTCGTCGCCGCGCTTCGACCAGTGCGCGGCGAGAAACGCGGCACGGCGCGGCGCGAGCCGCGGATTGGTCTTGATCAGCCGCGCCGCGACGTCGTCGAGCGATGCGTACGGACGCAGCACCGGCGGCTCGCGCAGTTCGTCGAGCCAGCCGCGCAGCCGGCGCGGCGCCTGCTCCGCCTTGGCGGGCGCAAGCCCGAATCCTTCGAGGTCGACCACGCGCCTCACGCGCTCGGGCCGCGCGCCCGCGTACAGGCACACGACGTTCGCACCCATGCTGTGTCCGATCAGGTTGACTTCACCGGTCGGCGCATAGTGATCGACGAGCGCGTCGAGATCGCCGAGGTATTCGTGAAACCAGTAATGACCACCGCCCTGCCGCGCGACCGGCCAGTCGGACAGGCCGAAGCCGCGCGCATCGGGCGCGATCACCTGCCAGTCGCCCGCGAGCGCGTCCACGACGAACTGGAACGACGCCGCGACGTCCATCCAGCCGTGCAGCATGAACAGCGTCGGCGCGTCGGGCCGGCCCCAGCGCCGCACATGCAGCTTCACGCCGCGCACCGTGACGAAATCGGAAACAGAAGTCGAGGCATTCATTGCAGCCGCCAAAAAAAGAATGGTCGTTCGATTATAGCGGCGGTGCTTCCGTTCCGGCGGCCGGCCGTCGAGGCAGTTCTCTAGCCGCGGCGACGCGGCGGTATCAGGAGCGGGCGCGTCGGGTGGTGCCGGAACGAGGCAGGAACAGCGCCGAACGGCCTTGCGGCATGCGGCCGAGCGCGCGCGCAGCGAAATCGGCCCTGGGCGGCCGCCCTAATCCGCCGTCTTGCCGTTCGCGGCGTCCTGCGCGGCAAGTTCGTCCAGCTCCGCCTGCTCGAATCCCGCGGTGCGACGCGCGTCGAAATTGAACGGGCCGCGCAGTCGCGGCGCATGGTATCGCTCCGCGAGCTCACGGTAGGTCGGCACCGGATCGCGGCCCGCCGAATCGCACAAATGCCGGAACCAGCGGTTGCCGATCGCGACGTGACCGATCTCGTCGCGCAGGATCACGTCGAGGATCGCCGCGGACGCGTCGTCGCCGGCCTGCAGAAGCCGCGCGCGGATCGGCGGCGACGCGTCGAGCCCGCGCGCCTCGAGCGTGCGCGGCACGAGCGCCATCCGCGCAAGTACGTCGCCCCTGGTCCGCTCGCACATCTCCCACAGCCCGTCGTGCGCGGGGAAATCGCCGTACGCATGCCCGAACCCTTGCGCGAGCCGGTCGGACAGCAGCGTGAAGTGATAGGCCTCCTCGGCCGCGACCTTCAGCCAGTCCGCGTAGAACGCGTCCGGCATCCCGGCGAAGCGCCACACTGCGTCGAGCGCGAGGTTGATCGCGTTGAATTCGATATGCGCGAGCGCGTGCAGCAGCACGGCCCGCCCCGCAGGCGAACGCATGCTGCGCCGCTCGAGCTGGCGCGGCTCGACGAGCGGCGGCCGCGCCGGCCGGCCCGGCAGGCCGGCCGGCTCGTCCAGCGCCAGAGCGGGCGCGATCGCGGCCTGCCCGGCGAGCCATGCGTCGTACAGCGCGCGTACCTGCTCGGCCTTCGCGGCAGGCTCGGACATCCGCAGCGCGTCGAGCGCGCCGCGCCGCACGCACACCGGCGCGGCGGGGAAAGAAGAAGACTCCATGCTCATCGAACGGGGGACCGCCCCGCGCATCGCAGGAGCGCATGCACGCGACGGTTTACAATATGCGCTTGCGCCGCGACGCAATGCGCGCGGCACGCCAGACGCGCCATTCTACCGGCGCCCATCATCGAAGAGACCAGGAGACTCCGTGACGATCTACAAACTGGGCGATACGGCCCCGACGATCCACGAAAGCGTGTTCGTCGCCGATACGGCGGCCATCATCGGCAAGGTCGTGCTCGACGAGAACGCGAGCGTATGGTTCGGCGCGACGATTCGCGGCGACAACGAGACGATCACGGTCGGCGCCGGCAGCAACGTCCAGGAAGGCGCGGTCCTGCACACGGACCCCGGCTTTCCACTGACGATTGCCGAAAACGTGACGATCGGGCACCAGGCGATGCTGCACGGCTGCACGATCGGCGAAGGGTCGCTGATCGGAATTCAGGCGGTGGTCTTGAATGGTGCGGTGATCGGCCGCAACTGTCTGGTCGGTGCCGGCGCGGTCGTGACGGAAGGCAAGACGTTCCCGGACAATTCGCTGATTCTCGGCGCGCCGGCGAAAGTCGTGCGCGAGCTGTCGGCTGACGACATCGCGCGGCTGCGCGCAAATGCGAAGACGTACGTCGAGCGGCGTGCGCATTTCAAGGAGCAACTCGTGCGGATCGGGTGATTCGCGCGGATTTCAAGGAAGAAGAGTGAGCGACCAGTTACAGAAATTCATGTTCAATTCGGCACCCGTGCGCGGCGAAATCGTGTCGCTGCGCAACACGTGGCAAGAGGTGCTTTCCCGCCGCGACTACCCTGCTCCGGTGCGCACGGTGCTCGGCGAGATGATGGCCGCGTGCGCGCTGCTGTCGGCGAACCTGAAATTTCACGGCACCCTGATCATGCAGATCTTCGGCGACGGGCCGGTCCAGATGCTGGTCGTCCAGTGCAGCTCGGACCTGTCGATGCGCGCGACAGCCAAGTTCGCCGGCGACGCCGCGCAGACGATCGACGACGACACGCGCTTCGCGTCGCTCGTCAACGCGAGCGGCCACGGCCGTTGCGTGATCACGCTCGATCCGGCCGAGAAACTGCCGGGCCAGCAGCCGTACCAGGGGATCGTGCCGCTGAACGGCGTCGACGGCCCGCTCGAATCGGTGGCGCAGGTGCTCGAGCAATACATGCACCACTCGGAGCAGCTCGACACGCGCCTGTGGCTCGCCGCCGATCGCGACCGCGCGGTCGGCATGCTGCTGCAGAAGCTGCCGGGCGACGGCGGCATCGTGCCGCGCAACGCGGAGACCGACGCCGATACCTGGGAGCGCGTGTGCACGCTCGGCGGCACGCTGTCCGCGAAGGAACTGCTCGAGGTCGAGCCGGAAGTCGTGTTCCGCCGGCTCTTCTGGCAGGAAAACGTGCAGCACTTCGATCCGGCCGGCACGCGCTTCCTGTGCTCGTGCTCGCGCGAGAAGGTCGGCGCGATGCTGCGCATGCTCGGCCGAGAAGAAGTCGACAGCGTGATCGTCGAGCGCGGTCACGTCGAGATCCACTGCGAGTTCTGCAACCAGCGCTACGAGTTCGATCCCGTCGACGTCGCGCAACTGTTCGCCGCGCCGGAACTCGCGACCGGCATCACGCCCGCGACCGGCCAGCGTCACTGATGAGCCGCGCGCCCGTGCGCGCGATGCGAGCGCGGGCGCATAATGACGCACGAGCGCCGCACGCACGGCTCGCGCACCGTAGGCCCGGGCCTTCGGCACAAGCCTGCTTCCCGCTGTCGGCGCGCTGCTGGAGAAACAGATGAATCGCCCGTTCCGCACTCTCCTTCTGACCAGCGTCGCAGCCGGCACGCTGGCTCTCGCCGGTTGCGCCGTGCAGCCGCCTTCGTCGACGATCCTGAGCCGCCTGCCCGAAGCCGGCGCATCGGGCGGCCAGCCGCCCGCGCTATCGAGCGCCGAGCGCAAGCGCTACGACGAGATCGACCGGCAGGTGCTGCGCGAACAGAACGATGCGATGGCGGCGGAAGCGGCCGCACGCGCATGGTCGTATTACGCGCCGCCGCCGGTGACGGTTTATGGCGGCTATTACGGCGGCGGCTGGGGCAACCGGTGGGGTACCGGCATCGGCTACGGCTATCCGGGCTGGTGGTGGTGATACGCTACCCGCGCGTGCCGCGCCGATTGACAACTTGCAGGAAATAAAAAAGCGCGGCATTTCCCGCGCTTTTTCAATGATTCGGACTGCCGCTCAGTGATGCGCGGCCTTGCCTTTGTCGCCGCCGTGATGCCGCGGCGGCTTCGCGATCGACTGCGGATTCGGCACGACACGCACGGGCGCCGCCGACACCGCACCGCGCGTCGACGTGTTCGACGGTGTGTTGTTCACCGGCGCGGCCGGCGCATTCGGCGATACGAACTGCACGAATACTTCGCCATCCTTCACCATGCCCATTTCGTAGCGCGCGCGCTCCTCGATGGCTGCGGTGCCGCTCTGTAGATCCTGCACTTCGCCGGCGATCCGTTCATTGCGCAGCTTCTCGTCCGCATTCTTCTGCAACTGATCGCCGAGCTGCTGGCGCAATTCATGCACCCGCAGCCAGCCGCCGTGTCCCCACCATAGGGGGTACTGAATGAGCGCCAGCAAGGCAATCAGGACGACAGTGACAAGCCGCATGTAGGAGACGCAGATATAAGAAGCGCCGCTCCGCGCGACATGCACAGAGCGGCGTCGAGATGACGAACCCGATAGTAGCGCGTTAGCGCAGGTTATAGAAAGCCGATTTGCCCGGGTAGCTCGCGATGTCGCCGAGATCTTCCTCGATACGCAGCAGCTGGTTGTACTTCGAGATGCGGTCGCTGCGCGACAGCGAACCCGTCTTGATCTGACCGGCGTTCAGGCCGACCGCGATGTCCGCGATCGTCGAATCTTCCGTTTCGCCCGAGCGATGCGAGATCACGGCCGTGTAGCCCGCGCGCTTCGCCATTTCGATCGCCGCGAACGTTTCGGTCAGCGTACCGATCTGGTTGATCTTGATCAGGATCGAGTTCGCGATGCCCTTCTCGATGCCTTCCTTCAGAATGCGCGTGTTCGTGACGAACAGGTCGTCGCCGACGAGCTGCACCTTCTTGCCGAGGCGCTCGGTCAGCAGCTTCCAGCCGTCCCAGTCGCCTTCGTGCATGCCGTCCTCGATCGACACGATCGGGAACTTGTCGGCGAGCGTCGCGAGGTAGTCGGTGAATTCGGCCGACGACAGTTGCAGGCCTTCGCCGGCGAGCTGGTACTTGCCGTCGTGGTAGAACTCGGATGCCGCGCAGTCGAGCGCGAGCAGCACGTCTTCACCCGCACGGTAGCCGGCCTTCTCGATTGCCTGCAGGATCGTCGACAGGCACTCGTCGTTGCTGCCGAAGTTCGGTGCGAAGCCGCCTTCGTCGCCGACCGCCGTGCTCATGCCGCGATCGCTCAGGATCTTCTTCAGCGCATGGAACACTTCCGCGCCGCAACGCAGGGCTTCACGGAACGTCGGCTGGCTCACCGGGACGATCATGAATTCCTGGATGTCGAGGCTGTTGTTCGCATGCGCGCCGCCGTTGACGATGTTCATCATCGGCACCGGCAGCTGCATCGCGCCCGAGCCGCCGAAGTAGCGGTACAGCGGCAGGCCGGCTTCTTCGGCGGCTGCCTTCGCGACGGCCATCGACACGGCCAGCATCGCGTTCGCGCCGAGGCGCGACTTGTTGTCGGTGCCGTCCAGCTCGAGCAGCGTCTTGTCGAGGAACGCCTGTTCCGACGCGTCGAGGCCCATGATCGCTTCGGAGATTTCGGTGTTGATGTGCTCGACCGCCTTCAGCACGCCCTTGCCGTTGTAGCGGCCGGCTTCGCCGTCGCGCAGTTCGATCGCTTCACGCGAGCCGGTGGACGCGCCCGACGGCACCGCCGCGCGGCCCATCGTGCCCGATTCGAGCAGCACGTCGCATTCGACGGTGGGGTTGCCGCGCGAATCCAGAATCTCGCGGCCGATGATATCTACGATTGCACTCATGGGTTTCCTCTGAGAATGACGATGGATTCTTCAAACTGCGGCGGCACGCGTGCCGCAACCGCTTTCGCTACTGACGCGCGAAGCCGCCGCAAGGTTCATTCGATCTTTAGTTGAAATCGTTTTCCAGGAACGGATTGCGCTTCACCGCCTGGTCAAGCGTGACGAGCGTCTCCAGCAGCGCGCTCATCCGGTTCAGCGGCACCGCATTCGGGCCGTCGGACTTCGCTTCGGCCGGATTCGGGTGCGTCTCCATGAAGAGGCCCGCGACCCCCGTCGCGACCGCCGCACGCGCAAGCACCGGCACGAATTCGCGCTGGCCGCCCGAACTCGTGCCCTGCCCGCCCGGCAGCTGCACCGAATGGGTCGCGTCGAACACGACCGGCGCGCCCGTCTCGCGCATGATCGCAAGCGAACGCATGTCGGACACGAGGTTGTTGTAGCCGAACGAGACGCCGCGCTCGCACGCCATGAAGCGGTCTTCCGACAGACCGGCTTCACGCGCGGCGTCGCGCGCCTTGTCGATCACGTTCTTCATGTCGTGCGGCGCGAGGAACTGGCCCTTCTTGATGTTCACGGGCTTGCCCGAGCGCGCGCATGCGTGGATGAAGTCGGTCTGGCGGCACAGGAACGCGGGCGTCTGCAGCACGTCGACGACCGACGCGACCTGCTCGATCTCGTCGATCGAATGCACGTCGGTCAAGACCGGCAGGCCGAGCTGACGCTTCACCTCGCCGAGGATCCGCAGCCCCTCGTCCATTCCGAGGCCGCGAAACGACTTGCCCGAGCTGCGATTCGCCTTGTCGTAGGACGACTTGTAGATGAACGGCACGTTCAGCTTCTCGCAGATCTCCTTCAGGCGGCCGGCCGTGTCGATCGTCATCTGCTCCGATTCGACGACGCAGGTGCCCGCGATCAGGAAGAAAGGCTGGTCGAGACCGACCTCGAAATCGCACAGCTTCATGCTTTTGCTCCGCGCGCTTGCTTGTTGGCGAGCGCGGCTTCGACGAACGACTTGAACAGCGGATGACCGTCACGCGGCGTCGACGTGAATTCCGGGTGGAACTGGACACCGACGAACCACGGGTGCATCGAACGCGGCAGCTCCATCATTTCCGGCAGATCCTCGCTCGGGGTACGGGCGCTGATGATAAGGCCGCCGGCTTCGAGCTGGGGCACGAAGCGGTTATTGACTTCATAACGGTGACGATGGCGCTCGTTCACGTCCTTGCCGTAGATCTCCTCGGCCATCGTACCCGGCTTGATCGGGCAGCGTTGCGAACCGAGGCGCATCGTGCCGCCGAGGTCGGATTCCTCGCTGCGCGTCTCGACCTTGCCTTCGCGGTCGTACCATTCGGTGATCAGCGCGACCACGCGTTCCGGCGTGTCCGGGTCGAACTCCGTGCTGTTCGCCTGCTTCAGGCCGACGACGTCGCGCGCAAATTCGATCACCGCGAGCTGCATGCCGAGGCAGATGCCGAGGTACGGCACCTTCGACTCGCGCGCATAGCGGATCGCCGCGATCTTGCCTTCCGTGCCGCGACGGCCGAAGCCGCCCGGCACCAGCACGGCGTCGAGATGCTTCAGGCTGTCGACACCGTTCGCCTCGAGCTCTTCCGAGTCGATGTACTCGATGTTGACCTTGGTCGACGTGTGGATCGACGCATGGCGCAGCGCTTCGATCAGCGACTTGTACGACTCGGTCAGATCGACGTACTTGCCGACCATGCCGATCGTGACTTCCTGCTTCGGGTTTTCCAGTTTCTCGACGAGCTCCGACCACATGCCGAGGTCGGCATCCTTCGGCGACAACTTCAGCTCTTCGCAGATGATCCGGTCGAGACCCTGGTCGTGCAGCATCTGCGGAATCTTGTAGATGCTGTCGGCGTCCCACACCGAGATCACCGCGTCTTCCGGCACGTTCGAGAACATCGAGATCTTCTTCGATTCGTCGTCCGGGATGCGGCGGTCCGCACGGCACAGCAGCACGTGCGGCAGGATGCCGATCTCGCGCAGCTTCTGCACGCTGTGCTGGGTCGGCTTCGTCTTCAGCTCGCCGGCCGTCGCGACGTACGGCACGAGCGTCAGGTGCACGAAGCACGCGCTGTTGCGGCCGAGGCGCAGGCTCATCTGCCGCGCGGCCTCGAGGAACGGCAGCGACTCGATGTCGCCGACCGTGCCGCCGATCTCGACGATCGCGACGTCCGGCTCGCCGCAGGTGGCCGATGCCGCCCCGCGCTCGATGAACGCCTGGATTTCGTTCGTGATGTGCGGAATCACCTGCACGGTCTTGCCGAGATAGTCGCCGCGGCGTTCCTTGCGGATCACCGATTCGTAGATCTGGCCGGTCGTGAAGTTGTTGGCCTTGCGCATCTTCGTGCTGATGAAGCGCTCATAGTGGCCGAGGTCGAGGTCGGTCTCCGCTCCGTCTTCCGTCACGAACACTTCGCCGTGCTGGAACGGGCTCATCGTGCCGGGGTCGACGTTGATGTAGGGATCGAGTTTGAGGAGGGTGACTTTCAGACCGCGCGATTCGAGGATCGCGGCGAGGGAGGCGGCGGCAATACCCTTGCCGAGGGAAGAAACTACGCCGCCGGTGACGAAAACATATTTGGTCATCGCTGGATGCTCGCGGGAAAAACGGATTATACCGTAAAGCCCGCCCTTCTCTCAGCAATTGACGCGATGATCGCGCCCTTTCCGACCGGGCCGCGTCAGCCGTGCGCGCCCGGTGCGAACCGGCCGGCCGGTCGGTGCAACCGCGCCCGCGCGACGCGGGGCTGCGCGCGCCGCTTCACGTCCGCTTCATGCGCAATCACGCGCGCTTCGCGAGCGCGGCGCCGTCGCGCGGCACGCCGCCGTCGGCCGTCTTCAGCGTATTCAGCATCCGCTGCAATGCGCGCGCCGTCTCGATCGGCCGCTCCATCGGGAACAGGTGGCTGCCGTCGATCCATTCGATGCGCCCGCGCGCGGCGCGGCGCGTCGCATCGAGCCCGACCTGCCGCACCTCGCGCGAGCGCGTGCCGGCCAGAAAGCCGAGCGGCACCGGTGCGCCGTGCGCGAGCCGCGGGCCGAGCGTATGCGGCAGCGTCCGGTAGATCAGGTACTCGACCTGCCGGTCGAACGCGAGTGCGCGTTCGCCGTCGGCGCCTGCCTGCGGAATGCCGTAGTCGATGTAGTCGGACAGCATCCGCTCGTCCCAGCGCGCGAACGCCGGCTTCTCGTGAAAGTGCCGCCACGCTTCGTCGCGGCTCGCCCAGCGCGTACGCCGGTTGCGCGTCGCGGCCGCCGGCGACAGCCGCTCGTCGAGCCCGGCCCACTGGCTCGCGCGCAGCGCGCCCGCCCGCCATCCCGCGATGATCGGCGAATCGATCATCACCACGCCGCGCACCCACTGCGGTTTTTTCAGCGCGGCCATCAGCGACAGGTAGCCGCCGAGCGAATGGCCGACGAGCCAGACCGGGCGCTCGTAGCGGCGGCCGATGTCGTCGAGCAGCTGTTCGACGAGATGCGGCCAGTCGCGCGTCACCGGATAGCGGCGGTCGTGACCGATCCGCTCGATGTAGCGCAGCTCGTAGTCGTCTGCCAGCTCGGCGAAGATCGTCCGGTACGTGGATGCAGGAAAACCGTTCGCATGCGAGAAGTGGATGATGTCCTTCAAACGCCAATGTCTCCTTTGTCGGTGGGAGTTAGTGCTTCAGCACTTACTCCCACCCCATGCTTCGCGGTCGGTGGGAGTTAGTGCTTCAGCACTTGCTCCCACCCCATGCTTCGCGGTCGGTGGGAGTGCGGACCAGCCATGACGCCCGCCTCATGCGTCGCGGCGACCGGATGGACCGCCGCTGCAACGTTGACCGTAGTCCGTTGTTTTCTACCGCACGCGATCGCATCCGTCACCGGTCCATCCAGTACCGCCGCTGCACATCGCGATAACCCGCGAACGCGAAACCGCCGCCCGCCGGCGCGACGTCGAATCGCACGGCCCCGTCGAGATCGGTGCGCGGCAGCGGAATCCCGCGCGCCGCGTAGCGGGCAAGGACCGTCCGGTGCGGATGCCCGAAGCGATTGCGATAGCCTACAGGAAATACCGCGACGCGCGGCCCGACCGAATCGAGGAAAGGCTCGACCGACGACGTACGGCTGCCGTGGTGCGCGACGACGAGGATCTGCGCGGCCAGCGCATCGCGTGCGTCGGCCACGAGCCGCCGCTCGGCGCGCGCTTCGATGTCGCCCGTCAGCAGCGCCGACGTGCCGCCCGCGTCGATGCGCAGCACGCACGATTGCTCGTTCGACGGGCCGCCGCCCGCGACGCGCGACGGCCACAGCATCGTGAACACGACGCCGTCCCACGTCCACCGCTGCCCGGCCGCGCACGGCAGCCGATCGGCCACGCCGGCAGCTTCCGCGGCACGCCACAACCGGTGCCGCGGCGCAATGCCGGCAAGCAGCTGACGCACGTCGGCTGCGGCGTAAACGGCCGCCGCCCCGCCCGTGTGATCGGCATCCGCATGGCTGAGCACGAGCGAATCGACCGTCCGGATCCCGCGCGCACGCAACGACGGCGCGACGATCCGCTCACCGGCATGAGTCGACTCCGGGCCCGGCCCCGCGTCGAACAGCAGCGTCCGGCTCGCGGTCTCGACCAGCACCGATGCGCCCTGCCCGACGTCGAGCACCGTCAGGCGAAAGCCGCCGGGCGGCGGCGCATCGGGTGCGGGCGCAACGAGCGGCAGCCACGTGATCGGCGCGGCCCAGCGCAGCGGCCAGCCGCGCGGCATCAACGCCCATCCGACGCCCACGCAGGCAAGCGCCAGCACCGGCCAGTCGGGCATGCGCAGCCACAACACGCCGGCCGGCCAGTCGGCGAGATGCCGCAGCAGCACCATCATCGGTTCGAGCGCCGCATGCGCGAGCCGGAACGCATGGCCGTCCAGCGGCGCGGGCAATCCGATCCCGGCGAGCACGATCGGCGTCACGACGGAGCTGACCCAAGGAATCGCGAATGCGTTGCCGAGCGGGCCCGACACCGAGATCTGCGCGAACCATGCGGCCGTCAGCGGCGCGAGCCCGATCGTCACCGCGTACTGCACGCGCGTGGCGTCGGCGATTCGGCGCGCGGCCCGCGCGCACCATGCTCGCAGCCGCCGTCGGCGGCCGGTCGCGGCGATCCCGTCGTCCGCTCCATCGGCGGCGCCGCTCCCGCCGTCCGCGTCATTCCCGTCGAATTCGCGCACCGCGCGCCACCCGGCCACGGCCATCAGGATCACCGCGACCGCGCCGAACGACAGCCAGAAGCCGGCCGACAACACGGCCCACGGATCGGCGAGCAGCACGCCGCCGAGCGCGGCGCACAGCACGGCGGAGGTCGGCACGCTGCGCCCGGCGAGATAAGCGGCCGCACCGGCCGCGATCATCCACCACGAGCGCTGCGCCGGCACGTTGAAGCCGGCGAGCGCGGCGTAGCCGGCGGCGGCGATCAGCGCGGCCACGGAAGCGACGTAAGGCGCCGGCACCATCAGCGCCGCCGCACGTGAGCGACAGCGCAGACGCCGCCACACGATCGACGCGATCCCGCCGGCGAGCGCGCCGACGAGCCCGACGTGCATCCCCGAGATCGCGACCAGATGACTCGTACCCGTATTGCGCAGCACGCGCCAGTCGTCGTCGCCGATGGCGGATTGATCGCCGACCGCGAGCGCGGTCACGATGCCGCGATGGCCCGCGCCGCTGCCGAGCGCTTCGCCGATACGCATGCGCAGCACGTCGCGCGACCGATCGATCGACGCGCGCCATCCCGATGCGCGCGCGTCGAGCAATTCCGCGCGCTCCGGCGCGACGACATAGCCGATCGCCCGGATCCCCGCGGCGAGCCACGCCGCCTCGCTGTCGCGCACGAAAGGATTCGCCTCCGCATGCGGGCGCTTCAGGCGCACGACGAGACGCCAGCGCTGGGCCGCTCGCAAATCGGGCAGCGCTTCATGCGGGTCGGCGGACGCGGTGGAAGCAGCGGACGCACCGTACGTGCGCCACGACAAACGAATCACCGGTGGAAAGCGGGCCAGCCCCGCCTCGTTGGATTCGACCGCGAACAGCAAGCGCGCACCGCTGTCGTCGATCACCGGCAACCCGCGGATCACACCCGTGACGACGATGTCGCGGCCTTCCCGCTCGACGGGCAGACTGTCGCGCAGCCGCCATTCGGCACGCGCGGCCGCATAGCCGAATCCGATCGCGCAGGCGGCCGTCGCGCACAGCATCCAGCGCAGCGCGACGACCGCGCGCGTGCGCGGGCGCCGCACACCCCATGCGAGCAGCAGGCCGCACCCCGCGAACATCACCGCACCGCTCGCCCAGACGCCCGCGCCCGGCAACGCCGCCTGCTGCTGCAGCACGGCGACGCCGAGCGCGAACGCAATCCAGCTCACGCGCATCGCGCCTCCTCGTCGACCGGCGCCGCCGTCGTCGGACGGCACCTTCCGGCAACGATTATGCGGACGAAAGTGCGAGGCGCGGCAGCGCAGCGTGCGCGTTAGCCGTTGTGGATAGGGACAGCGCGTGCGCGTCGATCCTGCGCAGTTCGGCAAGCACGGCACCGATGCGCGGCACCTGATCGGGCGCATTGCGGGATTTGTACGCCCATTCGGGCGCGATATCGGGCGCATCTGTCTCGACGACGATCGCATCGAGCGGCAACTGCTCCGCGAGCCGGCGAATCTGCCGCGCGCGCTCGAACGTCACGTTGCCGCCGAAGCCGAGATGCAGCCCCTGCGCGAGATACGCGCCGGCCTGCTGGAAACTGCCGTTGAACGCATGCGCGATGCCGCGCTGCACGCCGAAGCGGCGCAGCCCGGCAAGCACGCGATCCTGCGACTTGCGCACGTGGCACAGCACCGGCAGGTCGAATTCGCGCGCGAGCCGCAACTGCCCCTGGTAGAAGAATTGCTGCCGGTCTTCGTCGAGGCCCGGCACGAAGTAATCGAGACCGATCTCGCCGATCGCGACGAAGCGCGGATCGTCGAGGCTCGCCTCGATTTCCATGCGCAGCCGGTCGAGATCCTCATCGCGCGCGTGCGGTGTGAACAACGGGTGGATGCCGAGCGCATAGACCGCGCCCGGCGTGCGCTGCGCCAGGTCGCGCACCGTCGTGAAATTGTCGCGCCCGACGCTCGGGATCACGATGCGCGACACACCGGCCGCGCGCGCCGCGTGCGCGACCGCATCGCGGTCGGCGTCGAATTCGGCGGCATCGAGATGGCAATGCGTATCGATCCACATGGCGGCTTTCCTGCGCGCTCGCCGCGTCGCCCGGCTTCACCGGGCGGAGCGGCGAACGCGTTCGTTCACACCGGCAGCGCCGGCTCCTCGTGCAGCACGCCGTCGCGCAAGCGCATGATGCGGTCGCAGCGCGCGGCAAGCTCGGGATCGTGCGTGACGATCACGAAACTCGTTTCGAGCGTCTCGGACAACTCGAGCATCAGATTGAACACGGTGTCGGCCGTCGAGCCGTCGAGATTGCCGGTCGGCTCGTCGGCGAGCACGCACGCCGGCTTCGTCACCAGCGCGCGCGCGATCGCGACGCGCTGCCGCTCGCCGCCGGACAGCTCGCCCGGCCGGTGCTTCGCACGCGGGCCGAGACCCACGCGCTCGAGCATCGCCTGTGCCTGCGCGCGCGCGTCCTCGGTCGTCATCCGGCGGATGCGCAGCGGCATCGCGACGTTGTCGAGCGCGGTGAATTCCGGCAGCAGGTGATGGAACTGGTAGACGAACCCGAGGGCGCGGTTGCGCAGCTCGTTGCGCTCGCGCTCGGCGAGCTGCGTGAACGGCTTGCCGAGCAGCGACACCTCGCCCGCGCTCGGCTCGTCGAGACCGCCCAGCACGTGCAGCAGCGTGCTCTTGCCGGAGCCCGACGCGCCGACGACCGCGAGCTTCTCGCCGCGCCGCACCGTCAGCTCGGCGTTGTTGAGCACCTGCACGTTGAAGCCGCCCTGCACGAACGCCTTCGTGATCCCGCGCGCCTGAAGCACGTATTCCTGCATACCTGCCGAATCCTGTCTGATGGGTTGTCGTGAATCCGCGAATGCGGTTGCGCGGTCATTCATAGCGAAGCGCCTCCGCCGGTTTCACCTTCGCGCCGCGCCAGCTCGGATAGAGCGTCGCCACGGCCGACAGCGCGAACGCGATCAGGCCGATCTTGATCACGTCGCCGGCGACGAGCTCGGACGGCAGCTCGCTGATGAAGTACACGGACGGCGGCAGGAACTGCACGCCGAACAGATGCTCGATCATCGGGATCAGCCACGGAATGCTCCACGCGATCAGGCAACCGAGCGCGACGCCGGACGCGGTGCCGACGAAGCCGATCGTCACGCCCTGCACGACGAAGATCTTCATGATCGAGCCCGGCTGCGCGCCGAGCGTGCGCAGGATCGCGATGTCGGCCTGCTTGTTGGTCACCGTCATCACGAGCGACGACACGAGGTTGAACGCCGCGACCGCGATGATCAGCGTAAGGATGATGAACATCATCCGCTTCTCGATCTGCACCGCCGAGAACCAGGTTTTGTTCTGCTGGGTCCAGTCGCGGATGTACAGGCTGCCCGACAGCGTGTGCGACAGCTCGACCGCGACCTGCGGCGCCTTCTGCATGTCGGTGAGCCGCAGCCGCACGCCGGTCGGTGCCGACATCCGGAACAGCGCCTCCGCGTCGCGGATGTTGATCATCGCGAGCGTGCTGTCGTATTCGTAATGCCCGGACTCGAACACGCCGACGACCGTGAACTGCTTGAGCCGCGGCATCATCCCGGCCGGCGTGATCGTGCCTTCGGGCGCCACCAGCGTGACCTTGTCGCCGACCGTCACGCCGAGATTGCCGGCGAGCGCGTCGCCGAGCACGATGCCGAACTGGCCGGGCACGAGCGCGGCGAGCTGGCCCGCCTTCATGTCCTTGCCGATGTCCGACACCTGCGGCTCGAGTGACGGCTCGACGCCGCGCAGCAGCACGCCGTTCACCGCGTCCTGGCGCGTGAGCAGCGCCTGCGCGTCGACGTACGGCGCCGCGCCGATCACCGCCGGATTGCGGCGCGCTTCCTGCGCGGTCAGTTGCCAGTCGGGCATCGAGCCCGTCGGCGAGAACACCTCGACGTGCGCGAGCACCGACAGCATGCGGTCGCGCACTTCCTTCTGGAAGCCGTTCATCACGGACAGCACGACGATCAGCGCGGCGACGCCGAGCGCAATGCCGAGCATCGACACGAGCGCGATGAAGGAAATGAAGCCGTTGCCGGTCGTGCGTTTGCCGGCGCGCGTGTAGCGCCAGCCGATCTGCCATTCGTACGGAAGTTTCAAGCGAATCCTTTCTGCTGGTTACGGCGGGGATGGCGGCCCGCGGCCGGCCGCCCGGGCGCGGTCGGAAAACAGCGGTCGCCGGACGGGATCGGGCCTGTTCGGACCCGCCCGGACCGTCAGCCGGCCCGATCACGCGCGCAGTTTGCCATACAATGCGCACCATCATGCACGACCGACGCCTCCATTTTCTCGTTCCGTTCGCGCTGCCGTCGGCGGCCGATGCGGCCTCGTCCCTGCACACGCTGGACAGTCCCGCGCTCGAAAAGTTGCTCGCCCGCGCGAGCCTCGTCGAGCGCGTGGCCGGCGAGGACTTCCAGCGCACGCTGCCGCACGAGCGCTGGCTGGCCCGCCAGTTCGGCGCGACCCAAGGCAATGCCGCCGACGAGGCGCCGCTCGCGCCCTACATGCTGCTGGCGGACGGCGGCGACCCCGGCACGCATGCATGGGCATGCGTCGAGCCCGTTCACGTCGAAATCGCGCACGATCACCTCGTGCTCGTCGATCCGGCGAGCCTCGCGCTCGACGACGGCGATGCCGCCGCACTGCTCGCGGTCGCGCGCCCGCTGATCGAGGAGCTCGGCGTGCGGCTCGAAGCGCCGCAGCCGGCGCGCTGGTACCTGTCCAGCGAACAGCTCGCGCGCCTTGCCGGCGCCGCGCCGCTGCGCGCGAGCGGCCGCAACATCGAGATCTGGCTGCCGCACGAGGCGCACACCGGCGAACGCTCGCGGATGTGGATGAAGCTGCAGAACGAAGTGCAGATGGCGTGGTTCCAGCATCCGGTCAACGAAGCGCGCGAAGCGCGCGGATTGCCGGCCGTCAACTCGATCTGGTTCCATGCGCAGGGCACGCTGAAGCCGGTCGGCAAGCCGTTCGAGCGCGTGCTGTCCGCGTCGCCCGCGGCGCTCGGCCTCGCGCGCGCCGCGCACGCGGACGCCGGC
>NZ_CABVPL010000047.1 GCF_902499045.1 Burkholderia latens | reverse complement strand
AGCGCGCGCGGCCGCCCGCCGCGCGGCCAGCGCCGGTGCAGGCAAGGCCGCGCCGGCAACGGGAGAGCCCGGCGCACCGGTCGCCGCACCTGCCGACGACGCGGACGCGAAGAAACGCGCGATCATCGCCGCCGCGCTCGAACGCGCGCGCAAGAAGAAGGAAGAGCTGTCCGCGCAAGGCGCAGCCCCGAAGAACACCGAGGGCGTGAGCGCGGCCGTGCAGGCGCAGATCGACGCGGCCGAAGCGCGCCGCAAGCGGCTCGCCGAACAGCAGGCGCAGCGTGACGCCGAGGCCGCCGCAGCCGGCGACGGCGACGCGCCCGACAACAACGACGAGCGGAACGGCCCGACCGCACCGCCTGACAAGCACCGTCCATGAACGCCAGCAAACGACGCGCGATCTACGAAACGCTGCAAAGCCTCAATCCGCATCCGACCACCGAGCTCGAATACACGACGCCGTTCGAGCTGCTGATCGCGGTGATGCTGTCGGCTCAGGCGACCGACGTGTCGGTCAACAAGGCGATGCGCAAGATGTTCCCGGTCGCGAACACCCCGCGGCAAATCGTCGCGCTCGGCGAAGAAGGCGTCGCCGACTACATCAAGACGATCGGCCTGTACCGCACCAAGGCGAAGAACGTGATCGCGGCGTGCAAGATCCTGCTCGAGCGCCACGACGGCGAGGTGCCGGCCGATCGCGAAGCGCTCGAGAGCCTGCCGGGCGTCGGCCGCAAGACCGCGAACGTCGTGCTGAACACCGCGTTCGGCCAGCCGACGATCGCGGTCGACACGCACATCTTCCGCGTCGCGAATCGCACCGGCCTCGCGCCGGGCAAGGACGTGCGGGCCGTCGAGGCCGCGCTCGAGAAATTCACGCCGAAGGAATTCCTGCACGACGCCCATCACTGGCTGATCCTGCACGGACGCTACGTGTGCAAGGCACGCAAGCCCGAATGCTGGCACTGCGCGATCGAGCCGCTGTGCGAATTCCGGCCGAAGACGCCGCCGCCGAACGAGTGACGCGCGCCAGCCGCGGCTGAGCATCTGCGCAACGCGCCGGCCGCCCCGGGGCGCGTGCGGCACAGCCGGCCGGCGCCGTTGCGCCCGGCGGCTTCCCCTTCTCCGTCACGCATTGGACGTCGCCGTCGCATCGTCGGCTGCCGCGCCGCCCGCGCGCACCAGCGCCAGCACGGCCGCGAGGATCGCGACGCCGCCCGCCCACTGCAGCGGCGACAGCGCCTCGCCGAACAGCAGCGCGGCGAGCGCGACCGTCACGACCGGTTCGAGCGTCGACAGCATCGACGTGCGTGCGGCCCCGAGCCGCTCGAGCCCGGCGAAGAATGCGAGCATCGCGGCGACCGTCGACACCAGCGCGATCGCGAGCATCGATGCCCAGCCGCCGGCCGTCGCCGGCCAGCGCGGCGGCGCGCCGAATGCCGCGGTCCGCACGAGCGCGATCGCGACGAGCGTCGCGGTCGCCGACAGGCAGATGATCGCGGTGGTCGCGACCGGATCGACGCCACGCGTCGCCTTCGTGCCGCCGACGATGTACAGCGAATAGATGACCGCGGCGGCCAGCGCGAGCGCGATGCCGAGCGGCTCGCCGTGGCCGCCGCCGACCATCAGCGCCGAGCCCGCGACGCACAGCACGAGCGCGACCGCCTTCGCGCGCGTGAGGCGCTCGCCGAGCCACCAGGCGGCGAGCAGCGTGACGAATGCCGGATACAGGTACAGCAGCAGCGCGACGAGGCTCGCCTGCGCATGCTGGAGCGCGCTGAAATAGCAGAACGACTGGCCGACGTAGCCGAGCGCGCCCATCGCGACGAGCGGCGCGAGCGCGCGGCCGCGCGGCCATGCGACGCGGCGGCGCCGCGCGATCGCGGCAAGGACCGCGCCGCCGATCGCGAAGCGCACGATCAACAGTCCGAGCACGTCGACGCCGCCCGCATACGCATAGCGGCCGAAGATCGCCATCGCGCCGAACGCGGCGGCGGACAGCGCGACATAGAGCGCGCCCTGCAGCGCGGCGGAAGGAGATCGGACGGTGGCGGACATGACGAAACGGCGCAAGCGCGACGATAGGAATCGTCGGAGTGTAGCGGCGCGGCGGCCGCCAGCCTAGCCCGCGCTTACCCGCTGCGCGGTGCGCAGCCGGCCCGGCCAACGCGCGCTGCGCGGGCGGGCGGCCGCTGCCGCCGGCGGCGAGCCGCGACGTCCGTTCTGCCCGCATGCCACCGGCCGCCAGCACGGCCCGCCGACCCGGCGTACAATGCCCGACGCGGCACGACGCCGCCCGAATCACGACGTTTCCCCACCATGTTCAATCCGAGCCGCGACGACGTCCGTCGCTTTTTCACCGAGACCTGGCGCAAGCAGCGCGCAGGCGAGATCCTGACGCCGCTGGAAGCGATGGCCGCCGACTGGATCGTCGAGCACCCCGAATACCATGACGACCTCGCGGACGCCGACGGCGCCGCCGCGCGCAACTACACGCCCGAGGAAGGCCGCACGAACCCGTTCCTGCATCTGTCGATGCATCTCGCGATCAGCGAGCAGTTGTCGATCGACCAGCCGCCCGGCATCCGCGCCGCGCACGACAAACTGGCCGCGAAGCTCGATTCGACGCACGAAGCACAGCACGTGATCATGGAATGTCTCGGCGAAACGATCTGGGAAGCGCAGCGCACCGGCACGCCGCCCGATACGGACGCTTACCTTCAGCGCATCCTGCGCCGCGCGTCGCGCGACTGAGCGCCGCGCCGCCGCGGCCGGGCCGGCCGGGCCGCGGACAAAAAAATACCCCGCGGCGGCGGGGTATTCCTGCTGCACGGGCCGGCAATGCCCGGCGCGCTTACTTCTTGAAGACGAGATCGGTCTCTTTCAGCGACTCGATGTAGGCCGCGATGTCCTTCATGTCGTTGACCGACAGGTTCTGCACCTGCGCCTGCATGATCGCGTTGTTGCGGCCGAGCAGCGGGTTCGTCAGCCCCATCTGGTACTGGCGCATCGACCACACGAGATAGTCCGCATGCTGGCCCGCGAGGCGCGGATACTCGGCGTTGATCGGCTTGTTCAGCTGCGCGCCGTGGCAGGCCGCGCAGTTGTGCGATTCGACCAGTTCCTTGCCCTTCGAGATGTCCGCCGCATGCGCGGTGCCGATCGCGAGGCCGGCCGCCAGTGCAACCGCCGCCGTCTTGAATGCGTTGTTCATGAATGCTCCTGTCCCGCCGGTAAGAATCGGCGGCGCGCGCTTTACTTGTAGGGATTGTCCTTCGTGTCGGCCTTCTGGGCGGCGTAGTAAGCCGCCAGATCCGCGATGTCCTGATCCGTCAGCGAACCGGCGATCGCGTTCATCGACGGGAAGTGACGATCCTTCTTGCGGTACGCCTTCAGCGCATTCTCGAGATATTGCTGGTTCTGGCCGCCGAGGACCGGCACCCGGTAGACCTCCGGGTAGGCCGCGCGGTAATCCTGAATGCCGTGGCAACCGATACACATGGCGGCCTTGCTCGCCCCGTCCTTCGGGTTGCCGACCACACCGGCCGCCTGCGCGCTGCCCGCGAGCGCCACGAGCGCTGCGACAACGACGTGTTTGCCGACGAATTTGTTCATAGCTCTTGTAACCTAGCTTGAGGGGAAACTGGCGCCGAAGCGGCAACGGCCCGCGCCGTTTTGCTTATGGATCGCCACGCAGGCCAAAAAAAACGGCCAGATTGTACCGCGTCGGCGGGGAACGCGTCCATATTGGCGCCCCGGCCCGCCCCGCCGCAGCCCCGCAACGATACGCGGGCGCCGCCCGCCCGGACAGCCCTTCTGACTTATACTGGGTTTTTTTGCGATTAAGAAGAGCGCCGCCATGCGTTTCGAAGGATCCTCGCACTACGTCGCCACCGACGACCTGAAGCTCGCGGTCAACGCCGCGCTGACGCTGCAACGCCCGCTGCTGATCAAGGGCGAGCCCGGCACCGGCAAGACCATGCTCGCCGAGGAAGTGGCCGCCGCGCTCGACATGCCGCTGCTGCAGTGGCACATCAAGTCGACGACGAAGGCGCAGCAGGGCCTGTACGAATACGACGCGGTCTCGCGGCTGCGCGACTCGCAGCTCGGCGACGAGCGCGTGAAGGACATCGCGAACTACATCGTGAAGGGCGTGCTGTGGCAGGCGTTCGACGCCGAGCGCCCGAGCGTGCTGCTGATCGACGAGATCGACAAGGCCGACATCGAATTCCCGAACGACCTGCTGCGCGAGCTCGACCGGATGGAATTCCACGTGTACGAGACGCGCGAAACCATTCGCGCGAAGCACCGTCCGCTCGTGATCATCACGTCGAACAACGAGAAGGAGCTGCCCGACGCGTTCCTGCGCCGCTGCTTCTTCCACTACATCCAGTTCCCCGACGCGGCGACGATGCAGAAGATCGTCGCGGTCCACTTCCCGAACATCCGCGAAGAGCTGCTGCACGCGGCGCTGCAGAGCTTCTTCGAGCTGCGCGGCGTGTCGGGGCTGAAGAAGAAGCCGTCGACGTCCGAGCTGCTCGACTGGCTGAAGCTGCTGCTCGCCGAGAACATCCCGGCCGACGCGCTGCGCGGCGCCGATGCGAAGCAGATCGTGCCGCCGCTCGCGGGTGCGCTGCTGAAGAACGAGCAGGATCTGAGCCTGCTCGAGCGTCTCGTCTACATGAACCGGCACAACCGGTAATCCGTCCACGAAGGCCCGGCCATGCTGCTCAATTTCTTCTACGCGCTGCGCGCAGCCAAGCTGCCCGTCTCGGTGAAGGAATACCTGACGCTGCTCGAATCGCTGAAGGCCGGGCTGATCTCGCCGTCGATCGACGCGTTCTACTTCCTCGCGCGGATGACGCTCGTCAAGGACGAGCAGTACTTCGACAAGTTCGACCAGGCGTTCGGCGCGTATTTCCGCGGCGTGTCCGCGCTGCCGTCCGAAGCGTTCGACATTCCGCTCGACTGGCTCGAGAAGCGCCTCGAGCGTGAGTTGTCGCCGGAGGAAAAGGCGCAGATCGACGCGATGGGCGGGCTCGACAAGCTGATGGAGCGCCTGAAGGAACTGCTCGACGAGCAGAAGGAACGCCACGAAGGCGGCAACAAGTGGATCGGCACCGGCGGCACGTCGCCGTTCGGCCACGGCGGCTACAACCCGGAAGGGATGCGCATCGGCGGCCCGTCGAACGGCAACCGCACCGCGGTCAAGGTGTGGGAGGCGCGCGCGTACCGCGATTACGACGACTCGGTCGAGATCGGCACCCGCAACATCAAGGTCGCGCTGCGCCGCCTGCGCCGCTTCGCGCGCGAAGGCGCGGCCGAGGAGCTCGACCTGCCCGGCACGATCCGCAGCACCGCCGCGAACGCGGGCTGGCTCGATCTGCGGATGGTGCCCGAGCGTCACAACAACGTGAAGGTGCTGATGCTGCTCGACGTCGGCGGCTCGATGGACGATCACATCAAGCGCACGGAGGAGCTGTTCTCGGCCGCGAAGGCCGAGTTCAAGCATCTCGAGTTCTACTACTTCCACAACTGCGTGTACGACCACCTGTGGAAGAACAACCGCCGCCGTCACTCGGAGCGCACCGCGACATGGGACGTGCTGCACAAGTTCACGCCCGACTACAAACTGATTTTCGTCGGCGACGCGACGATGAGCCCGTACGAAGTGCTGCAGCCCGGCGGCTCGGTCGAATACAACAACCCGGAAGCCGGCGCCGTCTGGCTGCGCCGCCTCGCCGACCAGTTCCCGCACCACGCATGGCTGAACCCCGAGCCCGAGCGGCTATGGGAATACCGGCAATCGGTCGCGATCATTCGCGACGTGCTCGGCCAGCGCATGTATCCGCTCACGCTCGCGGGCCTCGAAACCGCGATGCGCGCACTCAGCAAATAACGAACCCACCCCGTAGACACGCAGGCCGCATCCGCGCGGCCTCCCCCCCGGAGACAGCATGAATCCTTCGCCCACCGCGAGCGCCGGCCGCGCCGGCGGCCGCCGCTTTTTCGCCGATACGTCCGTGTCCGCGCTCGTCGCCGGCTTCGTCGCGATGATGACCGGCTACACGAGCTCGCTCGTGCTGATGTTCCAGGCCGGCCGCGCCGCGCACCTCACCGACGCGCAGATCTCGTCGTGGATCTGGGCGCTGTCGATCGGGATGGCGCTGACGACGATCGGCCTGTCGCTGCGCTTTCGCGCGCCCGTGGTCGTCGCGTGGTCGACGCCCGGCGCCGCGCTGCTGATCGCGTCTCTGCCCGGCGTGCCGTATGCGGACGCGATCGGCGCGTTCGTCGTCTGCGCGCTGCTGCTGACGGCCGTCGGCGTGAGCGGGCTGTTCGACACGCTGATGAAGCGCATTCCGGCCGGCATCGCGGCCGCGCTGCTCGCGGGCATCCTGTTCGAGATCGGCATCGAGATCTTCCGCGCCGCGCAGTTCCAGACCGCGCTCGTGCTTGCGATGTTCTTCACGTACCTGATCGTCAAGCGGCTCGCGCCGCGCTATGCGATCGTCACGACGCTGATCGCCGGCACCGCGGTGGCTGACGGCCTCGGCCTGCTCGACTTCAGCCATTTCCACATCGCGCTCGCGCAACCCGTGTTCACGATGCCCGCGTTCTCGATCGCATCGATCGTCAGCATCGGCATTCCGCTGTTCGTCGTCGCGATGGCGTCGCAGAACGTACCGGGCATCGCGGTGCTGCGCGCGGACGGCTATGCGACGCCGTCGTCGCCGCTGATCGCGACGACCGGCCTCGCTTCGCTGCTGCTCGCGCCGTTCGGCTCGCACGGCGTGAATCTCGCGGCGATCACGGCCGCGATCTGCACGGGCCCCGAAGCGCACGAGGATCGCGCGAAGCGCTACACGGCCGCCGTGTGGTGCGGCACGTTCTACCTGGTCGCAGGCGTCTTCGGCGCGACGATCGCCGCGCTGTTCGCGGCGCTGCCGAAGGCGCTCGTGGTGTCGGTCGCCGCGCTCGCACTGTTCGGCTCGATCATGAGCGGGCTCGCGAACGCGATGCAGGACGTGAAGCAGCGCGAAGCGGCGCTCGTCACGTTCATGGTGACGGCGTCGGGCCTCACGCTGCTGTCGATCGGCTCGGCGTTCTGGGGGCTCGTCGCGGGGATCGTCACGCAGGTGATCCTGAACGCGCGCCGCCCCGCGTAGCGCCGCATCGCGCGGCACGCGCGACGCAAAAGGCGCGCCAAAACGTGCGCGACGCGAATCGGGCCTAAAATAGTGGATCGGAGGCGGTGCCCGGCGCCGCCTCGCTTCGCCGCCGCGCTCGCGCGGCCCGTGAGAACCCCGGGCGCCCCGCGCCCTCCTCCCGAATCGCCATGACTACCGCACTCGACCAGCTGAAGCAGTACACGACCGTCGTCGCCGACACGGGCGATTTCCAGCAGCTTGCGCAATACAAGCCGCAGGACGCGACCACGAATCCGTCGCTGATCCTGAAGGCCGTCCAGAAAGACGCGTACAAGCCGATTCTCGAGAAAACCGTCCGCGATCACCGCAACGAAAGCACCGATTTCATCATCGACCGCCTGCTGATCGCATTCGGCACCGAGATCCTGAAGCTGATCCCGGGCCGCGTGTCGACCGAGGTCGACGCGCGCCTGTCGTTCGACACGCAGCGCTCGATCGACAAGGGCCGCGAACTCATCAAGCTGTACGAAGCCGCCGGCATCGGCCGCGAGCGCATCCTGATCAAGCTCGCGTCGACGTGGGAAGGCGTTCGCGCGGCCGAGGTGCTGCAGCAGGAAGGGATCAAGTGCAACATGACCCTGCTTTTCTCGCTCGTGCAGGCCGCCGCATGCGCGGAAGCCGGCGCGCAGCTGATCTCGCCGTTCGTCGGCCGCATCTACGACTGGTACAAGAAGCAGGCCGGCGCCGACTGGGACGAAGCGAAGAACGGCGGTGCGAACGATCCGGGCGTGCAGTCGGTGCGCCGCATCTACACGTACTACAAGACGTTCGGCTACAAGACCGAAGTGATGGGCGCGAGCTTCCGCACGACGAGCCAGATCACCGAGCTCGCCGGCTGCGACCTGCTGACGATCAGCCCCGACCTGCTGCAAAAGCTGCACGACAGCAACGACACGGTGGCGCGCAAGCTGTCGCCGGACGCGCTGCACGACAAGCCGACCGAGCGCGTCGCGATCGACGAGGCGTCGTTCCGCTTCCAGCTGAACGACGAAGCGATGGCGACGGAGAAACTCGCCGAAGGCATACGCGTCTTCGCCGCCGACGCGGTGAAGCTCGAGAAGCTGATCGACGCGCTGCGCTGAATCGCGCGTGCGTGACGGCTGTCAGTTGATCCGTCAGCAAGCCTGACAACAGCCGTCAGTAGGCACGACGAACGGCCGCGAACCGCGTGTTCGCGGCCGTTTTTATTTTTCATTCCACCGTCAGGCGCGCGCACTACAATCCACGTCACGAGTGCGGCGGCCGCATCCCGTCGCGCTCTTCCCGGTCAATCCCCGCAGTACCCGAGCGGGCGCCGACGCGCCTGTCCGGTCCACAGGAGACAACGATGCAAGTCCAACCGTATCTGACGTTCTACGGCCGCGCGGAAGAAGCCCTTCAGTTCTACGAAAAGGCGCTCGGCGCGAAGACGATGTTCAAGATGCACTTCAAGGATGCGCCGCCGAATCCCGATTACCCGATCGCGCCGGAAATGGCGGACAAGGTGATGCACGCAAGCTTCACGATCGGCGAGTCGATGATCATGTGCTCGGACGGCGACTGCAGTCAACCGGCCGGCGCCGCGCACGCCGGCTATTCGCTGTCGCTGAACCCGGCGACCGTCGACGAAGGCCAGAAGCTGTTCAACGCGCTCGCCGACGGCGGCGAAGTGACGATGCCGTTCGGCAAGACGTTCTGGGCGCTCGGCTTCGGGATGGCGAAGGATCGCTTCGGCGTGCACTGGATGGTCAACGTCGAGGACCTGTCGCAACGCGAGGAACTCGCGAAACGCGCGCAAGGCTGACGCGAACGAAAACGCCCGCCACTGCGAAGTGGCGGGCGTTTCCAGTTTTCATTGCCGCACGACGTTCGCCGCGCGGCTGGCAGCCGCACCGCACCGCGCGTATCAGCTCTCGACGACGTCGAGATAGTCCTCCGGCCGCGTGCGGTCCTCCGCATGCGTCATCCCGATCACGCGCACCAGTACGCTCACCGCGACCGACACCACGAGGTTCACGATCAGCGACCACACCGCCGCGTAGCCGGGAATCGCGAGACCGAACAGATGGATCGTGAAGATGGAGCCGGCCAGCTTCAGCGAGATCGCCATCCACGTGCCGCACACGATGCCGGCCGCCCAGCCGATGAGCAGGCCGCGGTGGTCGAGCACGCGCGTGTACAGGCCGAGCACGATCGCCGGCAGCGTCTGGATGATCCAGATTCCGCCGAGCAGCTGCAGCTGGATCGCGTACGTCAGCGGCAGCCCGAGGATGAACGCGACCGCGCCGACCTTCACGATCAGCGACACGAGCTTCGCGACGTGCGTCTCCTGGTCGTGCGTCATGTTGCGGTTGACGAACTCGCGGTGGATGTTGCGCGTGTACAGGTTCGCGGCCGCGATCGACATGATCGCCGCCGGCACCAGCGCGCCGATGCCGATCGCCGCGAACGCGACGCCGACGAACCACGACGGGAAGTAGTTCAGGAACAGCGCGGGCACCGCGAAGTTCGGGCCGAACGCCTTGAAGTACGGCGCGTACTGCGGCATGTCCTTCACGCCGGATGCGAGCGCCATGTAGCCGAGCAGCGCGAGCAGGCCGAGCACGAACGAATACGCGGGCAGCATCGCCATGTTGCGGCGGATCGTGTTGCCCGACGACGACGACAGGATCGCCGTGACCGAGTGCGGATACAGGAACAGCGCGAGCGCGGAGCCGATCGCGAGCGTCGCGTACGCGCTGTAGCCGTTCAGGCTCGTCGCGTCCGGCGCCTTCAGCAGCAGCTTCGCGGGCGGCACCGTCGAGAAGATGTGCCCGAACCCGCCGAGCTTCGCGGGGATCACGATGATCGCCGCGGCGATCGTGATGTAGATCAGGATGTCCTTCACGATCGCGATCATCGCGGGCGCGCGCAGCCCCGACGTGTACGTGTAGGCGGCGAGGATCGCGAACGCGATGATGAGCGGCAGGTCGCCGACGAAGCCGGTCGTGTCGAAACCCAGCGCGCCGATCACGACTTCGATGCCGACGAGCTGCAGCGCGATGTACGGCATCGTCGCGAGGATGCCCGTCACCGCGATCGCGAGCGCGAGCATCCGGCTGCCGTAGCGGGCGTTGACGAAGTCGGCGGCCGTCACGTAGCCGTGCCGCTTCGCGATGCTCCACAGCTTCGGGAACACGACGAACGCGAACGGGTAGATCAGGATCGTGTACGGCAGCGCGAAAAAGCCCATCGCGCCGGCGCCGAACACGAGCGCGGGCACCGCAACGAACGTGTACGCCGTATAGAGGTCCCCGCCGAGCAGGAACCACGTGACGATCGTGCCGAAGCGGCGGCCGCCGAGGCCCCATTCGTCGAGGTGGGCGAGATCGCCGCGCCGCCAGTTCGCGGCGAGAAAGCCGAGGATGGTCACGCCGATGAACAGCAGGACGAAGACGAAGGTAGCGCCGAGGTTCATCGTGCACCTCCGGGCGTGCCGGTCGACTTCCACGCGTCCTTGGTCTTGTAGTAGACGAACGCGGTGATCACCGCGCTAATGAACACCCACAGCAGCTGGTACCAATAGAAAAACGGAAATCCCAGCCATTGCGGTTCGATCTTGCTGTACGACGGCACCCAGACCATCGCGATCAGCGGCAGCACCAGCAGCCAGAGCCAGCGCTTGGCGGCCCGATTGGCGTCGGCATCGTGAGCCATGACGTCTCCTCATCTTTCCCGGTTATCGATCTTGTTGAGCGGGTACGGCGGCGAGAGGAGCGGCAAAACGGGTAAGCTGCGGCTCCCCTGGCTTCGCGCCAGTATAGGAGCCGCGGGCGAGCGGTCAAGCGGGGGCGAACCCGAGGTGATCCGCCCCTGAGCGCGCGGTTGCACCGGCATGCGGCGCGCGCATGAGCGTCAGATCGCGAACGATGCGTCGCGTGCGCCCGTCGTTTCTTTCAAAGCTTTCACCCACTTGCGCGCGGGCAGCTTCAGCGTGTCCTCGATCAGCTTCGCCCGAGCGTCCAGCTGTGCGAACGATACGTCGAGCGCGGGGCCCGAGAACGCGAGCGCGATCCGGTTGCCGTCGTGCACTTCCGGCAGCGCGATCACGCGATGGTCGAACGCCGCGTTCAGATGCTTCATGTTGCGCACGAAGCTCGGATGGTCGCCGAACAGGTTGATCGTCGCGATGCCGGCATCCGCGAGGCAGCCGCGCACCGCGCGATAGAACGCGACGCTGTCGAGCACCGGGCCGCGCGCGGTCGCATCGTACAGGTCGATTTGCAGCGCGCCCGTCGTGCCGCGGTTGGCCGGATCGTTGACGAAATCCCAGGCGTCGGCTTCGTGCACGACGAGGCGTTCGTCATCGGGCGGCAGCGCGAACATCGTACGCGCGGCGACGATCACGGCCGGGTTCAGTTCGACGGCCTCGACCTTCGCGCGCGGCAGGAAGCGGTGCGAGAACTTCGTCAGCGCGCCGGTGCCGAGCCCGAGCTGGACGATCCGCTCGGGCGTTTCGAGGAACAGCAGCCACGCCATCATCTGCTGCGCGTATTCGAGCTCGATGTGGAGCGGCTTCGAGATGCGCATCGCGCCCTGCACCCACTCGGTGCCGAAGTGCAGGAAGCGCACGCCGCGTTCTTCGGAGAACGTGACCGGCGCGAAACGCGGCTTGCGCGGCGCGTCGAGGACGGGCACGTCGTCGTGTTCGTCGATCTCCGGGCGGCGCTTCACGCGCGGCGGCTGGAGTTTTTCCGAGCCGTTGTACGCGGACGGCTGGCGTTGCTTGAACGCGCGTGCCTCGGCGGACGCGCGCTTGATCAATCGGGTCATGGTGAATCTCGCTGAGTGATGCTGGATCAGGCTGGATGAGCGGACGAGAGGATAGCATTGGTGGGAATCCACTGACCGCGAGTACTGACATGACCTCGAACGACAAGAAGATCTGGTTCCCGGCAAAGCGCTACGGGTGGGGATGGGGTTTGCCCGTCGCGTGGCAGGGGTGGGCCGTGCTGCTGCTGTTCGCGATCGGCGTCGTCGCGAGCGCGTGGCTCGCGCCGCCGCAACGTTCGCCGATTGCGTACGCCGCGTGCATCGTGGTGCTCGTCACGCTGCTGACCGCCGTTTGCTGGGTCAAGGGCGAGAAGCCCCGCTGGCGATGGGGCAACGACGATTGAGCTTCGACGCGACCCGCAAGGATCTGAAGGCGATGCGCTGGCCGCCCATGCTGCCGGCAACGCCCGGCCGATCAAAGCACGATTCGACGCCAGTGTTCGAGCTTCTGCTCGAACGACAACATCGCATTGGCGGGGCTCGACGAAGGCAGCACGAGCGTCTCGTACCCGGCCTCGCCGATGACGCCAGCAAACCGCCCTGCCGTCTTCCCGTTGAAACATACTTTCTTCAGCAACGGCGCATGCTCGCGCAACGACGCGAAGTCGTTCGGCTTCGCATTGCGGATCGCGGAATCGAGGCTGCCTTCGCGATGGCACGCATCGAGGACGTCCCAGATGCCGATGCCATGCGCGAGCACCCGCTCGAGCCGCGCGTCGTACGCGAGCTCGTGCAGCCCCGGCTCGCCGAGCACCGCGCCCAACAACCGCCAGAACTGATTGCGCGGATGCGCGTAGTACTGCGCGGCGTCGAGCGACGCCTCGCCGGGAAAGCTCCCGAGGATCATCGTATGCGTATGCGGTGCGACGACCGGCGCAAAGCCTTGCAGCATCAGCGTTCTCCGTGCGGCCCCGCGGACCGCGGCCCGTCGCCGTGCGCGTCGAGATGACGCCACAGCGCCGGCAGCATGCATTCGGTGACCATCAGCGGCTTGCCGTGCCGCTGAAACACCGAGCGCCGCGCGGCGAACGCGTGCGGCGCCCGCGCGCCCTGCAACGCATGGCAGGCGAGCGCATACAGCGGATGGCCGGCGATCACGCGCCGGCTGACGAGCGCCGAGCGCTCGACCTGCGGATCGCTGTACAGCAGCTCGGCGAGCGGCCGCGTGCGCAGCCGCCGCATCGCCTGCCACACGCCCTTGCTGGCCGCGAGCGGTGCGATGCTGTGCGCGGCGACGTACGGCGTGCCGTCGACCGACAGAATCACCTCGCGCACCCACATCGGCGCGCGCTGCGCGCTGCCGAGCGCGTCCGGCTCGTCGAACCATGGAACGTCGACGGCCTCGCGCGTCACGCGCACGCTCACGCCGCCGAGCCGCGCGAGATGCGCGGTCAGCGATCCGCCGCGCGTCAGCCAGTCGCGCTGATCGAGCGTGCAGCCGGGCCGCGGCGTTTCGCGCCAGCCGGCCCGCGCGCCGTCGAATCGCATCCGCGCGTTCACGCCGTGCGCGACAGCAGCAGCGCGTTGGTCCGCTTCACGAAGCTCGCCGGATCATCGAGCATCCCGCCTTCGGCCAGCAACGCCTGGTCGAACAGCAGGTGGCACCAGTCGCCGAAATCGGCGCTGTCGGCGTTCAGCTGCTTCACGAGCGCGTGCTCCGGGTTGATTTCGAGGATCGGCTGCATCGCCGGCGCTTTCTGGCCGGCGGCCTTCAGCATTCGCTGCAGATAACCGCTCATGTCGTTGTCGTCCGCGACCAGGCACGACGGCGAATCGGTCAGGCGGAACGTGACGCGCACTTCCTTGACCTTGTCGCCGAGCGCTTCCTTCATCTTCTCGACGACCGGCTTGATCGCCTCGCCCGCCTGCTCCTGCGCCTTCTTCTCCTCGTCGTTCAGCTCGCCGAGGTCGAGATCGCCGCGCGCCACGCTCGCGAGCGGCTTGCCGTCGAATTCGTGCAGGAACGACAGCATCCATTCGTCGACGCGATCGGTCAGCAACAGCACCTCGACGCCCTTCTTGCGGAACACTTCCAGATGCGGGCTGTTCTTCGCGGCCTGCCACGTGTCGGCGGTCACGTAGTAGATCTTGCTCTGCTCGGGCTTCATCCGCGACACGTAGTCGGCGAGCGACACGTCCTGCGCGTCGGTGTCGCCATGCGTCGACGCGAAGCGCAGCAGCTTCGCGATGCGCTCGCGGTTCGCGTGATCCTCGCCGACGCCTTCCTTCAGCACCTGGCCGAACGCGCTCCAGAACGTCTTGTACTTTTCCTTGCCGGCGTCGTCTTCCGCGTTCGCGAGTTCCTCGAGCATCGACAGCGCGCGCTTCGTCACGCCTTCGCGGATCGCCTTCACGTCGCGGCTTTCCTGCAGGATTTCACGCGACACGTTCAGCGGCAGGTCGGCCGAATCGACGACGCCCTTCACGAAACGCAGGTATTGCGGCAGCAGCTGCTCGGCGTCGTCCATGATGAACACGCGCTTCACGTACAGCTTCAGCCCGCCGCGGTAGTCGCGGTTCCACAGGTCGAACGGCGCGCGCGCCGGCACGAACAGCAGCTGCGTGTATTCGCTGCGGCCTTCGACGCGGTTGTGGGTCCACGCGAGCGGATCCTGGTGGTCGTGCGCGATGTGCTGATAGAACTGCGTGTACTGCTCGTCGGTGATGTCGCTCTTCGAACGCGTCCACAGCGCGCTCGCCTGGTTGACGGTTTCGTCCTCGTCCTTCAGGACCATCTCGCCCTTTTCCTGATCCCATTCTTCCTTGCGCATCAGGATCGGCAGCGCGATGTGATCGGAATACTTCTGGATGATCGACTTCAGGCGGTGCGACGACAGCAGGTCGTCCTCGCCTTCGCGCAGGTGCAGCGTGATCGTCGTGCCGCGCTGCGCGCGTTCGATCGCGTCGATCGTGAAATCGCCCTCGCCCGCGCTTTCCCAGCGCACGGCCTCGTTCGCCGGCAGTCCGGCGCGGCGCGTCTCGACGGTGATCTTGTCGGCGACGATGAAACCCGAGTAGAAGCCGACACCGAACTGGCCGATCAGTGCCGCATCCTTCTGCTGGTCGCCCGACAGCTTCGTGAAGAATTCCTTGGTGCCCGAACGCGCGATCGTGCCGAGGTTCGCGATCGCCTCGTCGCGGCTCATGCCGATGCCGTTGTCGTCGATCGTGATCGTGCGCGCGGCCTTGTCGAAGCCGATGCGGATGCGCAGGTTCGGATCGTTCTCGTACAGCGCGTTGTCCGCGAGCGCTTCGAAACGCAGCTTGTCGGCCGCGTCGGACGCGTTCGACACCAGTTCGCGCAGGAAGATTTCCTTGTTGCTGTAGAGCGAATGAATCATCAGGTGGAGGAGTTGCTTGACCTCTGCCTGAAAGCTCATCGTTTCATGTGCCATGGATGCTGTTTCCTCTTACTTGAACTTGATAGGCGCCCCGCCGCGCCATGCCGGACGGGTTTGCGCGCTCATCTGGGGACGAACGACCCGATTTCAAGGGTCCGGGGCGATCGCGGCATGCGGATCGCACGGGCCGCCTGTGCGGCTGACCGACGCGATACCAATTCGCATAGATTCGAACGTGTCCGATGTTGCCGCGGACGGAAATTTGTTCAAATGCTGGGCGCGCGCCGATCCGGCCGAGCGACCGCATCGACGCGTTGCAGTGGTGGGGCGGAAACGCCCGCAGCGTCGGATCGCCACGGTGCGCTGCGCCAGAGCGGGGACCGAATCAGCGCTGGAACGTATGACACTAAACACGGAGGCAACCCGATATGGCTACACCGTGCCTGCTTACAACATCCGCGCCGCTATTGGTTACCTGCTCATGCGCTTGGCGAACTTCTCAATGCAAAGCGTACCGGACCCGGATCGACGAACATACGAAATTTCCGTCAAAACTGGCGATAGCCTGGACAAAATTGCCCGACAACAGGGTTCGACAATCGACACGCTGCGCGCACTCGATCCGGGTATTGGCACGTTACGCCCGGGGCAAGTCTTGAAATATCGGAAGGCAGCGATACGCAAAGTCATCATAGGCTGGCAGCCGATGACTACGGCAAATGTCGGTCGACTTTACAACACGAAAGCGCCAGACACCTACGCAAAGAAGCTCGATTATGCGCTGGCAACGATTCAGCAGCGCAAGGAACCGGTATGCACGCGGTGAGAATTGCCCAAGGGTTGAGCCTTGTTACCGCGCTGCTGGCAGGTGTTGCGCAAGCCGGCAATCAGCCGCTTACCGAGGTGTTCGTCGGTCACGGCCGGCAATGCGATGGCCAACTTCGTGCGACCGAAAAAACGATCGAATGGCACACGCCTTTCGCCAATTGCGCGAAGCGCCCGTATCGGGTGATTGAAAGCGACCTGACTGCGGCCAAACCGAAAATCGCCTTCTTGCTACGGGGACGAGCCTGCGGTTTCCGGGTGATATCGCTGAATTTCGACCCGGCTTACCCCGATTACTGGATCGCAAAAGGTTACCGGAGCTTGGACGGCTACCAGCGCGATAGCGCCGATGCATTAAGTTGCAGCATGGCGCGCCTGAAGCAGTAGCGCGTGCTATTTGCCGCGTCGCGGCAAAGCAACGCGGATCCATCCGCGCCGCGTCACGGCGCGCGCCGCACCGCCGAATCGATATAGCGCGCGAGCAGCCCGGGGAGCGCCGGATCGCCGCAATTCGCGACGTTGAAGCGCATCCACGTGGACGGCGACTGCTGCGGCGAGAACAGGCTGCCCGGCGTCAGCAGGAAGCCGGCTTCGTGCGCGGCGGCCGCGAGCGCGTCCGAGTCGACACCCGTGTCGGCCCACAGGAACATCCCGGCCGCCGGCATCGTGAAGAGCCGCAGCCCCGTACGCTCGAGCATCCGCGCGGTCTTGTCGCGCACGCCGTCGAGCCGCGCGCGCAGCCGCTCGACGTGGCGCCGGTAATGCCCCTCGGTCAGGATCTTGTAAAGCACGCGCTCGTTCAGCTCGGGCGTGGTCATCCCGACCAGCATCTTCTGGTCGGTGATCGCCTTCGCGATTTCCGGCGCGCACGCGACATAGCCGACCCGCAGGTTTGCCGCGAGCGTCTTCGAATAGCTGCCGAGGTAGATCACGCGCTTCAGCTGATCGAGGCTCGCGAGGCGCGTGGCCGGATAGCTCGGCGGGCACAGGTCGCCGTACACGTCGTCTTCGACCACCAGGAAGTCGTACGCCTCCGCGAGCTTCAGGATCCGGAACGCCTGCGCGGCCGACAGCGACGTGCCGGTCGGGTTCTGCAGCACCGAATTGATCACCAGCATCTTCGGCCGCCACATCTGCACGAGCGTTTCCAGCGCGTCGAGATCGGGACCGTCCGGCGTATACGGCATCCCGACGAGTTGCGCGCCCTGCGCCGCGAAGCGGCCGAACATCTGGAACCACGCCGGATCGCCGACGATCACCGCGTCGCCAGGCCGCACGTAAATGCGCGCGATCAGGTCGATCGCCTGCGTGATGCCCGACACCAGCACGAGCTGCTCGGGCTTCGCGCCGATCTCGACTTCCGCGAGCCGCGTCTGCAGTTGCTGGCGCAGCGGCAGGAAGCCCTGCGCGGTGCCGAACCCGAGCATCTGCGCGCCGGCCTGGCGCCCCAGCGCGCGCAGCGCGCCGGTGATCAGCTCGCCGTCCAGCCAGCGGCCCGGCAGGTAGCCGAGACCCGGCCCTTTTTCCGGGCTCACGGTGTGCAGCATGTTGCGCAGCAGCCAGACGACGTCGATCGTGTTGTGCACGGGCGCGGCCTCGGCCGCGCGTGCCACGCTGTCCGCCGGCTGCGGGCCGGCGGCCGTGCGCTCGCGCACGTAGAAGCCGGAGCCGCGCCGCGAATCGAGATACCCTTGCGCGACGAGCCGCTCGTACGCCTCGACGACGGTGAAGCGCGACACGCTCTTGTCGAGCGCGAGCTTGCGGATCGACGGCATCCGCATGCCGGGACGGAACACCCGTTCGTCGATCCGGCGCCGCGCCCACTGGACGAGCTGGTCGACTAGCGTGAGCGTGGCCGTATCGTGCGGCGCCGGAATCTGCGCGAGAGGGACGGTGGACATGGTCGACATGGGCGGCGGCTCAAACTGTACCGAAGGCTATCGCGCCGATTGTACCGTTACTGTGCCGGTGGCGACGATTACAGTTAGACCGCAATGGCGATCGTGCGGCTGCCGTTCCGGCCTTGCCGCATGCGGCGCTGGCCCGTCCGGCACGGGTTTGCGCGCCGGGCTGCAGCCGGCCGCGCGACCGCCCCGCGCATCGCACGCCACCATGACACTTTCGCTTTCCGACCGACGTTCATGCCATCCCGCTCCCTGACCCTCGACCATCTCGTGATCGCAGCCCGCACGCTCGACGAAGGCGTGCGCCATGTCGCCGGCGCGCTCGGCATCGAACCGGCCGGCGGCGGCCGCCACCCGCTGATGCGCACCCACAACGCACTGTTCGGCGCGTGGGGCGGGATGTACCTGGAAGTGATCGCGATCGATCCCGACGCGCCGTCCGCAAACGACGACGTGACGCCGCCGCGCGCGCGGCTGTTCGGCCTCGACGATCCGGCGATCCAGGCGCGACTCGCCGATGGCCCGTTCCTCGCGCATTGGGTCGCGCGTGTCGACCGTCCGCGCCAGCTTACGCTGTGGCAGCGCCAGTACCCGGCACGCATCGCGCCGGTCGTCGCGATGCGGCGCGGCGACCTGAGCTGGGGCCTGACCGTGCCCGACGACGGCGCGTTCCCCGCGTGGCAAGGCGCCGGCGACGGCCTCGTGCCGTCGCTGATCCAGTGGGACAGCGCGCGCCATCCGGCCGAATCGCTGCCGGACAACGGCATCGCGCTGAAGTCGCTCAAGGGCGTGCACGCGCGTGCCGACCTGATCCGCGAGCAGCTCGACTGGCTCGGCGCCGGCCATCTGCTCGATGTCGAAGCCGGCGACGGCGCGCCCGCGCTGATCGCCGAATTCGAAACGCCGCAAGGCGTCCGCACGCTGCGCTGAACGCGTTGCCCGAGCAATCACCCGAACCCGGCAATACGGAGACACCCGATCCATGAATTCGCGCGAAACCCGGGGCATGCTGCTCGGCCTCATCGGCGTGATGATCTTCAGCCTGACGCTGCCGATGACGCGTATCGTCGTCTCCGAACTGAATCCGCTGCTCAACGGCCTCGGCCGCGCGCTCGCGGCGGCGGTGCCGGCCGGCCTGCTGCTGTGGTGGCGCCGCGAGCGCCTCCCCACTCGCGCGCAGCTCAAAAGCCTCGCGATCGTGTCGGCTGGCGTGATCATCGCGTATCCGGTGTTTTCCGCGTGGGCGATGAAGACGGTGCCGGCGTCGCACGGCGCGGTCGTCAACGGGCTGCAGCCGCTGTTCGTCGCGCTGTACGCGGCGTGGCTGTCGCACGAGCGGCCGTCGAAGGCGTTCTGGGCCAGCGCGCTCGCGGGCAGCGCGCTCGTGATCGCGTTCGCGCTGCGTGACGGCGGCGGCGCCGTGCAGGCCGGCGACGCGCTGATGCTCGTCGCGGTCGGCATCGGCGCGCTCGGCTATGCGGAAGGCGCGCGCCTCGCACGCCAGATCGGCGGCTGGCAGGTGATCTGCTGGGCGCTCGTCGTGTCCGCGCCGTTTCTCGTGCTGCCGGTCGGCTGGCTCGCGTGGACGCAACACGCCGCGCACCCCGCGCCGCTCGCGCCGCGCACGTGGCTCGCGTTCGGCTACGTGACCCTCTTTTCGCAATTCATCGGCTTTTTCGCGTGGTATGCGGGGCTCGCAATGGGCGGCACCGCGCGCGTCGGCCAGGTGCAATTACTGCAGATCTTCTTCACGATCGCGTTTTCCGCGCTGCTGTTCGGCGAAACGGTGACGCCGTCGACGTGGCTGTTCGCGGCGGCCGTGATCGCGACCGTGATGCTGGGCCGGCGCTCGGCGGTGGCCACGGCGCCGCGTCCCGCTCGCGCCGGCTGATGAGGTGCGCCATAATGTCCGTTTTGCCTGAACGGTTCTGCCCACCCGGCCGCGACGGCCCGATCGCGCTCCCGCACGCCCACCCGGCCGCGACGACGCAATCGGCCTGACCGACCTTTCTCGACTCACCACGATATCCGAACGAGGAGACTATGAATCCGAGCGACCTGCATCCGCCGCACTGGCAGCTTTCCGAACGCGCCCGCAAGCTGACGAGTTCCGCGATCCGCGAGATCCTGAAGGTCACGGAACGCCCCGAGGTCATCTCGTTCGCAGGCGGCCTGCCCGCTCCGGCGACGTTTCCGGCCGAGCGCATGCGCGCCGCCGCCGACCGCGTGCTGAGCGATGCGCCCGCCGCCGCCCTCCAGTACAGCGCGACCGAAGGCTACCTGCCGCTGCGCGAATGGATCGCCGAGCGCTACCGCGTGCGCGTGTCGCAGGTGCTGATCACGACCGGCTCGCAGCAGGCGCTCGACCTGCTCGGCAAGGCGCTGATCGACCCGAACAGCCCGGTCCTCGTCGAAACGCCGACCTACCTCGGCGCGCTGCAATCGTTCTCGCTGTACGAGCCGCGCTACGTGCAGGTGCCGACCGACGAGCAGGGCCTGCTGCCCGAAGGCCTCACGCCCGCGCTCACGCAAGGCGCGCGGCTGCTGTACGCGCAGCCGAACTTCCAGAATCCGACCGGCCGCCGCCTGCCGGTCGAGCGCCGCCGCGCGCTCGCCGCTTTCGCGCAGTCGAGCCCCTTCCCGGTGCTGGAAGACGATCCGTACGGCGCGCTGAACTACCAGGGCGAGCCGCTGCCGACGATGCTGTCGATGGCGCCCGACCACGTCGTGCACCTCGGCACGTTCTCGAAGGTGCTCGCGCCGGGCCTGCGGCTCGGCTACGTGATCGCGCCGGAGGAACTTCATTTCAAGCTGGTGCAGGCCAAGCAGGCCACCGACCTGCACACGCCGACGCTCACGCAGCGCATCGCGCACGAAGTGATCAAGGACGGCTTCCTCGACGAGCACATCCCGACGATCCGCCAGCTGTACGGCGCGCAATGCGAGGCGATGCTCGCGTCGCTCGCGCGTCACATGCCGGAAGGCGTCACGTGGAATCGCCCGGACGGCGGCATGTTCATCTGGGTGAACCTGCCCGCGCAGATCGACAGCATGAAGCTGCTCGAGGCCGCGGTCGCGAACCATGTGGCGTTCGTGCCGGGCGCGCCGTTCTTCGCGAACGATCCGCAGCACAACACGCTGCGCCTGTCGTTCGTGACGGTGCCGCCGGAGAAGATCGAGGAAGGCGTCGCGCGCCTCGGCAAGCTGCTGCGCGAACGTCTGTGAGCCCCTTTTTCCCTGTCACGACTCTCTACGAGGAATCGAACGCATGGCTAACGTCTACGACAAACTGAAGTCGCTCGGCATCGAGCTCCCGACCGCCGGCGCACCGGCCGCCGCCTACGTGATGAGCGCGCAGAGCGGCAACACGGTGTACCTGTCGGGCCACATCGCGAAGAAGGACGGCAAGGTCTGGGCCGGCAAGCTCGGCGCCGACCTGCAGACGGAAGACGGCAAGGCCGCCGCGCGCGCGATCGCGATCGACCTGCTCGCAACGCTGCACGCGCACACCGGCGACCTGAACAAGGTCACGCGGATCGTGAAGCTGATGAGCCTCGTGAACTCGACGCTCGACTTCACCGAACAGCACATCGTCACGAACGGGGCGTCGGAGCTGATCGCGGAAGTGTTCGGCGACGCGGGCAAGCACGCGCGTTCGGCGTTCGGCGTCGCGCAGATTCCGCTCGGCGCATGCGTCGAGATCGAGCTGATCGCCGAAGTCGCGTAACCGCACGATGACCGGCCGCCGCGTCCGTTTCAAGCAGGTCGACGTGTTCACGTCGGTGCCGTTCAAGGGCAATCCGCTCGCCGTGGTGTTCGACGCCGACGCGCTCGGCGACGACGACATGCTCGCGATCGCCCGCTGGACGAACCTGTCCGAGACGACGTTCCTGTGCACGCCGACCGATCCCGACGCCGACTATCGCGTCCGGATCTTCACGCCGGGCGGCGAACTGCCGTTCGCCGGCCACCCGACGCTCGGCACCGCGCATGCGTTCGTCGAAAGCGGCGCACGGCCGCGCACGCCGGGCCGGCTGATCCAGCAGTGCGGGGTCGGCCGGGTCGCGTTGCGGGAACAGGCCGACGGCTGGGCATTTGCCGCGCCGCCGGCGCAATTCACGCCGGTCGACCGTTCGGACTACCCGGCACTGGCGGCCGCGTTGCGCAGCGACGCGATCGATCCGGACGCCGAACCGTGCGCGGTCGACAACGGCGCGCCGTGGCTCGTCGTGCGGCTCACGTCGGCCGACGCCTGCATCGGCCTCGCGCCCGATCCGGCCGCGCTCGATGCGCTCACGCACCGATACGGCGCGCACGGCGTCGCGGTATACGCGCCGCACCCCGACGGCGGCCCCGCGACGTTCGAAGTCCGCTGCCTGATGACGGGCGGCGGCTTCGGCACCGGCGAGGACCCTGTCACCGGCAGCGCGAACGCGGCACTCGCGCAACTGCTGAGCCGCCAGCAGCGGCGCCCCGGCCCGTCGTACACGGCCCGCCAGGGCACGGCGATCGGCCGCGACGGCCGCATTGCCGTCCGCTATGACGACGACGGCACGATCTGGATCGGCGGCCACGTCGTGACGGTCGTCGACGGCACGTTCCAGGCGCCCGCCTGACGTCAGCGCAGTGCACGCGGGGCCCGGCCCGACCGGCGCCCTGCGATTTTCCCCGGCTATCGCAAAAACGTTCCAGCCAGTAATATCGGGCCTAATCCGTCGCTTCGGCGGGTCTGTCCTTGGTTGCGCCTCCCGCGAACGAACAGACGCCGGTGCGCCCCCAACCATAGCCGCCCGCCCGACAGGGGACGGCGCACGCGAGCAGGACCCGCCCTCTCCGATGAGTTCCGCCCGGTCAAACCACACGCCGCCGAACCGGCCGCTGCGCGCGCCCCGCAAGTCGCGCCGGCGCGCGCTGTTCGCGATCCCGCTGCTCGGGATGCTGGCGCTTGCGCTGCTGTGGGCTGTGATCATCGCGCGGCTGTCGGTCGAGAAGGACAGCGCGTACAAGGAAGCGGCGGCGTCCGCGGCGATCCTGTCGTCGGCGCTCGAGCAGCACACGGTCAAGGCGATCCACCAGGTCGACCAGATCACCCGCTTCGTCAAGTTCGAATTCGAGAAATCGCCCGCGCACTTCAACCTCGCGAGCGCGGTCGAAAAAGGCGTCGTGCCGAGCGACACGCTGATCCAGGTGTCGCTCGTCAACGCGAAGGGCATCCTGTTCGCGAACACGGCCGACGCTCATCCGCAGCCGATCAACCTGTCCGACCGAGAGCACTTCAAGGTCCACCTCGCGCACAACGACGATCGCCTGTACATCAGCAAGCCCGTGCTCGGCCGCGTGTCGAGCCACTGGACGCTGCAGATGACGCGCCGGCTCAACAACCCCGACGGCAGCTTCGCGGGCATCGTCGTCGTGTCGGAAGACCCGAGCTACTTCACGAACGACTTCTACAACAACGCGGCGATCGGCAAGGAAGGCGTGATCGCCGTGGTGTCGGACACGGGCGCCGTGCTCGCGCGGCGCACCGGTTCGGTCAACAACGCGCCGGGCGCGTTCTCCGCGTCCGGCGTCTACCCGATCGCCGAGCGCGTGACCGGCACGATCATCGACCCGATCGACGGCGTCACGCGCATCGTGTCGTACCGCCACCTCGACGGCTACCCGCTCGCGGTGATGGTCGGCCTGTCGCAGTCGGAGGAGTTCGCGGACTACTACCACACGCGCAACGTGTACCTGCTGATGACGAGCTTCATCACGCTCGCGATGCTCGCATTCTTCGGCGTCGCGACGGGGCTGATCGGCAAGCTGCTCGGCCGCGAGCGCGAGATGACGCAGCTTGCCGAATACGACCTGCTCACCGGCCTCGCGAACCGCTACGCGACGCTGCGCGGGCTGCGCAACGACGTGTCGATGCCGGCCAGCCTGTCGCGGCTCGGCCTGCTGTTCATCGACCTCGACAACTTCAAGACCGTCAACGACACGCTCGGCCACAACGCCGGCGACATCGTGCTGCAGATGACCGCGTCGCGCCTGTCGGATGCCGTCGGCGACGAAGGGTCGCTCGCGCGGATCGGCGGCGACGAATTCGTGGTCGTGATGAAGGGCGACGACGTCGAACGGCGCGCGGTGCGGCTCGCCGAAGCGATCATCCGGATGTTCGGCGAGCCATTTGACGTGCGCGGCAGCTCGTTCGTGCTGCATGCGAGCATCGGCATCGCGCTGCACACCGTCGCGAACGAAAGCGAGATCGACCTGCTGAAGAAGGCCGACCTTGCAATGTACAGCGCGAAGGACGCGGGCAAGAACTGCTACCAGTTCTACGCGCCGCACCTGTCGCACCGCGCGGATCACCTGATGCGCTGGGAACAGCAATTGCGCGTCGCGCTCGCCGACGGGCAGCTGTTCCTCGCCTACCAGCCGAAGATCGACCTCACTCACCGCACGATCACCGGCTTCGAGGCGCTCGCGCGGTGGGACCATCCGGAGCACGGGATCATCTCCGCGAACGAATTCATTTCGATCGCCGAATCGACGGGCCTGATCGTGCCGATCGGCGACTTCGTGATTCGCACCGCGTGCGAGCAGATCGCCCGCTGGCGCGACGAAGGCCACGACACGCTGACGCTCGCGGTCAACATCTCGCCGGTGCAGTTCTGGCGCGGCGACCTGATCGAGACCATTTCGCAGGCGCTGCTGGACACCGGCATCGACGCGAACCGGCTCGAGATCGAGATCACCGAGACCGCGATGATGGAGTATCCGGAACTCGTGTCCGAGAAGATCGTCGCGCTGAAGAAGCTCGGCATCCGGATCGCGCTCGACGATTTCGGCACCGGCTACTCGTCGCTGTCGTATCTGCACCGCTTCTCCGTCGATACGCTGAAGGTCGACCGCTCGTTCGTGCAGGCGATCCCGAACGATCGCAGCGTGTGCGTGATGGTGTCGTCTATCGTGCATCTGGCCCGCTCGCTCGGGCTCACGGTCGTCGTCGAAGGCACCGAAACCGAGGAGCAGATCGCGTGGCTGTCCGCGCTCGGCGAGATCGAGGCGCAGGGCTTCCTGTTCTCGCGCCCCGTGCGAGCCGACGCGATCCCCGCGCTGATCGAGCGCTTCGGCGTGCGCGGCGACCGGCCGAACGTCCTTGCGCATCGCGCGACCGGCAGCACGGGCGATTGAGCGCGCGCCGCCCGCACCGCCCTGTTGCGCAGCACGCAGATTGTTGCGGGATCCGCTCCGATCGTTTCGTTCATTAACTAGCGTTTTCGCGCATGGCAGTGTCACGATGCGCGGCGGACAATCGGGAGGGCCATCGTGTCGGCGGGCCGCCGTCACGTTCCTATGCGCGAGACCAGGCCCTGCGCCAACTGCACAATCATGACAACCGTGGAAGTCGAAGCAGCCACACGTGTCGAACCGACGCAGGCGTCCCTGTGGGCGCTGTTCAAGGCCGTCGCCGGCATCTCCGCGATGTCGTGGGGCGGGCTGTCGATGATGGCGCAGCTCGAACGCCACTACGTCGACCGGTTGCAGCGCATCGAGCCGCAGGTCTTCGCCGATTTCGTCGCACTCGCATGGCTTGTGCCCGGCCCCGTCGGCTGCAACGTCGCGGTGCAGGTCGGCCAGACGCTGCACGGCCGCCTCGGCGCTTGGGTCGCCGGCATCGCGAGCGTCCTGCCGTTCTTCGTGCTGATGACGCTGTTCGCGATCTTCTATCGCACGCCGATCGTGAACTCGCTCGCCGCGCCGATGCTGATCAATCACTTCGGGATGGTGCTCGCCGCGCTGATCGGCGTCACGTGGATCAAGCAGCTGCGCACGCTCGCGAGCACGCGGCTCGAACAGGCGATCGCCGCGCTGTCGACGATTCTGCTCGCTTTCGCACATAGTCCGGCCGCGTTCGTCGGGATTCTGTGTGCGGCGTTTGCAGCGGGCTGGCTCACCGGGCCGCCGCAATACGACGCGGTGGACGTCAGGCTGGGGACGCGCGATCGCCGGCTGCTCGTGCTGCTCGCGATTCTGGTCGCGCTGTTCGCGCTGCCGCTGCCCGGCGACTACCAGATGACGCTGCTGTGGCCGCGGCTCGCCGGCGCCGGCATGACGTTGTTCGGCGGCGGCTTCTCCGCGCTGCCCGTGCTCAAGGCGCTGTTCGTGTCGCCGGCCACCGGCATCTCCGATCACGACTTCACGCTCGCGTTCGCGCTGTCGCCGGTGTCGCCGGGCCCGCTGCTGAACGTCGTGCCGTTTCTCGGCTACCTGACCGACGGCTGGATCGGCGCGCTGCTCGCGACCGCCGCGTTGTTCATTCCGTCCGGGTGCCTCGTCGTGTTCGCGCAGAACCATCTGTTCCGGCTCAAGCGCCACTCGCGCTTCGAGCATGGCATGCGCCTGCTGCGCGCGGCGACGACGGGCTTTCTCGTCGTCGCCGTCGTAAGGATCCTGCATCGCGAACCGGCCGATCCGGTCTATTGGCTCACCGGCGCGTTCGCGACGCTGTGCTTCGCGCGGTTCAAGCTGCCCGTGTACGTGGTCTACGGCGCGGTCGCGATCGTGTGCGGCGCGTGGCTGTGGGCGGCGGCGCGCTGAGCACCGGCCGCGGTCGCGGACATCGCTGCGGCCGCTGCGGCCACCGCATACCGCTCAGCCGGCCTGCGCCGCGACGCGGCGGGCAAGCCAGCGCGCGCGCAGCGCGTCGTACGCGAGATTGAAGCAGAACGTGTAAGGCAGGAAGAACAGCACGATGCCGAGGTCGAGCAGCAGCGCCTCGACGACGCTCACGTTCAGCCACCACGCGGCGAGCGGCACCACCATCGCGACGAGGCCCAGCTCGAACATCACCGCGTGCGCGATCCGCATGCCGAGCGTACGCGTGAGGCCCGCGCGCCGTTCGATACGATCGAACAGCGTGTTGAACGTCATGTTCCACGCCATCGCGATCAGCGACACCATCACCGTCAGCACGCCGACGTGCGACACCGGCATGTCGAGCAGCCATGCGCCGACCGGCGCGCACAGCGCGATCGCGACCAGTTCGAACGTCAGCGCGTGGACGAGGCGTTCCGTCACCGTTTTGTTCGTCTGTTTCATCGTTCCCTCCGATTCATTGCCGGTCGCGGTTTGCGCGACCCATGGCATGCATTCTGATCGGCGTAACCGCGCCAATCCAGTTTGATATCATCGGTTTTACCGATATAACGCCGTGAGGTGCACTGCATGCGCCATGCCCCCGAAGCGCTGGTCGCGTTCGCCGAAGCCGCGCTGCTCGGCTCGTTCACGGCCGCCGCGCGCAAGCTCGGCAAGCGCCAGTCGACGGTGTCCGAGGCGATCGCGAACCTCGAGATCGATCTCGGCGTGCAGTTGTTCGACCGGTCGACGCGCTCGCCGACGCTCACCGATGCCGGCCGCGCGCTGCTGCCGCAGGTGCAGCGCGCGCTGGAGGCCGGCGCCGCGATCGACCGCACGGCCGCCCGGCTCGCGCACGGCGAGGAAGCGCGGCTGACGCTCGTCGTGTCCGATACGTATCAGTCGAAGCGTTACGAGGAAACGTTGATGGCGCTCGAGCAGCGCTTTCCGGCGCTCGAACTCGAATGTCAGATCGCCGAGCACGAGGACGTGCTCGATCTGATCCAGCAGGGCCGCGCGCAGCTCGGGCTGATGGCAGCGCGCGCGGCCTACCCGCCCGATATCGGCGCGGCGACGGTCGCGGAGGAATCGGAGATCGGCCTGTTCGTCGGACGCACGCACGCGCTGGCCAAATACGGCGACGCGGAAGTCCCGCATGCCGCGCTGCGCGACGCGCGCGAGCTGCGTCTGATTACGTACGTGAAGCCGGAGAACCAGGGCGCCGACGACCGGATCGTCGTCGGCACGCAGCGCTGGCTCGCGCCGAGCTATCTGATGCTGCTGGAGATGGCGGTGCTGGGATTCGGCTGGGCCGAGTTGCCGCGCTGGATGGTCGAGCACTTCGCGCGCGATCGCCTGTGCGAACTGCGCTCGCGCGGCTGGCCGCGCCGCGTGCGTGTCGACGCGGTGTGGTCGCGCAACCGGCCGCTCGGTCCGGCCGGCGCGTGGCTGCTCGACGCGATGCTGGCCGCGTAGCGGCGCGGCGGCGCCGGTCACGGGCGCCGAACGGCATCGCGCCGTCAGCGCAAATCGGCGCTCAGAAGCCGCGCGACAGCACAGCCGCGCCGATCGTCACGACGCCGAGCACGAGATTGACGACAACGAGCAAGCGCACCGCGTTCACCGCACGCGCGCCGTCCGGCCAGTTCTGCGCCTGCACCGCGCGACGGATGCGCGGGAACAGCGCGAAGCGGATATGGCCGAAGATCAGCATCATCACGACGCCGAGCCCCGCCATCGCATGCAGCGACCACGTTGCGTGCGCGCCGCCGAACGCGGTGAGCAGGAACCCGCCGGACAGCAGGATCACGATCACCGAGCCCGACACCCAGTTGAAGAAGCGGCCGAACACGCCCTCGATCAGCGGCAGGCGAAGCTGCGGCGTCAGATCCGACAGCGCCGGACGCAGACAGAAGTTCGCGAAGACCATCCCGCCCACCCACACGGCGACGGCCAGCAGATGAAGAAACAGCGCGACGGCAACAGCGTGGGACATGGCGGCAATCCTGTTATGGGTTGAGTGCAACGATCAGCCGCGTCATCCGCGGTCTCGAGCGACGTTCGACCGGCCCGCTGCCGCCCGGTTCAGGCACCCGGCAGCATTTCACAATATTTTGCAAGTTCCGCACGACGGCGCCACCCTCGCTTACCTGCATGCGCCGCGCAAATGACGAAGGCCGCACACCCGCCGAAGCGGACGCGCGGCCTTCGATGCCGGCCGAACCGGCGGCCGGATGCGGCGTCAGCCGAGCAGCGGACGCAACTCGGTGACGACCTTCAGCTTCGTGTCCGGCGCGCGGCCCTTGCGCGCACGCTTGCCGATGTGCGGCGCGAGCCCCGCGTACGACAGCGTTTCGTCCTGCACCTTGCCGCCGCGACCCGTGCCGATCAGCACGACGCCGGCCGGATCGATCGCGAGCGCCTGCACGAGCGTTTCCTTGTCGTCGAGCGCCATCAGGATCACGCCGCGGCCGCCGCCGGACAGCGTCTTCATCTCGTCCATCCCGAACACCAGCAGACGGCCGCCGCTCGACAGACACGCAACCTGCGTCGCGTTCGGCAGCACCGGCATCGGCGCGAGCGGCACCGCGCCAGCATCGATCGTCATGAACGACTTGCCGGCCTTCACGCGGCTCACCATGTCGCCGACCTTCGCGAGGAAACCGAAGCCGTTGCTCGACGCGAGCAACAGTTGCTGATCGGCCGGCGCCGCGTAGTAGTGCATCAGGTGCGAGCCCGATTCGAGCTCGATCAGCGACGTGACCGGCACGCCGTCGCCGCGCCCGCCCGGCAGCACCGACACGTCGACCGAATACACGCGCCCGCTGCTGCCCCACGCGATCAGCCGATCGGGCGTGCGGCACTGGAACGCCGCGTACAGGCTGTCGCCGGCCTTGAACGAGAAGCCGGCCGGGTCGAGCCCGTGGCCCTTCAGCGCGCGCACCCAGCCCTTCTGCGACACGACGACCGTGACCGGCTCGTCGACGACCTTCGCCTCGAACGTCGCGCGCTTTTCCTGCTGGATCAGCGTGCGGCGATCGTCGCCGTACTGCTTCGCGTCGGCCTCGATCTCCTTGATCATCAGCCGCTTCATCGCGCTTTCGTTCGCGAGCAGTTCCTCGAGCTTCGCCTTCTCGTCGCGCAGCGCCTCCAGTTCCTTCTCGATCTTGATCTTCTCGAGCCGCGCGAGCTGGCGCAGCCGGATTTCGAGGATGTCTTCGGCCTGGCGGTCAGTGAGGCCGAACGCGCTCATCAGCGCGGCCTTCGGCTCGTCCGACTCGCGGATGATGCGGATCACCTCGTCGATGTTCAGGAAGACGATCATCCGCCCTTCGAGGATGTGGATCCGGTCGTCGACCTTCGCGAGACGATGGCGGCAGCGGCGCGTCATCGTCAGCTGGCGGTACTTCACCCATTCGTCGAGGATCGTCAGCAGCCCCTTCTGGCCCGGCCGGCCGTCGGCGCCGATCATCACGAGGTTCAGCGTCGCGTTCGATTCGAGGCTCGTGTACGCGAGCAGCGTGTTCACGAATTCCGTCTGGTCGATCGTGCGCGACTTCGGCTCGAACACGAGCCGCACCGCCGCTTCCTTGCCCGACTCGTCGCGCACCGCGTCGAGCAGGTCGAGCATCGCCTTCTTCGTGTTCAGCTGCTCGGGCGTCAGCGTCTTCTTGCCGAGCTTGAGCTTCGGGTTGGTCAGCTCCTCGATTTCCTCGAGCACCTTCTGGCCCGACGTGTTCGGCGGCAGCTCGGTGACGACCAGTTGCCACTGGCCGCGCGCGAGATCCTCGATCTTCCAGCGCGCTCGCACCTTCAGGCTGCCGCGGCCGCTCTCATACGCCGCCGCGATCTCGGTGTCGCTCGAGATGATCTGGCCGCCGCCCGGGAAGTCCGGGCCCGGAATCAGGTTCATCAGCTCCGCGTGCGACAGCTTCGGATTGCGGATCAACGCGACCGCCGCCGCCGCGACCTCGCGCAGGTTGTGCGACGGGATTTCGGTGGCGAGGCCGACCGCGATGCCCGACGCGCCGTTCAGCAGCACGAACGGCATGCGGCTCGGCAGCGTCTTCGGCTCCTCGAACGAGCCGTCGTAGTTCGGCATGAAGTCGACCGTGCCCTGGTCGATCTCGTCGAGCAGCAGCTTCGAGATCGGCGTGAGCCGCGCTTCTGTGTATCGCATCGCCGCCGCGCCGTCGCCGTCGCGCGAGCCGAAGTTGCCCTGCCCGTCGATCAGCGGGTAGCGCAGCGAGAAGTCCTGCGCGAGACGCACGAGCGCGTCGTACGCCGACTGGTCGCCATGCGGGTGATATTTACCGAGCACGTCGCCGACCACGCGCGCCGATTTCACCGGCTTCGCGTCGGGGCCGAGGCCCATTTCGTTCATCGCGAACAGGATCCGCCGCTGCACCGGCTTCTGGCCGTCGCACACGTCGGGCAGCGCGCGGCTCTTCACGACGCTGACCGCGTAGCTGAGGTACGCCTGCTCCGCGTAGTTGCCGAGCGTCAGCGCATCGGTGTCCGGTGCATCGGAGCCGGCGAAGAGATCGGAAGTGTTGTCGTCCATCTGTATTCCGTATTCGTAACTGACATGAGGCCGCGCCGGGCGCGATGCCCGGCCGCGCGGATTCCCGGCTTAGATATCGGCTTCGACGTCGTTGCCCTTTTCCTCGAGCCAGCCGCGCCGCGCGGCTGCCTCGCCCTTGCCCATCAGCATCGTCATCCGCGCGACCGTCGCCTCGTAGTCGAGCTCGCCGAGCTTGACCGGCATCAGGCGGCGCGTGTCGGGGTTCATCGTCGTGTCCCACAGCTGCTCGGCGCTCATTTCGCCGAGGCCCTTGAAGCGGCTGATGCTCCACTGCGTTTCACGCACGCCGTCCTTGCGCAGCTTGTCGAGCGTCGCCTCGAGCTCGCCTTCGTCGAGCGCATAGAGCTTCTGCGCGGGCTTCTTGCCGCGCGCGGGCGCGTCGACGCGAAACAGCGGCGGGCGCGCGACGTACACGTGGCCGCGCTCGATCAGCTGCGGGAAATGCTTGAAGAACAGCGTGAGCAGCAGCACCTGGATGTGCGAGCCGTCGACGTCCGCGTCCGACAGGATGCAGATCTTGCCGTAGCGCAGGTTCGACAGGTCGACGGTGTCGTCGGGGCTGTGCGGATCGACGCCGATCGCGACCGAGATGTCGTGCACCTCGTTGTTCGCGAACAGGCGATCGCGCTCGGTTTCCCACGTGTTCAGCACCTTGCCGCGCAGCGGCAGGATCGCCTGGTATTCCTTGTCGCGGCCCATCTTCGCGGAGCCGCCCGCCGAGTCGCCCTCGACGAGGAACAGTTCGTTGCGCGCGATATCTTCCGTCTCGCAGTCGGTCAGCTTGCCGGGCAGCACCGCGACGCCCGAGCTCTTGCGCTTCTCGACCTTCTGGCCCGCGCGCGTGCGCGCCTGCGCCTGCTTGATCACGAGTTCCGCGAGCTTCTTGCCGTGCTCGACGTGCTGGTTCAGCCACAGTTCGAGCGCGGGACGCGAGAACGACGACACGAGCTTCACCGCGTCGCGGCTGTTCAGGCGTTCCTTGATCTGCCCCTGGAACTGCGGATCGAGCACCTTCGCGGACAGCACGAACGACACGCGCGCGAACACGTCTTCCGCCAGCAGCTTCACGCCCTTCGGCTGCAGGTTGTGCAGTTCGACGAAGCTCTTCACCGCCTGGTAGAGACCGTCGCGCAGCCCCGACTCGTGCGTGCCGCCGGCCGGCGTCGGAATCAGGTTCACGTACGACTCGCGCACGAGCGAACCTTCCTCGCTCCATGCGACGACCCACGACGCGCCCTCGCCTTCGGCGAAGGTTTCGTCCGCCGAGCGTGCATCGGCGAAGCGCTCGCCTTCGAACAGCGGGATCAACAGCTCGCTGCCGTTCATCTCGTCGAGCAGATAGCCGCGCAGGCCGTCGTCGTATTTCCATGTTTGGCGCTCGCCCGTCTTCTCGTTGACGAGCACGACCTCGACGCCCGGCAGCAGCACGGCCTTCGAGCGCAGCAGCCGCTGCAGTTCGCCGAGCGGCAGGTTCGGCGAATCGAAGTATTTCGGGTTCGGCCACACCTGTACGCGCGTGCCGGACTTCTTGTCGCCGCGGCCCGCCGCTTGCGTCGACAGCGGCTTCACGACGTCGCCGTCGGCAAAGCCGAGCTCGGCGATCTTGCCGTCGCGCCAGACCGTCACGTCGAGACGCGTCGCGAGTGCGTTCGTCACCGACACGCCGACGCCGTGCAGGCCGCCCGAGAACGTGTACGCGCCGCCGGCCGCCTTGTCGAACTTGCCGCCCGCGTGCAGGCGCGTGAACACGATCTCGACGACCGGCACGCGTTCCTCCGGGTGCATCCCGAACGGAATGCCGCGGCCGTCGTCCTCCACCGACACCGAGTGATCGGCGTGCAGCGTGACCGTGATCTGCTTGCCGTGGCCGCCGAGCGCCTCGTCCGACGCGTTGTCGATGACTTCCTGAATGATGTGCAGCGGGTTTTCCGTACGGGTGTACATGCCGGGCCGCTGCTTGACCGGCTCGAGACCCTTGAGCACCTTGATCGATGCTTCGCTATAGGCCGCGCTGGGCTTCTTCGTTGACATAGGCGCTGAATTTCGTCATTCATCGGGACGTTGTCCACATCTCGTGTGGATAACGTCGTGGACAAAACGTTGAGTTCCGTAAAAAGGCGAATCGAAACAACGGTGTGCTCGAACTGCTCCGAAAGCGGGCGCGCGGCGTGCGCAGCGCGGCCCGGGACGCGCGGTATTTTACTGGTTCCGCGTGGCGCGCCATCGCAAGATCGCTGAATCGGTCAATCGCCGGGATCGTCGAACCGTACCGCCCGCCGCACGGGCGGCCGCGCGGCGTGCCGGCGTGCGCGCCCGGCGCCGTGCGTCAGACCGGCTTGCGCTTCGCCTCGAGCGTCTCCCACCGCTCGAGCGCGGCGAGCAGTTCGTCGTCGATCGCCGCGAACCGCTCGGTCAGGCGCGTGCCCTCCTGCGGATCCTTCGCGAAGATCGAGCCATCCTCGAGTTGCGCGTTGATCGTCTTCTGTTCTTCCTCGAGCGCGGCGATCTTCTCCGGCAGCGCGTCGAGCTCGCGCTGCTCGTTGAACGACAGCTTCACCGTGCGCTGCGCATTGCGGCCGGCCGCGCTCTTCGCCGCGTCTTCCTTCACCGGCGCCGCTTCCTTCACCGCACGCTTCGCAGCTTCCTGCTGCGCGAGCTGCTGCGACCGCTCGCTCTGGATTTGCCAGTCGGTGAAGCCGCCGACGTATTCACGCCACTTGCCGTCGCCCTCGGCCGCGATCACCGACGTGACGACGTTGTCGAGGAACGCTCGGTCGTGACTGACGAGCAGCACCGTGCCGTCGTAGTCGGCCAGCAGCTCTTCGAGCAGCTCGAGCGTCGGGATGTCGAGGTCGTTCGTCGGTTCGTCGAGCACCAGCACGTTGGCCGGACGCGCGAACAGACGCGCGAGCAGCAGCCGGTTGCGTTCGCCGCCCGACAGCGACTTCACCGGCGAGCGCGCGCGTTCCGGCGCGAACAGGAAGTCGCCGAGATAGCTCATCACGTGCTTGCGCACGCCGCCGATCTCGACCCACTCGCTGCCGGGGCTGATCGTGTCGGCGAGGCTCTTTTCCTGGTCGAGCTGCGCGCGCATCTGATCGAAATACGCGACCTGCAGGTTCGTGCCCGTGCGCACCGTGCCCGCATCGGGCTTCAGTTCGCCGAGGATCAGCTTGAGCAGCGTGGTCTTGCCGGCGCCGTTCGGGCCGACGAAGCCGATCTTGTCGCCCCGCATGACCGTCGTCGAGAACGTATCGACGACCGTGCGATCGCCGTAGCGCTTCGTCACGTCCGTCAGCTCCGCGACGATCTTGCCGGACTTCTCGCCCTGCGCGACGTCGAGCTTCACGTTGCCTTGCGAGTTGCGGCGCTCCGCGCGCTCGTTGCGCATCTGCACGAGCCGCGCGATGCGGCCGACGCTGCGCGTGCGGCGCGCCTCGACGCCCTTGCGGATCCACACTTCTTCCTGCGCGAGCAGCTTGTCGAACTTCTCGTTTTCCACGCGCTCGACTTCGAGCTGCTGCGCCTTGCGCGTCTGATACGCGGAGAAATTGCCCGGGTACGACAGCAGCCTGCCGCGATCGAGCTCGACGATGCGCGTCGCGACGCGGTCGAGAAACGCGCGATCGTGGGTGATGAACAGCAGGCCCGCGCGCTGCGCGACGAGCAGTTCTTCCAGCCAGCGGATACCGTCGAAGTCGAGGTGGTTGGTCGGCTCGTCGAGCAGCAGCACGTCGGGCTGCAGCACCAGCGCGCGCGCCAGCGCGACGCGCTTCTGCATCCCGCCCGACAGCGCGTCGACCTGCGCGTCGCCGTCCGTCAGGCCGATCTGCGCGAGCGTCATCGACACGCGCGTGCGCCAGTTCCACGCGTCGTGCGCGTCGAGCGTCGACTGCAGCGCGTTCATCCGCGCGAGCAGCGCGTCGTGTTCGGCGCCTTCCGGCGTTTCCGCGAGGCGGTGCGCGATCGAGTCGTATTCTTCGAGCACGTCGCGCGTGTGCGCGAGTCCCGACGCCACCGCGTCGAACACCGTCGCGCCGGGTTCGAATTCGGGCTCCTGCGGCACGTAGACGGTCACGAGCTCCTGCTGGCGCGTAATCAGCCCGTCATCCGGCTTCGCGAGCCCGGCGACGATCGTCAGCAGCGACGACTTGCCCGCACCGTTGCGGCCGATCAGACCGACGCGCTCGCCGGCCTCCAGCGAGAAGTCCGCGTGATCGAGCAACGCGACGTGACCGAACGCGAGTTGCGCGCCGGTAATGGAATAAAGCGACATGGGAAGACGGCGAAGAGAGAAATCGGAAGCGCCCATTGTACCGGTGGCGGACGCCTGCGCCGGGCTGGCCGGATGGACTAGGCCGGTGCGCGGCTGTTTTTGTGCCGGATTCGTGCCCGGCCGTGCGGCGGCGCGCATGCCGCAGCGGGCGCCGGCGTCGCGCGCGTCGTGTCGCGCGGGCCGGCGGCAGGCGTCCGGCCGTTGCTTCCGGCCGGGCGCCTGCGACAGGAGCGGCGCTTACTTCACGTTGACCGTGATCGTCGAGCTCAGCTCGGGGCCGTACGACCGGTGTGCGCCGTCGCCGAGCTGAAGCGTCAGCGTGTGCTGGCCGGGCGGCAGCTTCACGTCGGTCTCGGTCTGGGCTTTGCCGAAGTGCAGCGAGTGTTCGGATGCCGGGATCACGTCGCCCTTCGGCACCGGCTTGCCGTCGATCAGCAGGTGATGGTGGCCGGTGTCCGGCGTCATGTCGCCAGCCGGCTTCAGCGCCATTCCGTCGAGGCCGAATTTCACATGCACCGGACTCGAGACCGTCGCGCCGTCCTGCGGCTCGACGAAGAACACGCGCGCCTCGGCACGCGCGAGCGTCGACACGGCCAGCGCCGCGACACAAACCGCGCCCGCGATCCACTTGTTGTTGAGCATCGTTTTTTCTCCTTCTGATTGAAAGGCTCACGAAGCATACACTGCATGCCCGGCCCGCGCGATGACGGCCGTTGTTCGCGATGCGTACGTTTAAAACGACGTTGCGCAGATATTCGGCGAAATTCCGGTAACATTGCGCGTTTCGTCCGCCGGTCATGCCGCGGACGGCTTCACCGACTTTCATCATCCTGAGCGCCACATGAGCGAAGTAACCGAATACCAGAGCTGGGTCTGCCTGATTTGCGGGTGGGTCTACAACGAAGCGGAAGGCCTGCCGGACGAGGGCATCCCCGCCGGCACCCGTTTCGCCGACATTCCCGCCGACTGGCGCTGCCCGCTGTGCGACGTGGGCAAGGAAGATTTCGTCGTCGTCGATTTCTGATCTTGTATTTCTGACGACGGTGCGCGCCGGGCCACCAGGCATCGGCGCGCATTCCGTCCGCCGACGCGCCGCGCGTTTGCTATACTCTGCGCGCTGTCCACATTGCCGTCCCGTTCGCGTCTCCAGCACGCGAAATCGCGGACATGGCCCTCCCCGTAGTTCAATGGATAGAACAAGCGCCTCCTAAGCGCTAGATACAGGTTCGATTCCTGTCGGGGGGACCAGTCATGCCCCAAACCTTCCCCAAGATCACCAAGAAACTCCCCGCTTAAGCCCGTCTGGCGGCGCTCTAGCTCCTATCGTTACCCAAGGTTGCTCAGTGACAGCCGGAGAAAGTGTTGGTATTTTTGTTGGTATCAGCAGATACCAACAACACAGATACCAACAATGCCTCTCACCGACATACAGGTACGGAACGCGAAGGCCAGCGCGGCCCCGTACAAACTCACGGACGGCAACGGGATGTTCTTGCTCGTCCAGCCGAACGGCGCGAAGTACTGGCGCTTGTCCTACCGCTTCCTTGGCAAGCAGAAGACGCTCGCCCTCGGCGTCTATCCGGCCGTCACGCTCGCGACGGCACGGAAGAAGCGCGACGAGGCCCGCGAACAGATCGCGGCCGGCGTCGATCCGGGCGAAGCGAAGAAGGACGCGAAACGGGCTGCCGAAATTGCAGCGGCAAACTCGTTCGAAGCGGTAGCGCGCGAGTGGTACGACTCCCAGCGTCCGGGCTGGAGCGACGGCTACGCGGAGAAGGTGCTGAATTCGCTTGAGGTCGACGTGTTCCCGAAGATCGGCCCTCGCCCGATCGCGGAGATCGACTCGCCACAGATGCTCAGCATCGTTCGCGAAGTCGAGGCGCGCGGCGTGCGCGAGACTGCGAAGCGGATTCTCCAGCGCTCTCGCGCGGTCTTCCAGTACGGAATCATGACCGGGCGATGCTCCAGGAATCCGGCGGCCGACATCGACGCGCAGACGGTCTTGAAGAAAGGTCCGGGCGTACAGCACATGGCACGCGTGAAGGCGACGGAGATCCCGCAGCTCATGCGCGACATTGACGCCTACCAAGGCGACCTAGTTACCCGGCTCGCGCTCCGCCTGATGGCGCTGACCTTCGTGCGGACGACGGAAATGATCCGTGCGGAATGGTCGGAGTTTGACGAAGCCGCCGCAGAATGGCGCGTGCCGCCGGAACGCATGAAGATGCGCGACCCGCACATCGTGCCGCTATCGCGGCAAGCGCTCGACGTGCTCGCCCAGCTCCGCGCGCTCAACGGCCAGCATCGATTCGTGTTTTATAGCGTGCAAGGCCGGAGCCATATTTCGAACAACACCATGCTCTACGCGCTCTATCGCATGGGCTACAAGTCGCGAATGACGGGGCACGGGTTTCGCGGACTGGCCGCCACGGCTCTGCGTGAACTCGGCTTCGGCCGGGACGTTGTAGAACGCCAGATGGCACACGCCGAACGAAATCAAGTGACGGCCGCCTACGTCCACGCCGAATATCTGCCCGAACGCAGGCGGATGATGCAGGTTTGGGCGGATCACCTCGATCGCCTTAAGGCCGGGGCGGAAGTTATCCCTATCGCGTCTGCGCGATAGCGTGCCAACATCACCCACGCGACCTCTCTCACTCTCTCACTACCCGAGACATGACCACCGAGAATGATATCCCGGAAGGAACGCCACTCATCATGGCGGCGAGCGCTCCGATCAAGCTGTTTGCGAAGGACCGCCGTGATCGCTGGAATCCGACACTAGAGCAGATCAACAGAAGCACGTACGACTATCTGAAGCTCAATCGCGTGAGCGGCTTCATCGACGGTAACGTCGCCCCTTACGCGATGCTCGTCGGCTTCGATGGCACTCTAGCGCTCCCGGCGTTTCCGGAATTTTCTCGACGCGATAAAGCGCTGCAAATATTCAATCGAGTCCTTCTGGAAATGCTCCTCGGTGGAATTTATACGGAAGCGGCAACCCCAGCCGACATCTTTCAAGGGGTTCTCTACAAAACGGGATACGTTCGAATTTTCCCGGAATCGGGCTCGTCGGCGAAATTGCATTCGGCGCTTCGTGATCGAAGCGCTAGCTCCATAGACAACATTCGCCTACTTGATCTGAAGCCAACAACAATCAAGGATCTGGCGAAGGCAGTAAAACGAGGCAGACGGATTGTCGACAAGTGCGATCCCCTGAGCCACGAGATTGTCTTGTCAGGATGCTCCCACTTTGTTTCCGGCTCACTGGCCGAAGCTCTTACATGTCTATGGACGAGTATCGAACAACTAGTGAGCCGACTTTGGGAGGCCGAAGTGGCAGGGAAAGCTTCGACGGAGGGGGTACCTCGGCGTGGCGGCTTTCTCAAGGACTATCGCGTCTGGACAACGTCGGCTCGTATCGAGCTTTTGTTCCAGAAGAAGATCGTCGACGCAGAGTTGTATTGCTCATTAAACGAGGCGAGGAAAGCCCGCAACGATTTCGTTCATAGTGGCGAACAACCGAGCCTGTCTGCGACAACCGCAGCTCTGAGCGGTCTTTTCTATTTGATGTCGCTGTGTGCGACTGACTACGCCGACATTCACACGCTGGACGATATCCGGGCGAAGATCGAATGTAGATGCATCTTGAGGCCCCGCCAACGTGGCCCCATTGCGAACGACAATGTTGGATACTGGCGGGAGATCAGACCTTTGCCCGGCGAGAAGCAGTTCAAGGGCCGCTTCACTCCGTTTGATCTGCAGTTCGAGCCCATTGAATCCTTCGATCCGAAGCACAGTAAGAAGACCGCACTGCGGACTGCGGATTCCCCCGCAGCGAAGCCCCGCGCTGAGGACATCGACGGCACCGAGTAAGTTCGTGAGCGGTCGAAAGGCTTCGTCGCGCTCTTCGAAGGTCCGCAGCAACCCCTCTTACATTGCTGAAGTGCAGTGCTAGCGAAAATTGCAGACTGCTCGATCGGACCATCGAGCGGCGGCGTTCCGCCGCAATCTCACTGCACGAATATGCCCCCCTTGGCGCGCGCCTCCCACCGATTTTTCAGAGTTCGCACCGCACTGCCAGCTCCCTGCATTTCGGTATGAATATGCCCCCCCTTGGGGTGTCGCGGCTAGAGAGAAAACGCGGGTGTGAGCCCCCGCGTCTTTGCCCTAGACGCAGGGTCCCCCGCTTTCCGGCCACCCCGACACTTGCGGCCGGCGCAACAATGCCCGATCGGGCGCGTCGCGAACACCCCCCCTCAAAAACACGTTGTCGACGCCCGTCGAATCCCGGAGAGCCGCGCCCCGTCTGGATTTGTGGTCGACGCAGGCGGTCGACACCTGTCCGCTCAGTGCAAAACGAGTTGGAGATTTGGAGATAAACGCCTGAATCGGCCGCAAAGCCTTGTGCGGTAAGGCTTCGTGTGTCTCCAAACGATTTGGAGAACGCTGGAGATACTGGAGATAAACCGGGCTGGATTGTTACGGCTGCGGCAAGATTCGCCGCCATCGCCGGGCCGGTTCCATCTGGAGCGTATCGCTCAAAGTAACTTTGACGCACGGACCAAAAATGCCGCGCAAAGGAAGGCCCGCCACCGCCCCTCCGGACGGCGGCGGTGCATTTCACAGCTCAAGCGTGAAGATGGACGGCAGCACGCGATAGACCATGAACTTGCCGTGACCCGGGATGTACTCCTGCCGGTACGGATAGCCGTCGCTACGCGGCATCAGCACGCCCCGCTTCATCAGTGCCTTGGCGACGATCTTGTGATCGAAGCCGGCGCACACGTCCTTGCGAAACACGGCCGCTTCGATCAGGTATTCCGTCTCGACGCTTTCCGCATCGTCGGCGCTCATCTTGCCGCCGAACTCGGCGTAATACTCGCGATCGGAGGCGATGGGCGTGCGTCGCTCGTCGCGCTTCACGTGCTGCTTGAAGCCCGCTCGATGCGGCACGTTCGGCCGATGGTCGTCCTGCGCCCGGTTCATCCACACGAAACGGTTGTCGCCGTGCGCGGCGAGGAAATGCTGTACCTGCCGCACGGCTTCCGCCTCGTCCGAGTTGCCAGTCCCGCCGCGCAGTTCGAGCCAGCCGTCGAAGCAGCGACGCGCGGCCTCGACCGCTTCGCCCTGCGGCCAGCCGGTCAGCCCGTGCGCCGTCGCCAGCTCGCCGGCTACCGCAACGAGGCAGAAGCGCTTGGCGACGCGCGCGACCTGCGAATGTGAACCGTCCGGCACCCATTGCCCGACCAGCTCGTCGACGCGCATGCGCAGGTGTTCGGCCAGCTCGCCGGCCTGCGACGACGCCCACTCGATGAACGCGGGGCCGGCCGTCCCGTAGTGCATGCCGGCGTGGCGCTCTAGATGCTCGATCAGCGCGGCCGGTGTCGGGAAGCCGTGCAGCTTCTCCACGACACCCATTTCGCCGACCTCGGCCGGGATCGCGGGCAAGCGCACCTCGATACCGCCTTTCATCGGCTTGTTGCCCTCGGCCATCAGCGCGGACACGCTCTTTTCGCCGTTCGACAGGAACAGCAGCCGCCACGTGAGTACAGGCTTGGCCGAGCCGCTACGCGAGGCGCGAGCCTTGCCCGACTCGTTCGCGAGCATGTAGATCACATCGCCGACCAAGCGCGGCTCGACCTGCCCGATTTCATCGAGGATCAGCAGCGCGTCGCTATGCTGCGTGGCGACGGCTTCGAGCGCGTTGTCGGTCGCCTTCCAGCTCCGCACGTAGTCCGGCGAGCCGAACACGGACGCGGCGATGACGCCGCCCGTCGACTTGCCTTTCGATGTCGTGCCGAGCAGGTGAAACCCGCCCGACTGAAGCCCGGAGAAGTGCAGCAGCGGACCAGCGAAGGCGGTAGCGACGCAGAAAGCCAGCCGACTATTGCCGACGCAGTAGGCCGCGACCTCACGTCGCCAGTCCTCCAACGTGCCGCGCTCCTTGAATTGGCTCTGGATCGGCGTGTCGGCCTGATAGATCAGCGCCTCTTTGCCGGTGCCGATGACGCGATCGGGCAGCACGAACGCGCCGTGATGCCAGCCGACGCGCGGAACGCACCGCACGCGCGCGTCCGGCTGCGCCATCTGGATATAGTTGGCGATCTGCGTGCGTGCGATCTGCGTGACGCCGAGCTTCACGCCCATATCGAGCAGCATGCGGCGCAGCTCTGTGCCGTCGCCGGCAAAGAGGCCGGCCGGCACCGCCCATCGTTTCAGGATGCCGTCGCGGTCCGTGAATTCGAGCAGGTAGCCCCACTCGCTGTTCATCTCGTTTCGCGTCTCCGCGATCACGTCGATGCGCGTGCTGACCCAATGCGGCGGCAGCGGGTCGCCCTGATTGTTGAAGCCGTGAAACCACACGCCCTTGTCGTCGACGACGAAGCGCGACTTGCCGTCCTGCGCGCGGGCGGTTTTCGGGCGCTTGGCGGGCTTCGCGGTGGCTGGAGCGGTCTTACCCTTGCCGGTCTCCGCCGACCCGGCCGGTGCGAGCGCAGCGCGCACGGCGGCGGCCACCGCATCCGGCCCGACGTGCGCAGCCAGGTCGTTAAAGTCGGTGCCGGCGGCCGGGCGGTTCGGACCGAAGTCGGGCACGGCGACGATGCCGGCGACGGCCTCGGCCGCCGCGCGAGCCTTCGTCACGCCCGGATTGCCCCTCGTCGTGTGGTCGTCGTCGGCGCACACGACGATGCGGGCGTCCGGATACTGGCCGCGCAGCGCCGTCGCGACCGCGTGCAGGTTGCCGGCGTCGAACGCGACGGCGGCCGGATAGCCGGTCGCGTCCGCGAGCGTCGCGCAGGTGGCGTAACCCTCGCCGATCAGCAGCGTGGACGGCGTGGAAGATAGCGGGCCGCCAATCAACGAGAAGCAGCCTGCCTTGCGGCCGTTCGGCAGGTAGCGTTTCTGGCCGTCCGTCAGGACGAATTCCAGCGTCCACAGCTTGCCGTCCGCGTCACGCGCCGGGATGACGAGGGCGCCGTCGCATGCGGCCGTGCCGATGCACAAGCCGCCGCGATAGACGCGCAGCGCGTCGACCGGGATGCGCTTGCGAACGAGGTACGGGTGATCGGCCGGCGCGGGCTCGGCCGCCGACCAGATCGATTCAGCGAGCGCCGACGCGGCTTGCTGCTTCTCGGTCAGCTCCGCCAGCTCGGCCGCTTCGCGGGCCGCGCGCTCGGCCTTCTGCCGCTCGCGCTCCGCTGGATCGACCGGCTTGGCTCGATGCGCACGCGGATCGAAGCCGCCTTGCTTGGCGAGGTGAAACAGCGTGTTGATGGTGATCTTGCCGCCCTTGAACGACTTCCACACATCGCGCGCGTCCTTGCCGTTGTAGTTCTGCGCGCCTTGGCTCCATTCGTTCCAGAGGGCGAAGCCCTCCTCGCCAAACTCGGCCTTGAGCGCCATCCCCACCTGACTCCATGTGTCGCGGTCGTCAGGCGGAACATAGCCGAGCGCGACTCTCGCCCGCTCGAATTCGGACATGGGTGCGTTACTCATAGGTTCCCACTGGACGCGCGTCGGCAGACTCCCGATTAGTAGTCCATATCGGGCAAGCAGCTACCCGACGCGCGAAGAATTGAATGATGCGGCGATGCCTAGCGGCGGAGCGTCAGCCAGCCGCGCGAGGCACCGACAGAACGGCCCCGCCGGCCGTGACGTCGTTGCTGTAGACGTAGCGACCGAGCCGCGACTCGCCAAGGGCGTCGTTGGCCGCCTCCAGCGCCGCGCCGATCGACGGCAGGGACGCGCGGAACAGGCTCAGCACAAGCCAGTAGTCGTCATCAGACATGGCCTTGTCGGCCGCCCAGTGCAGGCTGTCCAGCAGCTCCATGGCGTCACTGATCCGCGTGCCGATACGGTTGCGGTCGGGCCGATTTACCTCGGCCACGAAGTGCGACGCGAGCGGTTGCACGGCATTCTTGTTCGTCTTTGCCATGACCGCCCCTCAGTGCGTCGTGCGCGGTTGGCGCGTGACGAGGCCGAGCGCCGCAAACAGGTGTTGCTGCACGCGCCCCATCAGGCCGGCCGCGAACGCTTGGCGGCTGATCGTCACGCGGTGCGCGTCGACGTCGCCCGCGTCCTGCATGGCGGCTTCCATGCCGCGCGCGAACGCAGCGGCTTGATGCGCCGCATAGTCGTGCAACCGCACGTCGCCTTTCAGGTCGAGCCATGCGTCGGCGCAGATCGCGCCGAGGTCGACGGCGAATTGCAGCTCGATCGGTGCGCCCGTATCCAGCGGCGGTGCGTTGTCGAATCCATTGATGACCGCGGTTCGGATGCGTTGATCAGTCATGGCACGCCTCCGGCTGCGCGGTACGGCGCATTTCGGCCGAATAGCGGCTCGCAACGCTTTGCCCCATGTCGACGAGCGCGCGCTCGTAGGTGCCTTCGGCAAGATGCGAACGGACCGCATCGAACAGGGCTTCGAGCTGGGCGAACTGATGGGCCGCACACATGGCGATCATGGTGACTTCGTTCGGCAGGCGGAATTTAGACATGGCGCACCTCCAGAATCGACGCGAGGAGTTGCCTGACATCGATCTTGCAATCCAGCTCCGCTTCGCCGCGAATCGGCGTGAGGTTCCAGTCGTAGACGGCTGCGTGCGTGAAGTCTCCAGACCGGCGACCGCAGACGCTACGCCCCGACGCGGGGCCGCCCAAGATCCGCACACGCCAATCGTGATCAGGCGTCGGGCGAGCCGATGCCACCTCGACCAGCATGCCGATGCGCGCACGTGCGTCGCATTTCGTGACGATCGCCAGATCGCCAATCTTGCAGCGCAGCTCAGCCATGGCGCACCTCCGCACGGACGAGCGCCGCGATCGCGGCCAGCGCTGCGCCGGTTGCGTCGAGCGCGTCTTGATACGTGTTTGCGGTTGCCGCGTCGCGCAGTGCTGCGCGGACGATGGATCGAATGAGGTGGGATTGCTGCCCGGTATGGGCGTGCGTGGACTGGCGCATTGGGTGCGGCCTCCTTTTGCAGCGGTTTCGAAACCCGCCATCACCGCCGCGAAGCGATGGTGGCAGGCGCAAGGCTTTGGGGTTCGCGGACCGGCGCAAAAGGAAACCGGCACACCCGAAGGTGTCCCCTCAGCCAAGGCCCGCCATTGAAGGAGACGTGCGAAGGCACACGGACGAAAAAATACCGCCGGGAGGCGGTCGTCCGCCTTTTGCATATCGAGCCGCGACGCCCGAGCCGCTGTTGTTTCAGCGACGTTCACAGCATACTGCTCGCCGCCGCGATGTGCAAATCGGCCGAGGGACGGACCAGAGAGTGCGGAGCAACGCGACGGCAACTCACTGCGCCCTGCTACAGCAAAGTGACTTTGGCGAACCATCACGTCGAAACCTTTGGATCGAGCATGAAAATGGCTTCCTTTAGCAGTCGGACGGCATGCTTAGCGCGCGTCGGCATCCGAACCGCGTCGCGCTCGAAGACGCCCGCAGCAGTGACAATCATGCATGCGGCATCGCGCCGCACACCCTGCTCCGTACACTGGAGCATGTCGCTAAACAGTTCGTGCAGGCGGGAGAGTTCACGATCGTAGAACTCCGCGTCGGCTTGTTTTTTGGTGTCACGCGCCATCGCTCGTGCGTTCGTTGCGCTCGTCGTCACGCGCCCTCCGTCACGTTATTCGCGGCATCGTCGGCGCGATAGTTCAGCGGATCAGCGAGATAGCGATGGATTTCGCGGTTATTCCAGACCGTGCAGCGCTGAGTCAATCGGATCGAGCGCGGAAACTTCCCCTCGCGCTCACGCTGACGAACAGTCTCACGGGACAATTGAATGGACGAACGCAGACTTTCCCAGCGAGAAAGACCGTCAAGCGGAAGCGCGGCCGGAGTAGGCAGCGCGGGAACGTTCTTTACAGGCATTTGTTCTCCCTAAGCATGTCTGTGCCACCATTGGCATCGACAGTCTGCAATTTAAGGGAGTACGTGAAAACGAAACACGGATTGTTTTTTGCCGTTTCGATTTAAAAATCTTCCGGCCTATCCCTCGTCGCTCTCGAAATTCAGCCGATGCTTCCGCATACGCTCGACAAATCCTTCTAAGTCGCTCTCACCCAAAGCCACTTTGCACTGGATTGCGAGGAGCGAGTCGGGGAGTCGCCAACATTCCACTTGATCTTCGTCGGTGTATTCGAATCGCAACTCCCACATAGCCCGATCAACGCCGCGAACGTAGGCTCGATACTTGTTGCTTTTCTGCGATGTATATTGGTCAGCTGCAAATTTCCCGCGCCAAGGGATTGTCGCTCGATCATCTAGCTGCGCCTGCAAACCAAATACGCTCGCTGACAACCCGGTTATAAGTTGAGCAACGGACGGAATAAAGCAGGCAGGGCTACCGTTAAAACGAAATATCTCATCAAGGCGTGGACGTGCATTCGCCTCATATCTCGACCTATCGTAGTCGTCCACAATTCCCGGATGCTGAGCGGTTGCATCAAGCAGATGCAGAACGTCGGTGAACTCTATTGGTATCGAAATAGGCGCGCTCGTCTCGTCTTGCTCGATTTCGTTAAGTAGGTCGCGAGCCTCATCGAGCACTCGCACAAGCTCCGACACATTGGCCCGTTGCCGCTTGATCGCTTCGCGCGACACATCTTCGTCAACATTCGCAGCATCCAGTGCCGCGTCAAACCAAAGCCGCCATGCGATATCGGCATTCGGCCCACGGGCCCAGCCAAGCGACTCGGATCGATAAAACGTCTCCATCCGAGGATCGGTAACAAGCCGTTTCGCCGCCTCAACACTCAATTCCCGATAGGGAGTATCGGCGCTACACACGCCAACGCATGCCTGTCGCACCGGATCAGGCACCCCGCAGCAAAAATCCAGATTCATCGCGCATCCTTCACATGCGCCCTTCACGAAGAACGCCGAGCCAGCCGGTGAAGGTGCCCGGTTTCGGGTGGCCGCCCTAGGCTCGACGGGCCACATCTTCTCACGACTTCTAGCGCCAACGCTTCTTTCTGCAGAGTTCAGATCAGCAACAACTGATCCGTAACAGCACCGTCGACGATACCGGTATTGCAATTTCGGCAAGTGACCCGCAATCACATACACTTGAGCGTTCGCGCCGCACTGTCCCCTTACAGATCAGACGGCGGCGCATAGTAATCGGGATGCCCCTCGGTACGCTCACCGCGTGCTGACGCCCAGAAATATTTCGCGTGATGCTTGTAGACGTCAGTGGCTTCCGACAAGTCATAAGCCATACCCTGAACCAAGCTCAGCAGGAGACGCATGATTTCGAGATTGTCTTGATAGAACGTCTCAATCTCGTCATCGGTGGCCCAAACAGGCGGTTGACCTTCGTCATCTTGTTGCCCAGGCACATCCGATACCGCCGGTGCTACCGGTGTAGTTGGTAACTGCCGGTGTGCCAGATGCTGGTGACGTAGGGTCTTTAGCTTCTCAAGAACCTCGAATGAAGAACCGTTGACACTGTATTTGCTGATCAATTCCAGTACCTGATCCCTCTTTGGTGTTAGCGCCGACCGGATGGCGTCAGGCGCAAACTTCGAGCGAAGACCGATGCGCCCGGCCCGGTATTGAACTAGGGCTTCAAAAAATTTCTTATCCCGTAAACGATCCGCTATCAAGCTCATCCTCACGGCCTGCTTGTTGGTATCCCACACACGGGTCAGCGCCAACAACAACTCCCGACGTAACGACAGTCGGATGATCTGAAAAGCATGTGCCGCGTACGAAGTACCGATGCGAGCATGAAGGTGAGCATCGTATGCAGAGGGTCGCCAAGTCTCATGGAACATCACCGCTAACTCAATCTCCTGTCGCGCGGTGTCGACAATATTCTTCAATCGTTCAATCTCTTGTTGGGTATCGTCCATTTGCGTCATCTATAAGCTACAGTGCGCGCTGTTACTCCTGTACCCCGGGGTGACTATCCCAGTGGCATTCGCCGCAGGCCTCGAAGTACTCCCCGTTTGGCCCGATCTCAATGTCAAAAAACGTACGGACATTGCGCGACTTACAGCGCGGACATTGATCGACACGATCCGTGCGCTCGCGGCTAAGCAATCGTGCATAGTGTCTGACGATGCCATCAACAGCATCGACAGCGATGATTGCGGCGGTCTTGCTGGCGTTCCTGTGATGTGTCAACCAGTTGACAAGCGGCCACGCCTTCTCCGTCACGGCCCTTAGATAATTGCGCAGCTCGTCATTTTTCTCGCCTGGACACAATTGGCCAGTCAAAAGCCTGTTCCATCCAACGACATCGGCATCTTTAGGCCGCTCGCCGTCCACAGCGACCTCGATACGCCGCCGAGCAGCAGCAATTAGCGAAATCAGGCATTCGCGAAGCTGCATGCCGACTGCCTGCAAGTCGACGGCCTCTACCGCCCGCTCCAGCAGATCCGTAGCTTGGTTCTGTCGCCGGAACACTTCATCAAAGGGGGTAGGTTCCGGCTCGCCAGCACGTTCGTTGCGGCTGGCCACACGCATCATTAGGCCAACATGGAACGAAAGCGTGTAGTCGAGGCTCGGAAAGTGACGTTGCGAATACAGGTTTGTCGGATTGGTAACGACCCACCACCGATCCGCGTCCGTAGTGACATCCCACATCTCATAGGGCTGCCCCATCACATATTCGGTCTTGATCCGTTCCACGTTTTGGACAGTCTCATCGCGCGCTTGACCCTCTACGTAGTCAGCGATGTCTTTCTCCGCATAGTAGTCGCGCTCCGGACTGTACCGGCCCAATTGGTCAGCAGGCAACGGATGATCCGGTGGCAAGGTGCAATCAGCCCCCGGCTTATCCTCTTCCGCGTTATCGATCATCGCCATTTGTTGTCTCGTTTCATTTGCGTGGCCCTCCTACGTCGATGTTCCCACAAACGGCCATCACGTCAAGTTTGCTGGCAGCAGCATGTCCGAAACCGAACCCTTTCGGACACGCCTACGAAGCCATGTCCGAAAATTAGGTTTCGCTGTTTTCGGACATGGGTTATGATTCGGACATCAATTTCGTACACATCGAGAGCAGCATGTCCCGAACTTTCGCCTACGCCCGTGTAAGCACGACTGATCAGACCGCAGCCAACCAACTCCGCGAGATCGAGGCGGCCGGCTTTTCGGTCGATAAGCGCCGCGTCGTTACGGAGAGCATTTCTGGAAGCGTAAGCGCGCACCAGCGTCCGGGGTTTGCCGAGCTGCTACTCAAGATGGAGGAAGGCGACGTTCTGATCGTGACGAAACTCGATCGCCTTGGCCGCAACGCGATGGATGTGCGTGCGACCGTCGAGGCGCTGGCAGAGCGGGGCATTCGGATTCACTGCCTCGCGCTCGGGGGAGTCGACCTGACCAGCGCTGCCGGCCGGATGACGATGCAGGTATTGAATGCCGTCGCTGAATTTGAACGCGACCTGTTGATTGAACGCACCCAATCCGGCATCGCACGGGCAAGAGCGGAAGGGAAATCTATGGGCCGACCAGCTGCGCTAACGAAGCAACAGCAAAACGAAGTACGTCACTTACTCGGCGAAGGTGCGTCCGTGGCCGGGCTTGCTAAACGGTATGGGACAAGCCGTCAGACGATTATGCGCGTACGGGATGCGGCGTAGAGCAGTGACGTATCAAAGTTACTTTTCGCCGCATCATAAAATACCCTCACCCCGCTACCAACGTTTATTGAGCAATCGCTGATCATTTATCGGCTTTGCTGGCAGAGGGCCTCGGAACGCCGTCAACAATAATCACTTCCGGCGCGTCCTTTCCCGCAGACAGCACGAGATTACGGAATGCAGCCATTCGATCCTCGGAGGCCCCTCCGTTATCGATGACCAAATACACCCCCTTCGTTGCCCGCTCTGCCTTTTGGTATATCGGCAACTGCTTCTCGAAACCATGAAACAGCTGAGAATTACTAGAAAGTTTCACCTCGACCAAAACTCGCCCATCAAAACCGCTGCTTAGCTTAAAATCCACTGGCCCACGACCGCCGTCGCTCTCGGGCGACAACTCAAGACCGTTCGCACGACAATACGCGGACGCGATCCCGAAAAATATCAATTGAGCAGCCGACTCATGCTTTCGAGTTCCACCCTTATTATAAAGAAGCTTGCAAAGCTGATTATCCTCAATCAACTCACGAAAATGCTGACAGATCTTCTTCACCACTGCAAAAACGCGCTCGGTATCGGCAGGAGCCTCAAGCGTCAGCTCCAGCGGATATGCCGCCGAGAATTCCTTAGAAGCTCGATACCATCGAGTTTCGCCGGCTGGGTCATCCTTGAAATCGTACAGGCTCCGACCGGCCTTGTGATATGCGCTAAGGACATCCAGTAGAATATCCGGGTGCTTGATGAACGAGTTTCGCAGAACCTCTTTTTGATCAGAGATCGTCGCTTTCCGCCACGAATCGCCAATAATCGCATTTAATTCATCTCTGAGGAGCTTATTTTCGTAAGCGATTCTTGAAATATCGCCATACGTTTCCGCGATCGGAAGATCACGCAATATATCCCGAGGAACCAAGATAACGGCGTTCCCCGTAACCGGATTCAGCGGCATATCCTCTTTCGGCAATCCTTTGGAAACCACCAACGGCTCCATTGGAATTCCAAAATCACTACATACCCGCTGCGTAAATTTAACTAGATCCTCAAGGATAATACGGGCAACCATATCACTAATTCTATCTGGCCCAATATTATCCTCGAACGCGCCGACCAACTCGAATAACGCGGGGTCTTTCACACCCGCATCGATGATCTTCTTTACCGTTTGAAGCAGGGGTTTTCGAAGCCCCGGCCCCATCCCGCTCCCTGTTTTCCCGTTGGTGGCATATCCAATACACAACCCGTGCACTTCCGGAAACGTAAGCCTCTGATCAGCAGTACGCCAGAAAACGTCACCTTCGACACCAATATTCGAGACAACCTTCAGAACGTCCGCAAAATGCTGGGACACCCGGTCGTAGCTGCTAGCTAGCTCTTCGGTATCCGTGTGCTTGAGCAGACATGGGTCGATAAAAAGCCGAGTATCGACTCCGAATACAGGATCAAGCGCGCCTGAAGCCTCGAATGCATCAGGATCGATACCGTAGTAATCGCAAAAGCTCTGCATTGCCCCCACCCCGTGCTGGTCGTTCGTCTTGTCTCGATATTCTAGCTTGAGACAGTGGCGACCCCGCTCCGACCAGTCATCACGCTCGATCGCTATCGCCGCGCGGGAGACTGGCGGCCGGGGAGTTCTTTTGCGCGGAACGCCCCAGACGGGACGAAAGTTCGCGAGCAGCCGTATGAACGCGTCTGTTAGGCGTCTGTCTCCAAAGTTATCTCCAAGAAAATCAGTGTTCTGGAGATACGTTTGGAGATAGGGATCTCCTTGCCAGACAAGGCTGACAAGCCGAAATGAATGCTTGTCTCCAAATCTCCAAAGATTTTTGCGCTCGGCGGCATGGCAACCGTCGCTTGTACCGCCTGCTATCGGCGATCACCCCTACGCCGAGATACGTGTTGGTATTTTTGTTGGTATCTATGCACTATGCCCAGCTAAATTGCATGTGCTGCCTAGAGATATGAATTCTGTCGGGGACCAGTCAAGCGTCTCGACGCCCCCTCTCCGCTTCCCCCTCCCTGCAAATTCGATCATCCCCCGCGACAACCCGCTTCGCGCCGGCTTGGCCGTCCACGCGTTTGATCGAATGTCGTGCGCCCGCATTACATAGCGGCAAAGCGAAGTCACCCGCGCCACGACGCGCCTCCTGTTCCAACAGGGAACGCCAGATGCTCATACCGTCTCAAGGTCGGTCCCGCACGTCCCGCGCCGTGTCCCGATCGCCCGGCGCCGACGGCAAACGCCGGCCACCCCAAGCCAACATCCCGACGGAGCTAACCGATGACACGCCCAACCCCGGCCGACCAAGCCGACCCGGCCAACAAGAAGCCGCAAGAAACCACCGACGAAGTGACCATCGACCGCAAAGGCAACGTCCGGCAGAAAGGTCACGGCAGTATGGACGACACGATGATTCCGCAGAAGCCCGAGCCCGACAAAGGCCCATACGAACCGCCGCCCGGCCACCTCGACAACCCGAAGGACGTCGAGCCGCCGCGCAGCGGCGGCGACCTGCCCGCCTGACGAGACCCGCGCGCGACACGTGAGCCCCCGCTCACGCGCCGCCCCATTGCATCGTCAGCCCACCGTCGATGGTCCACGTCTGCCCGGTCACGTAGTCGCCATCATCGGATGCGAGAAACAGCGCCACACGCGCGATTTCCTCCGGCTGCCCCGGCCGATGCCACGGAATTACGGACATCGACTTCTCCCGCGCCTGCGGATCGTTCAGGCGCTCCCGCGTCATCGGCGTATCGATGAGCCCCGGCGCGATGTTGTTCACGTTGATGCGATCCTCTGCGACCTCACGCGACAGGCTTCGAGCAAGCGAGCCAAGCCCGGCCTTCGCCATCCCGTACGGCGCGCTTTCCGGCGTCGGCAGATGTTGCGCGACCGACGAGATGTTGACGATGCGCCCGCCCCCGCCGGCCGCGCGACGCTGCCGGACGAACGCGCGACAACAATAGAGCGGCCCGAGCAAATCGGTCCGCAACACGGTATCGATCTGCGCGTCCTCCAGATCGGCAACTGCCACGCCGGGCGCACCGACACCCGCATCGTTGACGAGCACTTCGAGACCGCCGAGCGCGCTCGTCGCATCGCGGAAAAATGCGGCAACCGATTGCGGATCGGATACGTCACCCTGAATCGCGCATGCGCGCCTCCCCAGCGCCTCGATACGCCGCACGGTTTCCTGCGCGCCGTCGTGGTCCGTGTGATAGACGATCGCGACGTCCGCGCCTTCTTGAGCGAACAGCGTCGCGATCGCCTGACCGATTCCGGAGTCCGCGCCCGTGACGAGCGCGCGAATGCCTTGCAGTTTCATGTATCTGTCCCTCCGCTTGGACTTTCCACGTAACGGCGCGCCCACGCGCCGCCGTCCCGAAGCCGCACGCATTCCGCGTTCCCTCCCGCGGCGCGGCACGCGCGATGCTGCGCGAGCGAACACACGCACACAGGTAATCGACCATGGACCCATTTGAAGACGCACGACAGCAAATGGTGGAGCGGCAGATCGCGTCGCGCGGCGTGCGCGATCCGCGCGTGCTCGATGCGATGCGCACGGTGCCGCGCCACCTGTTCGTGCCTGCGGATCTCGCGGAATTCGCGTACAGCGACACACCGCTGCCGCTCGCCGACGGACAAACGATCTCGCAGCCGATCATCGTCGCGCAGATGCTGGACGCGGCGCGGCTGTCGCCGAACGATCGCGTGCTGGACGTCGGCACCGGCTCCGGCTACGCGGCGGCGGTCGCCGCGCGCCTCGTCGCGCACGTCGACAGCATCGAGCGCCGCGCGTCGCTCGCGACCACCGCACGGCGCACGCTCGCGGAACACGGCTACCGCAACGTGGATGTGCATCACGCCGACGGCACGCTCGGCTGGCCGGCCCATGCGCCGTTCGACGCAATCATCGCAGCGGCGGGCGGGCCGGCCGTCCCGCCAGCGTGGCGCGAACAACTGGCGATCGGCGGGCGCATCGTGATGCCGATCGGCGCGCAGCGCGACCGGCAGCGCCTGGTACGGATCACGCGCACCGGGCCGGCACAGTTCGAACAGGAGGATCTCGGCGGCGTCCGCTTCGTGCCGCTGATCGGCGACGCCGGCTGGTCCGCGCCCGACGACGACACGGCAACACCGGTACCCGCCCCCGCTTCCGCCGCAACCTCCGGCACGTCGCTCGACGATCTGATCGCGCGCAGCGTGCAACCCTTACCCGACCCCGACGATCCGGCCTTCGCGGCCGCGTTCGATCACCTCGCGGCCAAGCGCATCGTGCTGCTCGGCGAATGCAGCCACGGCACGTCCGAGTTCTATCGTGCGCGCGCGGCGATCACGAAGCGGCTCGTCGAGCGTCACGGCTTCAACATCGTCGCGGTCGAGGCGGACTGGCCGGATGCGGCGATCGTGCACCGCTACGCGACGCTCGCGCCTGACGAGCGGCGCGACTCGGCGACGCCGTTCCAGCGCTTCCCGACATGGATGTGGCGCAACGAGGAGTTCGCGACGTTCGTGCAGTGGCTGCGCGCGCACAACAGCACGGTGCCGGAGGCCGCGCGCTGCGGGTTCCACGGGCTCGACATGTACAGTCTGTCCGCGTCGGTCGATGCGGTGCTCGACTATCTCGATCGCACGGACCCAGACGCCGCGCGTGTCGCGCGCGAGCGCTACGGCTGCCTCACGCCGTGGCAGAAGGATCCGTTCGTCTACGGCCGCGCGGCGATGTCGGCCGGCTTTTCGGATTGCGAGGATGCCGTGATCGCGCAGTTGCAGGACCTGCTGCGCGAGCGCATCGCGCGCGCCGACGGCGACGACCTGCTGTTCGACGCGACGCAGAATGCGCGGCTCATTGCGTCGGCGGAGCGCTATTACCGGACGATGTACCGCAGCGCGGCGCACAGCTGGAACCTGCGCGATACGCATATGTTCGAAACGCTGGAGAACCTGCTCGCGGCAAAGGGCCGCAACAGCCGCGCCGTCGTGTGGGCGCACAACTCGCATATCGGCAACGCGGCGGCGACGGAAATGGGCATCGTCGGCAGCGAGTTGAACGTCGGGCAGCTTTGCCGCGAACGCTTCGGCAACGACGTCGCGCTGATCGGTTTCGGCACGCACGAAGGAACGGTCGCGGCGGCGACGGACTGGGGCGCTCCGCTGGAGATCATGCGTGTTCGGCCATCGCGCGACGACAGCTACGAACGCGCGTTTCACCGCGCCGGCCAGCCCCGCTGCTTCGCGGACCTGACGGCCGACGCCAACCGTGCGCTCGCCGAGCGGTTGCGCGAGCCGCGATTGGAACGCTTCATCGGCGTGATCTATCGCCCCGACACGGAACGCCACAGCCACTATGCGGAAGCGACGCTCCCTGAGCAATTCGACGGCTATGTGTGGTTCGACGAAACGCACGCGATCAGCCCGCTGTCGACGGTCGCGACCGAGCGCCCGGTGGAGCTGTATCCGTTCGGCTTGTGACGGCAGATTGGAAAACGGGATTGTAGAAAAGGCATCGCGGCGTATACGGCCGCGCAAGCCGTTGCGATCCGGAAGCGGCCGCGCGAGCCGCGCTGGCCGCATGGCCCGTGCTCGCGTGCGCGAGCGGCGGATAACGGCAGGCTCCGGAACGAAGCCCGCGAAGCGCACGCGCGGCCATGGAGCGGCGAGTGCCGCGCACGCCCGCGCGTGTGCGTTACTGCGTTACTGCTTCGCCGCGTGCTGCACGTCCTTCGACGCATGCCACACGCGATAGCGCACGTCGAAGCCGTCCGGCACGTACACGACGAGCGGCAGGCGGCTGTTGTAGCGCAGCAGCTGACCATCGCCGCGCACCTGCACGAAGCGCTGCTGCGGCGCCTGGCCCGGGCACGCCATCAGCGTCGACGCCGGCCCCTTCACGTCCGTCAGCCGGTAGTACGTATAGCCCCAGCCCTTCACATCCTCGGCGGTGAGCTCGCCGCCGAACCACTGCTGGTTGCAGTCGGTCTGCAGCGTCTTGCCGATCATCAGTTCGACACGCGCGTCGCCTTCGTTCTCGAGCGCGGGCAACGCGATCACCGCGCGCTGCTGGCCGGCCGCGGGTGCCGGAAACATCTTGATCGACTCGGCCGGCACGGCGGGCGCCGAGGCGGGCGCGGCCGCGCAGGCGGCGGCGCTCGTCACGCAGAAGGCGGCCAGCGCGGCCCGGATCGCGAATGTCATCGATGTGCTCCTGATAAACAAATGAGGCTCCGGATGCTAACACTTTCGTCGCAAAGCCTTACGGCGCTGTAATTTGGCGACACAATTGCAAACAGCCGGCAAAGCCCGTGCGCGGTACTTATAGAGCAACCATTGGAGATCATCATGCTGAAGCTCATTGCCGCTGCCGGCGTCGCCACGCTGCTGGCCGGGTGCGTCGTCGGTCCGGACGCCGGATACGGCTACGGACAGCCCTACTATTCCGATCCCGGCTACGCGTACGGGCCCGCCTACGGTGCGGCGCCGGTCTATGGCACGGTCAACATCTGGGGCGGCGGCGGCGGGCGCGACTGGGATCGCGGCCACCGCGACTACCGCCGCTGGGATCGCGACCGCGGCGATCACGGCGGCTGGGGTCGCGGCGGCGGCCGCCGCGGCGACTGGAACGAAGGCGGCGGCGGGCGCGGTAACGGCGGTGGCGGTCATCGCCACTGATTTCACCGCCGCAATTGCAACCGTTTGTATCCGACGGCGGGCTTGTACGAGCGGCGTTCGGCGCGCGAAAAAAATCGCGAAATGACGAAGGCCCTCGCATCATGCGAGGGCCTTCGCTTTTGTCTTCCCGCACCGCAGGACGGGAATGCTTCGCTCGACACCGGCCGCCCGGCTCGCAGGCGGCTGCTCGCCCGCTTACCAGCCAGCCGGTTGCGCATAGCCGCCCGACACCGGCGCGCCGCACACGTACGCGCGCTGGTAACGGTCGTAGCAATAGTTCGGGCCGTCGTCCTGATACTGGGCCTGTTGATAGCTCGGATAAGCGGGCTGCTGGTAGGCCGGCGCCTGGTAGTACGTCGGCGGCTGATACGCCGGTGCCTGATACACGGGCGCCTGGTAGGCGACGGGCGGATTCATTGCCGACGTCACGATCGCGCCGAGCACCGCGCCGCCGATCAGCGCGCCGATGACGGCGCCCCCGTCGCGGCCATGCGCGGACGCCGGGCCGGCCACCGCGAGCGAAGCGGCGAGGACACATACTGCGGCGATCTTCTTCATGATGGACTCCCACGCGAAGTGGTACTGGATGCGATGCATTGTGGCTGCGCGCGGCCGTAATAGATGCAGCAAGTGGTAACGCGCCATTACGCGTATCGCGCACACCGGAACGCGGCACGGCCGTGCTACGATTTTCGGCACACAGGAGACGCCGTCATGCAGCCCGAAACCGCCCGCCGTTTCGATACCGAATTCGCGCCGCGCATCGCGCAGGCGATCGCCGCCTTCTTCGCCGAGCACGTCCACGCCGACGTCGTCCCGTACGGCGGGCACGGGCAGCCGACGCGCGTGCAGGTCCGCAGCGCGCCGCACGAACACGTGAGCGGCTTCGCGCATCCGCTGAACCTCGAGCTGACCTGGGACACCGACGAAATCGAACGGCTGATGGAGCCGGACGGGCCCGCGCGTTTCGAGCACTACCTGAGCGCGCTGCCGAGAAAGCTCAACGCATGGCAAGGTGCGCGCGACATCGATCTCGCGTCGCGCACGCAGGCCGACCCGCTCGTGCGGCTCGGCGGCCTCGACTTCGAAGGCTGAACACGCGTGCCGGCCCGCGGCCGATTGCGCCGGCGTCGCGCGATGCGGGCCGGTGATACACTCGACCGGCCCCGCGCCGGCGCCGCGATATCGGCCGGGTCATTCATCGCCGCTTCCACCCGCGAGCATGGTTGCGCATGCAACGGCCACGCGGGCGCGCGGACAACCACGCTTTCGCTCCCGCCATGAACGCCGATACCGGCCTGCCGCTTCCGCAACGCTACTGGGCGATCGTCTGCGTCGCCCTGGGCATCACGCTCGCCGTGCTCGACGGCGCAATCGCGAACGTCGCGCTGCCGACGATCGCGCGCGATCTGCATGCATCCGACGCCGCGTCGATCTGGATCGTCAACGCGTACCAGCTCGCGGTCACGATCACGCTGCTGCCGCTCGCATCGCTCGGCGAGCGCATCGGCTATCGCCGCATCTACATCGGCGGGCTCGCGCTCTTCACCGCGGCATCGCTCGGCTGCGCGCTCTCGGGCTCGCTGCCGACGCTCGCCGTGATGCGCGTGATCCAGGGGTTCGGCGCGGCCGGCATCATGAGTGTGAACGCGGCGCTGGTGCGGATGATCTACCCGTCATCGATGCTCGGCCGCGGGCTGTCGATCAACGCGATGGTCGTCGCGCTGTCGTCTGCGATCGGTCCGACCGTCGCATCGGCGATCCTGTCGTTCGCGTCGTGGCCGTGGCTGTTCGCGGTGAACGTGCCGATCGGCATCGCGGCGGTGCTCGGCAGCGTGCGGGCGCTGCCGGCCAATCCGCTGCACGACGCGCCGTACGACTTCCCGAGCGCGCTGATGAACGCGTGCGTGTTCGGGCTGCTGATCATGGCCGTCGACGGGCTCGGTCACGGCGAGCGCCACGCGTATGTCGCGGCCGAGCTGGCCGTCGCGTTCGGCGTCGGCTATTTCTTCGTGAAGCGGCAGCTGTCGCAGCCAGCTCCGCTGCTGCCGGTCGACCTGATGCGCATCCCGATGTTCGCGCTGTCGATCGGCACGTCGGTCGCGTCATTCACGTCGCAGATGCTCGCGTTCGTCGCGCTGCCGTTCTGGCTGCAGCATTCGCTCGGCTTCTCGCAGGTCGAAACCGGCCTGTACATGACGCCGTGGCCGCTCGTGATCGTGTTCGCCGCGCCGCTCGCCGGCGTGCTGTCGGACCGCTACTCGGCCGGCATCCTCGGCGGGATCGGGCTCGCGCTGTTCGCGGCCGGGCTGCTGTCGCTCGCGACGATCGGCGCGCATCCGGGCACCGCCGACATCGTGTGGCGCATGGCGCTGTGCGGTGCGGGCTTCGGGCTGTTCCAGTCGCCGAACAACCGCGCGATGCTGTCGTCGGCGCCGCGCGAGCGCAGCGGCGGCGCGGGCGGGATGCTGAGCACCGCGCGGCTGACCGGCCAGACGCTTGGTGCGGCGCTCGTCGCGCTGATTTTCGGGCTCGCGCCCGACCGCGGTCCGACGATCGCGCTCTATGTCGCCACGGCGTTCGCGGCGGTCGCCGCGGTGGTCAGCATGCTGCGGATCGCCTCCCCGCGGCCTGATGCGGCCACGTAATGCCGCCGCGCGCCGCCATCGCAGCGCTCACGCGTTCACACGTCACGCGCCGTCGAGCGCTTCCGTCACGAAGCGCACGCGCGCCTTCACGCTGGCACGCGGCAGCTCGATCAGCCGATACCCGTACGCCGTATAGCAGTCGACCATCGCTTCGTATGTGCGCACGGCTTCCGCGAAATCCTGCCGGCGCTCGGTGTCCTGCGCATAGATCTCGGGCCACGGCGGCGCGATGAACACGCGCCGGTGATAGCGGAAGCGCCGCGCCGCGGCTTCCGCATGCGCGGGCACCGGCAGGCCCGTCAGCCGAAGATAGCCGATTACGTCCGGCACGCCGCGATCGAAGAACACGGGCCCGCGCGCGCCGCGCGCGAGATGGTACGAGCGCATTTCCCAGTTCAGCATCAGCTCGGCGAACGCAGCGCGATCGCGCCACGGCAGCGCCGGGCCGTCGATCACCATCTGATCGCGGATCACGCCGCGCCCGGCCTCGTGCGAACGCGCGAAACCGCCGCGCTCGAGCGCGTCGAGCAGCGTGCTCTTGCCCGAGCCGGGGCCGCCCGTGACGATGAAGAAGCGCGCGGACGCGTCGTGCGCGCCGCCGCCCTCCTCCACGCGCTCAGACATGCGCGGCCCGCCGGCCCGCGCGCTGCGTGACCGACGCGGCCGCCGCGACGCTGCGCAGGTCGGCAACGAACGTATCGCGCCAGACCGACAGGTCGTTCTTGCGCAGCTGCGCGAGGTTGTCCCGATGCCGCGCCTGCCGCTCCGCGAGCGGCATCGACAGCGCGCGCTCGAGCGCGTCGGCCATCTGCGACAGATCGTACGGATTGACGAGCAGCGCGCCGCTCAGCTCGGCCGCCGCGCCCGCGAATTCCGACAGCACGAGCACGCCCGGATCGGCCGGGTCCTGCGACGCGACGTACTCCTTCGCGACGAGGTTCATCCCGTCGCGCAACGGCGTCACGTAGCCGACCTGCGACATCCGGAAGAACGCCATCAGCAGGTTGCGCTCGTACTTGCGGTTCAGGTACTGGATCGGCGTCCAGTCGAGCTGCGAGAAGCGCCCGTTGATGCGGCCGGCCTCGCGTTCGAGCGTTTCGCGAATCCGCTGGTAGGTCTGCACGTCCGAGCGCGTCGGTGGCGCGATCTGCACGAGAGATACGCGGCCCTGCCAGCCCGGCGCATTCGCGAGCATCCGCTCGAACGACTGGAAGCGTTCGACGAGCCCCTTCGAATAGTCGAGCCGGTCGACGCTCATCACCAGCTTGCGGCCGTCGAGCGCGTCGCGCAGCATCTTCACCGGCTTGCGCGAACCGTACTGGACGGCCGCCTCGGCGATCGCGTCCGGATGCACGCCGATCGGATAGGCGCCGACCTTCACGACGCGGCCGTGCGCATGCAACATCCCGTCGTCGCTCGCCGCGCCGATGCCGCGCCGCTCGATGTAGTCGGTGAACGCCTGTTTGTCGGCGTCGGTCTGGAAGCCCGCGACGTCGTACGCGCACATGAATTTCACGAGTTCCTCGTGCGGCGGCACGAGGCGCAGCACGTCAGGCGACGGAAACGGAATGTGCAGGAAGAAGCCGATCGGGTTCTTCACGCCAAGCTCGCGCAGGCAATGCGCGAACGGCAGCAGGTGATAGTCGTGAACCCAGATCAGGTCATCGGGCCGCAGCAGCGCGGCAAGCTGCTTCGCGAGCATCGCGTTCACGCGCAGATAGCCCGCGTACTCCTGCCGGTCGAAGCGCGCGAGATCGCCGCGGTAGTGGAACACCGGCCACAGCGTCGCGTTCGAAAAACCGCGGTAGTACTGGTCGTAGTCGCGCCGGGTCAGCCCGACCGTCGCGTACGTGACGTTGCCGTCCCGCTGGATCGCGGGGGCGGCGTCGGGCGTGCCGACGATCTCGCCGTTCCAGCCGAACCACACGCCGCCGGTGTCCTTCAGCGCGTCCATCACGCCGACCGCGAGGCCCCCGGCGCTCGGGCGCGTGTCCTCGCCGGCGGCGACACGATTCGATACCACGATCAATCTGCTCATGCGGCTTTCCCTCCTCGATTCGATTGGCTGGCGCGCGGCGCGCGCCAGGGCGGCGCGGCGGTGCGACGACGGCCGCACGGCGATTCAGATGTGAGCGATGCAACAAAGAGCGCAATGAAATGCGGCAGCGGAATGCTGCGGCGACGGGCTCAGGCGTCCTGCTCCTGGCCGAGGTCGCGCTGATAGTCGAGCCCTTCGGGGCGTGCGCCGCCCTGGTTGTGATCGCCGTCGGTCGGCGTCTCGTCGGGCGTGCCGGCAGGCGGTGCGCCCGGCGCGTCGGTCAGCGGACGCGGGCGCTCGGCGCCCGCATCGGGCGGCCGTTGAGAGAACCGTTTCGAACGGCGCATGGCTGGGTGTCTCATATGCAGCGCGGCTCGGAGCCGTCGTTGAAACATTCCTTAACAATTGAGTTTAGGGCGCTCGATCGCATTCCAAGGTAACAATTACCTTCAATTTGTAACGTTTCGACCCCTGCCCAGCCATCTGTCCGACAATGACGCCGCGCGTACGAGCGCGGGTTGCCCGCCGCCAATTTGTCAAAGCTTTGCAATTTTCCTCCGACGATTGCGAAACAATGACGCGGCAAGGGCGCGCGCACGCATCGCCGCTCACCCAGACAGGACTTGCACTCAGGGATGAACATTCGTTTCGAACCGCCGCGCCGGGCCATGCCGGCGCGCATCGCGCTGGCCGCGCTCGCCACGGCCGCGCTGCTGTCCGGCTGCAACTCGCTGTACAGCGAAGGGGCAACGGCCGGCGCCGGTATCGCGGGCGCCGCGATCGCTTCCAAAGTCACCAACAACGCGGCTGTCGCGACGGGCATCGGGCTCGGTGCCGTGGCCGGCGCGCGTGCGGGCGTCCAGTACACGCAGCGCGTCGCGCACCGCTACACGCAGGAGCAGATCGCGAAGGCGGCCGGCCCGCTCGACGTCGGCGGCGTCGCATCGTGGTCGACGCACCATTCGTTCCCGATCGAGGACGACGAACAGGGCCGCGTGACCGTCAGCCGGATGATCAGCATCGGCCCGCTCGACTGCAAGGAAATCGTGTTCGCGGTCGACACGCCCGCGAAGGCCGACAAGCCCGCGCAATCGGCGTTCTACGTCGCGACGATCTGCCGGGACGGCCCCGTATGGAAATGGGCATCGGCGGAACCCGCGACCGAGCGCTGGGGCGCGCTGCAATGAGCGGCGCGATCCGTCTCGCGGCGCTCGGCGCGCTGTGCGCGGCCAGCGCGGCGCTGTCGGGCTGCGGCTCGGTCGGCGCGGCAAGCGGCGCGCTCGCCGGCGCGGCGACGGGCCTCGTGACCGCGAACCCGGCCGTCGGCGTCGGCGTCGGCATCGCCGTGCAGGCAGCGACCGACGAGGCCGTCAACCGCACGATGAAGCAGCTTCATCAGAACCAGCAGGATGCGATCGCAAAGGCGGCCGGCAGCCTCGCCGTCGGCGAAGTGAAGCCGTGGAAGGTGAAGAACACGCTGCCGCTCGAAAACGGCGAAGGCGAAGTGCGCGTCACGCGCGCGTATTCGACGGCGCTCGCGCTGTGCAAGGAATTCGCGTTCTCGGTGAAGGACGGGGACAAGGCCGACTGGTATTTCGCGAACGCGTGCCAGCAAGGCGCGCATTGGAAGTGGGCGTCGGCGGAACCGGCCGTCGACCGTTGGGGCAATCTGCAGTAACGGCAATGGCGCGATGCGCGGCGCCCGACGACGGGCGGCGCGCATGCGGACGCGGGTGCCGGGCCGCGCGGCCCGGCGCATCGATCAGGACTCGACGTCTTCGAGGCTGAAGATTTCGGTCTGATCGTTGTACGAGAAGATCTCGCCGTACCGCCCCCAGTCGATCACCGCGTCGAGCGTTTCCTCGGCCGCGCCGTCCGACAGGAAATCCTCCAGCTC
>NZ_CABVPL010000046.1 GCF_902499045.1 Burkholderia latens | reverse complement strand
GAGCGCGCCGCCGCTCAGCCCGCACGCCCAGCCCGCGCCGGCGACGGCCGGCGCCAGCACGCACAGCGCGGCGTGAACCCGTGCGCGTACCGACATCGTCTGCGGCAGCGACACGATGCGCAGCAGCCCGGTGCGCACGATCAATCCCTTGTGGAAACGGCGGTTCCCGGCCTTGCCTTCGCGGAATGCGCGATACAGCGCCTCGGCGGCCGCGATCTCGTCGCGCGGCGCGCGCGTGCGCACCGACATGTAGCCGCGCGGCGCACCGTTGCGCATCACCGGCACCGCGTTCGCGCGGACCCAGTAATGGTCGCCGTCCTTGCGGCGGTTCTTCACGAGCGCCGTCCACGGCTCGCCGTTCTTCAGCGTCGCCCACATGTCGGCGAACGCCTCTTTCGGCATGTCCGGGTGCCGCACGACGTTGTGCGGCTGGCCGACGAGCTCGTCGGCCGGGAAGCCGCTCACGTGCGAGAACGTCGTGTTCGCGTACGTGATGATGCTGTCGGCATCGGTGGTCGACATCAGCGTGACGTCGTCGGGGAATTCGAATTCGAGTTGGGTGACTGGCTGGTTGTTGCGCATGCAAGGCTCCGAAGGGCGGATCCGGATGCGGGATCCGCGCGGCGCGAAAATCGCGCTCAGTAGCCGAAAAACGGTTTATCGCTTTACGACGGTGTCGTCCTTGCTGTCGGCACGTTCCCGAAAAACCTTAATCCGGACGCGCATAAAATCCCGAATTCGTTCATCGGAATGATTTCGATCAAATAATCCGGTGATAATCGCGGCCGATGTCTTCCGGACAGGCCCCTGATCCTTTACCGGACAACGTCGGCCGACGTACCAATCCATGCCGCCATTGCAGAGGATGAAACGCTTCGTCCGGATCGCCGCCATTCAATCGGCATGCGATCGCGAAAATGCGTCGATCCCGATGCTGGCTGACGAGAAACATCATCGATTTGCCGATTTCGGAGATCGCGACTCGGCGCATTTTGCGAAAATGCGCGCGCGATTCACGGCCCCCCGGCAAGCACATGACAACCCACCCCGCCCCCGGCAACCGCACGACGCGCCGCACCGCCGCCGAACGCGACGCATTGTCGTCGCGCGTGCTCTCACGCGACGAGATACCGCTCGTGTGGACCATCGACCGGCGCGAGATCATTCACCATCTGTACGTGCTGCGCGACGGTGAACTGCGGCGCGTCGCGGACTTCCACGACGTGCGCGGCTGGCCCGACGGCGAAGCCGAGCACTACACGCCGATCCTGCTCGACTGCCACGATCGCGGCGGCTGGTGTCTCGGGATGTTCGACGGCGCGCGCCTCGTCGCGGCAGTCATCGTCGACAACGATCGGCTCGGCCCGCGGTGCGACATGCTGCAACTGAAGTTCCTGCATGTGAGTCGCGACTGGCGCGGCTGCGGGCTCGGCGAGCAGCTCTATCGCGCGGCCCGCGCACAGGCTCGCGCGATGGGTGCGGCGCGGCTCTACGTATCGGCGACGCCGTCGCAGCGCACGATCGATTTCTACCTGCGGCTCGGCTTCGGCGTCAGCTCGTCGCCGGATCCGGCGCTGTATGCGCTCGAGCCGGACGACATCCACCTGGAAGCGCCGACCGCCTGACGCGCGCATGCAATCGCGCCCGTACAATGTTCGCCCGTCCAAGCCCGCCTTCACGGAGAACGACAGTGCAGAACGCGCCGCTGCCGCCGGCCACGCCGAAGATCCTCGTCAGCATGTGCGTGCTCGGCCATCCGGTCCGCTACAACGGCTCGGCGAAAACCGCTGCACATGAAGCGCTCGCGCGCTGGCAGCGCGAAGGGCGTCTGGTGCCCGTGTGTCCGGAACTCGCGGGAGGATTGAGCGTGCCGCGCCCGCCCGCCGAAATCGCGGACGGTGCATCGGGCCACCGCGTATTGACAGGCGCCGCGCGCATCGTCGACGTGCACGGCACCGACGTGACTGCGCAGTTCGTCGACGGCGCACAGGCCGCGCTCGAGCTGGCGCGCGTACACGATTGCCGCTTCGCGATCCTCGCGGACGGCAGTCCGTCGTGCGGAAGCAGTTTCATCTACGACGGAAGCTTTGCTGGCCGGCGCCATGCCGGCGCGGGCGTGACGGCGGCGTTGCTGCGCGAGCATGGTGTCGAGGTATTCGCGGACACCGAGATTGCCGCGCTCGCCGCGCGCGTCGCGCAATATTCGCAGGCTGAATGACGATGTGGCCGGCACGAAGATCGTCTCGCGCCGGCCACATCGTTTGGAAGGAACACCCGGCGACGCGGCGCGCATCGCGCGCACGCGTCGCCGCATCACGCGATCACACGCGTTCGATCGCGATCGCGATGCCCTGGCCGACGCCGATGCACATCGTGCACAGCGCGAAACGGCCGTTCGTGCGATGCAGCTGGTACATCGCGGTCGTCACGAGACGCGCACCCGATGCGCCGAGCGGATGGCCAAGCGCGATCGCGCCGCCGTTCGGGTTCACGCGGGGATCGTCGTCGGCGACGCCGAGCATGCGCAGCACCGCGAGCCCCTGCGACGCGAACGCTTCGTTCAGCTCGATCACGTCGAACTGGTCGATCGTCATCCCGAGCCGTGCGAGCAGCTTCTGCGTGGCCGGCGCCGGGCCGATGCCCATTACGCGCGGCGCGACGCCGGCCGTCGCGATGCCGAGCACGCGCGCGCGAGGCGTCAGGCCGAAGCGCTTCGCGGCGGCTTCGTTCGCGAGCAGCAGCGCGGCCGCGCCGTCGTTGACGCCCGACGCGTTGCCGGCCGTCACCGAGCCGTCCGGGCGCACGACGCCCTTCAGCTTCGCGAGCGCTTCGAGCGACGTCTCGCGCGGATGCTCGTCACGCGAAAAGACGACCGGATCGCCCTTCTTCTGCGGAATCGTGACCGGCACGATTTCCTCGGCGAGCGTGCCGTCCTGCTGCGCACGTGCGGCCTTCTGCTGGCTGCGCAGCGCGAACAGGTCCTGGTCCGCACGGCTGACGTCGTAGTCGACCGCGACGTTCTCGGCCGTCTCCGGCATCGAGTCGACGCCATGCAGCTGTTTCATCAGCGGATTGATGAAGCGCCAGCCGATCGTCGTGTCGTAGATGTCGGCCTGGCGCGCGAACGCGCTGGCGGCCTTGCCCATCACGAACGGTGCGCGCGTCATGCTCTCGACGCCGCCGGCCACCATCAGCGCGGCCTCGCCCGACTTGATCGCGCGCGCGGCCACGCCGACCGCGTCCATCCCGGAACCGCACAGGCGGTTGATCGTCGAACCCGGCACGCCTTCCGGCAGGCCCGCGAGCAGCGCGGACATCCGCGCGACGTTGCGGTTGTCCTCGCCGGCCTGGTTCGCGCAGCCGTAGATCACGTCGTCGATCGCGGTCCAGTCGACGTCACGGTTGCGTTCGATCAGCGCCTTGAGCGGCACCGCGCCGAGGTCGTCGGCGCGCACGCCGGACAGCGCGCCGCCGTAACGGCCGATCGGGGTACGAATCGCATCACACAGAAAAGCTTCGGTCATCAGTGTCTCCGGTCTCATGCAAGGCTGGGAAGTGAATGAAACGCGCCCCTTGCATTGCCCGCCGGGATGCGCTTAAATGTTCGATATGTGAACATAAGATCGTGTATCGAACGTTCAACGCATCATAGGGAGTGCGGGGACGACCTGTCAAGCGGCCCGGCTCGCGGTGCGGTTGGCGTGTCGGGCCCCATGCGCTATCTTCTCGGCTGCACGACAATCCGACCGTTCATGACCACCGAAGACATCCAGACAAAACCCGGCGACTCCTATGTGCAGTCGTTCGCGCGCGGCCTCGCGGTCATCCGCGCATTCGACGCGCAACGCCCGGAGCAGACGCTCACCGAGGTCGCGTCGGCCACCGGGCTCACGCGCGCGGGCGCGCGCCGGATTCTGCTGACGCTGCAGACGCTCGGCTACGTCGAAGCCGACGGCCGGCTGTTCCGGCTCACGCCGAAGATCCTCGAGCTCGGCTTCGCGTATCTGACGTCGATGCCGTTCTGGAATCTCGCCGATCCGGTGATGGAGCAGCTGTCCGCGCAGATCCACGAAAGCTGCTCGGCCGCGGTGCTCGACCGCACCGAGATCGTCTACGTGTTGCGCGTGCCGACCCACAAGATCATGACGATCAATCTGTCGATCGGCAGCCGGCTGCCCGCGTACTGCACGTCGATGGGGCGCGTGCTGCTGTCGGCACTCGACGATGCGGCGCTCGACGAAACGCTCGCACAGAGCAGCATCCGCGCGCACACGCCGCGCACGATCACCGACATCGGCGAACTGAAGGCGACGATCGCGCAAGTGCGCCAGCAAGGCTGGGCCGTGGTCGATCAGGAACTGGAAGTGGGCTTGATGTCGATCTCCGCGCCGATCCGCAACCGGCGCGGGCAGGTGATCGCCGCGATGAACATCAGCGGCAACGCGCAGCGGCATACCGCGAAGCAGATGGTGAAGGAGTTTCTCGGGCCGCTGCAGCAGGCCGCGCAGACGGTGTCGGAACTCGTCGCGCGGCGCGGGTGAGCGGTGACTCACTTCGCTCGCCGGATCGGCCACACGATCATTCGCGAATAGCGCGAAACAGGCAGATCACGCAGATAGCGCGGATAAAAAGACGGGCGGCATGGGCCGCCCGCTCAACTCTCTGACTCTGCTTACAACGTCCTTCTCACGGAACACGGAGCGCGCTCCGCATCGCCCAATTTAGGGATGTGGCAAAGCCCCGTCAATTTGACGAGAACGAAATTGCGTGGCCGCACTCGGACACGCACCCATCCCGCCGCTCACGCGCCCAGCAGCATCCCTTTTCGCACCGGCACCGTGCCCGTCACGCGGCCGAGCGGCGCGCCGGCCGTCACGAAGCGGATTGCGCGGCGCATGTAGAACACGCCATCGGTCGCGCTCGAAATCGTCGTGACCGCATCCGTCAGCGGATCGACGATGTCGAACAGCGGATCGCCGGCACGGATCGCCGCGCCGATCGCCGCGCGGTGCACGAGGATCCCGCTCACCGGCGCATAAAACTGCTCGCTGCCGGCCAGCGGCGTGGCGCGCGCGGCCAGCGGCGGCAGCGGCGCGCGCTCGCCGCGCACCGCGCCGCACCAAACGAGATAGTCGACGAGCGCGTCGGCGTCGCGTTGCGCGTATTCGTACGTGACATCGCGCTGGCCGCGGCACTCGACCGTCACGGCCACGGTGCCGGCCGCCATCGGCGTGCCGTCCGGCAAATGCGCGCGCAACCGCGACCACAGCAGGTGATGCGCGTCGTCGAACGCATGTCCGCCGGAATCCTCGCCGAGCAGCGACACCTCCGCACCGAGATAGCGCGCGAGCGGCTCGACGTCCGGCCACGCGGTGTCGCTCGTATACACGTGCATCACCGCTTCGAGCGAGCAATGCAGGTCGATCACGACGTCCGCATCGTGCGACAGCTTCAGCAGCGCAAGCTGCAACGCATCGAATTCGGTGCGCGGCGCGATGTCGTCCAGCGCCGCGCCGACGCATTCGCGCACGATCGCGCGGTTGCGTGCGCCGTCGCCGCCAAGCCGGTCGCGCGCACGCGCGGCGATCTCCACGAGCGGCAGGAAGCCGCGATTGAAGTTGCGGCCGCTCGCGAGGTCGAAACGGCCGATGAACTGCCCGAGCAGATGATGATTGAGGCCGACCGGGTTCGCCACCGGCACGAGCACGATCTCGGCCGCGAGCCGGCCTTCGGCGTCGAGTTGCGCGAGACGCTGCTTCAGTGCGAACGCCGCGAGCATCGCGGGCGTCTCGTCCGCGTGCAGCGCGGCCTGCAGGTAGATCTTGCGGCCGCTGTCGGCCGGCCCGAAATGGAAGCTCGTCAGCGTGCGCTGCGTGCCGATCGACGGTGACAGGAGCGGCGTGGTGCGAATCTGCATCGATGGTCTCGAACGGATGAAAGCGGGAATCGGGAAGTCGGCCGGCACGACCGTCAGTCGCCGTACGGATTGAAATCGAAATACTGCTTCGCGATCCGGTCGTAAGTGCCGTCCTTCAGCATCGACGCGATCGCGCCGTCGATCGACGCCTTGAGCGCGGTATCCGACTGCCGCATGCCGATGCCGACGCCGCGATCGCCCATGTCGAGCGGTACGCCCACGAACGCGAAACCCTTGCCGCGCGGCTGGCGCAGGAACCCGTAGTCGGCTTCCACGGCGCCGAGCAGCGCCGCGTCGAGGCGGCCGTTGACGAGATCGGCGAACACGTCATCCTGGCTCTTGTACGGCACCACGCCGACACCGGCCGGCGCCCAGTGCGCGAGCGCCCACGATTCGAACTGCGTGCCCGACTGCACGCCGACGCGCTTTCCGGCCAGCGACGCCGCCGTGCCGTCGAGCCCGCTGCCGGCCCGGGCGACGAGCCGCGACTTGAAGCGGAACAGCTTCGACGAGAACAGGATCTGCTTCTCGCGCTTCGCGGTGATCGCCATCGACGACAGGATCGCGTCGATCTTGCGCGCCTGCAACGCGGGGATCATCCCGGAGAATTCGAGCTCGACCCACTGGCAGCGCAACTGCGCGCGGCGGCAGATTTCGTTGCCGAGATCGACGTCGAAGCCCTTCAGGCTGCCGTCGGGCGCTTTGGCGTCCATCGGCGGATAGGTCGGGTCGATGCCGAGCCGCACCACGTGCGCGTCGAGCGCGTACGCGGACGTGGCCGCCAGGCCAATGCACAGGAAAACGAGCGGAACGAGGAAACGTTTCATGGTCGACGGACGGGCAGGAACGGGAACAAACGGCATGAGCCGGACTGCCTGCGATCGTAGAAGCCCGGGGCCGGCGCCGGAACCATCGGCTGACTTATCATGATCGGTATTTCCGATCACCGGCCTCGCTGCTTCCCATGGCGTTCACGCTGTCCCAGCTCCGCATCTTCCAGGCCGTCGTCGAGCACGGCAGTCTGCGCGCGGCCGCACGCGCGCTCGATCTCGCGCAAAGCGGCGTCACGCAGCAACTGCAGAGCCTCGAGGCGACGCTCGGCGCGACGCTGTTCACGCGCACCAATCGCGGGATCGTGCCGACGGCGGTCGGCCAGCGGCTGCTCGCGCGTTCCGGTTCGATCCTCGGTGAATGCGAGCAGGTCGAGCGGGAAATCCGTCAGTTGAGCGGCGCCTACGAAGGCACCGTCACGCTCGGCCTCGTGACCGAGCCGCTGATCGACGCGTTCGCGCCGGTGCTGACCGCGTTCCGCGCACGCTTCGACAACGTGGACGTGCACCTGCGCACCGGCACGTCGCGGATGATGATCGGCTGGCTGCGCGAACGCGCGGTCGATTTCGCGATCGCGCTGGTCGCGAAGCAGACCGACACGACCGATCTCGCGGTCACACCGCTGCGCACGTCGGCGCCGGTGGTCGTCTGCCGCAACGGGCACCCGGCGATGCATGCGCAATCGCTCGCCGAGCTGGCCGATCATGGATGGGTGTCCACGCGCTCGCCGAACCTGAGCGCCGACCCGGTCGTGAACCGGCTGCTCGCGTACTTCGACGCGCACGGCCTGCCGCCGCCGAAGATTCTCGCAACCGTCGAGGGGATGTTCGAGACGCTGCAGATCGTCACGCAAACCGATTCCCTCGCGCTGGAAACCGAAGCGATCACGCGGCACGGGCCGTTCGCCGGCGCGCTCGTGAAGGTGCCCGTGCGCGAACGGGCCGAAGCGCAGGACGTCTGTCTGCTGCAGCGCGCGGCCGTGCCGCTGACGCCGGCCGCGCAGGAACTCGCGACGATGCTCGCGTCGTATCTGAGGGTGGTGCGCGGGCGGTAAGCGCACACGGCCGCGCGCCGCCCGCTCCCCGCTCCCCGCTCCCGGCTCCCCGCTTCGCGCGTCAGTCCAGCGACTCGCGCGCCGTTTCGCGCAGCATCGCGACCGCGACCAGCGACAGCACCACGCACGCGGCCACGTAGCCGGCCGGCGCGAGCTTGCTGCCCGTCGTCTGCACGAGCCACGTCGCGATCAGCTGCGCGGTGCCGCCGAAGATCGTCACCGCCAGCGCATACGCGATCGAGATACCGGTCGCGCGCACGTGGCGCGGCAGCGACTCGCACATCAGCGCCATTTCCGATGCCGACCCGAGCGAATAGAACAGCAGCATCAGCGCGGTGAGCGGCAGGATCACCGACAGCGTCGGATGATGGTTCATCAGCCAGAACGCGGGAAACAGCAGCAGCACGAGCACGCCGCGCCCGACGAAGATCGGCATGCGCCGGCTGCCGAGACGATCCGACAGCCAGCCGAACAGCGGACACGTGGCCAGCATCACGCAGCCCGACGCGACGCCGACGAACATCGACAGCTTCATCGGCAGCCCGAGTGTATGGATCGCATAGGTCGGCATGTAGAAGGTCAGGATGTAGGTCGACACCGTGCCGCCCATCACCGTCAGCATCAGCAGCAGCACCGTGCGCGTGTGCTTCGAGAACAGCTCGCGCAGCACGCCGCGTTCGATCCCGTGATGGGCGTCGCCGGGCGCATCGTCCGCGAGCCGGCGGCGCAAAACCATCCCGACCGGCGCGATCAGCACGCCGACGAGAAACGGCAGCCGCCAGCCCCAGCCTTCGAGCGCGTCCTTCGTCAGCGTGTTCGACAGCAGCGCCGCGAAGCCCGAACCCATCAGCGCCGCGCCGCCCTGCGTCGCGAGTTGCCAGCTCGCGCGGAACGCGCGGCGCGACGTGCCGCCCTGTTCGATCAGCGTGGACGTCGCCGCGCCGAATTCGCCGCCCTGCGAAAAGCCCTGCATCAGGCGCGCGCAGACCACCAACAGCGGCGCGGCCACGCCGACCTGCGCGTACGTCGGCGCGATCGCGATCAGGCCGGTGCCGAGCGCCATCAGCATGATCGTCAGGTTCAGCGCAGCCTTGCGGCCCTTGCGGTCCGCATAGACACCGAGCACGACGCTGCCGAGCGGCCGCGTGAAGAAGCCGGCGGCGAACGTCGCGACCGACAGCAGCAGCGACGTGGTCGGGTCGCTCGACGGGAAGAACAGCTTGCCGATCAGCACCGCGAAGAAGCCGTACACGGTGAAATCGAAGAACTCCAGCCAGTTGCCGATCACGGCCGCCGCGATCGCGCCGCGTTTGGTGACGGCCGGTGCGTCGCGCGTGCCGGTTTCGGCGGCGCCCGTCGACACGGGGTGCAGTGCGAGATGGTCTTTATGCATCGCTCGAATCTCCTGTCAATGCGGCCGGAAACGCCGGCCGGCCGTCGCGCGTCTCGGCGGGGCGTTACTGCCCCAGGTAACGCTCCACCAGGCGCGTCCAGAACGCCGCGCCGATCGGCAGGTTGCGATCGTTGAAGTCGTACTTCGGGTTGTGCACCATGCAGCCGTCCTCGCCTTCGCCGTTGCCGAGCCGCACGAACGAGCCGGGCCGCCGCTGCAGCATGAACGCGAAATCCTCGCTGCCCATCAGCAGGTCGGCCTGCTCGACCACGTGCGCGTCGCCGACGAGTTCGCGGGCGACCTGCGCGGCGAAATCCGTTTCGGCATCCGTATTGACGACGACCGGATAGCCTTCGATGTACTCGACGTTCGCGGTCGCGCCGTAGCTCGCGGCCTGCGATTCGGCCAGCTCGACGATGCGCCGCTTGAGCAGCGCACGCACGTCGGGGCTGAACGATCGCACGCTCAGTTCGAGGCGGGCGCCGTTGGGAATCACGTTGTTCGCGGTGCCCGCGTGCATCGAGCCGACCGTGACGACGGCCGGCTGCGACGGGTCGACGTTGCGCGCGACGATCGTCTGCAGCGCCATCACGATGCTCGCAGCCACCACCACCGGGTCGACCGTCAGGTGCGGGCGCGCCGCGTGGCCGCCGACGCCCTCGATCGAGATGATCGCCTTGTCGCCAGCCGACATGAACGGGCCGCGGCGCGTGAGAAACACGCCGGGCGCCGCGCCCGGATGGTTGTGCATTCCGAACACCGCATCGCACGGAAAGCGTTCGAACAGCCCGTCGTCGATCATCTTCTTCGCGCCGCTGTCGACGCCGTGCTCTTCCGCCGGCTGGAAATACAGGTGCACGGTGCCGGAGAAGTTGCGCGTCTTCGCGAGGTGCTGCGCGGCGCCGAGCAGCATCGTCGTGTGGCCGTCGTGGCCGCAAGCGTGCATCTTGCCGTGCGCGGCGCTCGCATACGACAGGCCGGTCGCTTCGACGATCGGCAGCGCGTCCATGTCCGCGCGGATGCCGATGCTGCGCGTGCCGTCGCCGACGCGCAGCGTGCCGACCACTCCGGTCTTGCCGACCCCGCGCGTCACCTGCCAGCCCCATTGCTCGAGCTTGTCCGCGACGAGCGCCGCGGTCTCGTGCTCTTCGTATGCGAGCTCGGGGTGATGGTGAATGTGGTGGCGGATCTCGCGCAGCGCGCGGGCGGCGGGCATCAGATCCTCGATTTCGGTGAATCGTGCGTCGGTGGTCATCAAGCGGCTCCTGCGGGTCAACTGGTCGGCGTGTCAGCCGCGCGCCGCGATGGCGTGCGGGAAAGCGAGCCACTATAGCGAGCCGATATCGGTTCAATAAGATGCGGAATTTTTCACCGCGATAAGGTTTTTTAATCAGGGTTTGTACTGAAGAATGCCGCGCGCGGCTATCGCTTTCGATCAGAGGCGGATGCAGCCATCCGATACAGGCCGCGTACGCCCGCGGCACATGGCGTATCCGCATCCGATCTAAAACGGCTTGTCGCGTGGCCCCTCACGAAATCGGCCGATATCCGCACTGCGCAGCGGCCAGCGCGCGCATGTGCGGACTGGTCACGGTTCGGCAACGGCCCGGCACGGCGAACGGCTCGCTGTTCACGACGCTCGAGGACGGGACGGGGCAGCTCGACGTCATCCTCTGGCCCGGTCTGTTGGAAAAGTATCGGGAGGAAGCGCTCGCCGCTGCGTTGCTCGCGGTCTACGGCGTGGGACAGGCTGAAGGGGAGGTGCGGCATCCGATCGCGAGCTCGTCGACAGGATCGAGTTACGCGTGGCGCTGCCGGCAACATCGACTGAGTTTTGCCAAGGCGTCAACAAACACGCCTGAGCCATTACATCCAAGACCTCGACCACTACGCCGACCTCCTAACGTCAGCCGTCGCGACGATGCCGTGCCGAATCCATTGATGCCAATGGCGATCAAAATCAAAACTGGCGTCGCGCGACACCGCAGAGCGGTGTGCGTCACCTATCGTCGCGCCATCGCGCAGTTCAGTGAGCATCGCAAACGCATTCTCGGATATCACCAGAACGTCGGGCGTCCACCCGACACGAGCAACGACCGACCATTGCGGATGATCTGCGTCGGAGAGAGCAGGCTTTTCGCCAGACGAACGAAACATGCGCCAGCGATCTGCGGCACGCGTCGACGTGTGAACCAACTCGACGGCTGGATGAAACAGGATGGAACAATTCTCGAGCGCTTCGACCGTGGCATAGGTCCATCGGCTTGACGGGCGCGTCACCGCATCCGCCGCATACCTGGCCCGATGGAGCACCCACTCGAGCCGCGCTACGTCAGCAAGGTAACGTAATGTCGCGGTAGGTGGCCATGCCTCCAGCAATTCCGCCATACGGCTTCCGAACCGATTGAGATCGCTGGACCGGGATGGATCTGCAGTGCCATATTCGCGGGAAAGCGCAACGAAGAACGCTTCGCCCATCAGACTGTGGAGGACCGGATAGGCGGACGCTAGCGCGCGGTGCCACGTGTGCCGGAGATGATCCCGGTAGTGAGCGACGCGATTTCTGTTCTTCGCCACATCGCCTGCAAGCCGGGCCAGCAAAGCGGTTTCCGCGTTGGTGTGCAACAGTGACGTTGCGAATTCCAATTGCACCTGCTTGAGCGATTCCCTCATTCAGCCCTCCTCACCCCGAACACTTCCGCAACGTGCCTGGCCGTCGATGCTTCGTTGAGAAGGCTCGAGAGCGAAGCAGCGTCACCTTCACACTCGATCAGTGTCGAAACGCCCCCGAACCGTTCGACCGCGGAGCCGTAAAGCCGCCAGACATCAGTGCAAACGCCGTCCGCGTAATGGTCGGCGACCGAGTGAGTGCGCCTTTGTCGCGCGCTCACATGAATCTCCATCACTGCATCCGCGGGAAGACGCGCCAGCGCTTCAAAAGCGTCGTCCCCGCGTTGGGTTTGGCTCTCGTAGAGGTTGCTGATATCCACGAGAATCGCGCATCCCGTACGCCCCACGAGTTCAGAAAGGAACTCCGATTCCGTCATTTCGTCCTGTCGAAAACAAACGCCACGAGTGATGTTCTCAACCAACAGGGTCCGCTTCAGCGCGCTTTGAATCTGATCGACGTGTCGTGCCACCACGTCCAACGACTCAGCCGTAAAAGGCAGCGGCAGCGCATCGTACAGGTGGCGTGTCAAGGAGACCGACCATGACAAATGCTCGGATACAAGTGCAGGCTGAAACCGCTCTACAAGCGACGCGATATGGCCGACGTGGTTCTTGTCCAACGGTCCGGTCGATCCGATGCTCAATCCCGCACCATGAAAGCTAAGCGGATAATCCCGTCGGACCTGCTCCAGAACGTGCAGATCGTAGCCGCCGTCCGCCAGGTAATCCTCCGTGTGAACCTCTACCCAGTCGACCGGCTGCCGCGATGCCAGAAAGTCAGGGTAGTGGAGCTGATGAATGCCGATACCCACACCAAGATCACGATTCGTCCATGCTGGACAGTCGGCGCGATGATGCGCTGACTCAGGCAGTGAATCTCGAATTTCCATATCGCCGTATCTCTCGTTGAACACCAGTAGCCTTCCGGCCCTGTCTGTGGTGCGGTTGAAACGCTTGGCGACGAGTGAGAAAGCAGGATCCCCCAAAACAAGGATCGGTTCCTGTCGCTCCGCACATGCCGGTTTGAGCACCCGCTAACGCCGTTTGGCGAGGAATTCATGTTTCTGTCATTTGCGACGTGTCGGAGTCACGGAGCGCCCCTGCAACCGCGGAAGCCAAAATCATACGGTTGTGGTTGATCGGCACGCGCGAGCGCTGTGTCCGAGGACGAAAGACCGTATCTCCGGGCAGTATCGACATGCCGGAAAGCATGCAAACCGATTCCGTGCGCGCAAGACCGACGCGCCAGACCTGGTCCGTATAGTGGCCCAAACACGGACTGCTCCAGCTGATGCTGATCATCGTCGGCGACAGTTTCTCCACCATGGAAACATGCAGGATCGACCGGTCATTTCTCATAGCGGGCTGCCCGTAAAAAAGTCCGACAGGATGCATGTGGTGGAAGTTCGCACCGCTGACTACAAGGCTGTCAACGCCGGCCCACCCTCACCCCTTGGATATTGAAAAATGTTTTGCCTTCATTACTCTGCATCCCTTACATTTCATGTCCCGACCGTGCGAAGATTCTGTGCGATCGATGGCATAAAAAGAAGAACCAAGATGTGCAACTTTTGTGTGTACCAAGAGCATGAATCGAGACCTTCAAATTCAACTCGACCGGACGGCGAAGCTTCCCCTCGCCGAGCAAATCCGAATCAGCATTAGCAGAGCCATAGAATCGGGATTGCTTGCCCCAGGGACTCGTCTTCCGTCGTGGCAAGATCTCGCGGCGCAACTGGGTGTGGCGCGCGGTACTGTTCAGACCGCTTACGAGCATCTGTCGGACGCGCAAATGATCGAGACCTTTGGTGCAAGAGGTACCCGGGTTGCCCCGCGGCCTAGCGCTAATGCGACTCGGCCGGCAGTGCCGCCAGTGGGGCCATTCATGAAGTCCTATGACGAAATGAATGCGGGGCCAGCGATTTTTCAGCTCGGCGTTCCCGCATTCGAAGGCCTACCTGAAAAGCTCTTTTCCCGGTCTCGCTCATCGAATCTATTAAAGACAGGATCGTTGTCGTCGTTGCTCTATCCTGATCCGCGCGGCGAGCTGGAGTTGCGAACCGAAATCGCTGCGAACCTGGCGATCACGCGCAACTACCACTGCCATCCGGAGCAGGTCTTCGTCACTTCAGGGTACATCTCCGGGTTAGGCCTGGCACTCCGGGTGCTCAACCTTGACGGTAGAAAAGCCTGGATGGAAGAGCCCGGCTTCATGGTCACGCGTAAAGGACTGGAACTTGCCCGCCTGACGGTCGTGCCCGTGCCGGTCGATGCGGATGGTCTCAACGTCGACTACGGGATTGCACATGCATCCGACGCCGCATTGGCTGTCGTCACTCCCGGTCAACAGGCGCCGCTGGGTTCGACGCTCTCGCTAAGGCGGCGCCTCCAACTGCTCGACTGGGCCCGTTCAAACCATGCATGGATAATCGAAGACGACTACCTCGGCGAACTCCAACTGCAAGGCCGACCCGCCCCCGCGATGGCTTCGTTGGACGAAGGAAAACGCGTGATCCATATCGGCTCCTTCAGCAAAACCATTAGTCCCGCCCTGCGGCTCGGATTTGCCGTCGCGCCGGTCGAGTTGGTCGATGCCTTCGCAGAGGTCGCGGCAACGCTTGCTCCCGCTCCGTCACCGGTCATCCAGCTCGCGACAGCCGACTTCATGCGGCGTGGTCACTACATTCGACGGGTGCGCCGCCTCAAACGAATTTATTCCGCCCAGCGCGAAGCACTATGCGAACAGCTGCGCACGCGTCACGCAGAATGGATCAATGCAGGCCTATCCGTACTTCTCAGACTTCCCGAAGGCGCGCCGGATCGGCTGATCGTGAAGGAAGCGATGACTTTTCGTATTGCACCGTCTCCGCTTTCTGCATGGTTTGCAAATCCGTCATGGACACGACCGGGCCTGCTACTCAGCGTTGCGACCGCGCCTGAACAGCATGTCGCCGCGTCATGCCGCCAACTGTTCGAGATCATCGACAGATATTGCGGCGACGCGCGGTAACGCGAAGGGCGACGAACGAAAATCGGATCTTGTTCGTCGCACCGCTACGTCTGTCGCAATCCGGCCTTCTATCGAGAACGGCGCAGCCCCTTATCTATGGAACGAAGCTCATCACCGCGTATCAGCTCCGGGCGCCGAGCCTTGAACAGACGCGACGACTAGACAAAGCGATGCCGCAAGCAGAACGAGGTCCTTGAGAAGGAACTGGCCGGGCAGTGCCGAAATGGCCGGAAAGCCACCCGCCGTCGCTTCGGCCACACCCGGCGTGCTCAAGAAGAAGGTCAGCGTGATCACGTAGGTCGCGGCCGACATCACTGCTCCCAATGCTGAGAAGAAGGGCTGGAAGGCTCCTGCAATCAGCGCTGCGGCTGTAGACAGCTCCAGTACGCCGATCACGTAGCTTGCGCCTCGAACGCCGACAAGCGTATTCAACCAGCTCATGATCGGACTGTTGACGATGAACGGCGCAATCCCGTTGGCTTCGTATCCAGTGAACTTCATACCCCCGAACCAAAGAAAGATGACGACCAGCGTCCATCGAAGCAGCGCAAGGAGCGAGAGCGACCCAACAGCCTTCTCAGCGATTTGCAGACGAATCGGATTTGCACGAGTGGTCATTTTTGATACCCGGTTAAGGTGAGATCTGACTACGTTGAGGAGGACATTCACGTGCTGCCGACCCAGCCGACAGCTTCTTCCGGCGTTCCCGGCATCTGGATGCAGCGCGAATTTGAATCGGCGTTGCCACGCTTCGCCGGCCATATCGAACGGCTTTATGCGCGAGCCGCGGGCAACGTACCGCTGGGACGCCTGAAGGTGCGCGTAATGATGGTGATCGCAATGGTCAGCGCAATTTCCGCCAAGCTAGCCGATGCAGCGACACCCGCAATACCGAGCAGCGCGATGAAATTTGTTTCGACAAAGTTACGCAGCGCAGCGAACGTATTTGCCGTTCGTCCAGCGACGAAATGGCTGGCCCGCGCGCCGCTTTCTGCGGCGAGCGACTTGATGGCGGGAATGGCGATGCGGTTCATGGCGTGACTCGTTCATCAGTGTGCTAGGAGTCTCCACTCTAGAGCTCCCGAATACCGAATTCGAGACTACGTTTTCTCAATAAAATGCCTGAAAGGATCAAACGCCAAAGCCGGCCATGCAGCACCGCTTGCGAGCCCTGTTCACTATTCGGCTTCGTTCGCGACGCGCCGCCACTGCCCCGGTGTCATGCCCATCTTGTCGGTGAATACGCGCCTGAATGCCGCGACGGATCGATAGCCGACGAATTCCGCCACGGCCTCGGTGCTCGTCGCCGGTTTCTTCAGTTCGTTGGCGGCCAGCGTCATTCGGATATCGGTGAGCAGTTCCGTAGCTGACCGCCCCAGCTTGTCCTGGAAGTGCCGCATGAAGGTTGCGCGCGACATGTTGCACAGGTCGGCCAGCTCGGGCAGGCTCCACGGTCGCGCCGGGTCGGAGAACATCGCCGAAATGGCCGGGGCCAGTCGCGGATGGCCAGCGAGCGCCAGCAGCCCCGCAGGGGCTTGCCCTGCCTCGCTGGCCGCGCGCAGCACCAGTGTGAACAACGCGGACGTCAGCGCGTTGAGAATGGCGTATCCGCCCGGTTTTTCGCCGACCGACTCCATTCGCATCAGCCCGACCAAGCTCGCCAGTTGATTCGACGCCGAGCCGATGTCGTCCTGGCCACCGCCGTCTACGGAGCGTACCGTCAGCATCGTCGGCAAGTACCCTCGAACGAGCCGATCGTGCGGCGGTCCAATGAAGAACCGTCCGCACAGCATGTCCAAACGCTCGCCCGAACCGTCGTTTTCGCTGACTATCGATCCGACGGAACCTTGGCGATTGAAGGTCGGGCCAGGCGCGCGTCCGCTGCCGTCGTGCAGCACATGCGGCGCCCCGTGCGGTAACAGTACGATGTCCCCACTCACCAGTTCCCTCACGGTCCCCGTCCCGGTGTCCTCGAGAACAGCGCGCCCTTCAAGTACGACGTGATACGGAATCTCGTGAGCTGCGGACTGGCCCCAAGCGACCTGCCAGGGCGCGCCGTACGCGCACCGCACCTCCACACGGCCGGTGACGGTGATCATTTGCAGGAAATGGCTCAGCCAGTCGATTTCGGACATGGGATATCGGAAACTGGAAGGGTCCATGCATTTTATTGCGGTTTCGTGCCAATCATAAGCGCCACCGGACCTTGTCGCTCATCGAGTCGACGCGTGGAGCGCCAACGGATTCTCGAGCACATTGCTTAGACAAATTGCTTCCGGTACTGAACGAAATCGGATCGCTCAGCGATGCGGTCGTAGAGCTTCATGGCATTTTGGTTGGTTCTATGTGTCAGCCAGTACACGCGCGGCACCTCGCGGAGTCTCGCGTCTGCATAGACATGCTCGACCAGTGCGCGGCCTGCTCCACGGCCGCGCGCTCCGTCCGCGACGAATAGATCCTGCAGATAGCAATAGTCGTGGGTCGTCCACGTCGATCGGTGATACAGCCAATGCACGAGCCCCAATGTGTCGTCGCCTGCCACCGCAAGCGCTGCATGCATGGGCTCCGTTGGATCCATGAAGCGCGCCCACGTCGCGCGCGTCGCGGCCTCCGGGATATCCACGTCGTAAAAGCGCTGATAGCCTTTCCACAACGGGTACCACGTGTCGAAATCGTCCGGAGAGACCGGCTTGATTTCGACTCGTCGCAGCGAAGCCGCTTGATCGCCCGAGCGACGGATCCAGGAATGCAGGCCGACAAGGCCGACTCGCGCTTCGCGTGATGGCACCAGCGCGTCTTGCGCGAGGCGCCCGCCGAAATATCGGGCGTCCGGATCCGTCACGACGGTGCGCCGGTCCCCGACGGCTTTTAAATAGCCGGCGACGATGTGGTCGAATGCCCCACGCTCCGGGCCGCCTATCTCGACGATTGCGTTCCGTGGTGCAGCGAGCGCCACTTCCGCTACGAGCGCGGCAACGTCGTCGGCCGCGACCGGTTGAAGTCGCGCCGGCGGAACCCTGACGACATTGCCGTCCGTATGCGCGTCGGCGATGCTGCGCAGGAACTCGTGGAATTGCGTCGATCGCACGATCGTATAGGGGATGCCAGATTGCTCGACCAGTTTTTCCTGGACGACTTTCGCGCGGTAATAGCCTTGGTCGGGTACCCGGTCGATGCCGACGACGGACAGCAGGACATGGTGCCGAACGCCTGCGGCCGCTTCCGCGGCGACCAGATTGCGGCCCGCGGTCTGGAAGAATTCAAGCACTGCCAGCGCATCGGACGAGCGCGCATCCGACACGTCGATCACCACATCCGCGCCAGCGACGGCTTCAACGAGGCCCACGCCGGTAAACGCGTCGACGCCGCATTTGCGCGACACCGTGACCACGTCGTGCCCACTTCCACGCAGAACGGCTACTGTCTTCGCGCCAATCAGGCCGGTACCGCCGATCACGACGATCTTCATTATTCGCTCCCTGGTCAGCGGCCGGACGCGACCGCTCTAATGGATGAGACATCAATTGCTGCGAGCGCCTGCTCGATTGCCGATGCGGCCTGGTCCGGCGACAGAAACGCGGTGCCCTGCACCGGGAGAAACTTCAGTGTGTTCAAACCGATGCAGCCGAAGGCCGCCGACAGGTAGGGCGTCAGAAAATCGGGCTGATTCGCGTGCTCGCCGCTGAATATGCCGCCAGCGGCGACGCCAATGAAGACGGGGCGATCCCGCAGCAACCCGACCTTCCCGGTCGGCGTCGACTTCATCGTCCTGCCAACACGCAGTACGTGGTCGATCCACGCCTTGAAGACGGACGGAATCGTGAAGTTGTTCATCGGCGTCCCGATGACGATCACATCGGCCGTCTCCACGTCCCGAATGAGTGTTTCCGATAAATCCAGTGAAGCCTTCGGCGGGTTTGCCAACGTCGCCGGTGTCGACAATGCCGTCGCATAGCCGGGTGTCGCATGCGGCAGCGGCACGGCGCCGAAATCCCGGCGATTGATGCTTGTGCCGGGCACGACCTCGAGCAGCTTCTGGACGACCGCTGCCGACAGCTGGCGGCTGTGGGATTCAGCACGCGGGCTGAAATCGATATGGAGGATGTTCATCGACCGATTCCAATCGTTCCGTCAGACCGCTGCCACTTGCAGCCCGCGTTGCACCGCCGGCCGTCCAAGACCCCGATCGAGCCATGCTTTCACGTGAACAAAGCGATCGAAGCCGACCAGCTCCCGCGCTTCGTAAAAGCCGATCAGATTGCGCACCCAGCCCAGCAACGACATATCGGCGATGCTGTAATCGGCGCCCATCACCCAATCACGCCCGGTCAGACGCTCGTCAAGCACGCCAAGCAGCCGCGCCGATTCCGTCGCGTAGCGGTTCAGCGGACGCTTGTCTTCGTACGCCTTGCCGGCGAACTTGTTGAAGAAGCCGACCTGCCCGAACATCGGGCCGACACCGCCCATTTGCCACATCAGCCACTGGATCGTCTCGTAGCGCGTATTTGGATCGCTCGACAGGAACCGTCCGGTCTTGTCGGCGAGATAAATCAGGATCGCTCCAGATTCGAAAAGCGCGACAGGTCTACCGCTGGGCCCGTGCGGGTCATAGATTGCGGGTATTTTGCCGTTGGGGTTAAGCGAGACGAACGCCGGATCGTGATTCTCGTTGGCAAGGATATCGATGCGGTGCGCGTCATACTCGACGCCCGTCTCTTCCAGCATGATGCCCACCTTGACGCCGTTGGGCGTCGGCAGCGAGAAGAGCTGAAGCCGATCGGGGTGCTGCGCCGGCCAGCGCGTGAAAACGGGATGGTTGAGTGTCACTTTCTTCTTCCTGCAATGGCCGGGTCGAACGCGAGGCCCGGACACGTCCTCGACGCACGGTCGTGGTCGTATCCGGGCGCGTCGGCGCTCGTCCCGAATCACACCAACGCGCCGCGAATGCGCGGAGATGCGACATGACAGTGGTCAGATCGAGCCCGCCGGCGGAACCGCGGGAAAGTCCTGTTCGGGATCGAACACGTTGTTGAAAAAGTTCGTCAGCGAATACATGGCGACGAGGGCAACGATCTCCATCACGTTCGCATCCGTGTAGCCGGCCTCGCGAACGGCTTTCAGATCGGCGTCGCCCACCTTCCCGCGCGTTTCGATGACCTTCCGGGCGAACTGGACGGCGGCGTCGCGCTTCGGATCGGTCGCGTGGCCCTTGCGGGCGAGAATGATCTCGTCGGCCGGCAGCTTTGCCATATGTTCAGCCGTCATGCTGTGAACCGTCAGGCAGTAGTTGCAGCCGTTCACTTCGGAGACGGCCAGCCCGATACTGTCACGCGTTTTCACGTCGAGCGCCTTGCTCAGTGCGCCGAGCAACGTCGCCCATGCATTGAATGCGGTCGGGCTTTGCGCGAAACTCGCCATCATGTTCGGCGTGAATCCGATGTTCTTGGTAAACGCAGCGAGCGTCGCCTTCGATTCAGCCGGCACCTGTTCCGGCGTGAGTACTGCAGTCCTTGCCATCATAATCTCCGTGAATGACTGGTATCACTGATCGCGGAAAGCCCGTGCAGGCGCCGTCCGTGGGGTTGCTTCGTCCCGAGGTCCGGGTCGAAATGGGTTTTCAGGCTGAAGGTACGCAGCGATCGACGCGCGCCGGGGCGCCCGCTTGATCGCCTAGTACAGTCGCCACCGTGCCGGCCGCTTATACGAAGTCCAGCACTTCGGTCACCGGACGTCGCGGCTTCTGCGCCCAATTCCCAGGGCGCTCGGCGCCGATCGCAAGCAGCATCACCGGCACTTCGTCGTCGGCCAGCCCGAACTCTCGATGAACGGCGTCGGCGTCGAAGCCGATCATCGGCGTCGAACCGAGACCGAGCGACCGGGCCGCGTAGATCATTGCCGCCGCTCCGAACGTCGCAGTACGCACTGCCTCGTCGCGGCGTCGTTGCGGATATTCCATGTAGAGATTGCGCGCGGGAACCTCCCATTCGGCCACCATCGATGCCGGCATCACACCAGCTTCGACGAGAGGCGCGAGACGCTCGGGAATCACGCTGGTCTCGACCAGTTGGCCGCATACGATGAACGTAACGGCTGCGTCAGAGACCGCCGGCTGGTTCCAGGCGATCGGGCTCAACCGCGCCTTCGCTTCACGCGTACGTACGGCGATGAAGCGCCAGTTCTGCAGATGAAAAGACGTCGGCGCGCTTGTTCCAATTTGCACGAGGTTCCGGATCTGGTCATCGCTCAGCGTCGCCTCCGGGTCGTAGTACTTCGCGGCGCTTCGGCTCAGGATGCATTCGATCACGGCGTTGGTCGCGGCAGTTCCGTTGCTCATGGTCACTCCTTAGGTGAGGAAATCGATTCAAGTACCCGGCTGCTTTCGCGTTATGCGACGGCGAGCATCCCGATACCTTTCATCGCACGGCTCTTTCAACGCCGCGCTAGGAGTCTCAACTTTAGAGTTCACGGATACCGATTTCGAGACTACGTTTGCTCAATAAAATGCTCGAAAGGATCAAACGCCGAAGGAGGCAATTCGTTGCGTGCCAGGTTGCGTGGCGCGAGCCGTTTCCCTTGCACGGAACCGATAATCGAGAAGAGGATTGATGGAGAAGAGCCGGCCAAAGTCCATTCAGTGCGAGACGCGATCACCCATCATCGTCGACCTGTCCAGCCTTCGTTCAGACTGCACCGCGGCGCGCAGGCGAATCATTCGACTTCGTCTGTTCGACGTCTCCACTGCCCCGGTGTCATCCCCATCTTGTCGGTGAACACCCGCCGGAATGCAGCGACCGACCGATACCCGATAGATTCGGCCACGGCCTCGGTGCTGACTGCCGGCTTCTTCAGCTCGTTCGCGGCGAGCGTCATCCGAATGTCGGTAAGCAGTTCCGTCGCCGAGCGCCCCAGGTTGTCGTGGAAGTGCCGCATGAAGGTCGCACGCGACATGTTGCATAGATCTGCGAGTTCCGGAAGGCTCCACGGTCGTGCCGGCTCGGCAAACATCGCCGAAATGGCCGGAGCAAGCCGCGGATGACCAGCCAGCGCGAGCAGCCCCGCAGGCGCTTGGCCCGTCTCGCTCGCCGCACGCAGCACCAATGTGAACAGCGCGGAAGTCAGCGCGTTCAGTATCGCGCGTCCGCCGGGCTTGGCACCGACCGACACCATTCGCATCAGATCGACCAGGCTTGCGAGCTGGTGGGACGCGGAGCCGTTGTCGCCATCCCTATCGCCGGCCACGTATCGCACGGTGAGCGTCGTGGGTAAGTAGTCGCGAATCAGTCGGTCATGGGGTGGTCTGATGAAGAACCGTCCGCACAGCAAATCCAGACGCTCACCATGACTGTCATGTCCGCCTCGGAACCGTACGCTAGCTCCGTGCCGGTTGCCGAGCTGGCGCCGCTGATGCCGGCTGCCGTCGTGCAGCACATGCGCCGATCCGTGCGGCAAAAGCACGATGTCTCCGCTGACCAGTTCCCTTATCGATCCAGTGCCGACATCCTCGAGGACAGCGCGCCCCTTGAGCACGACGTGGTACGGAATCTCATGCGCCGCGGCTCGCGCCCACGCCAATTGCCACGGCGATCCGCTGCCGCAGCGCAACTCCAGCTGTCCGGTGATGGTAATCATCTGAAGCAGTTGGCTCAGTGAATCGACTTGGGACATAGGCTCTTGAAGTTCGAAAACACCGTGCACTGCAATGACGTCGACGGTGATCACCGTCACTGCGCTCGCATGTTGGCGGGTATCGCGCCGGCCTCCGCCACCCACATACCTGCGGAAACGTGATGCTCAAGATCGAATACATGCCAGAATCCGTGGACAAGACAACGTCCTCACGGGCGCTGCGCTTCGCCGCCGCGTCATCGAAGCAGCAGGATTCTCTCGGCCGATCGTGCGCGCGACGATACTGATCGGGATTATTTGATCGGTATGGTCAGCTTCTTGTCACGACTGTCTACAACGAACACGGCCAGCAGTTTCGCGGCCTCGGTTTTGCTCGCATTCCGGCTGACCGAATGAGTCGCACCGGGTGGTTCCGACCAACTCTCACCAGCGCGGAACACATGCACGTCACCGTCGTTCACTTTTGATTCGATCGCGCCCGACACCACGTACGCGTATATGAACGCTGACTTCGCGTGGAGGTGCGGGACGGACGCGGCGCCCGGCGGGTACTCGACCTCCACTGCGACGAGCGACTTGCCGGGCAGATTCGGGATCGCCTGTTCGAAATTCGGCTTCACGATTTCGCTTGCCTCATGTGCGGCGGCACCGGCCACCGAAGAAATCGCAGCTGTCACGAAGACCGCAATCAGAATCGGACGGAGGTTCATCGTCGGCTCCCCTGTGTTGGCGTTCGCATTCTGTACCTTCGATGGTACGAACTGAAGAACCAAGAGGCCTGATTTCTGTGTGTACCAAGAACTCCGTCGAATGAGACGATCGAGCAGCCAATTGCGCGTTCCACGCGTTCACGTCGCGAAAATCGAGCGGCGAGCGCCACTCGCGATCGTCTTTTCCGATCCTCAAATCGCCGTCGTCGGCGCACGCCATCGCGATTTGCCGTGGATACCTTCGTGACAGGCGAGGTCAGTTTCGAAGATCAGGGGCGCAGCCGGGTGATGCTGAAAAATCGCGGGCGCCCGTGTCTACGTCGATCGAGCAACACGCGGATTTATCGGCGCGGAGGTGCCAGGGCCGTCCGCTGCGCACATCGGCCATTTGCTTGCGCGAGCCTTCAGATGGGCCTGACTGTCGATGCAATGCTCGCGATGCCGTTCCATCACCCGGTTGTCGAAGAAGGGATTCGCACGGCACTCCGGGACGCCGCGGCGAAGCTCGCAGTGACCCGGTAACGCATGTCAGTGGCCGGCACTTTGTCCGCCGTCGACATGCAGGATCTCTCCGGTGATGAAAGGTGCGGAGTCCAGAAAGAGGATCGCCTCGGCGATATCGCTCGCTTCACCCAGGCGTCCAACCGGGTTGAGCGCGCCCAACGCTTCGTGGGCTTCGGGCGCATGCATCGGCGTGTTGATGTTGCCGGGCGCAACGGCATTCACGCGGATGCCCTTTTTCGCATACTCGATCGCCAGCGACCGCGTCGCGGCATTGATGCCGCCTTTGGTCAGCGCGGCCAAGACGGAATGGACACCGCTGATTGCAACCTGGTCAATGCTCGCGGTGACACTCACGACGTGGCCGCTCGATCGTCTTTCCATCTCGGCGATTGCAAGCTGCGTGATGTGATAGAAACCGGCCATGTTGACGTTCATCACGGCCGCGTAGTCTTCGTCCGTGTGGTCGGTGAAAGGCTTTCCGATGTAGACGCCCGCGTTGTTTACCAGCGTATCGATCCTCCCAAACCGCGCGATGCTCTCCGCAACCACACGTCGAGCCGTCGTTCGATCGCCGATGTCGCCGGCAATGCACAGAATGTTGTCGTCGTCGGAAGGCTTGATGGTGCGTGATGTTGCGACGATTCGACAATCGAGCTGACGAAACGCGTCGACGATTTTTGCGCCGATGCCTTGCGACGCACCCGTGACGACGACAACCTTCTGCGATTTGTTCATGCTTTACCCGCAAGAATTGGACAAAGGATCACGGTCGCGCTTCGCCGTGTTGCCCCTTCATTTTTGATCGTCGTCGGGCGTGAGCGGAAGAACCAAGATGACATCGTTCCGCGTGTACCGAGAACGGACTTCAGCATCGCCGGTGGAGTCCCGACGCGTTGATCTTTTCGAGCATTTCATTGAGCCGTTCCAGTCTCGAACGTGTGATCCTGGAGAACTAGAGTGGAAGCACGTTAGCTGCAAGCGCAGCTGTCCTGCGAGGAGGCAGTGTCAAGACATGGAACATCTTCCGGAGATTGGTGAAAGAATCACCAACAAACTGGCGCCGCCGGATGGGCGTGCAATCCGTCACTGGATCGGCCACGATGCGTTCGAACATTGGCGAAACCTGCAGAGTTGGATTGAGGCCTCCTACCCCGGCATGTTCGAGCCGGACTGGATTTACGGAGGAAAAAGGCGCGGTTGGTCACTGCGGTACAAGAAGACAAGGGCACTCTGCACCTTGTTGCCGGCATACAGGCAGTTTTCCGTTCTTGTGGTCCTCGGCAGAGCCGAGCGAGAAAAGTTCGACGAGCGGCGTTACTCGTGGAGCCCGAAGTTGGTCAAGCTCTACGATGAAGCGCGAGCTTACCCGGACGGGAAATGGGTGACTATTGAAATATCATCGGCGGATGATTGGCGCGAGGTGACGGAGCTAATAGGCATGAAGCGGCCTCCCGTCGAAAAGCCGGCGAAAAGCGTGTCCTCGCGCGGGATCCATCGAAGTTGAAACGTCTGGTTGCGTATGTGGTTCGAGGTACGGCAAGTCCGCCCTCCATGCTCCATAAACCGGCCTTGTCCGTATTTGAAGGTCGTACGCCTCGTCATTGACGGGCCGGACGTAAGGAACGCTCATGAACACGTTTCGACTACATCATCTCGACTGCGATCAAGACTACAAGGCCGCTTTCAGTGTCATGCGGCAATTGCGATCGCACTTGACGGACGCCGTCGCATTCACGGAGCAAGTGCAACGCCAGGCCAGGCAGGGATATCGCATCCTGGCTGCCTTCCAGGGGAAAGAGATAGCCGCATTGGCCGGTTATCGGATACAGGAGAACCTTCTGTACGGGCGTTTTCTCTATGTGGACGATTTGGTGACTACTGCCGGCGCTCGTCAGCACGGCCTTGGCGCGACGTTGATCGACGCGTTGCGCGATGAGGCGCGCAAGCAGAGCTGCGGGAATCTTGTGCTTGATACCGGCCTTGGCAACGCTCTTGCACAACGCTTCTACTTTCGTCAGGGCTTACTCGCTTTTGGCATGCATTTTCGCCAGCAGCTTTAACCGCACACGACGGCTGCGGTATCAACTACCGGGCGGCACGGCATGACGCTCGACCAAGCCGTTCTCTCACGACGCTTGATTTTTGAGACGAACGGTCTATTATTCGCCCATGGACGTTCGAACTGATCCGCCGCGCCGTCGCGGCCGGCCACCCAAACAGCACGAAGACCTCGTCGCCACCCGCGACATGCTGCTGCGCACCGGGCTGGAAGTGCTCACCGAAAAGGGCTTCTCGGCCACCGGGCTCGACGAGATTCTGAGCCGCGCCGGCGTGCCGAAGGGCTCGTTCTATCACTACTTCGACAGCAAGGAGGCGTTCGGCCTCGAGTTGATCGATCGCTACGCCGAGTTCTTCGCGCGCAAGCTCGACCGTCATTTCAGCCAGACCGAAGCGTCGCCGCTCGCGCGCATTCGCGCGTTCGTCGACGATGCGCGCGACGGCATGGCGCGTTACGAATACGGTCGAGGCTGCCTGATCGGCAATCTCGGCCAGGAAATGGGCGCGCTGCCCGAAAGTTTCCGTGCACGGCTGCGCGCGACATTCGAGGATTGGCAGCGCCGGCTGGCCGACTGTCTCGTCGCCGCGCAGCAAGCCGGCGAACTGGCCGACGCGGCCGACCCCGCTGCGCTCGCCGCATTCTTCTGGATCGGCTGGGAAGGCGCCGTGCTGCGCGCGAAGCTCGAACGCAGCGACGCACCGCTCGCGCTCTTCGCCGAATTCTTCTTCAATGGTTTGCCTCGCCGCTGAATTTTTTTGCCATTAACTAGACGATCGGTCTAAAAAGGAGAACGCATGTTCCAGGGCATCGTGATCGACAAGGACGAAACCGGCCAGCACGCGCAGCTGAAGACGCTGGACGACGCGCAACTGCCTGCAGGCAACGTGACGATCCGCGTCGGCTATTCGACGCTGAATTACAAGGACGGGCTCGCGATCACCGGCAAGAGCCCGGTGGTCCGCAAGTTCCCGATGGTGCCGGGCATCGATCTGGTCGGCGAAGTCGAGCACAGCACGCATCCGGAATACCGCATCGGCGATCGCGTGGTGCTCAACGGCTGGGGTGTCGGCGAAACGCACTGGGGCGGCCTCGCGCAGAAAGCGCGCGTCGATGGCGACTGGCTCGTGCCGCTGCCGTCCGCGTTCTCGCCGCAACAGGCGATGGCGATCGGCACGGCCGGCTACACCGCGATGCTGTGCGTGATGGCGCTGGAACGGCATGGCGTGCGCCCACGCGACGGCGAGATCGTCGTGACCGGTGCGGCAGGCGGCGTCGGCAGCGTCGCCACCGCGATCCTCGCGCGGCTCGGCTATCGCGTCGTCGCCGTGACCGGCCGCCCCGACGATGCCGACTACCTGCGGCAGCTCGGCGCGGCGGAGATCCTCGACCGGTCGCAGTTCGGCGCACCGGGCAAGCCGCTCGGCAAGGAGCGATGGGCCGGTGCCGTCGACGTCGCCGGCAGCCACGTGCTCGCGAACGTATGCGCGACCACGCGCTATCGCGGCGTGGTGACGGCCTGCGGCCTCGCCGCCGGGATGGACTTCCCCGCGACCGTCGCGCCGTTCATCCTGCGCGGCGTGACGCTCGTCGGCATCGACAGCGTGATGTGCCCGCGCGCCGAGCGGCTGGAAGCATGGCGCCGCCTCGCGTCCGATCTGGACGTGGACAAGCTCGGCACGATCGCTCACCGGGTCGGCCTCGGCGACGTCATCCCGCTCGCCGGCGAACTGATCGGCGGCAAGGTGCGCGGCCGCATCGTCGTCGACGTCAACGCATGACGCCGGCAACGGCGCCCCATCGTTTCTTTATCGACGAGCGGCTCGCGCATCGAGACCGCCCGCGCCACTTCATTCAGGAGACCCCATGACGTCCGCACACAACGCCCCCGTCAGCCGCTTCCCGGTGCCGGCGCTCGACGACCTGCCCGACGACATTCGCGAACGGATCGCGGCCGTGCAGGAAAAGTCGGGCTTCATCCCGAACGTGTTCGTCACGCTCGCGCATCGCCCGGACGAGTTCCGCGCGTTCTTCGCGTATCACGACGCGCTGATGGACAAGCCCGGCAACCTCACGAAGGCCGAACGCGAAATGATCGTCGTGGCGACCAGCAGCGCGAACGAGTGCCAGTACTGCGTGATCGCGCACGGCGCGATCCTGCGCATTCGCGCGAAGGATCCGCTGATCGCCGACCAGGTCGCGACCAACTACCGCAAGGCCGACATCACCGCGCGGCAGAAGGCGATGCTCGACTTCGCGATGAAGGTGTCGCAGGCCGCGCATCTGGTCGGCGAAGCGGACTTCGACACGTTGAAATCGCATGGCTTCACCGACGAGGACGCGTGGGACATCGCGGCGATCTCGGCATTCTTCGGGATGTCGAACCGCATCGCGAACGTGACGAACATGCGGCCGAATGCGGAGTTTTACGCGTTGGGGCGATGACAGGGGGCGGCGACGGCTGCGAAGACGGGGCAGACGTGCCGCCGCCTTCCGCTTGCGCTCGCGCGGCCGACCCGCGGCAGCGGGCGCGCCGCTCACCCGAACACGTGACCCGATACCGCCGCTCCGGACTCAACCGGCCTTCTTCAGTTCCTCCAGCCCGTCGGGCAGCTTCGCGTCCGGGAACATCGTCGACAACGTCGCGTCGCGCCACCGCACCGCCTCTTCAGCACGTTGCGTTTCCGCCTGCTCGCACACGAACAGCGCGTCGCCGCCGAGCAGCAGCCGCATCGGCACGTCGTCGCGGCGCGACAACTCGACGATCAGCGCCGCGATCCGCACGGGATCGCCGACCTCGTGGCCGCCATATGCGCCCAGCAATTCGAGAATCTTGCCGACCGACGGCCGATAGTCGGGCAGCAGGCCTTCGACGTCGCGCTTCGCCTGCGCGGCCCAGTCGGTCCGCATCCCGCCCGGCTCGAGCGTGCATACGCGCACGCCGAACGGCGCGACTTCCTTCGACAGCACGTCGCTGAATCCGCCGACCGCCCATTTCGCGGCCTGATACGCGGACAGGCCCGGCGTCGCCGTGCGCCCGCCGACCGACGATACCTGGAAGATGTGGCCCGCGCGTTGCGCACGCATCGTCGGCAACACCGCGCGCGTGAGATTGATCACGCCGAACAGGTTCGTTTCGATCTGGTCGCGGAAGTCGGCCGCGCTCATTTGCTCGAACGGCGCCGTATGACCGTAGCCGGCGTTGTTCACGAGCACGTCGACGCGGCCGAACGCGTCGCGGGCGGCCGTCACCGCATGCGCGGCCGCCGCTTCGTCGGTCACGTCGAGCGCGACCGGAAGCACGCGCTCGCCGTACCGTTCCACCAGATCCGCAAGCCGCGCGGGATCGCGCGCGCCGGCCACCAGCCGGTCGCCCGCTGCCAGCACCGCTTCCGCGATCGAACGCCCCAGGCCGCGCGCGGCCCCCGTTACCAGCCAGACTTTCGACATATCTCGCTCCTCGACAAAGTTGAAACAACAAATGAATGATTACTCACTCATTAATATGGGCGATTCAAGCGGTCGTTTCCGGCCGTGTCTCGCCCTGGCTGAAAACGCGTGCGATCCATTCGGCGCAGCGGCGCCGGCACCGAATCCGCAGCCGATACCGCCTTCGGCATTTCGTCACGCGGCCGCTTCGCTCATACCGCTTGCAACACGGCCCACAACGCACGGAAACCGGCTTCCCGATATCCATCGGCCTGCACCGGATCGCGCGCGATCGACTCCATCGTCGTTTCCGCGATCGACGTGAAAAGCGCGGCACAGAACGCATGCGCATCGTCGGCGTTCAGCCCGCGAACCGCGGCGGCGTGCTCGCGCAGCAGCGCCCGCACCGCGCCGAAGCCTTCGGCCCCGGCCGCGCGGTGCGCGTCGTCGATGCGGCCGCTGACGCCGAGCTGTTGCAGCGCGCGCCGCCCGTCCGGATTCGCGACGCCCCACGACACGTAGCCGTTCCACGCATGCCGCATCGCCTGTTCGGCGGGCGCGTGCTCCGGGAAACCGGTCATCATCGCGTCGCGCATGTCGGCCTTCAGGCTCACGTACAACGCGTTCAGCAACACGTCCTTGGTCTCGAAATAGGTGAACACGGTGCCTTCCGCGACGCCCGCGAGCCGCGCGATGCGCGCGGTGGTCGCGCTCGCGCCGTCCTCCGCGAGCGCACGCGCGGCAGCGGCCAGGATGGCATCGTGCTTGTCGGGACTACGCGGTCGGGCCACGTCGGCTTCCTTTAATGAGTGAGTGCTCAATCATAATCGCAATTCCGGAAGCAATGCAAGCGCGGTTACATGGGAGAACCGCTCCACGATTCGTCAAAACCGGGCACTATTAGCGTTTTCACGTACCGGCACGCCAACCCACCGGCGGCCGGCGCGTCGACGTTCGTTCCACGCTCACCCGTTCCAGACCGCGAATCACTCATGACGAATAAGCCCAACCAGACCGAAGCCGAGCAGCCCGTCGACATGATCATCTTCGGCGGCGGCGGCGACCTGGCCGCCCGCAAGCTGCTGCCCGCGCTGTACATGGCGCATCTGCACTGCAACCTGCCGCCGGACACGCGCATCATCGCGGTCGGCCGGCGCGACTGGGGTATCGACGGCTACCGCAAGTTCATGGACGAGCAGTCGCGCCCGTTCATCGACGAGAAGGCGTTCGACGCCGAAGCGTGGGCCCGCTTCCTCGACCTGTTCAAGTACGTGCTGATCGACGTGAACGCGCCGGCAGACTACGCGCGGCTCGCCGAAGCGGCGCGCGGCGACGCGATCCGCGTGTTCTACCTGTCGACGTCGCCGGAGCTGTTCACGACGATCTGCGATAACCTGTCCGCCGCGCATCTCGTCGATGCGCGCTCGCGCGTCGTCCTCGAGAAGCCGCTCGGTCACGATCTCGCATCGGCGAAGGCGATCAACGACGCGGTCGGCAAGCATTTCGAGGAATCGCAGATCTACCGGATCGACCACTACCTCGGCAAGGAGACCGTGCAGAACCTGATGGTGCTGCGCTTCGGCAACCCGATCTTCGGGCCGCTGTGGCAGGCGCCGAGCATTCGCAGCGTGCAGATCACGGTCGCGGAGACGGTCGGTGTCGGCAGCCGCGCGGGCTTCTACGACCACACCGGCGCGCTGCGCGACATGGTGCAGAACCATCTGCTGCAGCTGCTGTGCATCGTCGCGATGGAGCCGCCGGTGTCGCTCGACCCGGACGCGGTGCGCGATGAAAAGCTGAAGGTGCTGCGCTCGCTGCGGCCGATGGCGCTGTCGGACGTCGCGCGCGACACGGTGCGCGGGCAGTACACGGCCGGCGCGGTGGACGGCCAGCCGGTCAAGGGCTATCTGGAAGAAGACAACGTGCCGGCGGACAGCCACGCGGAGACCTTCGTCGCGCTGCGCGCATACATCAACAACTGGCGCTGGGCGAACGTGCCGTTCTTCCTGCGCACCGGCAAGCGGCTGCAGCGCCGCCAGTCGGAAATCGTGATCGAGTTCGCGGACATGCCGTTCTCGATCATCCCGAGCGGCCCGCGCCACTACAGCAACCGCCTCGTGATCCAGCTCCAGCCGGAAGAGTCGATCCAGCTGCAGATGCTCGCGAAGGAACCGGGCAGCGGGATGAAGATGGTGCCGGTGAGCCTGAACCTCGACCTGCAGCAAGCGATGCCGGAGCGGCGCGCGGAGGCGTACGAGCGGCTGCTGATCGACGTGATCCGCGGGCGCCTCACGCACTTCATGCGCCGCGACGAGCTCGAAGCCGCATGGTCGTGGGTCGAGCCGATCCTCGACGGCTGGAAGCAGCTCGGCGACCGTCCGCGCCTCTACACGGCCGGCACGTTCGGGCCCGCGGCATCGTCCGCGCTGCTCGCGCGCGACAGCATGTCGTGGGCCGAAGAGGCATAACGGAACGCACGGCCGAAGCAGGCGGCGCGAGAAGCCCGATACACGATGGCATGCCGGCGGCGCGAGCGCCGTCGGCATGCGTCGTCACATCGAGACGACGGGCGCACGCGTGCCCCCGCCGTTACGTCCGGCTCGAGCCAATCCGATGAGGCGCCACGCGCCGGAATGACGTCCTGCATCCGCGACGGAGCCCGCCGTCGCTACATCTGCCCGAGCCACGCGGCCTTGCGCCGCGCCGGCGCATCGCCGCCGCTCCCGCCGCCCAGCACCTCGATCATGTAATCGACGAACGACGCAATCCGCGACGAAATCGCGGTGTTCCGGTAATACACCGCGTTGATCGGCTGCTCGACGTCGAGCGTCTGCCGCGCGAGCACCGGCACGAGCCGGCCGGCGTCGCGATCCTGCGCGGTCATGAAATCCGACAGGCATACGATGCCCGCGCCTTCGAGCGCGAGCTGCCGCAGCGTCTCGCCGCTCGACGACCACACGCCCGGCTCGATCCGGCACGGCTCGCCGTCCGTGCCGAGGATCGGCCAAACGTTCAGCGACTCGGGCTGCGTGAAGCCGAGCAGCGTGTGTCTGGCGAGATCCTCCACCTTGCGCGGCGCGCCGTGCGCGTCGAGATACGCGGGGCTCGCGAGGATGCGCAGCCGGCTGTTGCCGATCCGCCGGCTGTGCAGCGTCGAATCCTTGAGCCGGCCGATCCGGATCGCGACGTCGGTGCGCCGCTCCAGCAAGTCGATGATTCCCTCGTTGCTGTTCAGTTCCAGCTCGACCTTCGGAAAGCGTTCTCGATAGCCGCGCACGAGCGGCACGATCACGTGCAGCATGAACGGCGTCGCGGCGTCGACGCGCAGCCGCCCCGACGGCATCTCCCGCCGCGCGAGCATCTGCTCCTCGGCGTTCTCGACCGACTCGATGATCGCGCGCGCATCCTGCAGGAACGCGCGCCCCTCTTCGGTCAGTTCGAGCCGGCGCGTGGTCCGGCGCAGCAGCGTGGTCTTCAGCTTCTCCTCGAGCCGCGCGAGCGTGCGGCTGGCGGCCGACACGGTCAGGTCGAGCTGCTGCGCGGCGGCCGTGATCGAACCGGTGTCGACCACGGCGGCAAAGGCCTGGAGTTCGTCGAGCGTGATTTTCATTGTTGACCTGAAATCAAAACAATTTGGTTTATAGACCAGTTTTTCCGCAAAAGTAAAGGCGGCACACTGCGATCCATCCTTACCGGACCTGGATCCCATCATGCCTCTCGCCCTGCTTGCGCTGACCATCAGCGCGTTTGCCATCGGCACGACCGAATTCGTGATCGTCGGACTGATTCCGACGATCGGCGCCGATCTCGGCGTCAGCCTGCCGTCGGCCGGCCTGCTCGTCAGCCTCTACGCACTGAGCGTCGCGATCGGCGCGCCGCTGCTCACCGCGCTCACCGGCCGCGTGCCGCGCAAGACGCTGCTCGCCGCGCTGATGGCGCTGTTCACCATCGGCAACCTCGTCGCGTGGCAGGCGCCGGGCTACGAATCGCTGGTCGTCGCGCGCGTGCTCACCGGCCTCGCGCACGGCGTGTTCTTTTCGGTCGGCTCGATCATCGCGACGACGCTCGTGCCGAAGGACAAGGCCGCGAGCGCGATCGCGACGATGTTCAGCGGGATGACCGTCGCGTTCGTCGCCGGCATTCCGCTCGGCACCTTCATCGGCCAGCACTTCGGCTGGCGCGCGACGTTCCTGATCGTCGCGCTGTTCGGGCTCGTCGCGTTCGTCGGCGCGGTGGCGTTCGTGCCGCGCGGCCTGCCGCAGACGCCGCCCGCGCCGCTCGCCCGCCAGTTCCGCGTGCTCGCGCAGCCGCGCCTGCTGCTCGTCTACGCGATGACGGCGGTCGGCTACGGCGGCTCGCTGATTGCGTTCACGTACATGGCGCCGCTGCTCGAACGGCTCGCCGGCTTCACGCCGTCGCAGGTCAGCCTCGTGCTCGTCGGCTACGGCGTGTCGGTCGCGTTCGGCAACGTGTGGGGCGGCAAGCTCGCGGACCGCGTCGGCCCGGTCAACGCGCTCAAGCGAATTTTCCTGCTGCTCGCGATCGTGCTGCTCGCGCTGACGTTCACGGTGCACGTGAAGTGGCTTGCAGTGCTGACGATGCTCGCATGGGGCGCGGTCGCGTTCGGCAACGTGCCGGGCCTGCAGGTGTATGTCGTCAAGCAGGCGCGCCACTTCACGCCGGACGCCACCGACGTCGCGTCGGGCTTCAACATCGCCGCGTTCAACCTCGGCGTCGCGGGCGGCTCGTCGCTCGGCGGGCTGATCGTCGCGAACGTCGGCCTCGGCCATACGCCGTGGATCGCCGCCGTCGTCACGCTCGGCGCATTCGCCCTGACCGCGCTGAGCGGCCGTCTCGATCGCGGCCAGGGCCTGCCGGAACGCACGGCCGAACCCGTCGAACTCGCGCATTGAACGTCACTTTTTTTGCAGGAGCCACACAACATGAACGCATCGACCCGACGTCCGCCGTTCGCCGGCAAGACTTTCGAAGTCCGTTACGACGGCCTCACCGCGCTCAACGCGTATGACGAGGACGGCCGCCGCATGCGCTACGAGATCACCGAAGGCCCGTACGCGGGCGCGAAGGGCGAAGTCGAATACACGTGGCAGCGCGTCGCCGGCGAAACCTACGCGATCTCGTGGCAGGAAGCCGACCGCTCGACCGTCGTGCATATCGACGATTTCGCCGCGGGCACGTCGCGCTCGTTCTTCACCGCGGCGTCGCTCGACTTCCATCGCCTCGAAGGCAGCCTGCGCGCGATCTGAACGGAGCCGACCATGTCCACTTCACTCGACACACTCGCCGACGGCGGCTTCAGCATCGGCGTCGAACTGCCGCTCGACAACGACTGGACACCGTCCGGCAACGCCAAACGCCGGCATGACGGCCGCCCCGCCGGCGTGCCCGACATGGAGATCCACGCGGAGCTCGCGCAACTGGCCGACACGCTCGGCTTCCGCGCGCTCTGGGTGCGCGACGTGCCGGTGTACGACCCGTCGTTCGGCGACGCCGCGCAGGTGTTCGAAACGTTCTCGTATCTCGGCTATCTCGCGGGGATCACGCGCGACATCCTGCTCGGCACGGCGGCCGTCGTGCTGCCGCTGCGCGAGCCGCTGCTGACGCTGAAATCGGCCGCGACGATCCAGGAGCTGAGCCGCGGCCGCCTGCTGCTCGGCGTCGCGAGCGGCGACCGGCCCGTCGAATATCCGCTGTTCGGCCGCGACTTCGCCACGCGCGGCGCGAACTTCCGCGACCAGATCGCGCTGCTGCGCGACGGCGCGCGCGGGCACCTGCCGCCCGGCCTCGACGTGCTGCCGGCCGCGCGCTCGCCGGTGCCGTTGCTCGTCGCGGGCCTCGCGCAGCAAACGCCCGCATGGATCGGCGAGCACATGGACGGTTGCCTCGCCTATCCGGGCACGCCGGCCGACCACGTGCAGCGCGTCGCGAACTGGCGCGCGGTGGCCGGCAACAAGCCGTACGTCAGCTTCATCCATCTCGATCTGGCCGAAGACCCGCACGAACCGCTGCAGCGCCATCGCTTCGGCGCGCGCGCCGGGCGCATCGCGCTCACGGAAGAGCTCGCGGCGATGCGCGACGCGGATGTGCAGCACATCGGCCTGCATTTCCGCCGCAACCGGCGGCCGCTCGACGAGACGATGTCCGAGATCGCGGCGGACGTGCTGCCCGCGTTCCATCCGAAGACGCATCCGCAGACGCTCGTCGCGTAACGCCGGCGAGCACCGTCAAACGGGCGAATCGCCATCCGGTATTTGACTTTAAATCAAATATTTTTGACCTCTGAAGGCGTTTATCTCATCAGTCGCACGCGCCAGAATGACTTCCATACCGCAATCGTTCCACTCTTACAGGAGCACATGATGAGCAACATTCCCGCATTCGGCCTCGGCACGTTCCGCCTGCAAGGTCAGGTCGTCATCGACTCGGTCCGCAACGGCCTCGAGCTCGGCTATCGCGCGATCGACACCGCGCAGATCTACGGCAACGAGGCCGAAGTTGGCGACGCAATCGCTGCATCGGGCGTGCGCCGCGAAGACCTGTTTCTCACGACGAAGATCTGGGTCGACAACTACGCGCCGGAAAAGCTCATCGCGAGCCTCGACGAAAGCCTGCGCAAGCTGCGCACGGACTACGTCGACCTGACGCTGATCCACTGGCCGGCGCCGGACAACGGCGTGCCGCTCCGCGCGTTCATGACCGCGCTGGCCGACGCGAAGGCGAAGGGCCTCACGCGCCGGATCGGCGTCTCGAACTTCAACATCGAACTGACGAAGGAAGCGATCGCCGTGGTCGGCAAGGACGCGATCGCGACGAACCAGATCGAGCTGAGCCCGTACCTGCAGAACCGCAAGCTGGTCGAGTTCCTGCAGCGCGAAGGCATCCACGTGACGTCGTACATGACGCTCGCGTACGGCAAGGTGCTCGGCGATCCGGTGATCGGCGCGATCGCGCAGCGCCACAACGCGACGCCGGCGCAGGTCGCGCTCGCGTGGGCACTGCAGCTCGGCTACTCGGTGATTCCGTCGTCGACCAAGCGCGAGAACCTCGCGAGCAACCTGCTCGCGCAGACGCTGCGCCTGACCGACGAAGACATCGCGCAGATCGCCGCGCTCGAGCGCAACGGCCGCGAAGTCGATCCGGCCGGCCTCGCGCCGAAGTGGGACTGAGCCCGCGCCTCTCATCCGATATCACCCGTCCGCGGCCAGCCGGCCGCGGCACCGACAGGACAGACACCACCATGACCCAGGATCCGCTGTTCCAACCGCTGCAATTCGGCGCGCTGACGCTGCCGAACCGCATCGTGATGCCGCCGATGACGCGCTCGCGCGCGAGCCAGCCCGGCGACGAAGCGAACGAACTGATGGCCACGTATTACGCGCAACGCGCGAGCGCGGGGCTGATCGTCAGCGAAGGCACGTACATCGCGCCGCTCGGCAAGGGCTACGCATGGACGCCCGGCATCCACACGCCGTCGCAGGTCGCGGGCTGGCGCAAGGTGACGGACGCCGTCCACGCCGCGCACGGCCGCATCTTCGCGCAGCTGTGGCACGTCGGCCGGCTCAGCCACACGAGCCTGCTCGGCGGCCAGCAACCCGTGTCGTCGTCGCCGCTCCAGGCGAAGGGCGTGAACGTGTTCATCGCCGGTGAAGACGGCAGCACGCCGGGCTTCGTGCAGGCGTCCGAGCCGCGCGCGCTGTCCGTCGACGAAATTCGCGAGATCGTCGAGCAATACCGCGCCGCCGCCCGCCACGCGATCGAGGCCGGCTTCGACGGCGTCGAGCTGCACGGCGCGAACGGCTATCTCGTGAACCAGTTCATCGACTCGAACGCGAACACGCGCACCGACGCATACGGCGGCTCGCTGGAAAACCGGCTGCGCTTCCTGCGCGAAGTCGCGCAGGCGCTGATCGCAGGCACCGGCGACGCGTCGCGCGTCGGCATCCGGCTCGCGCCGCTGACCACGCTGAACGGCTGCGTCGACGACGATCCGGAAACGACCTACCTCGCCGCCGCGAAGCTGCTCGGCGAACTCGGCGTCGGCTATCTGCATATCGCGGAAGCCGACTGGGACGACGCGCCGCTGATGCCGGTCGCGTTCAAGCAGCAGCTGCGTGCCGCGTTCCCGGGCGTGCTGATCTACGCCGGCGCGTACACCGCCGAGCGTGCGCGCGATGCGATCGCCGCGGGCTGGGCCGACCTCGTCGCGTTCGGCCGCCCGTTCGTCGCGAATCCCGACTTGCCCGAGCGCCTGCGCACCGGCGCCGCGCTCGCGCCGCACGATCGCAACACGCTGTTCGGCGGCGGCGCGCACGGGCTGACCGACTATCCGGCGCTCGCGCAAGCCGCGGCGTAACGATCGACAGGAGCCCGAATGAAAGCAACGCTCGCGCGGCTCGCGCTGGCCGCGATCCTGCCGTTCACGATGGCGCCGGCGGCGCACGCCGCGCCGGCCGCGCCCGCGGCCGACTGGTACCCGTCCGTGTACGGCGCCGACGATGAAATCGGCGCAGCCAACCTGCTGACGCCCGACGTGATCAAGCAGGCCGTCGGTCTCGTGAAGGCCGGCAAGACCTACCCGCTCGCCGTGCCGGTCGACAAGAACCTGCCGGCGTTCCGCCACCGCAGCTTCCGGCTGTACAACGTGCAGGTCGGCCAGCAGGCCGGCAAGAGCCTCGGCCCGAACAAGTTCACGTTCAACGACGAACTCGTGAACGCATGGACCGGCGTCGGCACGCAGCTGAACGGCATCGGCCACATCGGCATCGACAACGTGTACTACAACGGCAACCGGGCAGCCGATTTCGTGACGGTCGACGGCGTGAAGAAGCTCGGCGTCGAGAAGGTGCCGCCGATCGTCGCGCGCGGCGTCGTGCTCGACATGACGGCTCACTATGGCAAACCGGTCGTGCCGGGCGGCACCGAATTCACGGTCGCCGACATCCAGGCCGTGCTGAAGCGGGAACGCCTGACGCTGCGCAAGGGCGACGTCGTGCTGTTCAACACCGGCTGGCTCGAGCTGATCGGCAAGGACGACAAGCAGTTCCTCGACGTCGAGCCGGGCATCGGCATGGAAGCCGCGAAGTGGCTCGCCGATCAGGGAATCGTCGCGTTCGGCGGCGACACGTGGGCGTCGGAGGTTTATCCGAATCCGCACACGAGCGAGGAATTCCCGATCAACCAGTACATGCTCGCGAAACGCGGCATCTACAACCTGGAGCTGATCGACAGCCGCGCGCTGGTGCGCGACCGCGCGTGGGAATTCCTGTTCGTGCTCGGCCAGCCGCTGTACGTCGGCTCCACGCAGGTCAACGTCAATCCGGTCGCGATTCGCTGATCCGCATCGACAGCTCGACGTCGCCGCCGAACGGCACCGACAGATAGCCGTTCCGCGGCGCGCGCACGTACGCAAGGTATTCGGGGCTGTATTCCGCGTTGTCGGCGACGACGAACGCGCCCGGCCGCAGATGCGGTTCGACCTGCGCGAGGATCTCCGGATACAGCGCCTTCGCGCCGTCGAGCAGCAGTAGATCGACGGTGTCCGGCAGGTCCGCGGCCAGCGTGCGCAGCGCATCGCCTTCGCGGATCTCGACCAGATCGGCCAGCCCGGCCGCCGTCAGGTTCGCGCGCGCCCGCGCGACCTTCGACGCCTCGAACTCGCTCGTGATCACCCGGCCGCCGCCGTTATCGCGCAGCGCGGCCGCGAGGTGCAGCGTCGAGATGCCGAACGACGTCCCGAATTCGACGATCGAACGCGCGCCGCAACCGCGCGCGAGCATGTACAACAGCGTGCCCGTCTCGCGCGACACCGCGAGCGGGTAGTCCTTCAGGCGTCCATAGAACCCGGCGTAGTCGGTCTTGCTGCGCATCAGTCGCGCTTGCTCGTCGCGCGTCATGTCGGCGAAATCCGGGCTCGACGCGGGTGACGACGCGTCGGCTTCGTCGAACAGGCGCGCGAGCAGCGACGCGAGCGGATCGTGAATCAAGGTGGCCATGCGAATCTCCGGTGTCAGGTTGAGTGCGTCAGTGCGCCCAGGTAGAATATGACGAACTATTCATGTTTTACTATTCGCATTGGCCGACCCGTCATGACTCAACGCCGCAACGCCCCGATCGCCTCGCGTAGACAGCCTCGGCAGGCCCGCTCGGCCCAGCTCGTCGATGCCGTGCTGGAGGCCGCTATTCAGGTTTTGGCGGCCGAAGGCGCGCAACGCTTCACGATGGCGCGTGTCGCCGAGCGTGCGGGCGTGAGCGTCGGCTCGCTGTATCAGTACTTCCCGAACAAGGCGGCGGTACTGTTCCGGCTCCAGCACGACGAATGGCGGCAGACGTCCGGAATGCTGTGCGAGATGCTGGAGGACACGCGCAAGACGCCGGCCGAGCGGCTGCGCACTGCCGTCCACGCATTCATCCGGTCCGAATGCGACGAGGCGCCGATGCGCACTGCGCTCGACGACGCCGCGCCGCTCTATCGCGACGCCCCCGAGGCACGGGAAGTGAAGGCCGAGGGCAACCGGGTCTTCAGCGCATTCATGCGCGAAGCGCTGCCCGGCGTGTCCGACGCCGCGCATGCGCTCGCGTGCGAACTGGTCATGACGACGCTGACGTCGGTCGGCAAGGCGTTCTCCGAAACCCCGCGCACGGCCGCGGAAATCGACGCGTTCTCGGACGCGATGGCCGACATGTTCGACGCGTACCTCGCGCAGCTGGCGCGCGGTTGACGCCCGGCGGACCGGGTCGCCCCGCACGGCGCATGCGCGCGCGGCCCGCCCGTGCGATCCGGATGCGAGCCGCGCGCGACCGCTTCGATGCCGTGCACGGCCGAGTCGAAAGACATTAGTAAGACGCGATGCCCGGCCCCGCCCCGCCGGCCCGGCATTCAAATAATCGCCTTAACGGATCCGAACTAGGCGTATACACGCGTTCCGCGCCGACGAAGCCCCGTTGCACGCCGATATAAGCGTTGCGACATGCGCTGCATGCTCGTCCTCCAATGGGACGCGATGACGCGTTCGCCTAACCTTCGCTACGGCAAAGCGCTCGCGACGCGGTCGACCGCACCACGCGCCGCACGACGCGACCTCGGCGCGCCCTTCGAAGCGCGTACGACGACACGCATCGCGCGTCATGCGTCCCCACGACGTTGCCGATAACTTCAACCAGATACGAGACACCCTGACGACGGTCCGCGCGGTCCGTTTCAGCATGCTGATAAAGGAGCAAGCTCATGAGTGATACCCCGGTGCAGCCGACGATCGGCGTCGGCGCGGAAGAAACGGACCTCGGCACCACGGGAGTCATCGACCGGTACTTCGGCATTTCGTCGCGCGGCAGCACGCAGCGGCGTGAAATCGTCGCGGGCGTGACCACATTCCTCGCGATGGTTTATTCCGTATTCGTCGTGCCCGGCATGTTCGGCAAGGCCGGCTTCGACACGAGCGCGGTATTCGTCGCGGTCTGTCTGACCACCGCGTTCGGTTCGCTGCTGATGGGCCTGTGGGCGAAGCTGCCGGTCGCGATCGGCTGCGCGATTTCGCTGACCGCGTTCACCGCGTTCGGCCTCGTGCTCGGCAAGGGCCTGCACCCGAGCGTCGCACTCGGCGCCGTGTTCCTGATGGGCGTCGTGTTCACCGGCATCTCGATCACCGGCGTGCGCTCGTGGATCCTGCGCAACCTGCCCGCGGGCGTCGCGCACGGCACCGGAATCGGCATCGGCCTGTTCCTGCTGCTGATCGCATCGAACGACGTCGGCCTCGTGATCAAGAACCCCGGTGCGGGCCTGCCGGTCTCGCTCGGCCAGATCACCGCGTTCCCGGTCATCATGTCGGTCGTCGGCCTCGCCGCGATCTTCGGGCTCGAGAAGCGGCGCGTGCCGGGCGGCATCCTGCTCGTCGTGGTCGCGATCTCGCTGATCGGCCTCGCGTTCGATCCGGCGGTGAAGTATCGCGGCGTGTTCGCGCTGCCGTCGCTGAGCGCGCCGGGCCACGCATCGCTGATCGGCGCGATGGACGTCAGGGGCGCGCTGTCGATGGCCGTGCTGCCGAGCGTGCTCGCGCTCGTGATGACGGCCGTGTTCGACGCGACCGGCACGATCCGCGCGGTCGCGGGCCAGGCGGGCCAGCTCGACGAGAACGGCCGCATCGTCAACGGCGGCCGCGCGCTGACCGCCGATTCGGTCAGCTCGATCTTCTCCGGTTTCCTCGGCGGCGCGCCGGCGGCGGCCTACATCGAGTCGAGCGTCGGCGTGGCCGCCGGCGCGAAGACGGGCCTCGCGGCCGCGGTGGTCGGCCTGCTCTTCCTGGTCGTGATGTTCTTCTCGCCGCTCGCGGGGCTCGTGCCGTCGTATGCAACGGCGCCCGCGCTGATGTACGTCGGCTTGCTGATGCTCGGCAGCGTGAGCAAGCTGCACATGGACGACATGGTCGACGCGATGTCGGGCCTCGTGTGCGCGGTGTTCATCGTGCTGACCGCGAACATCGTGACGGGCATCATGCTCGGCTTCTCGACGCTCGTGATCGGCCGCGTCGCCAGCGGCGAATTCCGCAAGCTCAACGTCGGCACCGTGCTCATCGCGGTCGTGCTCGTCACGTTCTACCTCGGCGGCTGGGCGATCTGAGCGCCGGACATGCGCGACGTCGCTCGCGATACACGCGGGCGCGCACCGGGGCGGCACCGTCTCCTCCACCATCGTCATTGATGGCCTCCAGGCCTGGGAACGCATGTTTCCGGGCCTTTTTTGCCGGCGCGGAACGCCGTTGTGCGGCGCCGTCCGGCAAAGGCCGAGGCCGTCCGTGTCCCGTCGCATCGCGAATGCTCATGCGGTGCTACGATCGCGCTTTGTACTCCTGAACCGCCATGAATCCGTTCGGCAATCCGTTCGGCATCGTCTCCGAATCCGACACGCGAACCGCGGCGCGCAAGCCGCCTTTCATCCCGTCGTTCGGCTTCGTCGAAGTTCACGAATCGCGGCCGATCGACGCGCCGCCTTCGCGCATCATCGACGCGGTGGCCGCGCTCGACATGCGCGCCGATCCGGTGATCGACGCGCTGCTCGCTGTACGGGAATTGCCGGCGGCCATTGCCCGGGCGCTGCGCACCCGGCCCGCCGAAGCCGCGCCCGCCCGCTTCGGCTTCGATGCGTTCACGCTGCTGCATCGCGACGGCACGTCGCTGTCGCTCGGGCTCGTCGGCCGCTTCTGGCGCCCGGCGCCCGACGTACGGACGATCGCGGACGCCGCAGCCTTCGTCCGTCACGACGATCCCGACGACGCAAAGCTGGTGCTCCGGTTCGAGGTGGTCGGACTGCCGTCGGGCGCGCGTCTGCTGCGCACCGAAACGTTCGTCCACTGTCCGAGCCCGCGTACGCGGATGCTGTTCCTGCCTTACTGGCTTGCGATCCGGCTCGGCAGCGGGTGGATCCGCCGCCGCACGCTCGCCGCCGTCGAACTGGCGCTCGGCTGATACGCGGCCAGCGCTCGACCCGGCTCGGTCACACGTCGCCTCGCCGCGCATCCCCGACAGCGTCACGAACGCCCATGCGTCGCCATTTGCAATCCTGAACGGTTGCCGCGTGAAGCCGCGAACACGTGACGTGCGCACGCTTCCACGAATTTTGTTCGTCCGGCGCCTCACGTCGCGGCGCGCTACCCTATCGGTCTTCGCGCCGGCGCCCCGCCCGCCGCCAGATCCGACCGACCGATGACCCGCATCCGCAACCACCTGAACATCGCGCAGCTCCAGGCGTTCGTCTCCGCCGCGCATCACAAGAGCCTGCGCGCCGCCGCACGCGAGCTCGGCGTCACGCAGCCCGCGATCACGCATACGATCCGCGAACTCGAAACGGCGCTGAACGCCGAGCTGCTCGCGCGCAGCGTACGCGGCGTCGAGCTGACCGCGTGCGGCCATGCGCTGCTGCCGCGCGCGGAGCAACTGCTCGGCGACATGCGCCGCACCGTCGAGGCCGTCGAGCAGGTGAAAGGCGAAATGTCGGGGCGCGTCGCGGTCGGCACGATGCCGTCGATCGCACTGACCGCGCTGCCGCACGCCGTCACCGCGTTTCGCCGGTCGATGCCGAACGTGAGCCTGCATCTCGAGGAAGTGACGGTGCCCGACGCGCTCGCGCAGCTGCGCAACGGCACGCTGGACATCGCTGCAATGCACCATGTGCCCGCGCTCGACCGCGATTTCACGCAAGTGCCGCTGCTGTCGACCGAATTCACGGTCGCGATGCGCGAAGGCCACCCGCTTGCTCATGCGCGCCGGTTAGAGGATTTGCTCGACGCCGAGTGGATCGTGACGGTCGGCGCCGAACAGTTTCCGCACAGCGTGATGACCGCGATGTTCGAGGCGCGCGGGCTGCCGCTGCCCAAGCGTCTGCTGCGCTCGCCGATGTCGTTCGCGGTGACGCTCGGGCTCGTCGCGCGCTCCGACGTGATCGGCTGCTTCACGCGCCCGCTGGCCGCGATGGTGGCGCCGCTCGGCATCCGCACGGCCGAGCTGGACGAAAGCATGCCGCGCTTCGACCTGTCGATCATCGCGCGGCGCGACCTGCTGCCGACGCCCGCCGTATCCCGATTCGTCACGTGCCTGCAGCGCGCGGTCAACGAAACGCTCGGTTGAATCGTTCCTTGGTCTGAAACGGTCGCGCGGCGCATGCGCGGCCGTCCGGTCCGGTATCGGGGCATGTCCTAGGCGCCCTGCCGGTATTTTGTCTTGATAATCTTGCGCACGTCGCGCGCCCGCATCGGGCAGGCGAAACGGACAGTCCGGCACGAAACCGCGCCGGGCCGAAGGCTTACGGCGCGGCACAACCGCGCACCCATCGAACAAAACGAGGAGTCACCGAGTGAAAAAGATTCTTGCGGCTGTGACCGTGGCCCTGCTCGCCGTATCGGCCGGCACTGCTTATGCAAAGGACTGGACGACCGTACGCTTCGGCGTCGACGCAAGCTACCCGCCTTTCGAGTCGAAAGGGCCTGACGGCAAGGTGGTCGGCTTCGACGTCGATCTCGGCAACGAAATCTGCCGTCGCATCAACGCGAAGTGCGTGTGGATCGAAAACGACTTCGACGGGATGATCCCGGCACTGAAGGCTCGCAAGTTCGACGGCGTGCTGTCGTCGATGTCGATGACGCCGGCGCGCCAGGAACAGATCGCGTTCTCGTCGAAGCTGTTCAACACCCCGACGCGTCTCGTCACGAAGAAGGGCGCCGGCCTGATGCCGACGGCCGAATCGCTGAAGGGCAAGTCGGTCGGCGTCGAGCAGGGCACGATCCAGGAAACCTACGCGAAGACGTACTGGGCGCCGAAGGGCGTCACGGTCGTGCCTTACCAGAACCAGGACCAGGTCTACGCGGACCTGATCTCGGGCCGTCTGGACGGCGCGCTGCAGGACGCGGTGCAGGCTGAAATCGGCTTCCTGAAGACGCCGCGCGGCGCGAACTTCGATTTCGCCGGCAAGGATCTCGACGATCCGAAGACGCTCGGCGAAGGCGCCGGCATCGGTCTGCGCAAGGAAGACACCGACCTGAAGGCGAAGATCGACGGCGCGATCGCGGCCATGCGCAAGGACGGCACGTACCAGAAGATCGCGAAGAAGTACTTCGATTTCGACGTGTACGGCAAGTAATACCGCGTAAAAGCGCGCTTCTCATCCGCGCAGACGGGCTCCGTATGGAGCCCGTTTTTTTTGCGCGCGGCGTCAGGAAGTTGCCGAAAGCGCACCCGCGAAGGGCTGCGGCCGCGTTATTTTTTACGCGCCAACACGATGATTCGAAACGGAAAACGACGTGCCCGCGAACCGGTTTGATAGGTTCGCGGCAGGCAACGTACAATCGATCTTCCCCGCATACCGGATCACTCGCGGCTGCGCCGCCCTCCCCTCATCATGCAAACGCAGACCCATCCGCTGATTTCCCCCGCCATCGGCACCGAACGCCAGATCACGAGCTTCCACTACGGCCCGCGCGGCGGCAGGAAGGTCTACATCCAGTCGTCGCTGCATGCGGACGAACTGCCCGGCATGCTGGTCGCCGCGCTGCTGCGCCGCAAGATCGCCGCGCTCGAGACGGCCGGCAAGCTGCGCGGCGAAGTGGTCATCGTGCCGGTGCCGAACCCGATCGGCCTGTCGCAGCACGTGTTCGGCGATCACCTCGGCCGCTTCGAGCTCGGCTCGATGCAGAATTTCAACCGCAATTTCCACGACCTCGCCGCGCTCGTGCTGCCGCGCATCGAAGGCCGCCTGACGAACGACGCGCAGCGCAACGTCGCCGCGGTACGCGCCGCGATGCGCGAGGCGCTCGACCAACAGAAGCCGCGCACCGAGCTTGAGTCGCAACGCCTTGCGCTGCAGAAGCTGTCGTTCGACGCCGACATCGTGCTCGACCTGCATTGCGACAACGACGCGGTGATGCACCTGTACACGAATCCCGACCTGTGGGAAGACGTCGAACCGCTGGCGCGCTACCTCGATGCGCAGGCGTCGCTGCTCGCGCTGAATTCGGTCGGCAATCCGTTCGACGAGATCCACAGCTTCTGCTGGTCGGATCTGCGCAGCCGCTTCGGCGATCGTTTCCCGATCCCGAACGGCGCGATTTCGGTCACGGTCGAACTGCGCAGCGAGCGCGACGTGTCGTACGAGTTCGCCGAAAAGGACGCGCAGGCGATCGTCGAATACCTGACCGAGCGCGGCGTGATCGACGGCACGCCCGCCCCGCTGCCGCCGCTCGCGCATCCGGCCACGCCGCTCGCGGGCACCGATCCGCTCGTCGCGCCGGTATCCGGCGTGATCGTGTTCCGCACGCCGGTCGGCGCGTGGATCGAGGCCGGCCAGGAAGTGGCCGACATCGTCGATCCACTGAGCGATCGCGTGATCACGCTGAAGAGCAGCGTGTCCGGCGTGCTGTACGCACGTCAGGTCGTGCGCTTCGCGACGGCCGGAATGGAAGTCGCGCGCATCGCCGGCGCGACGCCGATTCGCACCGGGTCGCTGCTGTCGGCGTGAGCGCCGGGAACCCAGGTCGGCCGGCCTGGGTGCTGTCGGCCCGGGTACTGCCGGCCCGAGCGTGCCGGGCGGCCCCGGCCACCGGCGCGCCGCCTCACCGCGCGCACCAACGAAATCGCCCGCTTGCGCGGGCGATTTGCTTTTCGGCCTGGCGGGATGCCCGCCGACACGGCCGGCCGCGGGTCGCGGCTTGCGCGTCGGCTATCGGCGCTCAGAATGCCGGCACGATCGCGCCGCCGAACTTCTGGTCGATGAACTTCCGCACATCGTTCGATTCATAGGCCGCGACGAGCTTCTTCACCCACGGCTTGTCCTTGTCCTGCGCGCGCACCGCGATCAGGTTCGCGTACGGCCCGCGCAGATCCTCGATCGCGATCGCATCCTTCACCGGCGTGAGTCCGGCCTTCACCGCGTAGTCGGTGTTGATCGATGCCGCGTCGAGATCCGGCAGCGCGCGCGGCAGTTGCGCGGCGTCGAGCTCGACGATCTTGATCTTCTTCGGATTCTCGGCGACGTCGAGCGGCGTCGCGTTCACGCCGTTCGTGCCGACACCCGCCTTCAACTTGATCACCCCGTATTTCTGCAACAGCAGCAGCGCACGGTTGCCGTTCGACGGATCGTTCTGGATCCCGACCTTCGCGCCCGTCGGCAAGTCCTTCAGCGACTTGAGCTTCTTCGAATAGAAGCCCATCGGCGCCGTGTACGTCAGCCCGACGTTGACGATCTTGTAGCCGCGCTGCTTGATCTGGCTGTCGAGAAACGGCTGGTGCTGGAAGCCGTTCGCGTCGAGGTCGCCCGCGTCGAGCGCCGCGTTCGGCTGCACGTAGTCGTTGAATTCGATGACCTTGATCGCGAGCCCTTCGCGTGCGGCGACTTTCGTCACCTCGGTCCAGATCTGCGCGTCGGGGCCGCTCATCGTGCCGATCTTCAGCGTTTGCGATTCGGCGTGCGCGCCGGGCGCGGCAAAGGCCAGCGCGGCGGCAAGCGCGCCGAGGCCGGTCAGGATCGAACGTCGCATGGTGTCCTCTTCTCCCGTGTCGTTGTTGAAGCGCGCATCGTGGCACGACACCGGAGCCGCACCAACCAAACTTATTTCATGTGCATATTCCCGATCCCGATCGAATCTCAGGCGGAATCGGTATAACTCCCTGCTGTACAACCGGGCACAATCCGGTGTCGCATCGGCACCACACATTCGTCATATGACAGTCGCTGTCATATTCATTACGTGGCCCGCCGATAAAGTTGCGACCGGTCCGCGAAAGCGCCCGTAGAGAGCGCCGGAACCGCAACTGGGACACGCCATTCATTCGCTCGGAGAATCCTTTGAACAAGAAACTGTTGACCATCGCCATCCTCGCAGCAACGGCCGGCGCGGCACACGCACAAAGCAGCGTCACCCTGTACGGCGTGATCGACGCCGGTATCAGCTACGTGAACCACAGCAAGACCGCGAACGGCGGCAGCGGCAAGCTGTTCAAGTACGACGACGGCGTGGCCCAAGGCAGCCGTTGGGGCCTGCGCGGCACCGAAGACCTCGGCGGCGGCCTGAAGGCGATCTTCGTGCTCGAAAACGGCTTCAACAGCGGTAACGGCACGATCGGCCAGGGCGGCGCGATCTTCGGCCGCCAGGCCTACGTCGGCCTGAGCCAGGCGCAATACGGCACGGTCACGTTCGGCCGCCAGTACTCGTTCTCGACCGACATCCTCGGCTCGAACTACTCGACGGGCGGCAACACGGTCGCGGGTAACTACGCTTACCACGTGAACGACATCGACCAGCTCACGTCGAGCCGCATCAACAACGCGGTGAAGTTCCAGAGCGCGAACTACGCGGGCTTCACGTTCGGCGCGTTGTACGGCTTCTCGAACTCGACCGACTTCGCCGGCGCACCGGCGACGACGACGGGCACCACGACGACGGCAGGCTCGTCGCGCGCATACAGCTTCGGCCTGAACTACGCGAACGGCCCGTTCGCGCTCGGCGCCGCATACACGGACATCCGCTTCCCGAGCCAGTCGACGCCGGCATTCTCGACGTCGATCGCGAACATCGCGCTGACGAACATCCGCGACCTGCGCACGTACGGCGTCGGCGGCCGCTACATCTTCGGCCCGGCAACGGCATGGCTGCTGTGGACGCGCACGCAGTTCACCCCGATCGCCGCAGGCGCGTCGGGCACGTTCTACAACGCATACGAAGCAGGCGTGAAGTATGCGTTCACGCCGGCGCTGTCGGCAGCGGCGGGCTACACGTACACGAACGCGACGCAAAGCGGCAGCTCGGCGCACTGGAACCAGGGCAACCTGGGCCTCGACTACGCGCTCAGCAAGCGGACGGACGTGTACGGCCTGGTCGTCTACCAGAAGGCGTCGGGCAACAACGTGCAGGCGCAGATCGGTTCGAGCACGAGCTACTTCAACACGTCGGGCAACGGTTCGTCGAACCAGCTGGCCGCTCGTGTCGGTATCCGTCACAAGTTCTAAAGCATTCGCTTGACTGTCCGCTTCTCACGCGGATCACGACGGCAACAGGCGCCCCGCTCCCCGCGGGGCGCTTTTTTATGGGCTTTTAAGTTTCGCTTAATTCTGGGCTGAGACGATGCTCTCACCCCCCCTGTTGGCCGCCTGAGCATCGGCGGCTTTTTTTTTGAACTACTACGGCACCGCCATCAAACTGCCCGCAAGACAGGATCGGAGGCCAAGATGATCGAAGATACCGTTTTCAGCCATCTGCACGCGATTCTGACGCGCCAGCATTCGCTTCCCGTCCAGAGCTGCCGCGTGTCGGTGGAAATGCAGCGGCCGTGGGGCCGCCCGTACCGGCTCGTCGAATGGACGATGCATCTCGACGCGCCCGCGCGGCGTCAGATCGTGCCGGCGGAATCGACCGACGAAGAGATCGCCGAGGTCGTCGCGTCGCACGTGCCGGGCCGCCTGTACGGCGACGGCCGGCTGCAGTTCTGACTCCCCGCTTTCCCGCGTCACGCCCGGCCCGCACGCATCGTGCGGCAGTCCGTCTCGTTTGACGCGGCAACGAAGTCTGCTACGCTGCGCGTTTTCGTCCACGCACCACATGATGGAAAACGCATTCAACGAACGCGGCGTGATGGTCACGCGCAACGGCCTGTCGGCCGCCGGGCAAGTCTTCCCGCTGCGTGACATCCGCGACGTCGACGTCGTCAAGATCCCGAAGAATCGTCTCGTGCCGACGCTGATTTCGCTGATCGGCGTGGCCACCGCCATCGCCGGCGGCATCGGCGCGTCGAGCGCCGCGCTCGTCGTCGGCGTGATGCTCGCCGTCGTCGGCTATCTTGCCTGGACCACGCAGGACGTCACGTACCGGCTGATGGTCGAGATGCCCGACGGCAAGCGCGAAGCGCTGTCGAGCGTCGACGCCGAGTTCGTCCAACGCGTCGCGCAAGTCGTGCGCGACGCCCGCTCCGCGACGGCCGCCGGCTGATTTCCGCTCCGCGCGCCGACCGCCTACCATGAAATGAGCGGCCCGCCGCCGCATCGTTCGAGGAGGTCGGCATGAACGCCCAATCGCTGTCCGGCATGCTGCGCGCGCAGGAACTGCTGCTCGTGTCGATGATCCGTACGCTGCCGCCCGATGGGCGCCGCGCGCTCGTCGACCTCTACGCGGAGCAGCTCGCTTTCGCCGAGCAGTCCGGCTTCGAAGGCCACGGCGATCGCGCGACGCACGACGCGTTCATCGCGCATGCACGCAACCTGCTGATTCGTATCGAATCGCTGGCCTGACGGCGTCCGTTCTCCGAAATGCGCTTCCAGCGCGGATCGCCCGATCCGCGCCGACGGCGTTCGTCCGCACCGGCCGCCTTTCGTTCTTGTATTGATAATGATTCTCATTTAGACTGGTAAAGTTATCAGTTGCCTTTCGATTTGCCGTTCGCCGCGTGTCGCGCGCAAACGGGCCAGCCAGGTGAACACGTCGCCCAGCCAGCCTTCGGGCTAGTCATCGTCAATGGGAGACCACCTGTGCATTGCTATTCGCTGGCGCGGCGGCCGATCTGTGCCGCGCTGTTCGGCGCGTTCGGCCTGTCCGCCGTCCCGGCTTGCGCCGATTCGCCGCCGCAAGGCGCCCACCCGCCCGCTACACCCGCTACCGTTGCCGTTGCCGCGGCCGCGCGCGGCGACGCGGCGCTGCTCGATCCCGTCACCGTCACGGCCACCCGCACCGCCACCGCGGCGAGCCGCACGGCCGCGTCGGTGTCGGTGATCACGGACGACGATCTCGACGAACAGCAGGCCGCCAACATCAAGGACGCGCTGCGCTACGAGCCCGGCGTCACGGTGCGGCGCACCGCGTACCGCCCCGGCAGCGCCGCGCTCGGCGGCGGCCGCGACGGCGATTCGAGCATCAACATCCGTGGCCTCGAAGGCAATCGCGTGCTGTTGATGGAAGATGGAATCCGCCTGCCGAACGCGTTCTCGTTCGGTCCGCTCGAAGCCGGCCGCGGCGACTACGCGGATCTCGACATGCTCGAGCGCATCGAGATCCTGCGCGGGCCGGCCTCCGCGCTGTACGGCAGCGACGGGCTGACCGGCGCGGTGAACTTCATCACGAAGGATCCGCGCGACCTGCTGTCGATCTACGGCAAACCGCGCTACTTCTCGTTCCGGCCGAGCTACGACTCGGCCGATCGCAGCGTCGGCGCGACGGTATCGGCCGCCGGCGGCAACGACCGCGTGCAGGGAATGATCATCGCCGACGGCCGCCGCGGCCACGAAGTCGACACGCGCGGCAGCGACAACACCGCGAGCACGCGGCGCACGACGTCGAATCCGCAGGACGTCTATTCGGAATCGCTGCTCGGCAAGCTCGTATTGACGCCCACCGCGCGCGACACGATCAAATTCACCGCCGAAACCGTGCAGCGGCGCGTGAGCACCGACGTGCTGTCGGCGATCAACCGGCCGGCCACGCTCGGCCTCACGACCCATGACCGGCTCGAACGCAACCGCTTCAGCGTCGATTACGACTTCCGCGACGATGCGTTCCGCTGGTTCCAGACCGCGCACGCGCAGTTCTACTACCAGGACGCGAAGCAGGACCAGTACGCGTTCGAGACGCGCGGCAGGCAGCCTTCGCGTTCGCGCGACAACCAGTACAAGGAACGCACGTTCGGCGGCTCCGCGTTCGCCGAAAGCGGCTTCGCGACCGGCCCGCTCGCGCACAAGCTGCTCTACGGCGTGGACGGCAGCCTGTCGCGCGTGACGAATCTGCGCGACGGCACGGTGCCGGGCGCCGGCGAAGCATTCCCGAACAAGGCGTTTCCCGATACCGACTACACGCTGTTCGGCGCGTTCGTGCAAGACCAGATCGGCTACGGCCGCCTGCTGGTCACGCCGGGGCTGCGCTTCGACACGTACCGGTTGAGCCCGGCCGAAAACGATCCGCTGTTCACCGGCAAGGCCGTGTCGACGAGCGCGAACGAAGTGTCGCCGCGTGTCGCGGTGCTGTACGAGATCGCGCCCGCGCTGATCCCGTACGTGCAGTACGCGCACGGCTTCCGTGCGCCGACGCCCGACCAGGTGAACAGCAGCTTCTCGAACCCGGTGTACGGCTACACGTCGATCGGCAATCCGAACCTGAAGCCGGAAACCAGCGACACGTTCGAAGCCGGCCTGCGCGGCAAGGCCGGCACCGGCTACGGCGTCGTGCGCTACAGCGCGGCCGCGTTCACCGGCCGCTACCGCAACTTCATCTCGCGCACGACGATCGCGGGCAGCGGCCGCCCGGCCGACCCGTTCGTATTCCAGTACGTGAACTTCGCCGACGCGCGCATCCACGGGCTCGAAGGCCGCGCCGAATGGGTGATGCCGAACGGCATCACGCTGAAGACGGCGATGGCGTTCACGAAGGGCTCGACGCAGAACGACGGCGCGGCGAGCCAGCCGCTGAACACGGTGAACCCGTTCTCGGCGGTGTTCGGCGTGCGCTACGAGCCGGGCGAACGCTGGTTCGTGCAGACCGACCTGCTGTTCCAGGCCGCCAAACGCGACAAGGACATCGATCGGTCCGACTGCTCGAACAACGCATGCTTCGCGCCGCCGTCGTCGTTCGTCGTCGACCTGCGCGGCGGCTACCGCTTCAACAAGCACGTGAGCGCGTCGATCGGCATCCGCAACCTGTTCGACCGCAAGTACTGGAACTGGTCGGACGTGCGCGGGATCGCGGCCGATTCGCAGGTGCTCGACGCGTATACGTCGCCCGGCCGCACGGTCGCCGTCAGCATGAAGGTGGATTTCTGATGTTCGCTTCGATGTCCGTTCCGATGTTCCGATACGCGCCGCCGCGCGTTCCTGCGTCAACCGTTACCCGAAGGAGTCCGACATGATGCATTCCGCCCTGCCTGGTCAGCCGGCCACGCCCGCCCGCGCGCCCGCCGCATTGCGCGACGCGTTCGTCAAGCTCAAGGCCGAGCGCCAGCTGCGCAACCGCGACGTCGCGCAGGCGCTCGGCGTCAGCGAAGGCGAAGCGCTCGCCGCGTTCGTCGGCGAGCACGTCGTGCGGCTCGACGCGCGCTTTCCGGCGATGTTCGAGGAAATGCCGCGCCTCGGCCGCGTGATGGCGCTCACGCGCAACGACACGGCCGTCCACGAGAAAGACGGCGAGTACGCGCAGATGAGCCACGACGGCCCGGTCGGCCTCGCACTCGGCGACATCGACCTGCGCATCTTCTATCGTCACTGGGCGTCCGCGTTCGCCGTGCGCGACGAGACCGCGCACGGCCCGTTGAAGAGCCTGCAGTTCTTCGACGCGCAAGGTCACGCGATCCACAAGGTCTACCTGCGCGCGCACAGCGATCACGCCGCGTACGACGCGTTCGTCGCGCGCTGGCGCGCGGCATCGCAGGAGCCGGGGCTCGACGTCGTGCCCGCCGCCGCGAAAACGCCCGAGCGCGCCGACACCGAGATCGACATCGACGGTTTTCGTGCCGCGTGGGCTGCGATGACCGACACGCACCAGTTCTTCGGCATCACGCAGCGCTTCGGCGTGAGCCGCATGCAGGCGCTACGCCTCGCCGATCCGCACTACGCATATCCGGTCGAAACCGCGCATGCGTTGCGCCACGTGCTCGAACGGGCCGCAAAAAGCGGCCAGCCGATCATGGTGTTCGTCGGCAACGCCGGGATGATCCAGATCCATACGGGCCCCGTCGCGAACGTGCGCGAGGTTGGCGCGTGGATCAACGTCCTCGATCCGGGCTTCAACCTGCACGTGCGCGAAGACCTGATCGCCGCCGCATGGGTCGTGAAGAAGCCGACGAGCGACGGCATCGTCACGTCGCTCGAGCTGTTCGACCGGCAGGGCGACCACGTCGCGCTGCTGTTCGGCGAGCGCAAGCCGGGCAACGCCGAACGCGACGACTGGCGCGCGCTCGTCGCGACGCTGCCGTGCGCGGCGCGCGGAGACGCGCGGTGAGCGCGCGATCGTTCGTGCCGCGACGGCGCATCGTACTCGCGAGCGCGGTTGCCGGTGCGCTCGCCGGCGGGTTGTCCGGCCGGACGTTCGCTCAAGCTGCTCGGGCGGCTCGCGCCGATCGCGCCGTGCAAAAGCGCGTCGTCGTGATCGGCGGCGCGCTCGCGGAAACCGCATTCGCGCTCGGCGGCGCCGATGCGCGCGGCTACCGGCTCGTCGGCACCGACACGACGTGCACGTACCCCGACGCGGCAAAGCAGCTACCGAAAGTCGGCTATCAACGTGCACTGTCGGCGGAGGGACTGCTGTCGCTGCGTCCCGATCTCGTGCTCGCATCGGCCGAAGCCGGGCCGCCCGCCGCGATCGCGCAGGTGAAAAGCGCGGGCGTTGCAATCACGACGTTCGACGAGCACCACGACGTCGGCTCGGTCCGCGCGAAGATCACCGGCGTCGCGCGCGCGCTCGACGTGCGCGACGCGGGTGCCGCGCTGCTGCAACGCTTCGATCGAGACTGGCAGGCCGCGCGCGACGCGGTCGCCGCACGCGCGCCCGGCGGCCGCGCGCAGCCGCGCGTGCTGTTCGTGCTGAACCATACCGGCAACCAGGCGCTCGTCGCCGGCCAGCGCACGGCCGCCGACGCGATGATCCGCTATGCGGGCGCGCGCAACGCGATGCAGGGTTTCGATCACTACAAGCCGTTGACGACCGAGGCGCTCGCGGCGGCCGCACCCGACGTCGTGCTGATCTCGGATGAAGGGCTCGCGGCCGTCGGCGGCCGCGCCGCACTGCTCGCCGCGCCCGGCTTCGGCGCGACGCCGGCCGGCCGCGCGCAGCGCGTCGTGTCGCTCGATGCGCTGTTCCTGCTCGGCTTCGGCCCGCGCCTGCCGCTCGCCGTCACGACCCTGCACCGACGCCTGTCGGATGCGCTCGCCTGATTCCGGATCGTTCCGATGCCAGCTCGCGCCTCGTCTTTTCCCGCGCCGTCACCGGCCTCGCGTGCAGGTGCCGACACCAACACCCACGCCGGTGCCCCGCGCGTCGGCGCATCGCGGCGCGTTGCGCCGTTCGCGCTCGCCGTGCTTGCGGTCCTCGTGTGTGTGACGTCCGTCGTCGCGCTGTGCGTGGGCGCATACCGGATTCCGTTCGCGGAAGCCTGGGCCGCGCTCGCAGGCGATCCGGCCGCACGCCAGGCGCGCGCGGTGCTCATCGACATCCGCGCGCCGCGCGTCGCGCTCGCGCTGCTCGTCGGCGGCGGCTTCGGCGCAGCCGGTGCCGCGATGCAGGCGCTGTTTCGCAATCCGCTCGCCGATCCGGGGCTCGTCGGCGTGTCCAGCGGCGCGGCGCTCGGCGCAACGACGATGATCGTGCTCGTCCCCGCGCTGTTCGCCGCGCACGTGAGCGCGGCCGCGCTGCCGGTGGCCGCATTCGCGGGCGCGCTCGCGGTCGCGGCGCTCGTCTACCGGCTGGCCGCGTCGCGCGGCCGGCTCGCGCTGCCGCTGCTGCTGCTCGCCGGCATCGCGATCAATGCACTGGTCGGCGCGGCGATCGGCTTGCTCACGTTCGTCGCCGACGACGCGCAACTGCGTTCGCTGACGTTCTGGAGCCTCGGCAGTCTCGGCGGCGCGCAATGGTCGACGCTGGCGGCCGTCGGGCCGTGCGTCGCGATCGGCAGCGTGCTGCTCGCGCGCGAGCGTGACGCACTGAATGCATTGCAGCTCGGCGAGACCGAAGCGCTGCATCTCGGTGTGCCCGTGCAGCGGCTCAAGCGGCGCGTGCTCGTCGCGGTCGCGCTTGCGGTCGGCGCGCTGGTGTCTTGCGCGGGGATCATCGGCTTCATCGGGCTCGTCGCGCCGCACTGCGTGCGCCTCGCGTGCGGCCCCGATCAGCGCGTCGTGCTGCCCGGCGCCGCGCTGCTCGGCGCGCTGCTGACGCTCGCCGCAGATCTCGCCGCACGCACCGCCGCCGCGCCCGCCGAGATTCCGCTCGGCGTGCTTACCGCGCTGCTCGGTGCGCCGTTCTTTCTCGCGCTGCTGTGGAAAAGCCGCGGCGCGCTCGGCGGCTGACCTTTCGCTCACTCATCATGCTGACTGCCCATCACCTCGACGTCGCGCGCCGGCATCGCGTCGTTCTGCACGATCTGTCGCTGTCGATCGAACCCGGCCGCGTGACCGCGCTGCTCGGGCGCAACGGCGCAGGTAAAAGCACGCTGCTGAAGACCTTGGCCGGCGAGCTGACCGGCAGCGTCGCGCCGAACGGCGTGCGCGTGACGGGCGACATCACGCTGAACGGCGAACCGCTCGCGCGCATCGACGCGCCGCGGCTCGCGCGCCTGCGCGCGGTGCTGCCGCAGGCGGCGCAACCGGCATTTCCGTTCAGCGTCGACGAAGTCGTGCTGCTCGGCCGCTATCCGCACGCGCGACGCAGCGGCACCCGACATGCGATCGCGCACCACGACCGCGACATCGCGTGGCAGGCGCTCGAACGCGCGGGCGCCGATACGCTCGTCGGCCGCGACGTGACGACGCTTTCGGGCGGCGAACTCGCGCGCGTGCAGTTCGCGCGGGTGCTGGCGCAGCTGTGGCCCGACGACGATGCGCCGCACGCGCAGCCGCGTTATCTGCTGCTCGACGAGCCGACTGCCGCGCTCGACCTCGCGCATCAGCACCGGCTGCTCGATACGGTGCGCACGCTCGCGCGCGAATGGCGGCTCGGCGTGCTCGCGATCGTCCATGATCCGAACCTCGCCGCGCGGCACGCTGACGCGATCGCAATGCTTGCCGACGGCACGATCGTCGCGCATGGCGCGCCGCGCGACGTGATGACGCCCGCGCATATTGCACAGTGCTATGGATTCGCGGTGAAGATGGTGGAAACCGGCGACGAGACGCCGCCGGTGATGGTGCCCGTGTAGCGCGGGCATATCGCCGTATGCGTACGACGACGCCGCTCAATGCTCGATATCCGCGACGCCAAACGTGCGCATCTTCCACCCGAGCCGCACGGCCAGCATTCGCATCGTGAAGCCCGCCGCGAGCGCGACCACCGTCGCGAACCCGGCGTCGATGCCGAGATGCTGGACCCCGACATACAGCGTGCCCGTGACGAACGCGACGCTCGCGTACAGTTCCTCGCGCAGGATCAGCGGCATCTCGTTGCACAGCAAATCGCGCAGCATCCCGCCGCACACGCCGGTGATCGCACCGGCCAGCACGACGATGATCGGCGCGGCGCCCGCCGATGCTCCGACGTCGCAGCCGATGATCGTGAACGCCGCGAGACCGATCGCATCGACGGTGACGAACAGCGTCTTCATCCGCGCGACGTGCCGCGCGGCCCACGATGCGACGGTCGCAGCCGCAAGCGTAATCACCAGGTACTCGGGATGCGCGATCCAGCCGAGCGGATAGTGACCGAGCAGCACGTCGCGCACGGTGCCGCCGCCGAGCGCAGTCGCCGCGCCGACAAGCGCGAGCCCGAAGCGGTCCATCCCGCGGCGCATCGCCATCAGCGCCCCCGACATCGCCTCCGCGATGATCGCGATCAGATAAAGCGTATGCATCGCGCGGCTCAGTCGTCGGTACGAAACAGATCGAGCACGCGTTCGCGCTCGGCCGCATCGACGGCGGCGGGCATCGGTTCGCCGCGCTTGCCGCGGTCGGCCGGCGCACCGGGCGCATCCGGCGCATCGACGGCCGCCGCGCCGCCGCACGCAAAGCGGCTGCGGATATACGCCGGCACGTCGGCCGTGCACGCGCCGCGCGTGTATTCGGCGTAGACGAAATCGCCGTCGACGAGCGCGACGTCCTGCGGCGGCGTCGCATCGACCGGCGTACGCCCATCGACCGCCGTTTTCATGTAGTCGAGCCAGACCGGCAGCGCCAGCGTCGCGCCGGTCGCGCGCCCCATCGGGCGCGGCGTGTCGTAGCCGAGCCACGCGACGGCGACGACGCCCGACGAATAGCCGGCGAACCACACGTCCTTCGACCCGTTCGACGTGCCCGTCTTGCCGGCCGCGTCGTCACGGCGCAGCGCGAGTGCGCCGCGCGCGGTGCCGGCCCGCACGACGTCGCGCAGCATGCTGTCCATCACGAACGCATTGCGCGCCGACACGACCCGCTCGCCCGCCGGCACGGTCGCCTCGTACAGCGCGCCGCCGTGACGCTGCTTCACCGACAGGATCAGGCGCGGCACCATCCGCACGCCGCCGTTCGCGAACGCGCTGTACGCGCTCGCGAGTTCGAGCGGCGTCACCGCGCCCGCGCCGAGCGCGAGCGGCAGCGACGCCGGGTTGCGCTGCGCGTCGAAGCCGAAACGCACCGCGTGCTGCTGCACGTAGCGCGCGTCGGTGGCCTGCATCAGGCTGACCGCGACCAGGTTCTTCGAGCGCACGAGCCCGCGCCGCACCGGGATGAAGCCTTCGTAGCGATTGCCGAAATTGCGCGGACGCCACGGCCGCGCGCCGGTTTCCGCGTGCGTGAGCGTGCGCTGCGTATCGTCGACGAGCACGCCGGGAAAGTAGCCCTTCTCCAGCGCCGCCGAATAGACGAACGGCTTGAAGCTCGACCCCGGCTGGCGATACGCTTGCAGCGCGTGATCGAACACGTTGCGATTGAAATCCGCGCCGCCGACCAGCGCGAGCATGTCGCCCGTCGCGACGTCCAGCGACACGAGCGCACCTTCGAGCGCGTGGCGCGTGTCGCGCTTCGCGCGCGACTGGCGGCTCAGCGTGCGGTCGAGCGCGGCTTCGGCCGCGCGCTGGTCGCGCATCGAGATCGTCGTCGTCACGTCGAGGCCGAGCGTGTACGCGTCGTCATGAAACCGCTCGACCATCATCCGGCGCGCACGCTCGGCAACGTACGGCGCCGCGACGATGCCGGGCGGCGGCGTGGTCGCCAGTGCGATCGGCGCGTCGACAGCCGCGCGAAACGTCGCGTCGTCGAGCTGGCCGAGCGCATGCATCCGGCCGAGCACGTAGTTGCGCCGCGCGGTCGCGCGCGCCGGGTTGACGACCGGGTTGAACGCGGACGGCGCCTTCGGCAGCCCGGCGAGCACGGCCGCCTCGCCCGCGTTCAGCGCGTCGAGCGGCTTGCCGAAGTACACGTGCGCGGCGGCCGCGAAGCCGTACGCGCGCTCGCCCAGATAGATCTCGTTCATGTACAGCTCGAGCAGCTTGTCCTTGCTGTATGCGCGTTCGAGCTTGGTAGCCATCAGGATCTCGGCGAGCTTGCGGCTCAGCACCTTGTCGCGCGTCAGGTAGAAGTTGCGCGCGACCTGCATCGTGATCGTGCTGCCGCCCTGCCCCGGCTGCCCCGTCACGACATTCGCGAACGTCGCGCGCGCGAGGCCGCCGATATCGACCGGGCCGTGCTCGTAGAACTTCGCGTCCTCGGCCGCGAGCAACGCGTGCCGCATCAGCGGCGGGATGCGTTCGAGCGGCACGAACTCGCGCCGCTCGACGCCGTATTCGGCCAGCAGGTCGCCGTCGCGCGAAAAGATCCGCAGCGGCAGCGCGGGACGATAGACGGCCAGGTGTTCGACGGACGGCAACTGCGTCCAGATGCGATCGATCGTCCAGGCGCCGATGCCGGCGCACGCGAGCGTCAGGCCGAGCAGCGCGCCCGCGAGCGTGCGCCAGACGCGGCGGCGCGGCGACGCGGGAGGCGGGGTCGACGGCGGCGACGGGTCGGGGGTGTGGTCGGTCATGCGGGCTCCTTCTTCGATGCGGCGACAGACGAGCGTGAAAGAGACGCCCGTCGATCACGGAAGGCGCGCATTGTCGGAGGGATGCCCCGATACCGGAACATTCTTTAGCCAATGTTTGGTTGGCTAAATTTTCTTTAGGAAAGGCCGGCGCCCTGCTCACGCCGCGCGTGTGGGCCGTCACGGCGGACCGTGCGGCACGCGAGCCGGTTCGCTTGTACCATCGTCGGATGTTCGATCGATACCTCGACCTGTGGGGCCTCGTTCCTGACGGCGGCCCGATCCTGACCGCGAGCGGCGGCGTGCTGCCCGTCGTGTGGCACACACGGCCGGCGATGCTGAAGGTCGCGACCTGCGACGAAGAGCGTCGCGGCAATGCGCTGATGACGTGGTGGAACGGCGACGGCGCCGCGCGTGTGTGGCTGCACGACAGCGACGCCGTGCTGCTCGAGCGCGCGCAGCCGGGGCCGACGCTCGGCGGCTTGTCCGCTGCCGGTCACGACGACGATGCGATCCGGATCGCGTGCCACGCGGTCGCGCGGCTGCATGCGCATCGCGCGCCAGCCCCGCCCGCGCTCGTGCCGCTGCACGACTGGTTCTACGCACTGCTGTCGCACGACACGGACGACGACGTGCTGCGCCGCGCGGCCGCGACCGCGCACAGGCTGCTGGCCGATGCGCCCGCCGGCGAAGTCGTGCTGCACGGCGACATTCATCACGGCAACGTGCTGCATTTCGGCGATCGCGGCTGGCTCGCGATCGATCCGAAGGGTTTGCGCGGCGACCGCGCATTCGATTACGCGAACCTGTTCTGCAATCCCGAGCACGACATCGCGATCGATCGCGTGCGCTTCGAAAGGCGCGTCGCACTCGTCGCCGAGGCCGCGCAGTTGGACCGGCGCCGGCTGCTGCAGTGGATTCTCGCGTGGGCCGGCTTGTCGGCGATCTGGCTGATGGAGGACGAAGCGCCGGCCGAAACGCGCCTGCAAGTCGCGATGCTGGCCGCGGCGGAGCTCGGCGAGTCACGCGTCACGCGTAGCGATTAGCGTGCGCGGCTCCCGCCGCCACGTGTCGACCGCATCGAACCGTCGTGATCGTCAACCTCGTGAACGTCGGCGCGGATTTCGCCGCGATGGGCAACGCGACCGCGCTCGTCGCGGGCGGCCGCCAACGAAAAAACCGCCGGCATCCACCGGCGGTTTTTCATATCCAACGCGCGCGACGCTCAGCGCGCCGGATTCAGCGTCAAGTTCATGTGACGGTTCACATCCTTGTACAGCAGGTAACGGAAGCGGCCGGGGCCGCCCGAATAGCAGGCCTGCGGGCAGAACGCGCGCAGCCACATGAAGTCGCCCGCTTCCACCTCGACCCAGTCCTGGTTCAGCCGATAGACGGCCTTGCCTTCGAGCACGTACAGCCCATGCTCCATCACGTGCGTCTCCGCGAACGGGATCACGCCGCCCGGCTCGAACGTCACGATGTTCACGTGCATGTCGTGACGCATGTCGCTCATGTCGACGAAGCGCGTCGTCACCCACGCGCCGTTGGTGCCCGGCATCGGGATCGGCTCGACGTCCTGCTCGTTGGTCACGAACGCTTCCGGCAGCGGAATGCCGTCCACGGCCTGGTAGTGCTTGCGGATCCAGTGGAAACGCACTGCGGCGTCGCTGACGTTGTGCAGCGTCCAGTCGGCGCCCGGCGGAATGAACGCGTAGCCGCCCGGCTTCAGCGTGTGCTGGTTGCCTTGCAGCGTCAGCTCGGCTTCGCCTTCGACGACGAACAGCACGGCTTCGGCGTTCTTGTCCTGCTCGGGCTTGTCGCTGCCGCCGCCGGGATTCACTTCGACGATGTACTGCGAGAAGGTTTCGGCGAAACCCGACAGCGGACGGGCGATCACCCACAGGCGCGTGTGGGTCCAGAACGGCAGCCAGCTCGTGACGATGTCGCGCATCACGCCCTTCGGAATGACCGCGTACGCCTCGGTGAACATCGCGCGATCGGTCAGCAGGTCGGTCTGCGGCGGGTGGCCGCCATGCGGCGCGTAATACGTTGTCTTAGACATAAAGCATCCAGGCTATGGGTTGGTCCGGCCCCTGGCGCAAACGGCGTCGGGCCGTTCGCATGTGCGTGGGGCACGCATGCGGCGGGACGTCGTTGCCGGAGTGGGTTGAAGGCGCGGGCGCCTTCGTTCGGTCGGCCAGGCTGCGCGACGGGTCCGACCGGTTCAGCGGGCGGCGCGGCCGATACCGTTGGTTCCGGCGGCCGGGCCGCGCACACTGCCGGTGATGCGGCGCGGCGCGGAGGACGCCACGGTTCGATTCCGTACGCGGGCAGTGTTGACGATAGCGAAGCCGCTCTCGATCGACCAATTAAATGTTGCGATGACTTCCATTCGATTTCGCACTACCTTCCGCCATCCGCGAGGAGCGGGTGAACGCGTGCCGCGGACGGTCCGCCCGGCGAGGAAATCCTGATGACGAGGCGCCGCACGCGCCAGCCTGCGACAACGACGTGCGCATGTCGTTCGCGCATGCGCATGCAGGTCGCGATCGACCGTTCATGCAGATGGAGCGTGGCCCGCGAAGCCGGCAAGCCCACGATGAAGAACCGCCGCGCGCATGCCATGCGATTCGCTTAAGCCGAGCTTGATCGCCCCGCCGCGATCGACGGATATCGAACGGCATTGACCGAACCTGCCCGCGTGCATGTCGATGCAACCGGCGACGACGTCTGCGAGGAGAAAAGTACAGTGGGAGAGGAGTGTGCCAACCCGTCGAGCGGGGCCGGGCATGAACGGCGGAACGGAGAAAAGCGGCTGGTGTTGCCGGCCCGGCTGAGGCCGCCGGGCCGTTTGCCGGATCGTCGGATCGAGCGCCGACGCATCGGGCGCGCCGGTGCGCAAGCCGCGCACCGTGCCGCGCCCGCGGCGATCAATCCCAGTCGCGGTGATGGCGATGCTTGCGGTGACGATAGCCACGATCGCCGTGATCGCGTTCGTACGAGCTGCGCGACATGTTGCCGCCCAGCGCCGCGCCCGCGCCGCCGCCGACAGCCGCGCCGAGCAGGCCGCCCGTGCGGCCGCCCATTGCGTTGCCGGCCGCGGTGCCCGCGCCGCCGCCGAGCG
>NZ_CABVPL010000045.1 GCF_902499045.1 Burkholderia latens | reverse complement strand
CGGCCGCGAGCCACGCGGCGACGGCCACCGGCGGCAGCACGGCCGCGGCCCACGCGGCGACGCCGACCGCGCGGCCGCGCCGCCCGGTGTTCAGCGCGCGTTCGATGCGTGCGGCGAGCCGGCCGAATGCGACGAGCGGATGCCAGCCGGCCGGTTCGCCAAGCACGCGATCGACGATCGCGGCCGCGACCGCGAGCATCGCGACGAGCGGCAGCGACAGCATCAGCATGACGGCGCTCCGCCCTTGAGGTCGAGCGGCAGCCCGGCCACGAGCAGCGTCACGCGGGTCGCGAGCGCGGCGATGCGCTGGTTCAGGCGCCCGAGCTCGTCGACGTAGCGGCGCGTGACCGATCCGAGCGGCACGACGCCGAGCCCGATTTCGTTGCTGACGACGATCACCTTCGCGCGCGCGCGGCGCAGCGCGTGTTCGAGCCGCTCGACCTGCGCCGCGTACTGCGCGTCGTCGAGCGGTTCGCCGTCGAGCGGACACAGCAGGTTCGTGAGCCACAGCGTCAGGCAGTCGACGAGCACGCATGCGCGCGGATCGTCGAGCCGGGCGAGCGTGCCGGCGAGATCGACGGGCGCGTCGGCGAACCCCCAGTCGGCCGGCCGGCGCGCGCGGTGATGCGCGATGCGCCGTTCGAACTCGGCATCGGCGGCGCTCGACGCCGCGGTCGCGATATAGGTGACGGGGCGGCCGCTGTCGGCGGCGAGCCGTTCGGCGTGCGCGCTCTTGCCCGAACGCGCGCCGCCGAGGACGAAGGTGAGGTCGTGCGGAATCATCGCGTGATTGTAACGGCGCGGGCGGCCGCACGCGGGCGATAATGCGGCCTTCGCATCGCCACGACTTTCCATACGATGAACGCACCCGACCCGCAGCCGCGCGGCACGCTGATGATCCAGGGCACGACGTCTGACGCGGGCAAGAGCACGCTCGTCGCGGGCCTGTGCCGCCTCGCGCGCCGCGCGGGCGCGCGCGTCGCGCCGTTCAAGCCGCAGAACATGGCGCTCAACAGCGCGGTGACGGCCGACGGCGGCGAGATCGGCCGCGCGCAGGCGTTGCAGGCGCTCGCCGCGGGCGTCGCGCCGCACACCGATTTCAATCCGGTGCTGCTGAAGCCGACCAGCGATCGCGGTGCGCAGGTGATCATCCACGGCAAGGCGCGCATGAATCTCGACGCGCGCGCGTATCACGACTACAAGCCGGTCGCGTTCGACGCGGTGCTCGAGTCGTACGCGCGGCTGCGCGCCGGCTACGACACGGTGCTCGTCGAAGGCGCGGGCAGCCCGGCCGAGATCAACCTGCGCGAAGGCGACATCGCGAACATGGGCTTCGCCGAGCGCGTCGATTGCCCGGTCGTGCTGGTGGCCGACATCGACCGCGGCGGCGTGTTCGCGCACCTGGTCGGCACGCTCGCGTGCCTGTCGGACAGCGAGCGGGCGCGCGTGCGCGGCTTCGTGATCAACCGTTTCCGCGGCGACCTCAGGCTGCTGGAACCCGGGCTCGACTGGCTGCGCGCGCAGACCGGCAAGCCGGTGTTCGGCGTGCTGCCGTACCTGCACGGGCTGCTGCTCGACGCGGAGGACATGCTGCCGTCGCAGGCGCGCAGCGCCGCCGCGCGCGCCGACGCCGGCGTGCTGCGCGTGGTGGTGCCTGCGCTGCCGCGCATCAGCAACCACACCGATTTCGATCCGCTGCGCGCGCATCCGCAGGTCGAGTTCACGTACTGGAAGAGCGGCCCGGTGCCGGACGCCGACCTGCTGATCCTGCCCGGCTCCAAGAGCGTGCAGCGCGATCTCGCGTGGCTGCGCGATGCGGGCTGGGACACGGTGATCCGCCGGCACCTGCGCTACGGCGGCAAGGTGATCGGCATCTGCGGCGGGATGCAGATGCTCGGCCGCACGCTCGACGATCCGCTCGGCCTCGAAGGCGCGCCCGGCAGCGTGCCAGGGCTCGGGCTGCTCGAGTTCGACACGACGTTGCAGCCCGACAAGACGCTGAAGAACGTGACGGGGCGGCTCGCGCTGCCCGGCGCGGGCGCCGTGCACGGCTACGAGATTCACATGGGCGACACGCGCGGGCCGGCGCTCGCGGCGCCCGCGCTCGAACTGGCCGCCGATGATGCGCGGGGCGGCACGCGCCCGGACGGCGCGATTTCCGCCGACGGGCAAATCCTCGCGACGTACGTGCACGGTCTGTTCGACGCGCCCGACGCGTGCGCGGCGCTGCTCGCATGGGCGGGTCTCGACGGCGCCGCGCGCATCGACTATCCGGCGCTGCGCGAGGCGTCGCTGGAGCGGCTGGCCGATTCGTTCGCCGAGCACCTCGACCTGCGTGCGCTGTACGCCGAATTCCGCTGACCGGCGGCGCGGCCGGCCTGGCATTTTGCGGCGGATCGCGTACAACTCAACTCAGGAGGGCGGAGGTCCGCCCGAAGGAGCGCGACGATGATGGGTCGATGGTGGTTGAGCGTGCTGCTCGCGGCGCTGCTGGGCGTGTCGGCGGCGGCGCATGCGTGCGATTCGTACGCGCCGGGCGGCGGCGCGGCCGGTTCGGGCGAGGCCGGACAAGGCAAGAGCGGCGGCTGAAGAGGCAGTCCGGCCGCCGGATATCCGATCCGAGGGCATGATGATTCATGCCTTTTTTACGACCTAATTCATTCTCGTTGGGAATCAGTTAAAGCTGTTTCGCGCGTTTATTGGCCGATTCGATTCGAATACAGTGCGATCCATTCCCATCCACTTACGAAGGAATTCGCCATGAACCCCAATCGCCTGAACGATCTCGGCGCAACGCTGTTGCGCGTCGCGCTCGGCGTGCTGTACCTCGCGCACGTCGCGCAGAAGGTGTTTGTCTTCACGCTGCCGGGCACCGCGCAGTTCTTCGCATCGATCGGCCTGCCGGGCTGGCTCGCGTACGTGACGACCGTGGTCGAGCTGGCCGGCGGCGTCGCGCTGCTCGCGGGCTTGCGCGTGCGCACCACGGCGCTCGTGCTACTGCCGTTCATGCTCGGCGCCGTGTCCGCGCACCTGCCGAACGGCTGGGGCTTCGCGTCGCCGCACGGCGGCTGGGAATACCCGGCGTTCTGGGCCGTCACGCTGGCCGTGCAGGCGCTGCTCGGCGGCGGCGCATTCTCGCTCGGCGCGCCGCGCGCGGCGACGCGCAGCGCATAAACGGGGCGGGCATCGGCGCAACCCCGTTCCGGTGACACCCCGTTTGCCGATATCATCGCTCCCTGTATCCGCAATCGAGCGGCGCGTGCCAACGACGGCTCGCGCCGCGCGGCTTTTTCGGGGGAATTCATGACGGTCATCGTGGTGGCGAATCCGAAGGGCGGCGTGGGGAAGAGCACGCTGTCCACCAATCTTGCCGGCTATTTCGCGGCGCAGGGCGCGTGGGTCGCGCTCGCCGATCTGGACCGGCAGCAGTCCGCGCATGCGTGGCTCGACCTGCGGCCCGCGGGTCTGCCGGCGATCGAGGCGTGGGATCTCGATCCGGAGGCGCCGTCGAAGCCGCCGCGCGGCCTCGAATATGCGGTGATCGACACGCCGGCCGGCCTGCACGGCAACCGGCTCAGCGTCGCGCTGCAGCTCGCGGACAAGGTGATCGTGCCGCTGCAGCCGTCGATGTTCGATATTCTCGCGACCCAGCAGTTTCTCGAGCGTCTCGCGGCAGAGAAGGCCGTGCGCAAGGGCAGCGTCGAGATCGGGATCGTCGGGATGCGGGTCGATGCGCGCACGCGTTCGTCCGATCAATTGCATCGTTTCGTCGAAGGGCTCGGGCTGCCGGTGCTCGGCTACGTGCGCGACACGCAGAACTACGTGCAGATCGCCGCGCACGGCCTGACACTGTGGGACGTCGCGAAGAGCCGCGTCGACAAGGATCTCGAACAGTGGCGGCCGATCGTCGAATGGGCGGAGCGCCGCGCGCCGAAGGCGGAAAAGGGCGCGAAGGCGTCCTGACGCGCTCGCGTGCAGGCCGCGCCGCGGACAGCGAACGCGCGACGGATTCCGTCAATGGACGAAGGGCCTGGTCCGGCACCGCGCCGGATCAGGCCCTTCGTACGTAAGCGGCGTGTGCTGCGTTGGCTGCCGGCGCGCGCGCTGTGCAGCGCGGCAGCACGCGGCGGGTCACGGCACGCCGGCAGCCCCGTTGATCAGCTCCAGCTCTGCGTCGGCACGTGGTCGCGGTGGCCCTTGATCTTGTTGCCTTCGTCGATGAACACGAGCTTCGGCTTCCAGCCGGCCTGCAATTCGGCTTCGTCGACCATCGCGAACGCCGCGATGATCACGAGGTCGCCGAGCTGCGCGCGGCGCGCGGCCGAGCCGTTCAGCGAGATCATCCCGCTGCCGCGTTCGCCCTTGATCGCGTACGTCGAGAAGCGCTCGCCGTTGTTGATGTTCCAGATGTCGATCCGTTCGTTTTCGATCAGGCCGGCCGCTTCGAGCAGGTCTTCGTCGATCGCGCACGAGCCTTCGTAGTGGAGCTCGCAGTGCGTGACGGCCGCGCGGTGGATCTTCGATTTGAGCATGTGGCGCTGCATGGTATCTCCGTGATACGTGAGAGGCGAGGGCGGGCGGCCCGTCAGATTTCCAGGTTGTCGATCAGGCGCGTTGCCCCGAGCTTCGCGGCCGCGAGCACGACGAGCGGCTCGCCGGCCTCGAGTTCGGCGGCGCTCGGCGCGATCAGGTTCGCGCGGCGGCGGATCGCGATGTAGTCGGGCGCCCAGCCGCGCTCGGTCAGATGCGTGCGCGCGTGCTGCTCGAGCTTGTCGAGGTCGCGCTCGCCGCCGCGCACGCTGTCGCGCACGCGCTGCAGCGTTTTCGCGAGTTCGGGCGCCTCCTTGCGCTCGTCGGCCGTCAGATAGCGGTTGCGCGACGACAGCGCGAGGCCGTCCTCGTCGCGCACGGTCTCTGCCGCGACGATGTCGACGGGCAGCGCGAGCTGCTGGCACATCCGGCGCACGATCATCAGCTGCTGGTAGTCCTTCTTGCCGAACACGGCGACGCGCGGCTGCACGCACGACATCAGCTTCGTGACGACCGTGCACACGCCGGCGAAGAAGCCCGGGCGAAACTCGCCCTCGAGGATCCCGCCGAGGTCGTCGGGCGGCAGCACGCGGTACTCCTGCGGCTCCGGATACATGTCGCGCTCGGTCGGCGCGAACAGCACGTACACGTTTTCCTTCTGCAGCTTCTCGATGTCGTCCTGGAGCGTGCGCGGATATTTGTCGAAATCCTCGTTCGGGCCGAACTGCAGCCGGTTGACGAAGATGCTCGCCACGACCGGGTCGCCGTGCTGGCGCGCGAGGCGCATCAGCGACAGGTGACCTTCGTGCAGGTTGCCCATCGTCGGCACGAACGCCGTGCGGTTCTGGCCGCGCAGCTGGTCGCGCAGTTCCTGGATCGAGCTGATGACTTTCATGATCGGGTAGCGGGTTCCTCGCGCAGGCGCGCGTTGGCGCCGCAACAGCGGCGTCGGGGTCGAAGCAGAGAACGCCGGCGCGCGGGCGGCGCATCGGGCGTCGGCGGATTGTAGAGGATTTGGCCGCCGCACGCATCGAAAAAGGAACGGTCGTTCACTTTTTAACCGGATGTGCCACGGGTGCCCGCATGGCGGCCCGGCGGCGAATGGCGCATTGCAATGTGTTCGGGGAGGCCGCGACGGCGGCGCGCGTTACGCGGGCAGGTACGCGAGGCGCACGTAGATCGGCGCGAACGGCTCGGCCTGCGTGATCTCGACGAGCGATTCGCGCGCGAGCTCCAGCATCGCGATGAAGTTCACGACGACGACCGGCACGCCGCGCGACGTGTCGAACAGATCGGCGAACTCCATGAAGCGCGCGTTCTGCAGCCGGCGCAGGATCAGGCTCATGTGCTCGCGCACCGACAGCTCCTCGCGGGAGATCTTGTGGTGCTGGACGAGCTTCGCGCGCTTGAGCACGTCGGCCCACGCGGCACGCAGGTCGTCCGAGTTCACGTCCGGAAAGCGCGGCGTGATGCTCTGCTCGATGTAGACCTCGGCGCGCAGGAAGTCGCGGCCGAGCTGCGGCAACTGGTCGAGGCGCTGCGCGGCAAGCTTCATCTGCTCGTATTCGAGCAGGCGGCGCACGAGTTCCGCGCGCGGATCCTCCGCTTCCTCGCCGGTATCGGCCTTCTTGACCGGCAGCAGCATCCGCGACTTGATCTCGATCAGCATCGCTGCCATCAGCAGGTATTCGGCGGCCAGCTCGAGGTTCGACGTGCGGATCTGGTCGACATAGCCGAGATATTGCGCGGTCACCTGCGCCATCGGGATGTCGAGCACGTTGAAGTTCTGCTTGCGGATCAGGTACAGCAGCAGGTCGAGCGGACCCTCGAACGTCTCGAGGAACACCTCGAGCGCATCCGGCGGGATGTAGAGATCCTGCGGGAGCTTGAAGAGCGGCTCGCCGTACAGGCGAGCGAAGGCCGCGACACCGTCGACCGTGTCGGGCGTCGAATCGGCGCCCGCGGGCGCGGCGATCGCGTCGTCCTGCCGGGCGGCGCTGGCCTCGTCGGCGGCGCTCACGTCGTCAGAAGTTCTGGTAGTAGACGTAAGGCGTCTGCTTCACGCGCGATTCCTGCTGCTCGGCGCGCTCGTCGAGGTCGATCGGCTGCTTGTCCCACAGCAGGGAACGGCCTTTGCGCTGCTCTTCCTCGAGCGTCGGCTTCTGTTGCTTGAGCTGGTTCAGGAACTGCGTGACGTCGGACTGGTACGGCATGGCTTGGCTTTCCGTTTCGGGCGGCGCACGATGCGCCGGGTTCGCGATGGCGGGATTTTACCGCATCGCGGGGAACAGCCGGCGTCAATCGCGCGTCGAATCCGCTGGCCCGCGCGCACCGCGCGGCGGCGCCGGCCGGCACGCGCGTCGTTGCGTGCAAGCGTCAAAGCGGTGCCGGAGCGGGCATGGCCCCGGCCCTGTGGTCAAATACAGGGTTTTCCACGAAATCACGACAACCGAGGGCGAGGTCCTATTTGGCGGGTCAGGCGAACCAGCAAGCATATACGGCGCACGACGCGGCTCCGCGCGCGGCCTGCAATCCCGGCCTGCGCGCGCGGTGCGGCGCCGCGGCCCGGGCGGCGCTCGTCGGCTGTGCCGCCGCGTTCGTCGCGCTGCCCGCGTACGCGAAATACGACGTCGACATCGAAGCGCCGCGCTCGATCCGCAAGCTGCTCAAGGCCCATCTCGACATCGCGCGCTTCGCGAAGCGCGACGACATCAGCGACGATCAATTCGACTTCCTCGTCACCGCCACGCCGCAGCAGGTGCGTGACCTGACCGCGACCGCCGGCTATTTCTCACCGATCGTGCGCACCGACGTGCGCACGCGCGACGGCAAGCGCGACGTGCGCGTCGCGGTCGATCCGGGCCCGCAGACCGTCGTGTCGACGGTCGATCTGACGTTCAAGGGGCCGGTCGGCGCCGAGGATCCGAAGCAGGAGGCGGCGACGCGCTTCGCGTTCTCGCTGAAGCCGGGCGACGCGTTCACGCAGTCCGACTGGGACGGCGCGAAGGGCGCGGCGCTCAGGCAGCTGCAGTCGCGCCGTTATCTCGGCGCGAAGATCACGTCGTCGGAGGCGCGCATCGATCCGCGCACGCAGCGCGCGACGCTGGCCGTCACGTTCGACAGCGGACCGACGTTCACGATCGGCAAGGTTGACGTCGACGGCGTGCGCCGCTACCCGGAGAGGATCGTCACGAACGTCAATCCGCTGTCGGAAGGCGAGATCTACGATGCACGGCGGATCACCGAGCTGCAGCGGCAACTGCAGAACACGCCGTATTACGCGAGCGTCGCGATCGACGTCGCCGACGATACGTCGAAGCCCGAGCGCACCCCCGTGCACGTGAAGGTCAGCGAGTTTCCGTACAACAGCATTCGCGGCGGCGTCGGCTACGCGACCGACACCGGCCCGCACGTGCAGGGCTCGTACACGTATCTCGATACGTTCGGCGCCGCGTGGCCGCTCACCGTGTCGGGCCGGCTCGATCAGATCCAGCAGTACGGCCAGGTGCAGCTGTCGATGCCGCCCGGCGAGAAAGGGTGGACCAACAGCGTGCTCGCGTCGTACACGAACACCAACGTGTCGGACACGCGGATCTACAGCGCGCGGGTCGGCGCGCAGCGCACGCGCACCGGTCAGTTCATCGACTACGCGTACTCGCTGATGTACTACCAGGACCGGCTCGACCAGAACAGCGCGGGCCCGACCACGAGCCGCGCGCTGGTGCCGCAGTGGGCGTGGACGCGCCGCAACGTCGACGATCCGCTGTTCCCGCGCTCGGGCAACCTGATCCACGCGGAAGCCGGTTTCGCGATCAAGGGCGTGCTGACCGACCAGACCTTCATCCGCGGTTACGCGCGCGGGCAGCAGTACGTGCCGATCGGCCGCCGCGACCTGTTCGTGTTCCGTGCGGAACTCGGCGGCGTGTTCACGAGCGGCAGCTCCAACGGTGTACCGGCGTCGCTGCTGTTCCGCGCCGGCGGCTCGAACTCGGTGCGCGGCTACGGCTATCAGAGCATCGGCAACAACGTCGGCGGCTCCGTGCTGCCGACCAAGTATCTGATGACGGGCACCGCCGAATATCAGCACTGGTTCAACCACGACTGGGGCGCCGCGACGTTCTTCGACATCGGCACCGCGACCGACGCGTGGGGCGAGCGCGTGTTCTATCCGGGCGTCGGCATCGGCGCGCGCTGGCGCAGCCCCGTCGGCCCGATCAACGTCGACGTCGCGTACGGGCTGCGCAATCACAGCGTGCGCCCGTACCTGACGCTCGGCATCGCTTTTTGACCTTGTTGCCCGATCCACGACGAACCGCATGACGAAGGACCCGAACGACACGCCGCCGCCCGATCCGGATTCGCCCGAGCGCGCGCCCGATGCGCCGCCGCGCACGCCGCGCCGCGGCCGGCCGGGCCGGATCGTCGCGTGGACGCTCGCGACGATCGTGCTGCTCGCCGTGCTTGCGGTGGGACTCGTGCTGGCCGCTGCGACCACCGAGCGCGGCACGCGGCTCGCATGGCAGACGGCCGTGCGCGTGCTGGGCGGACGGCTCGCGGGCACGCTGGAAGGCGGCGCGCTCGCGACCGGCGTGCGGCTGCGCGGCTTCGCATGGACGAGCCCCGGCGGCGCCGGCACCGAAGTGCGGATCGACCGGCTCGACGGCCGCTGGGCGCTGACGCGCGCGCCGTGGCGGCTGTCGGTCGCGTATCTGCGCGCGGGCACCATCGACGTGCGGATCGTTCCGGGTCCGTCGACCCCGGCCACGACGCCGCAGGATCTGAGCCTGCCGCTGCAGGTGCGGATCGACGACCTGCGCGTCGATCACCTGGCGATTCACGAAGGGGCGTCGACGACGCAACTCGACCATCTCGCGCTGAACGGCCGCAGCGACGGCCGTCACCATGAACTCGCGCTCGACGGTGTCGACACGCCGTACGGCGCGCTGACCGCGCGCGCGAAGCTCGACGGCGTGAAGCCGTTCGCGCTGACGGGCAACGCCACGTACGTGGGCAAGCTCGCCGACGAGCCGGTCAACGCGAGCGCGAACGTGTCGGGTTCGCTCGAAGCGCTCGTCGCGGACGTCTCCGCGAGCGGGATGAAGCTGAACGGGCGCGCGCACGTCGAGGCCGCGCCGTTCGGCGCGGTGCCGCTCACGCGCGCGTCGCTCGCGTTCGATCACGTGAATCCGCAGGCGATCTCGCCCGGCGCGCCCGCCGCCGATCTCGCGGTGCGCGCGGACCTCGCGCCCGTGCCGGCGCCGGCCGGCGCCGCGCCCGCACAGGGCTTCGCGGTCACAGGCCCGGTATCGATCGTCAACGCGAAGCCCGGCACGCTCGGCGAGCATCTGCTGCCGGTCGTCGATGCACACGCGACCGTGAACCTCGACGCGCACGCGCAGCGGATCGACGGCCTCGCGCTGAAGCTGATCCGCGACGGCAGCGTGACCGGTGGCGGCACGCTGACGGGCGGCAAGGGCCGCTTCGACCTGAAGGTCGCGAATCTCGATCTCAATGCGTTCGTCGCCGAGCTGCGGCCGATGCGCCTCGGCGGCCCGCTCGGCGTGGCGCTCGCCGGCGGCGCGACGACCGTCGACTTCAACCTGAACGATCCGAAGCTGGCGCTCGGCGCGCGCGCGAAAGTCGCGCTCACGCAGCAGCAGACGGTGCTGACCGATGCGCGCGTGACGGCCGGCAAGGGCCGCATCGACCTGACCGGCGTGTTCCGTCATGACGCGCATTCGAGCTACGACGCGAAGGCGACGCTGACCGCGTTCGATCCGCTGCTGCTCGCCGCGATGAGCGCGGCGGGCGGAAAGCCGGCTGCGAAAGGGGGCGCCAGGCCGGGGAAGACTGCGGCCAACGCGCCCGCCAAACGCGGCGAGACGCGCGTGTCGGGCACGCTGACGGCATCCGGCGCGTTCGCGCCGCAGGTGTCGACGAAGGCGACCTTCAAGCTCGGCGACAGCCTGTACGACGGCGTGCCGCTGACCGGCGCCGGCGTCGTGCAATTCGCCGGCACGCGGATCCTGCCGAGCAACGCGACCCTGTCGATCGCGGACAACCACGTCGACCTGCGCGGCAGCTTCGGCGCGCCGGGCGACCGGCTGCGCTTCGTCGTCGACGCGCCGGAGCTCGACCGGCTCGGCTTCGGCATGCAGGGGCTCGTGAAGGCGCAGGGCGACCTGACCGGCAGCTTCGCGCACCCGAACGCGACGGCCACCTACAACGCGCAGCACGTCGTGATCGGCTCGAACCGGATCGGCGCCGCGCAGGGCCGCGCGGACATCCGCGACGGCGCGCACGGCGCGCTCGTGTTCACCGCCGACGCGACCGACATCGCGCTCGGCTCGCTGCAGCTGAAATCGCTGCGCGCGAACCTCGACGGCACGCGCGCGAAGCACACGCTCGACGCCTCGGCGCTTGGCGCGGCCGGCGGCCGCGTGATCGACCTGACGCTTGCGGCGAGCGGCGGTGTCGTCGAGAACCGCGACGGGATGCGCTGGGACGGCACCGTCACGCGCCTTGCGAACCGCGGCACGCCGTCGGTCGCGCTGCAGTCGCCGCTCGCCATGTCGGCCGGCGCCGGGCGCGTGACGCTCGGCGCGACGCGGCTCACGCTCGAGGGCGCGGCGATCGACCTGAAGTCGTTCGTGTTCGATCACGGACAGATGCGCTCGGCGGGCACCGTGCGCGACGCATCGGTCGCACGCTTTCTGCAGGTCCGCCAGGAGCTGACGGGCCAGCGGCCGCCCGTGCGCACCGACGTCGTACTCGATGCCGACTGGGACTTCGCGCTCGGCGCGAATGCGACCGGCTACGTGCAGGTGAAGCGGCGCGGCGGCGACGTGACGATCGAGACCGGCCGCGGCATCGCATCGCTCGGGCTGACCGACCTGTCCGCGCGCGCGAGCTTCGCGCCTGGCAACCGGCTGAACGTGGTCGCGCTCGCGAGGGCGAACCGGATCGGCTCGGTCGACGCGAACGTGACCGTGCCGTTCGCGCTGCGCGACGGCGTGTTCGGCGTCGTCGACGACGGTCCGCTCGCCGGCCGCATCGACGCCGACATCCCGTCGCTGAAGGCGACCGGCAACCTGTTCGGGCCGAGCTACCTGCTCGGCGGACACGCGGCGCTGCACCTGACGGTCGCCGGTACGCCGGTGAAGCCGAAGGTGTCGGGGATGCTGACGGGCGACGACCTGTCGGCGACGCTGGTCGACCAGGGCGTGCAGTTGAAGGACGGCATCGTGCGCGTGAAGCTCGCGGAGAACCTCGTCGAATTCCAGCAGGTCGAGTTCCACGGCGGCGACGGCACGCTGCGCGCGATCGGCCGCGTGCGGCTCGACGGCGAGGCGCCGGACCTGACCGCGAGCATCGTCGCGGACAAGCTCGAGCTGTTCGCGGCGCCGGACCGCAAGCTGTCGCTATCGGGCAAGGCGACCGTCGCGAACGACGGGCCGCGCGGCGCGCTGTCGATCGACGGCAAATTCGTCGTCGATCGCGCGCTGTTCGACCTGCCGGAGCAGTCGGCGCCGCATCTGTCCGACGACGTCGTGATCGTGCGCCCGGACGGCACGGTGCGCGGCGACGTGCAGACGGGCACCGCGGCCGCGAAGCCGCAGAAGGTCGACGACAAGCCGGCGCCGTCGCTCGCGCCGCGCGCGAACATCGACATCGGGCTCGGCAACGACTTCCGCTTCAAGGGTCACGGCGCGGATCTGGGGCTGCGCGGCACGATCACCGTGATGAGCGCGCCGGGCGTTCCGTTGCGCGCGATCGGCAACGTGCGCGTGACCGAAGGATCGACGTATACGTCGTTCGGCCGCAAGCTCGCGGTCGAGAACGGCTTCTTCACGTTCAACGGCCCGGTATCGAACCCGGGGATCAACATCCTCGCGATGCGGCGCAACCAGGAGGTCGAGGCCGGTGTGCAGGTCACGGGCACGATCCAGTCGCCGACGGTCAAGCTCGTGTCCGAGCCGAACGTCACCGACAACGAGAAGCTGTCGTGGCTGCTGTTCGGCCACGGCACCGACCAGGGCAACAACGTCGGCCAGCAGAACGCGATGACGGCCGCGCTCGCGCTGCTCGGCAGCGCGACCGGCAAGCGCGTCGCGCAGAGCATCGGTCTAGACGAATTCTCGATCGGCCGCAGCGACGTCGGCCTGACCGATCCGCAGGTCGTGCAGATCTCGAAGGCGATCAACGAGCGGTTCGTGCTTGGTTACGAGCAGGGGCTGCAGTCGGCGAGCAACGCGTTCAAGGCGACGATCAACCTGACGCGGTTCTGGTCGGTGTCCGCGTATGGCGGCACGTTCCAGGGCGTCGACCTGAACTACACGCGGCGTTTCGATCGGTGGTTCAGTCAGCGGTGAGGGCAGGGTAGGCATGACAGCGCGCCGGGGAGGACCCTTGGCGTTCTGCACGAGATGGGCACCGGGCCTCAAGAGCCCGGCTCAACATTTCTGCTCGTCGCCAAGGCCGTAGTTGCAAGCAAAGGGATCGTGCCACTTATTTTTTTTATATAGCAAATTCACTGCTCCCCCTCTGGACCAAAATAATGTGGAAGTTCCTCCCGAATATAGTTGGAACTTGCCTGAGCTGTTGTCGCTGAATGTAATTGTCCCGGTTGCATGGCAGGGGGAGTAGCGTTCTGTCGTAACTATATAACTTTCGACAGGATATGCGTTTTCGAAATAATGCCTCACCTGGTTGGTCGTTGGTTTGAATTTCTTGCAACCTTCCGTCAAACTGGAGTCCTGGGCGTCAAGATTTAATCCCACTTCATTGATCGTCACATTTTTTACGGTTCTTGCTTGGGTTGTTGTTTGTAATGTTATAAAAACAAGTATGAGAAAGAGTCTGGCTTGCCTGGAATTTACCATTTCGCGGTGGCTGCTTCTGTCGGTGTTTTATAGGATAGCTGGGGGTGGCGATAAATTTCCTGGGATGAAATATAAAGGGTCTCGGTTAACTCTTTGATCAGCCATTGCAGGGATGAATTTTGTTTTTCCGTGACGTCTTCGTACACCTTCACCTTCCGCTCGGTGCCGGGTACGTCTTTGTCGTGTGACATTCCAACTAATTCAATGCCAATCGAATCGTTGTTCGATGGGTAACGGTTCGGCCATGTTTTTTTGTGCTCGTGAATTGATAGCTTTGTATATTTGTGTTCCATTCCGGATGCTATCCTCAATTCTGCAGCAGGGCATTCGTGTGTAATGATGCAACGAGATTTGAGTTTTCCAACGTGATTGGTTCTTTTGAGTAGTGAGGCCGTTTGATAGATTGTTCCGTCTTTGTCGATTAGGAAATGCGCGCCGTTGGCGCCCTTTTGCCTGTAGCTATTGAAGGTGCTCTCGGCTGTGGGACTGTCTGTTTGATGAACGACGATTCCATTAACCTTGGTCATCGGACTCCGCTCAATTTCTGAGAATATCTTGACCTGGATGTGGTCCGCATCGACGTGGCCTTGTTTTGAAATGAACAGCATGATATGTCCCGTTTTTAGATGGTCTTGTTGGCTTTGATGTCGTAGCCAATGGCCACTGTTCCGGCGCTGCCGCCCTGGGCGGTCTGAATCACGTATTCTTGCTTCACACGCGAGAAAGACAATCGAACTTCTTCGCGTGGGACCCGCATGTTGGGGTTGCTAACCGGCTTCACTTCGGTAATGAGCACATCCTCCATCGTGATTTTCAGGTATTCGAGTGGTTTGCCGCCAGCTTTACGCATCACCAGCACGGCACAGTCGAGAGGTCTGCCTGTCAAGCAATACTGAATCAGATTCGGTGTTGCGCGATCGATATAATGCTCGAATGTTAGATCGTCAACGGAACATTTGCCGGCGCCGCCACCGCTTCCCAAGTGCATATTGGATTGCTGGCTTACCGACCAAGTCCACGTTAGTACCTCGATTTCATTGGGATGACTGCGATCGGTCGATTCGCCCTCGATACCTGCGAGTTTCAAGAAAATGTCCTGCGCCATCTCACTTCTCCTGTCGGATTATCGAGAAATCGAAGGCACTTCTCTGCCGCTCAAAGTGCTTCATATGAAAAGTTACTCATCCTGCAGCATTGAATCCATAGGACATGTATCGTTTTGACGAATTTTTGCGTTGGCGTCGCGGTAATCTCGCAGGCCGTTGCAAAAGGGGAGAAGCGTGCGGTCGATGTCATTGGCGCTCGCGGGCCAGCATCGGCAACGGCGTGGCGCGGGCATAAAAAAACCCCGCACGCTACCTGCGTGCGGGGTTGTTGCGTGAGCAGCGCGCCGCTTACTTCACGCGCATGCCCGGCTTCGCGCCGCTGTGCGGCTCGAGGATGTACAGGCCCGGCTCGGCTTTCTCGTCAGCCGCCGACGCGGCAAGCACCATCCCTTCGGACAGGCCGAACTTCATCTTGCGCGGCGCGAGGTTCGCGACCATCACCGTCAGCTTGCCGACGAGTTGCTCGGGCTGGTACGCGGACTTGATGCCCGAGAACACGTTGCGGGTCTTTTCCTCGCCGATGTCGAGCGTGAGCTGCAGCAGCTTGTCCGAGCCTTCGACGGCCTGGCACGCGACGATCTTCGCGATGCGCAGGTCGACCTTCGCGAAATCGTCGATCGAGATCGGGCCGTCGTCCGCCCCGTTCGCGGCGGCGGGCTTCGCGTTCGCCTTCGCGCTCTTCGCATCCTTCGCGGCGTTGGCAGCGGCCGCTCCGGCGGCCGCGGCGCTGGCCGCATCGGCCTGCAGCGAATCGCGGTTCGCGGCGAGCAGCGCGTCGATCTGTTTCGCGTCGACACGCGTCATCAGGTGCTGGTACGCACTGATCGGCTGCGCCGACGACAGCGGCTTCGCCGCATCGGCCCACACCAGTGGCGCGATGCCGAAGAACGCTTCGACCGCTTCGGCCACGCGCGGCATCACCGGCTTCAGCGCGAGCGACAGCAGGCGGAATGCCTCGAGGCTCACGCTGCAGGTTTCGTGCAGCGCAACCGCATTGGCCGGGTCCTTCGCGAGTTCCCACGGCTTAGCGCTGTCGACGTACGCGTTCACTTCGTCCGCGAGCTCCATCGTCTGGCGCAGCGCGCGGCTGTATTCGCGCGCTTCGTAGTGCGCGGCGATCGCCGGAATCGCGTCGCGCAGCTTCGCGACGAGCGGATGGTTCATCGCGCTGTCCTGCACGCGGCCGTCGAAACGCTTGATCAGGAAGCCGGCCGCACGGCTCGCGATGTTCACGTACTTGCCGACGAGGTCGCTGTTCACGCGCGCCTGGAAGTCGTCGAGGTTCAGGTCGATGTCTTCCATCGTCGCGTTCAGCTTCGCGGCGAAGTAGTAGCGCAGCCATTCGGGGTTCAGGCCCGTGTCGATGTAGCTCTGCGCGGTGATGAACGTGCCGCGCGACTTCGACATCTTCGCGCCGTCGACCGTCAGGAAGCCGTGCGCGAACACGTTGGTCGGCGTGCGATGGCCCGAGAACTCGAGCATCGCCGGCCAGAACAGCGTGTGGAAATACAGGATGTCCTTGCCGATGAAGTGGTACTGCTCGGCGGTCGAGCCGGAGCGGATCCACGCGTCGAAGTCGATGCCCTTGCGGTCGCACAGGTTCTTGAAGCTCGCGTAGTAGCCGACCGGCGCGTCGAGCCACACGTAGAAGTACTTGCCGGGCGCGCCGGGGATCTCGAAGCCGAAGTACGGCGCGTCGCGCGAGATGTCCCAGTCGGCGAGCTTCGCCTCACCGGCGTCGCCCAGCCATTCGCGCATCTTGTTGGTGGCTTCCGGCTGCGCGAGGCCGCTGACCCATTCGCGCAGGAACGACTCGCAGCGCGGGTCGGACAGGCGGAAGAAGTAGTGCGTCGACGTCTTGCGCACCGGCGTCGCGCCGGACACGACCGAGTACGGATTCAGCAGTTCGGTCGGCAAGTAGGTCGAGCCGCACACTTCGCAGCTGTCGCCGTACTGGTCCTTCGCGTGGCACTTCGGGCACTCGCCCTTGATGAAGCGGTCCGGCAGGAACATTTCCTTGACGGGATCGTACGCCTGCTCGATCTCGCGCTCGGCGATCAGGCCGTTTTCCTTCAGCGCGAGGTAGATCTTCTCGCTGAGCACGCGGTTCTCGTCCGAATCGGTCGAGTAGAAGTTGTCGAACGACACGCCGAAGCTGTCGAAGTCGCGCTTGTGCTCGGTCCACACGCGATCGATCAGCTGCTTCGGCGTGAGGCCTTCCTTCTCCGCGCGCAGCATGACCGGCGTGCCGTGCGTGTCGTCGGCACCGATGTAGTAGACCTCATGGCCGTGCATTCGCAGCGTCCGCACCCAGATGTCGGTCTGGATGTATTCGACCAGATGGCCGATGTGGATCTGCCCGTTGGCATAGGGCAGTGCGGACGTAACGAGGATCTGGCGGCTGCCTTGCGGCGCCGCGGCCTGCACGGAAGTGAGGTCGGATGCGGACATAGGGTGTGTAGAAGAACGGCGGGAAAACGACGGAAACTGCGATTCTAGCAGGGGCGCGGGCAGGTCAGCCGGGGCGGGTGCCGCAGGCCGGGCGCAGCGAGCGCCGCGAGCGCGGCGGCGGCGTGCGGCACCGCGAAATGTTGCGGCGCAGCAGGGAAATTACGGGCAAAAAAAACCGGGGCGGATACGGCCCCGGAGCAACAACGACAAGAGGAGAATGGTGACGCGCCGGCAGCGCCAGCCGCGTACCGTAAAGAGAGACCGCGGGTCGCGACAGAAGTTCGAAATTTTTTTCGATTTGTTACGAACCCCGCGGAAAGCCTTGTGGAGCGGGGCTGCACGCAGTGCGCACGGCCCCGTTTACCGTCGTTGCGCTGCTTATTGCTGCGCTGCGCGCAGGTAGATTTCGACGCGGCGGTTTTGTGCGCGGCCGGCTTCGGTCGCGTTGTCCGCGATCGGGTTCGACGGGCCCATCCCCTGTGCCGACAGGCGGCCGCCGGCGACGCCACGCTGCACGAGCGCGTTCACGACGCTCTGCGCGCGGTTCTGCGACAGCGTCTGGTTCAGTTGCTGCGAACCCGTGCTGTCCGTGTAGCCGATGATCGACGCCGTCACCTGCGGGTTCTGGTTCAGCGTCGTCGCCAGATCGTTCAGCAGCGGCGTGAAGGCCGGCGTGATCGCGTACTGGTTGGTCGCGAACGTGACCGAGCTCGGCACGTTCAGCTTCAGCGAGCCGTCCGGCTGCTCGGTCACTTGCGTGCCCGTCTTCGCTGCCGACGGCGCCAGCTTGTTCTTGATCGCCTGCCAGTTGTAACCCGTCACGCCGCCGACCAGCGCGCCGACGCCCGCGCCGATCGCCGCGCCCTTGCCGCCACCGGCCAGTGCGCCGATGCCCGCGCCCAGCGCCGCACCCGTGCCGGTGCCGACGGCCGTGTTGTTGCCTTGCTGGGTGGCGCAGCCTGCCAGCAGTGCGCCGGCGAGTGCGAAAACGGACAGGCGGGTCGCGATTTTCATGTTCATCTTGGATTCCTCTCTTGGTTGAACGAGTCGACAACGACGACAAACAACAGTGACGGCTCCCAGCACGAACTGCCCGAAAAAAGGAGGGCAGGCCCGCGCTCGCGGCAGCCGCCGAGGCGGCCGCATGCCCTGTTCGCCAGCGTGGCTGTTCGGACAGGGTGACGCGTCAGCCTCTACAATATAGGCGGTTGGCGGCCGATTTGGCCCCATAGCATGCCGCACGCGAAGCTTGCTCCGCCGCGCGCGTTCGCGCAATGGCGTGCAACAGATTCTTTCACTTTTCCCGCTTTTCGCAGCGTTATTTGATATTTCTTGACGTTTGCGCGAGAGAAAAACGTTTTCACGGAGTTTCGATGAGCATTGACCGGGCACAAGTCGACGCCGCGCTGGCGGCCGTCGTCGATCCCAATACCGGCCGTCCGTATGCGGCGAACAAAGGCGTGCGCAACGTCGCGATCGACGGCGACGCCGTGGCGGTCGACGTGGTGCTCGGTTATCCGGCGCGCAGCCAGCACGACGACGTGCGCGCACGCGTCGCCGCTGCGCTGACGGCTGTACCGGGCGTGCGCGATGCGCGCGTCGCCGTGTCGCAGGAGATCGTCGCGCACACGGTCCAGCGCGGCGTGAAGCTGCTGCCGAACGTGAAGAACATCGTCGCGGTCGCGTCGGGCAAGGGCGGCGTCGGCAAGAGCACGACGGCCGTGAACCTCGCGCTCGCGCTTGCCGCGGAAGGCGCGTCGGTCGGCATTCTCGACGCCGACATTTACGGCCCGTCGCTGCCGACGATGCTCGGCATCCACGGCCAGCGCCCCGAGTCGCCGGACAACCAGTCGATGAACCCGCTGGTCGGCCACGGGCTGCAGGCGAACTCGATCGGTTTCCTGATCGAGGAAGACAATCCGATGGTGTGGCGCGGCCCGATGGCGACGTCCGCGCTCGAGCAGCTGCTGCGCCAGACGAACTGGCGCGAGCTCGACTACCTGATCGTCGACATGCCGCCGGGCACGGGCGACATCCAGCTCACGCTCGCGCAGCGCGTGCCGGTGACGGGCGCCGTGATCGTCACGACGCCGCAGGACATCGCGCTGCTCGACGCGAAGAAGGGCCTGAAGATGTTCGAGAAGGTCGGGATTCCGATCCTCGGGATCGTCGAGAACATGAGCATCCACGTGTGCTCGAACTGCGGGCACGAAGAGCACATCTTCGGCGCGGGCGGCGCCGAGCGGATGGCGCAGGACTACGGCGTGACCGTGCTCGGTAGCCTGCCGCTCGACATCGCGATCCGCGAGCGCGCCGACAGCGGCTCGCCGACGGTCGCGGCCGAGCCGGACGGCGCGCTGGCGCGGCGCTATCGCGACATCGCGCGCGGGGTCGCGCTGGCGATCGCCGAGCGCGCGCGCGACATGACGTCGAAGTTCCCGTCGATCGTTGTTCAAAATACGTAAAACCCTTGCGGGGCGGGGCCTCACGCTGTTTACGGCGCCGCGAGGCGCGGTATCATGGCGACTTTTCCCGGGTCCCTTTACCCGCCCGGCATGGCCGCCGTGTCGAACGGCCGCCAGCCGGCATGAGGATCGAATGAACCAACGACATCACGGCGTGCGCGCCGGCCGCGTGCAGCGCGCGCTGCTGGCCGCCGCCGCGCTGGGCCTCCTGGCCGGCTGTACCTCTTTCTCCTCGTCGCACGAAAAGCGCGCCGACGCGCAACTGCAGCCGACCGTCGGCTCGCAGACGCGCGGCGCGGTGACGTTCGTCGAACGCCCGGACGGCGTCCAGGTCACGTACAACCTGGTCGGTCTGCCGCCGAACAGCGATCACGCGCTGCAGGTGCACGAACGCGGCGACTGCAACGCGGGCGACGGCTCGAGCGCCGGCCCGGTGTTCGCACCGGCCGCCGACCGGCTGCGCGCCGGGGCGCGTGTCGCCGGCGATCTCGGCAACATCCATGCGGATGCCAACGGTGTCGCGGCCGGTTTCGTCGTCGCGCCCGATCTGGCCCTCGACGGCGTGCGCTCCGCGCTGAACCGCGCGGCGCTGGTGCACCGCGAGTCGAGCGATCCGGCGTTTCCGCAGCATGGCGCGGGGCCCGCGCTCGCCTGCGGCGTGATCCGTTGACGGCCGCCGCGTGCGCGAGCCGACGATCGCGTAAAATGTGCGCCTTTCCCGGCCGCCGTCCCGAACCGGCGGCCTCCACTTACCGTCACGCAGCGTTTCCAGGCGCCCTGAAATGAAACGACCCCAACGCTCACTTCGTTCGCTGTCCGCGGCGGGCACGGCCTGCCGCCCGCGGCCGGCTTTGCAAAGCCGGCCGGCCATGCAGGCGCGGAGCGATGCTCCGCGAATTCCCTGCTGCGCCGTTGGGACGGCCCTGCGGAGGCCGGCATGAGCATCAAGTCCGACAAGTGGATTCGGCGCATGGCCGAAGAACACAAGATGATTGAGCCATTCGTGCCCGATCAGGTTCGCGCATCCGAGGACGGTCGCAGGATCGTCAGCTACGGCACGTCGAGCTACGGCTACGACATCCGCTGCGCGGACGAATTCAAGATCTTCACCAACATCAACTCGACGATCGTCGATCCGAAGAACTTCGACGAAGGTTCGTTTGTCGATTTCAAGGGCGACGTGTGCATCATCCCGCCGAACTCGTTCGCGCTGGCCCGCACCGTCGAATATTTCCGCATTCCGCGCACCGTGCTCACCGTCTGCCTCGGCAAGTCGACCTACGCGCGCTGCGGGATCATCGTCAACGTGACGCCGTTCGAACCCGAATGGGAAGGCTACGTCACGCTGGAATTCTCGAATACCACGCCGCTGCCCGCGAAGATCTACGCGAACGAAGGCGTCGCGCAGGTGCTGTTCTTCGAAAGCGACGAAGTGTGCGACGTGTCGTACGCCGATCGCGGCGGCAAGTATCAGGGGCAGCGCGGTGTCACGCTGCCGAAAACCTGATCTGGTTGCATAACGTCTCACCAGTTTTCGGGTGACCGCTGCGCGTGACGCGCCGCGGTCGTTCTTTTTGGAGAATCGCCCATGAAGTTTCGTTTCCCCGTCGTGATCATCGACGAAGATTTCCGCTCCGAGAACATCTCGGGCTCCGGCATCCGGGCGCTGGCCGAAGCGATCGAGAAGGAGGGCGCCGAAGTCCTCGGCCTCACGAGCTACGGCGATCTGACGTCGTTCGCGCAGCAATCGAGCCGCGCGTCATGCTTCATCCTGTCGATCGACGACGACGAACTCATGCTCGGCGAAACCGGCCCGGACGGCGAGCTGCCCGAACTCGCGACCGCGATCATCGAGCTGCGCGCGTTCGTCACCGAAGTGCGCCGCCGCAACGCGGACATCCCGATCTTCCTGTACGGCGAGACGCGCACGTCGCGCCACCTGCCGAACGACATCCTGCGCGAACTGCACGGGTTCATCCACATGTTCGAGGACACGCCGGAATTCGTCGCGCGCCACATCATCCGCGAGGCGAAGGTCTATCTCGACTCGCTCGCGCCGCCGTTCTTCAAGGAACTGGTGAAGTACGCGGACGAAGGCTCGTATTCGTGGCACTGCCCCGGCCACTCGGGCGGCGTCGCGTTCCTGAAGAACCCGCTCGGCCAGATGTTCCACCAGTTCTTCGGCGAGAACATGCTGCGCGCGGACGTCTGCAACGCCGTCGACGAACTCGGCCAGCTGCTCGATCACACGGGCCCGGTCGCGGCGTCCGAGCGCAACGCCGCGCGCATCTTCAGTGCCGATCACCTGTTCTTCGTGACCAACGGCACGTCGACGTCGAACAAGATCGTGTGGCACGCGACGGTCGCCCCCGGCGACATCGTGCTGGTCGACCGCAACTGCCACAAGTCGATCCTGCACGCGATCACGATGACGGGCGCGATTCCGGTGTTCCTCACGCCGACGCGCAACCACTTCGGCATCATCGGGCCGATCCCGCGCGACGAATTCAAGCCGGAGAACATCCGCAAGAAGATCGAGGCGAACCCGTTCGCGCGCGAAGCGCTGCGCCAGAACCCGGACCTGAAGCCGCGCATCCTGACGATCACGCAGAGCACGTACGACGGCGTCATCTACAACGTCGAGATGATCAAGGATCTGCTCGGCGACCTGCTCGACACGCTGCACTTCGACGAAGCGTGGCTGCCGCACGCGGCATTCCACCCGTTCTACCGCGACATGCACGCGATCGGCGACGGCCGTCCGCGCACGGGCGCGCTCGTGTTCGCGACGCACTCGACGCACAAGCTGCTCGCGGGCATCTCGCAGGCGTCGCAGATCGTCGTGCAGGATTCGGAGAATCGCACGTTCGACAAGCACCGCTTCAACGAGGCGTACCTGATGCACACGTCGACGAGCCCGCAGTACGCGATCATCGCGTCGTGCGACGTCGCGGCCGCGATGATGGAGCCGCCGGGCGGCACCGCGCTCGTCGAGGAATCGATCGCAGAGGCGATCGACTTCCGCCGCGCGATGCGCAAGGTCGACGCCGAATACGGCGACGACTGGTTCTTCAGCGTGTGGGGCCCGGACGACCTGTCGGAAGAGGGCATCGGCTCGCGCGACGACTGGATGCTGAAGCCGAACGACCACTGGCACGGCTTCGGCCCGCTCGCGGAAGGCTTCAACATGCTCGACCCGATCAAGGCGACGATCATCACGCCGGGGCTCGACGTCGATGGCGAGTTCGGCGACACGGGCATTCCGGCCGCGATCGTCACGAAGTACCTGGCCGAGCACGGGATCATCGTCGAGAAGACCGGGCTGTACTCGTTCTTCATCATGTTCACGATCGGCATCACGAAGGGCCGCTGGAACTCGATGGTGACCGAGCTGCAGCAGTTCAAGGACGACTACGACAACAACCAGCCGCTGTGGCGCGTGCTGCCGGAATTCGTCGCGCAGCACCCGCGCTACGAGCGCGTCGGCCTGCGCGACCTGTGCACGCAGATTCACGACGTGTACCGTGCGAACGACATCGCGCGCCTGACGACGGAGATGTACCTGTCGGACATGGAGCCGGCGATGAAGCCGTCGGACGCGTTCGCGAAGCTCGCGCACCGCAAGATCGACCGCGTGCCGCTCGACGAGCTCGAAGGCCGCGTGACGAGCATCCTGCTCACGCCGTATCCGCCGGGTATTCCGCTGCTGATCCCGGGCGAGCGCTTCAACAAGACGATCGTGAACTACCTGCGGTTCGCGCGCGACTTCAACGAGCGTTTCCCGGGCTTCCATACGGACATCCACGGTCTCGTCGCGGAAGAAGTGAACGGTCGCGTCGAGTACTTCGTCGACTGCGTGCGCGACTGATGGCGGCGCAGCGACGAATCCGGACGATGCGCGCGGCGCTGGCCGCGCTCGTCGTCTGGACGGCAGGATTGACGGGGCTCGCGGGCGTGGCCCATGCGGAAGTCGCCGCGGCCGACCCGATCGACGTCGCGATGCGGCAGTGTCTCGCGCGGCGCGACCGGTCGTCCACGGCCGGCCAGATCCAGTGCATGGGCGAAGCGCAGCAGCAGTGGCAGGCGGTGATGGATCGCGCGTACCAGCGCCTGTCGAACGATGCGCCGGCCGACGCGAAGCGCGGCTGGCAGGACAGCCAGCGCCACTGGGTCACGTGGCGCAAGGACGAAGTGCTGCTGCTGAAGGCCGTATACGACACGACGCGCGGCACGTCGTACGCGATGTCGAGCGCCGACATGCAGCTGCAGCCGGTGCGCGATCGCGCGCTCGCGCTGCGCGCGGCGGCCGACCGCTATGCGCCGCCGCCGGCCGCGGTGCCGGTCGCGACGAGCGGCGCGCAGGGCGCGACCACCGCGGCGCCGGGCGGCAAACCGGCGAACGTCGCACCGCGCGATCCGGCGATCCGCCGCGTGCGGCCGTGCGTGCAGGACGCCGCATGCGAACACGCGCTGTTCGACCTGAACCGCTATTACCAGAAGCTGCGCCGCAAGATGCCTGCGCATTCGGCCGCGACGCTCGTGCGGGCGCAGCGCGCGTGGGTCGCGTTCCGCGATGCGACGGCGCCGCTCGTCGGCGAGGAGGGCCGCGTCGACCTGATCGGCGCGCGCATCGCGACGATGAAGCGGCTGTCGGAGACGGCCGGCAACCAGTAGCACCCGCCGCGAGCCGTCGATTCGGCGCGGCAACGCAAAACGGGCACCCTCGGGTGCCCGTTTGCATTTCGGCGCTGCGTGCGCCGCTTACGCGGGCTGCTGCGCGTCCAGACGGCCGAACCACGACGGCACGAGCGCGACCGCATCGTCGAGCGACGCGAGCACGTGCAGGCTCAGCGCGACGATCTCGGGCGTCGGCGCCTTCAGGTCGGGCACGGTGATCACCGACGCGCCGGCGCCGGCGGCCGACAGCGCGCCGAAGTCGCTGTCCTCGAACGCGACGCACGCATGCGCCGGCACGCCGAGGCGCTCCGCGGCGAGCCGGTAGACGGCCGGGTCGGGCTTGCCGCGCGCGACTTCGTCGCCGCCCGCGATCGCCCGGAAGAACGGCAGTACGCCGACCGCGTCGAGCCGCACGCGGATCACGTCGCGCGCGGACGACGATGCGACCGCGCACGGAATGCCGGCCTGCGCGAGCGTTTCGAGCAGCGCGAGCGCGCCCGATTTCAGCGGAAACTTCGGACGGGGTTCGGGTGCGGCGAGCTGCTCGCGCACACGCATGCGTACGGCGTCGAACGTGTCCGGGTTGCCGATCAGGCGCGCGAGGATCACCTGTCCTTCGGCGAACGAGCGGCCGACGATCTGCAGGTAGTCGATCTCGGTCAGCACGACGCCGTGCGCGTTCGACACGTCGATCCACGTGTTCATGATGGTCCGCTCGGAATCGACGAGCAGGCCGTCCATGTCGAAGAGCGCGGCGGAGAAGGTCATCGGCGGTATCCGGAAAGCGGTGAAGCGGGAGAGGGCGGCGCGTGGCGCGACGCTCGCCCGAAATGAAAAACGGACGCCGAAGGCGTCCGCTCGTGACAGCGTGCTTACTTGCCGAGCGCGGCGCGCGCGGCCTTGGCCGCCGCACGCACCTGATCGGGCGCGGTGCCGCCCGGGTGGTTGCGGCTCGCGACCGATCCTTCGAGCGTCAGGTAGCCGAACACGTCGTCGCCGATCAGGTGCGCGACGTTCGGCAATTCCTGCTTCATTTCGTCGAGCGTCAGGTCGGCAAGGTCGATCCCGCGGTCGTCGCAGATCTTCACCGCATGCGCGACGGCTTCGTGCGCGTCGCGGAACGGCAGCCCGCGCTTGACCAGGTAGTCGGCGAGGTCGGTGGCGGTCGAGAAGCCCTGCAGCGCGGCCGCGCGCATCGCGTCCGGCTTCACCGTGATGCCCGCGACCATCTCCGCGAAGATCCGCAGTGTGTCGGCGACGGTATCGACCGTGTCGAACAGCGGCTCCTTGTCTTCCTGGTTGTCCTTGTTGTACGCGAGCGGCTGGCCTTTCATCAGCGTGAGCAGCGCCATCAGGTGGCCGTTCACGCGGCCCGTCTTGCCGCGCGCGAGTTCGGGCACGTCCGGGTTCTTCTTCTGCGGCATGATCGAGCTGCCGGTGCAGAAGCGGTCGGCGATGTCGATGAAGCCGACGCGCGGGCTCATCCACAGCACGAGTTCTTCCGAGAAGCGCGACACATGCGTCATCACCAGCGCGGACGCCGCCGTGAATTCGATCGCGAAGTCGCGATCCGACACCGCGTCGAGCGAGTTCGCGCAGATGCCGTCGAAGCCGAGCGTCTTCGCGACCGCGTGACGGTCGATCGGGTAGCTGGTGCCGGCGAGCGCGGCCGCGCCGAGCGGCAGGCGGTTCACGCGCGAGCGGCAGTCGCGCATGCGTTCCGCGTCGCGCGTGAACATCTCGACGTATGCGAGCAGGTGATGGCCGAACGTGACCGGCTGCGCGACCTGCAGGTGCGTGAAGCCCGGCATGATCGTGTCCGCGTTCTTTTCCGCGAGGTCGATCAGCGCGCCGCGCAGGTCGTTCAGCAGCCCGCCGATGCGGTCGATCTCGCCGCGCAGCCACAGGCGGATGTCGGTCGCGACCTGGTCGTTGCGCGAGCGGCCCGTGTGCAGGCGCTTGCCCGCATCGCCGATCAGCGCGGTCAGCCGCGCTTCGATGTTCAGGTGGACGTCCTCGAGATCCAGCTGCCATTCGAATTCGCCGCGCTCGATCTCGCCCTTGATCTGCGTCATCCCGCGCTCGATCGCGGAGAGGTCGTCGGCGCTGATGATCTTCTGCGCCGCGAGCATGCTCGCGTGCGCGAGCGAGCCGGCGATGTCGACGAGCGCGAGGCGCTTGTCGAAAAACACCGACGACGTGTAGCGCTTGACCAGCTCCGACATCGGTTCCGAGAAGCGGGCCGACCAGGCCTCGCCCTTTTTGTGCAGTTGGGACGTCATGGCGATTCTTCGAAGGGGAGTTGGGCGGCCGTGCGCCGCCGAGGGAATCCCGCGATTCTAACATTCGCGGCGCGCGCGGCCGGCCTTCGCCGGCGCGCGGCGTCGGTTCAGTCGCGCACCAGCACGACGAGCTTGAGGTCCTCGCGATGCGCGGGCTTCAGCGTGATCTGCTGATAGACGACGCGGCCGTCGGCCGGATGGTCGAACTCGCGCAGCCCGCCTTCGCGCTCGAACACGTCCTGCGACGCCCAGTACTGCGCGAACGCATCGCTGCCGGCCATCAGCGCGTCGATCAACGCGCGCGTCGGCGCGTCGGTGAGATGGCGGATCGAGTCCGCGCGGAATTCGGCCGCGAGCCGCCGCGCGCGGGTTTCCCAGTCGACGATCAGCGTGCGCGCGGCCGGCGCCATGAACGTGAAGCGCAGCAGATTGCGGTCGTGCTCGCCGTCGAGCCAGCCCGTGAACAGCGCGGCGGCCGGCGCGTTCCACGCGAGCGCGTTCCATTGCCGGTCGAGCACGTACGCGGGCGTCGCGATGGCGGCGACGGTCGCCGCGAGCGTCGGCGGCAGGTCGCCGGCCGCGACGTCGGGCTCGGCCGGATCGCGCTGCGCGGCCAGCTCGAACAGGTATGCGCGCTCGGCCTTCGACAATTGCAGCGCGACGGCGATTCGCGCGAGTGCGTCGGCGGACGCCGACACCGGGCGGCCCTGCTCGATCCACGTGTACCAGGTCGGGCTGACGCCGCACAGCTGCGCGACTTCCTCGCGCCGCAGCCCCGGCGTGCGGCGCCGCGGGCCGGGCGGCAGGCCGACGGCCTGCGGCGACAGCCGTTCGCGGTGCGCGCGGATGAATTCGCCGAGCGCGCGGGCGGGCGTGGCGTCGAGCGGCGGGGTCGGGGGGGAGGATGGCTGGTTCATGCGGAAACGGCTGACACGACTGAATCGACAAAAAAGGGCGCCCGGCGGCGCGGCAAGGGACAAGCATTAGGCAGGTGTAACCAATACCAGAATAACTGCTTGACTTGTACTGGTACAAGCGCGGGCCTATTGTAGCGATTCGCGCGCTGGCAGGCAGCGGGCGCCCCACCCAGAAGAAGGAGCGAACGATGAAACACCACGATCAGGTCGCCGACGCATTCGGCACGACGGCCGCCGCGTATCTGACGAGCACCGTCCACGCGACGGGCGCCGACCTGCAGGCGCTGGCCGACGCCGTGCGCGCGACGCCCGACGCCGCGGTGCTCGATCTCGGCTGCGGCGCGGGCCACGCGAGCTTCGCGGTCGCGCCGCACGTGCGCGACGTGGTGGCGTACGATCTCGCGGCGCCGATGCTCGCCACCGTCGGCGCCGCCGCGCGTGAGCGCGGCCTCGCGAACATCCGCACGCAGCAGGGCCCTGCCGAGCGGCTGCCGTTCGACGCCGGCACGTTCGACTGGGTGATCAGCCGGATGAGCGCGCACCACTGGCACGACGTGCGCGCGGCGCTCGCCGAGGTGCGCCGCGTGCTGAAGCCGGGCGGCCGCGTGCTGATGATCGACATCGCGGGCAACGACCATCCGCTGCTCGATACGTATCTGCAGGCCGCCGAAGTGCTGCGCGATGCGTCGCACGTGCGCGACTACCGCGCCGACGAATGGCTCGCGATGTTTCGCGGCGCCGGGTTCGATGCGCGCGTGCAAAGCCGCTGGCGCCTGCCGATCGACTTCGACACGTGGGTCGAGCGGATTCGCACGCCGGCCGACAGCGTCGCGGGCATCCGCGCACTGTGGGCGCACGCGCCCGACGAGGTGCGCGGCTATTACGCGGTGCAGCCGGACGGCTCGTTCGAGCACGACGCGTTGCTGATCGACGCGCAATGAGCGGACGGGACGGCGGCCGGTACGCGCGCGCCGTACGATGAAAAAAAGCCGCGCCACGCGTGAATCGCGTAGCGCGGCTTTCGTTTCGCGACGCCGGCATGGCGCGGGGCAGGTCCGCGCCGCGCGCGCGAATCAGCCGGTGTTGCGCAGGCCGGCCGCGATCCCGTTGATGGTCAGGTGAATCCCGCGGCGCAGCCGCGCGTTCGTGTCGCCCGCGCGGTGGCGCTTGATCAGTTCGACCTGCAGGTGGTTCAGCGGATCGAGATACGGGAAGCGGTTCTTGATCGAGCGCGCGAGCAGCGGGTTGGTCGCGAGGCGGCCTTCGTGCCCGGTGATTTCCGCGAGCGCCTGCGACGTGCGCTCCCATTCCGCGACGATCCGCTCGAACACGTGCTTGCGCAGCTTGCGGTCGGCGACCAGCTGCGCGTAGCGCGATGCGACCGCGAGATCGGTCTTCGCGAGCACCATGTCCATGTTCGACAGCAGGTTCGCGAAGAACGGCCAGGTCTTGTTCATCTTCTTGAGCAGCGTCAGGCGTTTCGTGCGCTCGGCCGCGTCCGGCGCGCCGTCGAGATACGCGCTCACCGCGCTGCCGAAGCCGTACCAGCCCGTCAGCAGCAGCCGGCATTGACCCCACGAGAAGCCCCACGGAATCGCGCGCAGGTCCTCGATCTTGCGGTTCTTCGGATCCTGCAGTTTGCGCGACGCCGGACGGCTGCCGATGTTCAGCTCGGCGATCTCGGTGATCGGCGTCGACGAGAAGAAGTAGTCGGTGAAGCCGGGCGTTTCATAGACGAGCGCGCGATACGACGCCATCGCGGCATCGGACAGCGTCTGCATCGCCGCTTCGAACGCGGGCAGTTGCGCGGGCGCATTCGACTGCGGCAGCAGCGACGCTTCGAGCGTCGCGGCGACGACCGTCTCCAGATTGCGCCGGCCGATCTCCGGGTTCGCGAACTTGCTCGCGATGACCTCGCCCTGCTCGGTCAGGCGGATCTGGCCGTTCACGGTGCCCGGCGGCTGCGACAGGATCGCCTGGTAGGTCGGGCCGCCGCCGCGGCCCACCGTGCCGCCGCGGCCGTGGAACAGGCGCAGCGTGATCTTGCGTTCGCGGAACAGGTCGACGAGCGCGAGCTCGGCGCGATACAGCTCCCAGTTCGACGTCAGGAAGCCGCCGTCCTTGTTGCTGTCCGAGTAGCCGAGCATCACTTCCTGTTCGGCGCCCTGGTGCGCGATCAGCGCATCGACGCCCGGCAGTGCGAAGTAGTCGCGCATGATGCGCGCGGCGTCGCGCAGGTCGGGAATCGTCTCGAACAGCGGGATCACCATCAACCCGTTCTTCGCATGGCTGCCGAGCGTGCCTTCGAGCAGGCCCGTTTCCTTCTGCAGCAGCAATACCTCGACGAGGTCGCTGACGGTTTCCGTGTGCGAAATGATGTAGTTGCGCACCGCGCGCGGGCCGAACTGCGCGCGCACTTCGCGCGCTTTCTCGAACACGCCGAGCTCGCTCTGCGCGAGCGCCGAGTATTCGAGGTACGGCGAGCGCAGCGGGCGCGGATCGGTGAGCGCGGCGAGCAGCACGCGCAGCTTGTCTTCCTCGGCGAGGGCCGCGTAGTCGCCTTCGACGCCCGCGCGCGCGAACAGCTCGGCGACCACGGCTTCGTGGATGTCGGAGCTCTGGCGCAGGTCGATGCTCGCGAGATGGAAGCCGAACACTTCGGCCGCGCGCACGAGCGGCGCGAGGCGCGGCGCGGCGAGCGACGCGCCGTGATGTTCGTCGAGCGACGCGGTCAGCACCTTCAGGTCGGCGACGAAGGCCTCGGAATCCGCATACGGAACCGCGCGCACCGGCGGTGCGCCGCGGCCGGCGCTGCGCACCGGCACCGTGCCTTCGCCGACGCGCACGCGCGCGCTGGCCGCGAGCCGCGTGTAGATGCCGATCAGCGCACGGCGGTACGGTTCGTCGACGCGATGCGGCGACTGGTCGGGCGACGCTGCCGCGAGCGCCTTCACCGCGTCGCTCGCGCCGACCAGCAGGTTCGACACCGACAGCTCGGCGCCGAGCTTGTGCACCTGTTCGAGATAGTGTTCGAGGATCACCGCGGCCTGGCGGTTGATCGCTTCGTCGAGCGTAGCGGCGGTCACGTTCGGGTTGCCGTCGCGATCGCCGCCGATCCAGCTGCCCATCTGGAAGAACGCCGGCACGCGCGCCTGCAGGCCGTGCTCGGCGAGCGCGGCCTCGATGTCGCCGTACAGCGCGGGCAGCTCGTCGAGGAACGTCGCGCGGTAGTACGACAGCGCGTTCTCGATCTCGTCGCCGACCGTCAGGCGCGCGTCGCGCAGCATGCGCGTCTGCCACAGCGCGGTCACGCGCGCGCGCAGCATCGCTTCGTTGTACGCGCGTTCGCGCGCGGTCAGCGGCTGGTCGCGCTCGGCGAGCAGCCGCGCGATGTCGTGCTGCGCGTCGAGAATGCTCTTGCGCTGCACTTCGGTCGGGTGCGCGGTCAGCACCGGCACGATCAGCGCATCGTCGAAGAAGCGCTGCAGCAGCCGCTTCGACGCGTTGCCGGTCGTCTTCAGCTGGTCGAGCGCGTACGCGACGGTGCCCGGCTGCGGCGCGGAGCCGGCCAGCGCGTGGATGCGGCGGCGGCGGTTGTGGTGGCGGTCTTCCGCGATGTTCGCGAGATGCGAGAAATAGCTGAATGCGCGCACGACGCTCACCGTCTGCTCCGGCGTCAGCTTGCGCAGCTTCTTCTCCAGCGTTTGCGCGGCTTCGCTATCGTCCTCGCGGCGAAACTTCACCGCCGTCTGCCGAATCGTTTCGACGACGTCGAACACCGTGTCGCCTTCCTGTTCACGCACCACATCGCCGAGCAGGCGGCCGAGGAAGCGGATGTCCTCGAACAGCGGGCGGTCCTTGTCGTCGCGCGTGCGCGTGCCGGGCTTCGCCGGTGCGGCCGTGCGGACGGCGGTGCCGGCGGGTTTGATCGCGCGTTTTGTCTGACGTATCGGGTCTTTCGGTTTCGTTGCCGGTTTTGTTGCCGTTGTCGCACGGCCGTTCGCGGCGGTGGCGAGGGTGCCCGTCTGGGCGTCGAGGGAGGGCAAGGCAGCATTGCGGCGCGCCGTACGCGCCGATCCGGAAGACTTCACGATGGGTTTCCTTGGGAAAGCTCGAGTCAAAAGGGACTGCGGGAACTGCGGAAACTACGGAACTGCATTCATGCAACCAGCTACGTGCGGCACATCCGCGCATCGGTATCGCCGCGCGCGCGAAGGCGCGGCGGGCGCAGGCTCCGGGCCCGGGCGGGCTGGGGCGTGCGTGCTACCATTGTTCGGTCTTCAATCCCGTCCTTCGATGTTCCAGCAATGAATTCCGAGACTCTTTCGGCGCCCGCTCCTGCGACGCTGACGATCGCTTCGCGCGAGAGCCGCCTCGCGATGTGGCAAGCCGAACACGTGCGTGATGCGCTGCGCAAATTATATCCAGCTTGTGACGTGAAAATCCTCGGGATGACGACCCGCGGCGATCAGATTCTCGATCGTACGCTGTCGAAGGTCGGCGGCAAGGGCCTGTTCGTGAAGGAGCTGGAGAATGCACTGGCCGACGGCCGCGCCGATCTGGCCGTGCATTCGCTGAAGGACGTGCCGATGGCACTGCCCGACGGCTTCGCGCTGACCGCGATCATGGAGCGCGAAGACCCGCGCGATGCGTTCGTGTCGAACGACTACGCGTCGCTCGACGCGTTGCCGGCCGGTGCGGTCGTCGGCACGTCGAGCCTGCGCCGCGAGGCGATGCTGCGCGCGCGCTATCCGCACCTCGACGTGCTGCCGCTGCGCGGCAATCTCGACACGCGGCTGGCGAAGCTCGATCGCGGCGACTACGCGGCGATCATCCTCGCGGCCGCGGGCCTGAAGCGTCTGGGCCTCGACGCGCGAATCCGTGCACTGATCGACGTCGAGGACAGCCCGCCGGCGGCCGGCCAGGGCGCGCTCGGCATCGAGATCGCCGCGCACCGCACCGACGTCGCCGCATGGCTCGCGCCGCTGCATGACTCGCAGACCGCGCTCGCGGTCGAGGCCGAGCGGATGGTGTCGCGCGCGCTCGGCGGCAGCTGCGAAGTGCCGCTCGCCGCGCATGCGCAGTGGCGGGCAGGCGAGCTGTACCTGACGGGCCGCGTATCGACGACCGACGGCCGGCGCGTGCTGACCGCCGAAGAGTGCGGCGCCGTCATGAACGTCGCCGATGCGCTCGCGCTCGGCCGCGCGGTATCGGACGAACTCGACGCGCAGGGCGCGCGCGACATCGTCAACGCATTGCTCGCCGGCTCGCAGGCCGGCAAGGGCGACGCCTGATGGCGGGCGGCGCGCACGCGTTCACCGCCGTCCTGACGCGCCCGGACGGCCAGTCCGCCGAGCTCGCGGCCAAACTGGCCGACGCCGGCTGCGACGTGCTCGAATTCCCGCTGATCGATATCGCGCCGGTCGACGATCCGGCGCCGCTCGACGCCGCGTTCGCGGCGCTCGCCGATTACGCACTGGTGATCTTCGTGTCGCCGAACGCGATCGACCGTGCGCTCGCGCAGTACGGCGCGATCTGGCCGAATGCGCTGCCGGTCGGCGTAGTCGGCCCCGGCAGCGTCGCGGCGCTCGAGCGCCACGGCATCGCGGCGCCCGCGCATCGCGTGATCGCGCCGCAGGCGCCCGCCGACGGCGGCGTCCCGCGCTACGACTCGGAAAGCCTGTTCGCCAGCATCGAGGCCGCATTCGGCGGCGCGCAGGCGCTCGCCGGCAAGCGCGTGCTGATCGTGCGCGGCGACGGCGGCCGCGAATGGCTCGCCGAGCGGCTGCGCGAAGCCGGCGCGGACGTCACGCTCGTCGCCGCGTACCGGCGTGTCGTGCCCGAGCCGCGCGTCGGCACGTGGGAGCGCGTGCACGCATTGCTCGCCGGCGCGCCGCACGCATGGCTCGTCACGAGCTCGGAAGGCGTGCGCAACCTGCACGAACTCGCGCGCACGCACCTGAACGATGCCGAGATCGACGCACTGAAGCATGCGCGGCTCGTCACGCCGCACCCGCGCATCGAGCAGACCGCGCGCGCACTCGGTTTTGATAGGATTACGCTGACCGGCGCGGGCGATGAGCGCATCGTCCGCGCGTTTCGAACGATGGCCGACGAGGCCGTCCAACCGGCGACAGCCGCACCGGTGACTAAACGCATGACAGATACCAACGATTCCAAAAGCGTCGCTTCCCAGCCGGCCGCTGCATCCGCACCGCCGTCCAGCCCCCGTTATCCCGCGTCCGAACCGCCCGCGCGCCGCGGCAGCAGCGCGGCGCTGTGGTTCGTCGTCGTCGTGCTCGGCTGCGCGGCAGGCGTCGGCGGCTATGCGCTGAACCGCAAGGTCGACCGGCTCGACGATTCGTTCGCCGCGCGCCAGAAGGCGCTCGATGCGCAGACGGCCGAGATCCGCATGAAGACGGAGCAGGCGCTCGCGGGCACGCACCAGGTCGACACGCAGCTCGCGCAGCTCGACGGCAAGCTCGCCGACGCGCAGAGCGCGCAGCAGGCGCTGCAGCAGCAGTATCAGGACCTGTCGCGCAACCGCGACGCGTGGATGCTCGAGGAAGTCGACCAGATGCTGTCGAGCGCGAGCCAGCAGCTGCAGCTGACCGGCAACACGCAGCTCGCGCTGATCGCGCTGCAGAATGCCGACGCGCGCCTCGCGACGTCGCAGAGCGCGCAGGCCGTCACGGTGCGCAAGGCGCTCGCGCAGGACATCGAGAAGCTGAAGGCCGCGCCGTCGGCCGACCTCACGGGCCTCGCGATCAAGCTCGACGACGCGATCGCGAAGATCGACGCGCTGCCGCTGTCGGGCGAGGCGATCGTCCCGCACGCGGCGCCGAAGGCCGAGCCGGCCGGTTCGGCGCCGTCGGCCGCGACCGCTGCCGGCGAGCCGCGCTGGAAGGTGTGGTGGCATGACTTCTCGGCCAGTCTCGGCCAGCAGTTGAAGGGCCTCGTGCAGGTGCGCCGGATCGACGACGCGGACGCGATGCTCGCGTCGCCCGATCAGGGCTACTTCGTGCGCGAGAACGTGAAGCTGCGCCTGCTCACCGCGCGGCTGTCGCTGCTCGCGCGCAACGACACTGCGATGAAGGCCGACCTGCATGCGGCGCAGGCGTCGCTCGGCAAGTATTTCGATCAGGCATCGAAGGACACGCAGTCCGTTGAAGATCTGCTCAGGCAGGTGGATGGCGCATCGCTGACGGTCGCGGTGCCGAACCTGAACACGAGCCTGAACGCCGTTCAGCAGTTCAAGAGCCGGGGGTAACGATGACGCTTCGAGGAATCGTCTGGCTCGCGATCCTGTTCGCGATCGCCGCGGCACTCGCCACCGTCGGCCGTTTCGATGCGGGGCAGGTGCTGCTCGTCTATCCGCCGTACCGGGTCGACGTGTCGCTGAACCTGTTCGTGATCGCCATCGTCGTGCTGTTCATCGTCGTGTATGCGCTGCTGCGCATCGTGCGCAACATCTGGCGCATGCCGCAGCGGGTCGCCGCGTATCGCGCGCGTTCGCGCAACGAGAAGGCGGCCGCGTCGCTGCGCGATGCGATCGCGAACCTGTACGCGGGCCGCTTCTCGCGCGCCGAGAAGGCTGCGCGCGACGCGCTCGCGGTCGATGCGAACCAGGGCGCGGCGAGCCTCGTCGCGGCGACCGCCGCGCACCGGATGCACGAGTACGCGCGCCGCGACGACTGGCTGTCGAAGGTCGACGCGCCTGAATGGCAGGACGCGCGGCTGCTCGCCGCGGCCGACATGCGCGCGGATGCGCGCGATGCCGACGGCGCGCTCGCCGCGCTGGCCGACATGCAGGCGGGCGGCAAGCGTATCCATGCGCAACAGATCGCGCTGCGCGCGCAGCAGCAGTTGAAGAACTGGGCCGAGGTGCTGAAGCTCGCGAAGGCGCTCGAGAAGCGCGAGGCGCTGCATCCGGCCGCGGCCGTGCGGCTGCGCCAGCAGGCGGCCGAGAATCTGCTGCGAGAACGCCGGCACGATCCGGACGCGCTGCTCGAGGTGTGGCAATCGCTGTCGCCGCTCGAGCGTCAGTCGCCGCGCCTCGCCGATCTGGCCGCCGACCTGCTGGTGGCGCTCGAGCGCCGCACGGAAGCGCGCCGTATCGTCGAGGAAGCGCTCGCGCACAACTGGGATGCGCGGCTGCTGCGCCGCTATCCGGACACGGCAGGCGGCGATGCGCTGCCGCTGATCCAGAAGGCCGAAGGGTGGAAGAAGGATCATCCCGAAGATGCCGACCTGCTGTTCGCGCTCGGTCGTTTGTGTCAGCAGCAGCAGCTGTGGGGCAAGGCGCAGTCGTTCCTTGAGGCGGCGCTGAAGCTGGCCGACAACGAGGCGTTGAAGGTGCGCACGCACCGTGCGCTCGCGCGCCTGTTCGAGCATCTCGGCGAAACCGACAAGGCGGCGAAGCACTACCGCGAAAGCGCGCTCGCGATCACCGTGGTTTGATGCTGGCAGGGCGGGCGGCCGCTTTCAGGCGGCCCGCTTCCCATTGCGTAATAGAAGTGAGAAATGCCCCGAACGCCGGATGGCCTTCGGGGCATTTTTTGTGCTGATGGGGTTATGTCGTCGGACTTTGTTGCGGCAACGTCGGGCAGGCGTGTCCGGAATGTCGAGAAATTCATCGGAAGGGCTTCGTCCGGTTCGTGCGTGAGAATTCAGGTCAGGTATCCATCATGTTGGATCGTTGGGTTCCGCCTTCAACCACATCCACTGGCCCGCGACGGACTCGCTGTGTCGTTGTTGTTCACGCTCTTCCTGAGGCGTCAACGTACGGACCGTGGGAAATCTTTGCCCTTTCTTGACGAGCAATCGATCTGAGCCCGAGAGCGTGGTGAATCCCTGCCACCATCCCGTTTCGGGGCAGAGCATGCCGGTGCACAGGGTCATCTCGCCGTACTTTTTTCGCTTTGCCTGCTGTTGTTCGAGGCGGCGTTGTTTGCGTTCCTCGGGGGTCAGAATTGTGTAGACGCGTCTTATCGTAACTTCACCCAGCATTTGTGGAAACGACCCATCCAATGGATTGGCGTAAAAGAGAGAGACATTAACGGGGAACTTGCTGCCCGGAGTGTCTTTTGCGCGATAGCGAAAGGATTGCAGGTTTGGCATCTTCGGATCGCGCACCATCATCTCATTTCCGTATTCACGATTCCCGTTTGAATCGACCCAATAGTCCTCCAATTGGAGAAGGGCCTTGATTTCTGTGTCGGGAAGGCCGGCGATCATTGGACTTAACTGTAAAATAAATCCAGTCGGGACGATCTTAACCTTCGAACGGTCAGCACTGTAATCGTCTGGATCGTCGAATGTCGAAAAGGAAACTGTAGTTGAAGGCGACAGCCGACTGGCGTAAAGATAGCGTCGCCCTTCTGATCGAGCGTGTGATTCTGTATCGACGATTCGACCGAAGATGGTCTCTGATGGGTTAAACGGCTTGTCATCGCGCAGAATCGCCATCGCGTCCATCAGGATGCGGTACACCATCGCACGCTGCTCATCAGCATGATTCGTCACGTCAACTCCTTGCGCCAATGGCTCTGAGGGCGGTGGCATAGTCGGCTGTGCATGTACCGGGGTTAAGCACGAGAGCGCGATCAGGACGGTCCCAATAGTCCTGTACCACACCCGCACACGCATAGGCGTCTTCTTCATGTAATTGACTCCGGTAACCTTCTTCAAAACTCATCATCTTCGCCGCCGTCTCAGGCGACACGTTGAGCAGCTTGCACACTTCGGCCTGCACAACAGGAATATCCGGCTTCACATAGGTCCCGCCTGCTTGATTCCGCAAATACGAAATCATCCAGTAGTAGTGGAATACCAGCATTCGATGCAATCCGGTTATGACGCGGCCGTCGTAGGGAATGTGGATTTTTTCGGCTGTCCCATAGATGTTTTCATGAGTGTAGCGCTGGTAAATAGTATGAATTTGCGAGAACGCCGCGTAGTCTCCACCATGTTGCCGAAGTAGCGCCATCATCCAGAAGGTTTGCTGGCAGTGCCGTGCCTCGTGGTAAAGCAGGTCGGCAAACGACTTGAGCTTTCCATTCAGGGTGGTTGCGTCATCTGCTCCCGCAATAATCTTTGTGATCTCTTGCTCCTGCATGGCCATGACCCATGCTTTGGTAACAAATGACGCGCTGACATCAGGGCGCATGTTGTATTTCTCTTGCCCTGTATTCGCGTCAACGATGGCAATACGTGGCATCGCCCCCTCCGACTCGTCGGCATAGCCCTTCGACAAACCAAAAGGCCCCGCGCCAAGCGCATCAAACAGAATCCGACCGACCACCCTCGTGATGGCGATCTTCAGTTCGAGCGAAACCGAACCGTCTACCGTCCTGAACTCTGCCCACGGAATCCCTGTGAGCGCGTCCTTGATCCCCGCCGTATAAGCCTTCGTCACCGGATACACGACATCATTACGCGGCCGATTCTCCGGCACATCGCTCTGTTTGGCCCCGTGGATAAAGTGATGGAACCGCAACCCGAAATTAAGCGGATCGCAGGTCGCGAACTCGGGCCGTTGCTTGCCGGACGTCGCTCCCTGTTCCGGCGTACTTGCCGTCCGCCCGTTGATCCTCGCTGTCCGCTTGTCAGCGTTCGGCGCGTTGGCTGTATAAGGCGTCGTGTTATCGCGCACGACGGCCGCCCGATTGACGGCAATCACCTTGTCCGGATCGCTGGCCGCCAGTACCTCGACCGTGCCGAACACGACCTCATGGCTGGTCACCAGCGCCGTTTCACCCAGGTCATTGCTGACGCCGCCGATCACGCGCCCGTCGTCCAGCGTGACCCGATAAGGCTGATTCGGCAGCGCGAACCCGCTGTCAGGCTCCATCAACACAAAATGCGCGGCAAACCGCCCGGGACGGTCGGGCGTCACCGGAAAGCGGATCGGCCGGGATTGCGGCCCCTCATTCAGATGACTGCCCGCATAGACCGTATGCTCGCCCGCCGTCCGCACCACATAACCCTGTTCGCTGATGCGGACCTCCGTACTGCCCGCGTGAAACACGATTTCCTTCATCGCGTACAAATGAAGGCTGTCTGTCGTGCTGGCGATCTTGACCAACTGCTTGGCCGTGACTTCGATCCCGTCCGTCTGGGCTTCGATGCGGATCTTGCCGCGCGCGGCGACCAGCGCCATGCCCGCCTTATGTACGAACAAAATGAATGCGTTCGCCACGCTCGCGAACAGCGACCGGCCGACCGCCAGGCCAGTATCCCGGCCGCTCGTCACGGCCACATCGTCGTCGCTGGCAATATGCGTACTACCCCCGGTGGCCATACTGATACCCGTCGGGCTGGCCAACACGATGTCGGGCTCCATCAGCTCCGGGAAGTCATCTGCATCGCCCGTTGGATTTCCTCGCAGTGCATCGTTGCGAGTCTTGATCATCCTCGCGACGTTGCTTTGGTCCGCGTCCGGTTGCTGCGCGTCATGCCGTTGCGCCAGCCCGCACAGACTCTCCTGCAGTGCGTGTGCCCGCGTCAGCCGGCCGATGGCTTCCCCGGCGTGCTTCGCGTGGCCCGCGCCGCCTGGTTGACCGTCGGTCGTCACGAACAAGCCCTTCACCGCACGCATCACGCCCCAGAAGTCGGTGCGCAGATCGAAGCCCTTGCCGCGCGCCTCGGCCCGGCCTGTCTTCCGAAGGAGGCGCCGCAGGTTGCCGAGACTGAGCTGTGACGCGCCTGCATCGCTTGCCAACTGCGTCTGAATTTGCCCCTGTGTATCGTCGATGGCGACGTGGCCCGATGCCGTACCTTGGAACTCTCGCCCCCGTATTATCGACACGGCCTGATTGTGCGCCTGCGACAGATCCAGCGCCGGCTGACGAAACGCGTTCACGAGACTGCCCGCGATCACCGGCAAATCCGGATCGCCGTAGTAGTGCATCACCGCCACTTCATGGCCGATTCGCGGAATGAACGTCGCGCCCATGTCGACGCCTTGCCACGGCGACAACACGCGCAGCCAGATGCCGGCGTTCTCGTCGTGCACGCCCTGGCGATCCCACTCGAACTGCACTTTCACCCGGCCGTATGGGTCGGTCCAGACCTCTTGTCCGGACGGTCCTACGACGATCGCTTTTTCCGGGCCGCTCAACACGGGTTTGCCGACACTGGGTGTCAGCCGGAACGGTTCATCGGCCGGCAGGAGTTCGAACCGTGTGTCGACTCGGTACGTTTGCTCTAGGCCCGAACGATTGCCGATTTCCTCGATGTCGAGCGTACAGGACACGACGACATATTCGCGGTTCGCGGCTTGCTGCGGATAGCCGGTCAGCGTGAATGTGCGGCCGACCGTCAGCCCGCGCAGGTTGCCCGCGCCATGGGCGCGCAGCCCCGCGCAGCGTTGTGCGTCAAGTCGCACGCGCGCGAAATGGCGCGCTTCCTGCTCCGAATCGTTCGGCTGGCCGTCCAGCCCTTGCGCACCCGCCAGCGGCTGGCTCGCGTCGACCCACGCGTAAATCTCGCCGTCGGCGCTGGCCGTCTCGCGTGGGTGCGCTTCGGAAACCGCCAGCTTCGCACGTGGACGCGTGTAGTCGTGGTCCGTCACGGTGACACGGCCGGCCGTGAGCCGACTGGTCACCGACAGCGCATGAATGTGTTCTTCGTCGATGCGCTTGCCGTCGGGCGGCAGATAGCGCAGCGTCGCATACGCGCCGCCGTGCGGCCGATGGCCGCCGAGCGTGTCGCACAAGACCAGACGATGACGGCCGTCGTCGTGCTCGAACCACCACCAGATCCCCCATTCCTCCCACAGTCGTTGCAGGAACGCCCAATCCGATTCGAACGCCTGACGCTGCATGTCGCGCTTCGGATAGATTCCGCGAAAGGCGCCGGCCAGACGCTTGTCGGCCGTGTACGGATATTTCGCCAGCACGGCGTCGGTGATCTCGACGACGCTCATTTCTTGAAAGATTCTGCAATCCTGAGTAAGCGTCGCGCGATAAAGCCATGGGCGCAGTTCCAGTTCGTACAGGATGGTGTCCTTGTCCTGCCCGACAATCCGTGCGGCTTCGACAAGACCGGTAATCTCGCGTGTGCCTGTGCGGAGGTTGACGAGTCCGGCATGACGAGCCAATGCGGAAATGGAATATTCCGCGCCGTCGAGTTGAATCGAAACGGTGACCTCGGTGCCGACTACCTTATCCAGATCGAGATTGGCTGTTGTGCTCGGGGAAAAGGCATAAGCGGCGTCGGTGCGCAGCGTAACGCGATAATGGCACGCGTCGATACGGCCCATTGATTCGATGCCTTGCAATCGTACCGGAACGAATACCGGTAACGCATCCATTCCGTATGTGGGCAAGGCCATGCCGGAGATAGACAGCGTGCGGGACCGGAACGAAGGCGGCATGCTGTCAGGCTCAGTGCCTTGTGCATTTTTCATCGACGAAGTGAGTCAGGAATAAAATTTCCTTTTACCTCATTCGCAAATATCCCGCAATTATTGAGATGGTTATCGATCGTCATCGAAAAATGCAATGGAAACAAATGACTCCAATAATTAATTGACCTTTACGCAAATAATTCGAAATAAATTGGGATTTATCTTATTCGTCGGGGCACCCGGCCCGACTGAGCGTCGGTGCCGGGCGTTTTTGTCCATACCGGGTCGCGACGACGGGCGCGACAGGGTGAGAGGTGCAACGGGAGGCCGCTGCGGAAAAGGCGCACGACCCGTTACGCCCCGCGTCGTCACTTGTCGACGAGCCGCTTCGGCACCGACAGCGCGAGCAGTCCGCCGAGCACGAGAAAGCCGGCGAGCATGTACATGCCCGCGTCGTTGGTGCCCGTCGCCTGCTTGAGCCAGCCCATCAGGTACGGGCTCAGGAAGCCCGCGAGGTTGCCGATCGAGTTGATCATCGCGATGCCGGCCGCGGCCGCCGCGCCGCCGAGGAATGCGGTCGGCAGGCTCCAGAACAGCGGCAGCGTCGTCAGGATGCCCATCGTCGCGAGCGTCAGGCCCAGCATCGCGAGCGCCGTCTCGTGCGCCCAGATCACCGACAGCACGAGCCCCACCGCGCCGAACGCAGCCGGAATCGCCAGGTGCCAGCGCCGTTCGCGGCGCTTGTCCGCGCTCCGCGCGATCAGGATCATCGCGATCACCGCCGCTGCATACGGAACTGCCGACAGCAGGCCGATCGTGACCGTGTCGGTCACGCCGGTCGTCTTGATGATCGTCGGCAGCCAGAACCCGACGCCGTATAGCCCCATCACGAACGAGAAGTAGATCAGCGCCATCAGCCATACGCGCGGGCTCGACATCACCGTGCCGAGCGGCAGGTCTTCCTTCGTCGCCTCCTCCGCGTCGACGTTGCGCGCGAGCAGCGCCTTCTCGTCGTCGGTGAGCCATTTCGCGTTCGCGATCCGGTCGTCGAGCGCGAAGAACACGAGCACGCCGGCCAGCACCGACGGGATCCCTTCGAGCAGGAACAGCCACTGCCAGCCGTGCCAGCCGCTCACGCCGTTGAACGCCTTCAGGATGAAGCCCGAGATCGGCCCGCCGATCACGCCGGACAGCGCGACGGCGGTCATGAAGAACGTCGTCATCCGGCCGCGCCGATGGGCCGGGTACCAGTAGGTGAGGTACAGGATCACGCCGGGGAAGAAGCCGGCTTCGGCGACGCCGAGCAGAAAGCGCATCACGTAGAACATCGCGGGCGTCGTGACGAACATCGTCAGGATCGAGATCACGCCCCACGTCGCCATGATCCGCGCGATCCACACGCGCGCGCCGACCTTGTGCAGGATGATGTTGCTCGGCACCTCGAACAGGAAGTAGCCGAAGAAGAAGATCCCCGCGCCGAGCCCGTAGACGGTGTCGCTCAGATTCAGGTCGCTCGCCATCTGCAGCTTCGCGAAACCGACGTTCACGCGGTCGAGATACGCGACCACGTAGCACAGCAGCAGTAGCGGCGTGAGCCGCCACGACACCTTGCGGTAGGTTGCTTCCTCGAATGCGCCGGACGAGCCCGGCAGCGACTGCGTCGATGTTGCCATGTTGTCTCCTGTCCTTTCTTGTGGTGGCCGGAGCCGGCGCGGCGCGCCGATCCGGGGTCGTGCAAAGCAATGACTACGCGCAAATGCGGCGCCGCCCGATGCCGCCCGCGGCGCGATCATGGTCGTGCGGCTAGATGCAGCGCCCGCCGTCGACTTCGAGGCAGACGCCCGTGATGAACTCGGCTTCGTCGGATGCGAGATACAGCGCCGCGTTCGCGATGTCCTGCGGCGTCGAGAAGCGGCCGAGCGGAATCGTCGCCAGGAACCGGCGGCGATTTTCCGGGGTGTCCTCGCAGCCCATGAATTCGGTCATCAGGCCCGTCTCGCCGAGCACGGGGTTGATGCAGTTCACGCGGATGCGATCGGCGCCGAGCTCCGCTGCGAGCGACTTGCTCGCGGTGAGCATCGCGCCTTTCGTGCTGTTGTACCAGACGAGGCCCGGGCGCGGCCGCACGCCGGCCGTCGACGCGACGTTCACGAACACGCCGCCGCCCTGCGCGCGGAAGTACGGGACGAACGTCTGCACGCTCCAGAATAGGCTCTTCATGTTCACGGCGTACACGCGGTCGAATTCCGCTTCCGTCACGTCGAGCACCGGCTTGTTGCGGTGCGTGGTGCCGGCGTTGTTCACGACGATATGCACCGACTGGAAGTCGTCGAGCGCGGCCTCCTGCAGTGCGCGCCAGTCGGCGTCCTTCGACACGTCGCCCGCGACCGCGATCGCCTTGCCGCCGGCCAGCGCGATCTCGCTCGCGACGCGTTCGGCCGCTGCGCCGTTCAGGTCGTTGACGACGACGTTCGCGCCTTCGCGCGCATACGTCTTCGCAATGCCTTCGCCGAAACCCGAGCCGCCTCCGGTGACGATGGCCGTCTTGCCGTTCAACCGCATGGTGTGTCTCCTGTATTCGACGCGTGCTTGGTGTCGCGGTGGCGCGGCCGGCGCTGCCGGCCGGGCTCGCCTGGTCAACCGTGCCGGATCGCGATCGTCTTCAGCGTGGTGAAGCCGTACAGTGCCTCGAAGCCTTTCTCGCGGCCGTGTCCCGAGTGACCGACGCCGCCGAACGGCAGCTCGACGCCGCCGCCCGCGCCGTAGTTGTTGACGAACACCTGGCCCGCGCGCAGGCGCCGTGCCAGACGTAGCTGGCGCGCGCCGTCGCGCGTCCAGATGCCGGCGACGAGGCCGTACGGTGTGCCGTTCGCGAGCGCGACCGCTTCGTCCTCGTCGACGAACCGCATCGCGGCAAGCACCGGGCCGAACACTTCCTCCTGCGCGAGCCGGTGCGACGCCGGCACGTCGCGCAGCAGCGCGGGCGCCTGATAGAAGCCGCTTTCGGGCGCATCGGCGACGACCTGGCCGTGCCCGGCCATCGGAATGCCGTCGTGCTGCGCGTCGGACAGGAAATCCCACACGCGCTGCTGCTGCTTTGCGTTGATCAGCGGGCCGCAGTCGAGGTCCGCGCGGCTCGGGCCGACCCGCAGCCCGTTGAACGCGGTCGCGAGCCGTTCGACGAGCGGCTCGTACACCGCGCGCTCGATCAGCACGCGGCTGCCGGCCGAGCAGGTCTGCCCGCCGTTCTGCACGATCGCCGACACGAGCACGGGCAGCGCCGCGTCGAGATCGGCGTCGGCGAACACGATCTGCGGCGACTTGCCGCCGAGTTCGAGCGTGACGGGCACGTGGTTCTCGGCCGCCATCTGCGTGACGAGCTTGCCGGTCGCGGGCGAGCCGGTAAACGAGATGTGATCGATGCCGGGATGGCGCGCGAGCGCGGCGCCCGCTTCATGGCCGTAGCCGGTGACGACGTTGAGCGCACCGGCCGGCAGTCCGGCTTCGGCGGCGAGTTCGGCCACGCGCAGCACCGACAGGCATGCGTCTTCCGCCGGCTTCACGACGCATGCGTTGCCTGCGGCGAGTGCGGCGCCGACGCTGCGACCGAAGATCTGCATCGGGTAGTTCCACGGCACGATGTGGCCGGTGACGCCGTGCGGCTCGCGCACCGTCAGCACCGTGTAGCCGGCCTGATAGGGGAGCGTTTCGCCGTGCAGCTTGTCGGCCGCGCCGGCGTAGAACTCGAAGTAGCGCGCGAGTGCGGCGGCGTCGGCGCGTGCCTGCTTCAGCGGCTTGCCGGTGTCGCGTGCTTCGATCGCGGCGAGTTCCTCGAGGTGGTCGGCGACGCGCGCGGACAGGCGCATCAGCACGCGGCCGCGCTCCGCGGCGCTGGTCGCGCCCCACGGGCCGGCGAATGCGTCGCGGGCGGCGGCGACTGCGCGCTCGATATCGGGTGCGGTGCCGCGCGCGATCGTCGCGAACGGCTGGCCGTCGGATGGATCGACGACCGGGATTGTCTCCAGTTGCGCGGGCAGCGTCCATTCGCCCGCGATGAAGTGCTTCGCTTCTTCCATGCCTGCTCCTGTCGACCAGAGTTAGCGCTTTAGCGCTTACTCTGGTCCCATGCTTCGCGGTCGACCAGAGTTGGCGCTTCAGCGCTTACTCGGGCCCCATGCTTCGCGGTCGCCCCGAATTAGCGCGTCAGCGCTTACCTGGGCCCCCATGTTTCGCGGCCGGGCCGAGCGGGTCCTGGCGCTCACCCGGATCCCGCGCTTCACGGTCGCCTCGAGCGGGCGCTTCCGCCATTACCCGCACCCCATGCTCCACGCTCGACCCGCGCCCCTTGCCATGATTCGCGGCCGGACATCCGGAACGATTATCGCGCCGATCGTCATCCGGACGCCACCGGTCGATTGGCTATAATGGCGCATTCCCTGCGGGGACGCCCGCGGCGGGTGCATCGGCCGCGGCGCCCTGTCCCGAATTCCCATCGACCAACTGAGAGCGCTATGAGCTTCAATCATGTTCCGGCCGGCAAGGACCTGCCGCACGATTTCAACGTGATCATCGAGATCCCCGCGCAAAGCGATCCGGTGAAGTACGAGGCGGACAAGGAGCTGGGTCTCCTCGTCGTCGACCGCTTCATCGGTACGGGCATGCGTTATCCGGTGAACTACGGCTACATTCCGCAGACGCTGTCGGGCGACGGCGATCCGGTCGACGTGCTGGTGATCACGCCGTTCCCGCTGCTGGCCGGCTCGATCGTGCGTTCGCGCGTGCTCGGCATGCTGCAGATGACGGACGAGTCGGGCGTCGACGCGAAGCTCGTCGCCGTGCCGCACGACAAGGTCTGCCCGATGACGGCGAACCTGAAGTCGATCGACGACGTGCCCGAATACCTGAAAGACCAGATCAAGCACTTCTTCGAGCAATACAAGGCGCTCGAGAAGGGCAAGTGGGTGAAGGTCGAAGGCTGGGCCGGCATCGACGCCGCGCACAAGGAAATCGCCGACGGCGCCGCGAACTACAAGAAGTAAGCGGCGTGCCGGCCTCGCGGCCGGTTCGTTCGGAGTGCAAACCGCGCGTGTCTCGTCAGGAGGCCGCGCGGTTTTGTTTTGTGCGCGGTGTCGCGCGTGCGGGGGCTTTCTCGCGAGTGCGGGCGGGAACGGGCACGGCGGCGGCGTTCGATGCGCCTTTGGTGCGCGGCACACGCGTCGCGCCCGGCGTGGCGGCGACTGAAACAACGGCTTCGACGGCTTCGGCAGTGGCCGCTCGCGGCGACGCACGGCCGCGCGCCGGCGTGGGCGTGGTGCCGGCGCGTTCCTTCGGCACGGGCTTGGCGCCGGCCGCTTGCGTCGGTCGTTTCGACGCTGCGCGCGTGGCCGGTTTGTCCTGCGTTGCCGCGGCCCCGCGCGGTGATGTTTCGTTGACTTCGGCATCGTCGCCGGTGTTCGCACGCTGTGCGGCCGCTGCGGCCGCCGCCTTCGCGGGAGCCTGTGAAGATTGCACGCGTTTCGCAGTCTTGGCCTTTGCGGAACGGGATGTCGTTCCATCATTGCCGGCCTTCGCCGCCTTCGCCGCCTTCGCCGCCTTCTTCCGCCCGCGCGACGCGGCCGGCAAATCATTCGCTTCGATGTTCCCGTCGATCGACATCCCAACCGGCAACACCGATTCGAGCGTCCGTATTCCGGCCGCCAGCTCGCGCTTCTGCGCGGGCGTGAGCCGCTTCACCCAGTATTCGGCGCGCGACGCGCTCGACCGGTCAGGCAGCGGAAACGACGCGAGCACCGCGCGCGGCTTGCGCGAGCGCGTGTAGCGCGCGCCCTTGCCGGACGCGTGCTCGTCGAAGCGTGCGGCGACGTCGGTCGTGATGCCCGTGTAGACGCTGTCGTCGGCGCATTCGATCAGATACAGAAACCAGGACATGGCAGGGCGGCGGGATGCGAAGCCGCCAGTGTCTCAGAATTCGCGGGTGGCGCCGCGCGCGAGGCGAGATGCGACACCGTCACCGGTCACGCCGAAACGGATCATGCTCGCGCAGCTCGTCGACGTACGCGTGGATCTGCGCGGTCTCTCGTTCGAGAAAGTGCGCGACCGCGTCGGAGAACGCCGGGTGCGCGAGCCAGTGCGCGGAATGCGTGACGGTCGGCAGGAAGCCGCGCGCGAGCTTGTGCTCGCCCTGCGCGCCGCCTTCGAACGTGTCGATCCCGGCTTCGATGCAGAATTCGAGCAGCTGGTAATACGCGGTTTCGAAATGCAGGCAGGGCACGTGCTCAAGCGCGCCCCAGTAGCGGCCGTACAGCGTGCCGCCGCTGCCGTTCGTGCCGCGGCGGTAGACGGCGAGCGAACTCGCGATCGGCCGGCCATCGGCTTGCGCGATCACGAGCAGCAGGTTCTCGGGCATCGTCGCGCCGATCGTGCGGAAGAATTCGAGGTTCAGGTACGGGCTCGAATAATGCTCGCGATACGTTTGCCGATAGCAGCGCGAGAAGAAGCGCCAGTCGGCGTCGGTGATCTGATCGCCGGTGAGCCGCCGGAAGGTCACGCCCGCGTCGCGCACCTTGCGCCGCTCCGCGCGGATGTTCTTGCGCTTCTTCTGTTCGAGCGTGCCGAGAAAGTCGTCGAAGTCGCGATAGCCGTCGTTGAGCCAGTGGAACTGCACGCCTTCGCGCAGCATCATCCCCATCGATTCCAGCAGCCGCGCTTCGTCGCCGGTCGGGAACAGCACGTGCAGCGACGACACGTCGCTCTGCTCCGCGAACGCGAGCAGCGTGGCCGCGAGCCGGCGGCGCGCGTCGTCATCGGCCGCGAGCAGGCGCGTGCCTTGCACGGGCGTGAACGGCACCGCGCACAGCAGTTTCGGGTAGTAGCGCAGGTCGTTGCGCTGGTACGCGTCGGCCCACGCCCAGTCGAACACGTATTCGCCGTACGAATGCTGCTTCGCGTAGACGGGGGCGGCCGCGGCGAGCCGGCCGGTGCGCGCGTCGGTGAGCGTGACGAAGTGCGGCGACCAGCCGGTGTCGTCGACCGCGCAGCGCGCGACGTGCAGCGCGTCGAGGAACTCGTGGCGCAGAAACGGCGTGGGCTGCGCGTCCTGCTCGAGCAGCGCGTTCCATTCGTCGGCCGGCACCTCGGCGGGGGACGACAGGATGCCCGTGCGATAATCGATGCGTTCGTGTTTCAAGCGTGAATCCGTACCGTTGGATGCCGCCGGATGCGTGCCGCCGTGGCCCGCGTCCGGGACGATTTCGTCAGCCGTTCGAGGCGCGCCGCGGGGCTGCGCCGACCCGTCATGAAGACCCGACTCGCTCTCGCCCAGATCAACGTCACCGTCGGCGATTTCGCCGGCAACGTCGCGCGGATCGTCGCGGCCGCCCGCGCCGCGCACGAAGATGGTGCGCACCTGATGGTCGCGCCCGAACTCGCGCTGTCCGGCTATCCGCCGGAAGACCTGCTGCTGCGCCCCGCGTTCTACACGGCGGCCGCCGCCGCGCTCGACACGCTCGCCGATGCGCTAAGCGCGTTCGACGGGCTCGCGGTACTGGTCGGCCATCCGTTGCGCGGTCCGGGCAGGGAGCCGAGCAGGGAGCCGGGCGGCGATGCTCAGGCGTCAGCCGTCGATGGTAATGCAAACCGCCCGATCGAGCGCGGCGTGCCGCCGTCCGATACCTACAACGCGGTGTCGCTGATCGTCGGCGGCGAGATCGTCGGCACCTATCGCAAGCAGGATCTGCCGAACGCCGACGTGTTCGACGAGAAGCGCTACTTCGCGACCGACACCACGCCGCTCGTGTTCGAGCTGAACGGCGTCCGATACGGCGTGATCATCTGCGAGGACGCTTGGCATGCGTCGGCCGCGCAGATCGCGAAGGCCGCCGGCGCGCAGGTGCTGCTGATCCCGAACGGTTCGCCGTACCACATGAACAAGGAAGCGCTGCGCATCGACATCCTGCGCGCGCGAATCCGCGAAACCGGGCTGCCGATGGTGTACGTGAACCTGGTCGGCGGCCAGGACGAGCTCGTGTTCGACGGCGGCTCGTTCGTGCTCGACGGCGACGGCGACGGCACGCTCGTCGCGAGGATGCCGCAATTCGACGAAGGGCACGCGATCGTCGAATTCGACGGCGCGCGGCCGTTGCCCGGCAAGATCGCGCCCGAGCTGCCGGTCGACGCGCAGGTCTATCGCGCGCTCGTCACCGGCGTGCGCGACTACATCGGCAAGAACGGCTTTCCCGGCGCGCTGATCGGGCTGTCGGGCGGTGTCGACTCGGCGCTGGTGCTCGCGGTCGCGTGCGACGCACTCGGCCCCGACCGCGTGCGCGCGGTGATGATGCCGTCGCGCTACACGGCCGACATCTCGACCACCGACGCGGCGGAAATGGCGCGGCGCGTCGGCGTGCGCTACGACGAGATCGCGATCGCGCCGATGTTCGACGCGTTTCGCGCGGCGCTCGCGGGCGAATTCGCGGGCCGCGCGGAGGATGCGACGGAAGAGAACATCCAGGCGCGCATCCGCGGCACGCTGCTGATGGCGCTGTCGAACAAATTCGGCTCGATCGTGCTGACCACCGGCAACAAGAGCGAGATGGCGGTCGGCTACTGCACGCTGTATGGCGACATGGCCGGCGGCTTCGCGGTGATCAAGGACATCGCGAAGACGCAGGTCTACCGGCTGTGCCGCTATCGCAATGCAACGGCCGACTACGGCGCGCGCGACGTGATTCCCGAGCGGATTCTGACGCGCGCGCCGTCGGCCGAGCTGCGCGAGAACCAGACGGACCAGGACAGCCTGCCGCCGTACGACGTGCTCGACGCGATCATGCGGATGTACATGGAGGAGGACCGGCCGCTCACGGAAATCGTCGCGGCCGGCTACGCGGAGACCGATGTCGCGCGCGTGACGCGGCTCATCAAGGTCAACGAGTACAAGCGCCGCCAGGCGCCGATCGGCATTCGCGTCACCCACCGCGCGTTCGGGCGCGACTGGCGCTATCCGATCACGTCGCGCTTTACCGAGCGTCTCGACTGAGCCGCGCCGGGCCGTGCATGGCCGGCCGGCTCACCGCTTACACTTGCGGCTTACAATCGGAGCCGCGATTTTTCATCGAAACGAGCATTGAGGGACAACCATCATGAAACGCATCACCGCCATCATCAAGCCGTTCAAGCTGGACGAAGTCCGCGAAGCGCTCGCCGAAGTGGGGCTCACGGGCTTGACCGTGACGGAAGTGAAAGGCTTCGGCCGCCAGAAGGGGCACACCGAGCTGTATCGCGGCGCGGAATACGTCGTCGACTTCCTGCCGAAGATGAAGATCGAGGTGGTCGTCGCGGAAGCGCAGGTCGATCAGGTGATCGATGCCGTGATCGGCGCGGCGCGCACCGGCAAGATCGGCGACGGCAAGATCTTCGTGTCGGACGTCGAGCGCGTGATCCGCATTCGCACCGGCGAAGAGAACGAAGCGGCGGTCTGAGCGCCGCGTTCGCCCATCCGGTCACGTCCCGGCCGCTGTCTGGCCGCTTCCTGGCCGCTTGAACCGTCTGGGCCACGGGCCGCACGAACGCGGCCCGCCAATAAAAAAAGGTGCGATACCCGGGTGGGTACCGCACCGATACGCGCCTCTCGCAGCAGCGTGGAAAGTGTTGTCGAATCGTTGTTCGCGGCGCCTGATCAGAACAGGTGTTGGATGCCGGCGTAGACGCCGGTCTGGCTGCCGCCCGGATGCGGGTTGCCGGTCGACACGGCCGTGCCTGCGCCGTTCGCGTTCAGGCCGAAGTTGGCCGTCGAGCTGTTGCGCACCGTCGCGACCTGCAGGTCGAACAGCGTGCGCTTCGAGATGTTGTACGAACCGCCGACCGTGTAGATGTTCGCGTTGCCGCCGCCGTGGTTCGCGTTCACGTGATACACGGCCGCGATCAGCGCTGCCGCCGGCGTTGCCTGCCACGTCACGCCGCCCCAGACTTGCTGCGTACCCGTCACGCCGGCGTTGACTGCCGGGCCGCCGCTGCCGTCGGCGCGCGATGCCTGGTAAGCCGCCTGAACCTTGAACTGGCCGAGGAACACGTTCACGCCGGCGAAGTATTCGCGCGAGTAGTTGAACACGTCCGAGAAGCGGCCGTTGCTGTCGCGCGTTTCGTCGTAGATGCCGCGCAACTGGAACAGCGAGTTCGTATAGGTGATCTGACCGCCCATTGCACGGCCCGGTTGGCCGGCCGTCGTGTTGCCGTTGAAGCTGGTCGAGTTCGAGAAAGAGAACTGGCCGTAGAAGTCGAGGCCATAGAGCGACGGCGACTGGTACGACACGTTGTTGCTGGTCTTGTTCCAGTTGCGGCCGCGTACGAGCGATGCCGTCGACCATGCCGACTGGCCGAACGGGTCGAAGTCCCACACGCCGTTCGCGATCGCGAGTTCGCGACCCAACAGCAGCGTACCGTAGCGATCGTTCGAAATCCCGACGGTCGCGAAACGATCCCAGATCGAGCCGCTGAAGCCGCCGTTCATCGTGTTGAACGCGCCTTCGAGGTGGAACAGGATCTTGTTGCCGCCGCCGATGTCTTCGCTGCCCTTCAAGCCCCACAGGCTCGTGCCCCAGTCGCCGCTTTCCGCGCGCACTTGGTGGCCGTTCTGCAGGCCGTTCAGGTACTCAAGGCCGGCATCCAGGCGACCATACAGCGTCACGCTGCTCTGCGCGTGCGCCGTAACCACCCCAGCAGCCATCAGCGCGGCCGCGACCAAAGCTTTCTTCATCATCTCCTCCATACCCTGTCAAAAAGTCAACCCAGACTGCACGAGATGCCCGGCGCGGCGAGCGTCGGGCAAAAGCGGAAAGCGGGATAACCAGGGAGACCTCGTGCAAGGCCGGTAAGCGCGGCACGCGGGCAAGCGGACGGAAAACCGTTGAGCGGTCCCGCGCGGCCGGGTGAGCTTGCGGGGTCTCCTTGTTGTGTCGTGAAGCTAAACTACATTTCACGAACTTCGTTTTGCTACTTTGGTTACTAATTTAGCAAAAATACAATTTTGTGGCGACGGAAATCGTTGTTTGACTAACACGTGTCGCCAATTTGCCATGCAACACGGCCCGCGGGGGCTGCCGGAAGGGGTGCCGGAGGCCCGAAAACCCTTGTCCGACAAGGCAGACACGGTTTCGGCGAACATGGGTCAAGGATTGCCACTATTGACGATGCGGCGGGCGCCGGCGTAAGCGCGTTGCGCATCGAATTGGTAAGTATTTCGTAATGAATTGACGGCGGTTCGAAGGCGCCGCAACGAGCGGGGAACGCTTGCCGCGCGGGCCGCTGGCGGCCGCTGCACGGGCGTGTCGCGCTACGTGAGCGCCGGCCGCGCCGCGAGCAACTGCGCACGAAGCCAGCGGTGCGCGTCCGTGCGCGCATGCTTTGCGTGCGAGTACACCTTGATCGTGTAGCGCGGAATCTCGAACGGCGCGGGAAAGATGCGAATCGGCGCCGCGTGGCGCAGCGCCTGCGCGGCGCGGTTCGGCACCGTCATCAGCAGCGCCGATTCCGCGATCACGAACGGTGCGGCGAGCACGGTCGGCAACTGCACGGCGACCTGCCGCGCGAGGCCGAGACGGTCGAGCACGTAGTCGACGACGCCGCGCGGCTCGTTCCACGGCGTGACGACCGCGTGGCGCGCCGCCAGATACTGGTGGAGCGTCAGCCGGCGGCGGATCTCCGGATGCGTGGCGCTCGCGATCACGACGTAATCGTCCGAGAACCAGTCGAAATCCTCGATACCCGGCGCGTCGGCGGCCGATTCCTCGTGATAGCCGAGCGCGAAGTCGATGCGGCCTGCCGCGAGCTCGTCGATCGAGATCTTCCGGTCCGAATGGACGACGCGGATCTTCAGCCGCGGCGCGACCTGCTCGATGCGCGCGAGCAATGCAGGCAGCACCGTGAACGCGGTGTAGTCGGTCGCGGCGAACACGAACGTGCGGTCGCTTTGCGCGGGATCGAAGCGGCGCGCGCGGGCGAGCCCCTTCGACATCGTGTCGAGCGCGTCGCCCGCCCAGCTCGCGATGTCGTCGGCGCGCACGGTCGGCTGCATCTCGTTGCCGAGCCGCACGAACAGCGCGTCGCCGATCGCTTCGCGCAGCCGCGCGAGCGCGTGGCTCAGCGCGGACGGGCTCATCGCCAGTTCGTGCGCGGCCGCCGCGACCGACCGGTGACGGTACAGCGCGTCGAACGCGAGCAGCAGGTTCAGGTCGAGGCGGCGCAGATCGGGATGCATCATATTCATATCAGGATGAAGAAACTGCACTTCCTGCAGTTACGCCGCGAACGTAGCATATCGATCCGAGCGGCGCCATACGCGAGCGCGCCGGCACCGCATTCCGTGTTCAGCCTGGGCCGGGGAGGGCCCCCATCGTGCAAATCGACATCCGTTCCGCCACCGTCGCCGACGTGCCGCAAATCCTGCGTTTCATTACCGAACTGGCCGTCTACGAGAAAGCCGGGCATGAAGTGATCGCGACGCACGCATCGCTCGAGCGCAGCCTGTTCGGCGAAGGCACGCCGGCGCGCGCGCTGATCTGCGAAGCCGACGGCGAGCCGGCCGGTTTCGCCGTGTATTTCTTCTCGTATTCGACGTGGCTCGGCCGCCAGGGGCTGTATCTCGAGGATCTGTACGTGTCGCCGCGCTTTCGCGGCGCGGGCGCCGGGCTGCGGCTGCTGAAGGCGCTCGCGCGCATCGCCGTCGATACCGGCTGCGGGCGCTTCGAATGGAGCGTGCTCGACTGGAACGAGCCGGCGATCCGCTTCTACGAAAGCGTCGGCGCGGCGCCGCAGAGCGAATGGGTGCGCTACCGGCTCGCGGGCGAAGCGTTGCGCGCGTTCGCGGACGGCGCGCCGGTCGACGCCGCGTAAACGCAAAGCGGGCGCCGCATGGCGCCCGCCCGGTGCAAGAACGACGCCCCCCGGGCGCGTTACTTGAGGCTGCCCGACAGGAACGCGCGCAGGCGCTCGCTCTTCGGATTCGCGAGCACGTCGGACGGCACGCCTTCTTCCTCGACGCGTCCTTGGTGCAGGAACATCACGTGGTTCGACACGTTGCGCGCAAAGCCCATCTCGTGCGTGACGACGATCATCGTGCGGCCTTCCTCGGCCAGCTTCTGCATGACCTTCAGCACTTCACCGACGAGTTCCGGGTCGAGCGCGGACGTCGGCTCGTCGAACAGCATCACGTCCGGATGCATCGCGAGCGCGCGCGCGATCGCGACGCGCTGCTGCTGTCCGCCCGACAGATGCGACGGATACTGCTTCTCGACCCGCGGCGCGAGGCCGACCTTCTCGAGATATTCGCGCGCGCGCTCCTCGGCTTCCTTCTTCGGGATCCCGAGCACGTTGACGGGCGCTTCCATCACGTTCTCGATCACGTTCATGTGCGACCACAGGTTGAAGTGCTGGAACACCATCGACAGCTTGGTGCGCACGCGCTGCAGCTGCTTCGGATCGGCCGCGCGCAGCGCGCCCGTCTTGTCGAGCGCGGTGCGCACTTCCTCGCCGTCGACGAAGATGCGGCCCGCGTTCGGCTGCTCGAGGAAGTTGATGCAGCGGAGCATCGTGCTCTTGCCGGATCCGGACGAGCCGATCACGCTGATCACGTCGCCCGAGTTCGCCTTCAGCGACACGCCCTTGAGCACCTCGTTGTCGCCGTACCGCTTGTGGAGATCGTCGACGAAAAGCTTTTGAGTCTGGGAGTTCATCAATATTCCTGCGGAAACTTACTTGCCTTGCGGGCGCAGATACGCGAGCCAGCGACGCTCGGCCTGCCGGAACACCCACACGAGCGTGAACGAGATCACGAGATAGAGCAGGGCGGCGATGCCGAACGCGTGGAACGACATGTAGGTCGCCGAGTTCACGTCGCGCGCGATCTTGAGGATGTCGGGCACGGTCGCGGTGAACGCGACGGTGGTCGCGTGCAGCATCAGGATCACTTCGTTGCTGTAGAGCGGCAGCGAGCGGCGCAGCGCCGACGGCAGGATCACGCGGCGGTACATCGTGAAGGTGGACATCCCGTACGCGCGCGCGGCCTCGATCTCGCCGTACGACGTCGACTTGATCGCGCCCGCGAAGATCTCGGTGGTGTACGCGCAGGTGTTCAGCGTGAACGCGAGCAGCGTGCAGTGCATCCCGTCGCGGAAGAACGCATCGAGCAGCGGCGTGCCGCGCACGATCTGCAGGCTGTAGAGGCCGGTGTAGCAGAGCAGCAGTTGCACGTAGAGCGGCGTGCCGCGGAACACGTACGTGTAGAGCCACACGGCGCCCGACAGCCACTTCTTCTTCGACACGCGGGCGACCGCGAGCGGCACCGACAGGCAGAAGCCGAGGCCGATCGACACGACGAGCAGCCACAGCGTGATCGCGACGCCGGTGATCCGGAAGCCGTCGGTGTAGAGGTAGTTGCGCCAGTATTCTTGGATGAGTTCGATCATAGGTCAGCCTTGCGGACGCCGGTCGAGTAGCGCTTTTCGAGCCACATCAGCACGAAGTTCGAGATCGTCGTGATCGCGAGGTAGACGGCACCGGCGATCAGCGTGAAGAAGAAGAACCGCAGCGTGCCCTTGCCGGCGTCCTGCGACGCCTTCACGACGTCCGCGAGGCCGATGATCGACACGAGCGCGGTCGACTTCACGAGCACCTGCCAGTTGTTGCCGATGCCCGGCAGCGCGAAGCGCATCATCTGCGGGAACATGATCCGCGTGAACACCTGCCAGTTGGTCATCCCGTACGCGCTGCCGGCCTCGAGCTGGCCGCGCGGCACCGACAGGAACGCGCCGCGGAACGTCTCGGTGAAATACGCGCCGTAGATGAAGCCGAGCACGAGCACGCCGGCGAGGAACGGGTCGATGTCGATCTGGTCCCAGCCGATCGCGTCGGTCGCCATGTTCAGCCAGATCTGCAGGCTGTAGAACAGCAGCAGCATCAGCACAAGGTCGGGGACGCCGCGGATCAGCGTCGTGTAGACGGTGCCGACGCCGTTCGTGAAGCGGTTGCGCGACAGCTTCGCGCCCGCGCCGAGCAGGCCGAGCAGGAACGACAGCGCAAGCGAAAGCACCGCCAGCTTGACGGTTTGCCAGGTGCCGGCGAGGATCAGCGGGCCGTAGCCTTGTAGAAACATATGTGGTCCCTGGTGTGGTCCCGGAGGGCGCACGCGGTGCGCCTCGAAAGACGCGCCCGCCATGCTGCGCGGAACGCCCCCGTGCGTATCATCGCCGTCCGCCCCCGGCATCGGTGCCGGGCAAGCCCGTCGCGCGAGGCGGCGGGCGATCGGGCGGGCGGCGCATGGTTGACTGCCTGTGTTGCACGAACGCGGGGCCGCCCCCGCATCCGCTTCCCGTCATCGTCGGCGCTCAGCGAGCCGAGTAGACGCTGAACGCGAAATACTTGTGCGACAGCCGGTCGTACGTGCCGTCCTTGTGCATGTCGGCCAGCGCCTTGTTGATCTTGAGCTTCAGGTCGGTATCTTCCTTGCGCAGGCCGATCGCGGTGCCGTCGCCGATCGTCTTCGGATCCTTCACTTCCGGCCCGGCGAACGCGAAACCCTTGCCGCGCGGCGTGCGCAGGAAGCCGTAGTCGGCCTGGAGCTCATCCTGCAGCGTCGCGTCGAGGCGGCCCGAGCCGAGATCGGCATAGACCTGGTCCTGGTTCTGGTAAGGCACGATCGTCACGCCCTGCGGTTCCCAGTACGCCTTCGCGTACGTCTCCTGCGTCGAACCCTGCTCGACGCCGACGCGCTTGCCCTTGAGCGACGCGACCGTCGGCAGCAGCGGCGAGCCGGCCTTCGCGATCATCCGCGCGGGGGCGTCGTACACCTTGTCGGAGAAGTCGATCTGTTCGCGGCGCTTGTCCGTGACGGTCAGCGACGACACGATGACGTCGTATTTCTTCGCCTTCAGCGCCGGGATGATCCCGTCGAGATCCTGCGCGACCCACACGCACTTCACGTTGATGCGCTTGCAGATTTCCTTGGTGAGATCGACGTCGAAACCGACGATCTCGCCGCTCGGCGCGGTCGACTCGAATGGCGGGTAGCTGGCATCGACGCCGATCCGCACGGTCTTCCACTCTTTCGCGAAGGCGCTGCCCGCCACGAGGGCGAGGGCGGCGCACAGGGCGGCCTTCTTCATTTCCATGCTGTTGTCGCTCACTTCCGGGGAGGCGCTCGCGGCCGGTCGTGCCGGGCGCCGCGGCGTATTCTAGACGGCCAAAATTCGTGTTTCGGCGCGCTGGCAACGGCATCCGCCGGACGGGCGAACGCCAAAAGGGCGGTATTTTACCCGAACGCGATACCCGGAAAACGGCAATCCGGCGCGACCGATCGATTCTTCGAACCGGCCGTTGCGGCAATGGTGGTATTGGCAACGAGCATTGCGCCGATTGAGCGCGTGAGTGCAACGATGCGGGGCGCGGGCGCCGGATTGCGGCGCGCGGCGTGCCTCTGCAGTGCAGGTAAACCCGTACAAAGAATATTTGCCTGCGGAGTGGCCACGTGCGACGGCGCGCGCGTCGCCGGCGTCGACACGGTCGCATTTGCGCGCGCCGCGCGGCGGAGCCGCCGCTGTTCGACGTCGGATGAAATGAAACGGGGGACGCGGGCAGCACGCCCGCGTCCCCCGCGATGCCACCCGGAAAGGCGGCCCGCCGGCTTACTGCGCCGGCGCCGACGCGGCCTTGGCCGCGCGGTGCTGCTCCCAGCGTTGCTTCATCTTCTCGTGACGCTGCTCCATCCGCGCGAACTGCTGCTTGAGCGCGGTGCTGACCGTCGTCTTCTGCTGGTCGTTCAGCCCGTTGTAGAACGCGAGCCACGCGGCCGAGCTTTGCTCGCGCAATTGCGCGTTCTGCTGCTCGGCCTGCTGGCGGGCCGCGTGCATCGCGTTCAGGTCGAGGATCGGCTGATTCTGCTGCGCCTTGAACTGCTCGCGCATCTGCTCGTGGCTCTTGCGCATCGCTTCATGGTTCTGCTTCATCGTATTGACGGCCGTCTGCCACTGCTGTTCCTGCGACGCGTCGAGCTTGAGCTGGTCGTGCAGTTTCATGAGCACGCCGAACGGGCCGCCTTCATGGCCGCCGTGCATCTGGTGCATGCCGGGGCCGCCCGGCGGCGGCGTGTCGCCGGGCGGCGCGGCATGCGCGGTGCCGAATGCGAGAGCGAGCACGGCGGCGGCCGCAATGGCCACGCGGGAAGTCTTCTTATACATTTCGGAAACTCCTGGAATCGAAAGGGTCCGGCGATGCGGTGCGCGGGGTGGCCCGTGTGCCGTATCCGGTAAGACGCAGGTTAACGGCGCGTCCCCAGGCGGGTGTTACGCGGGATCGCTGCCGGGTTACGGTGCATTACAGTTCCCTTGCGCGGTAACTCGCAGTAACCCTTTCGTCCCTTTGTATCGTTCTTCGACTCCGCGCTCGCGCGCTAAACTTCCAGCCATGACTACCCAGATCCTCATCGTCGACGACGACCAAGAACTCCGAGACCTGCTGCGCGACTATCTCGTGCGCCAGGGGATGGAAGTGTCCGTGCTGCACGACGCGGCATCGCTCGAGAAGCGCCTCGAGCGCGAGCGGCCCGACCTGATCGTGCTGGACCTGATGATGCCGGGCGTGGACGGCCTGACCGCGCTGCGCCAGCTCCGTGCGGCCGGCGACGACATCCCCGTGATCATGCTGACCGCACGAGCGGACGACGTCGACCGCATCGTCGGCCTCGAACTCGGCGCGGACGACTACCTCGGCAAGCCGTTCAACCCGCGCGAGCTGCTCGCGCGCGTGCAGGCCGTGCTGCGCCGCCGCCGCGCGACGCCGTCGGCGGCGGCGCCCGAGCAGCGCGAGCCGTTCGCGTTCGGCCGCTTCGTGCTCGACTTCCAGGCGCGCACGCTGTCGGTCGACGGCAAGCCGGCGACACTGTCGAGCAGCGAATTCGCGTTGCTGAAGATTTTCGTGAATCACGCGCTGCGCACGCTCACGCGCGAGCGGCTGCTCGAGCTGCTGCACGGGCCCGAGTACGACGGCACCGACCGCGGCATCGACGTTCAGGTGTGGCGCCTGCGCCGCATCCTCGAAACGGATCCGTCGACGCCGCGCTTCATCCAGACGGTGCGCGGGCGCGGCTACGTGTTCGTGCCCGACGGCGAGGCCCATGCGCAAACCCATTGATTCGCTGTTCGGGCGGCTGGCGCTGCTGGTCGTCGGCGTGCTGCTCCTGTCGCACTTCGCGTGGTTCTTCGCGATGCGGCTCGAGCGCAACCAGATGCAGACGCGTTATGCGGTCGAGGAGGCCGCGTTCCTCGTCGACGCCGTGCGCCAGCACGTCGAGCGCACGCCGGACCAGCCGCTGCCGTCGCGCGTGCGGCTCGTGGCGCCGGACAGCCCGGACGTGCCGAAGAACGACGAATCGAGCCTGCCGGTGCCGCTGAAGCGTTTTCGCGACGACGTGAGCGAGCGGATGCCGCCGGGCACGCAGGTCGCGATCGGTGCGCCGGGCCATCCGCCGGTGCTGTGGGTCAAGGAGCCGACCGACCGCAACTGGATCGTGGTGCCGGTGCAGCCGTTGCGGCCGCCGCGCTCGCTCGACCGGATGCTGCTGTGGCTCGGCACGATCTTCTCGGCCGGCGTGATCGCCGCGCTGTTCGCGGCGTGGCAGCTGCAGCAGCCGCTGCGCTCGCTGGCACGCGCGGTCGCGCGCTTTGGCCGCGGCCAGCCGGTGCCGCCGCTGCGCGAGCGCGGCCCGCGCGAGCTGCGCCAGCTCACGCACGGCTTCAATCAGATGGTCGAGCAGGTGTCGCAGGCCGAGAACGACCGCGCGGTGATGCTGGCCGGCGTCGCGCACGACCTGCGCACGCCGCTCGCCCGGATGCGCCTGCGCGCCGAAATGATGGACGACGCGCGGTTGCGCGACGGTGTGGTGCGCGACGTCGACTCGATGTCGCATATCGTCGACCAGTTCCTCGTGTTTGCGCACGGCGGGGCCGATCGCAGCGAGCCGGTGCCGGTGGATCAGACCTGCGAGCGGATCGCGCGCAGCTATCGCGCGGTCGCGCCGAACGCGCCGACGGTGCAGACGCGTCTGGATACCGACGAAGGCTTCCGGCTGCCGACCGCGACGCTCGACCGGATCCTGTCGAACCTGCTGGACAACGCGCATGCGTACGGTGCGCCGCCCGTGTTCGTCGAGACGGCACGTACGCCGGCCGGTTATGTGCTGTCGGTCAGCGACAGCGGGGGCGGGATCGCGCCGCGCGATCTGGCGGCTGCGACGCGGCCGTTCGTGCGGCTCGACCCCGCGCGCGGCGGGAACGGCCACAGCGGGCTCGGGCTCGCGATCGTCGAACGGCTCGTGCAGAGGCTCGGCGGGACGTGCGAGATCGGCAATCGTCCCGAGGGAGGCCTGCGCGTCGCGATGACGTTCCCGTTCGACGTGGTGCCGAAGGACGAGCCGCACGCGCGGGCCGCGTAAGCGGCCGATGCGGCGCCTGCGGGGCAGGCGCCGCGCGGCGTCATTCGCCGAACAGCGTGCCGAGCGTCTCGGCGGCGTTGCTGTCGATGGTGTTGTAGGTCACGCTCGTGGCCTCGAAGATATAGACGGTCGTGTAGCGGCCGAGGCGTTCCAGGATTTCCTCCTGCAGCGATTCCGGCACCACGTTCATGTTCAGGTACCACGCCGTCGACGACAGCCGGGTCTGGAACGACCCGTATTCCTGCATCAGCTCGTAGAACGCATCGGCGTCCTGATCGCGGCAGACGATCACCAAATTTCCTGCCATTCCCTTCCTCCCGCTGGTCGGTCGATCCCCTGCGCCGGTCGGTCGACCGACGCCGGGGGCCAGCCCCGATCATACCTGCTTCGCCCGACCGTCCGCTGACGTCCGGGCCGGTTTGCGCCCGTGTGCGGCTGCCGGGTTCCCGGCCGGCCCGGATCACGGCATAATTCGGGGCCTGCATGCCGGCCGACAGACTGCGGCCGGGCTGCTCCGCACCGCGCCGCGCGCCGTCCGCCCGCGCGCCGGGCACGATCCGTGCGCCGCCCGGCGCCGCGCCCGGCCCCGGACGGTTGAACCTGAAATACAGGTTGGTGTAGTGTCGTGCCGTCGCGGCCCGACTCGGCCTGCCGGGGCGCAGCCTGCACGCACGGCGCGTCGCGCCGGCGTGAGATCGTGAATCAATCGAATTACCGCGTCGAATTACCGCGCCCGTGCGCTTTGCCATGAATCAACATCGTCTGCCGGCTTCGTTCGGCCTTACCGGGGAGGGCGCCTGATGGACGTCGGATTCTTCAATCCGAACCGGACCGCCAACGCGTCCGCGTGGCGCGTCCTGCCGAACCGATGGGACTTCATCGCGTTCCCGCTGATCATCTGCCTGATCGCGATGGCGGTCGTCGGCTTCCATGAAACGATGGCGCCGATCGGGACCCTTCAGACCCAGAAGATCTCGCTCGATCCGTCGAATCTGCCCGAATACGCGTTGCGCACCACGCTGCGGATGCTCGCCGCGATGGTCGCGTCGCTCGCGTTCACGCTCGTGTACGGCACGCTCGCGGCCAAGAGCCGCCGCGCAGGCATGGTGCTGATCCCGGTGCTCGACATCCTGCAGTCGGTGCCGGTGCTCGGCTTCATCTCGTTTACGGTCACGTTCTTCCTCGCGCTGTTCCCGAGCCGCGTGCTCGGCGCCGAGCTCGCCGCGATCTTCGCGATCTTCACGAGCCAGGCATGGAACATGACGTTCAGCTTCTACCAGTCGCTGCGCACCGTGCCGCGCGACCTGGACGAAGTGTCGCGCGGCTTTCACCTGACGTCGTGGCAGCGGTTCTGGAAGCTCGAGGTGCCGTTCTCGATGCCGGGGCTGATCTGGAACATGATGATGTCGATGTCGGGCGGCTGGTTCTTCGTCGTCGCGTCGGAGGCGATCACCGTCGGCAACCAGACGATCACGCTGCCGGGGATCGGCGCGTATCTCGCGCAGGCGATCTCCGACAAGAACCTCGGCGCGATCGGCTGGGTGATCCTGACGATGACCGTCGTGATCCTCGCGTACGACCAACTGCTGTTCCGCCCGCTGATCGCGTGGGCCGACAAGTTCCGGATGGAGAACACCGCGTCGGGCGACGCGCCGCAATCGTGGCTGCTCGACCTCGTGCGCCGCACGCGGCTGATCCATCAGCTGCTGGTGCCGGCCGGCTGGTTCTTCGCGAAGGCCGCGCGGATTCCGCTGCGCCTGCCGCTGTCGGGCGCGATGCGCTTCACGTTGCCGAAAGTCGAGAAGAAGGCGTCGCGCACGGTCGACATCGCATGGGCGGCGCTGTTGCTCGTCGGCACCGCGTACATCGTGTGGCGCGTCGTCAGCTTCGTGTCGACCGGCGTGACGATGGCCGAGGTCGGCCACGTGATCATGCTCGGCCTCATCACGCTGGTGCGCGTGGTCGTGCTGATCGCGATCGCGTCGGTGATCTGGGTGCCGGTCGGCGTGTGGATCGGGCTGCGTCCGAAGCTCGCCGAGAAGCTGCAGCCGCTCGCGCAGTTCCTCGCCGCGTTCCCGGCCAACCTGCTGTTCCCCGTGTTCGTGATCGTGATCGCGCGCTTTCATCTGAACGCCGACATCTGGCTGTCGCCGCTGATCGTGCTCGGCACGCAGTGGTATATCCTGTTCAACGTGATTGCCGGCGCGACGTCCTATCCGAACGACTATCGCGAAGCGGCGACGAACTTCCGGATCCGCGGCTGGCAATGGTGGCGACAAGCGATGCTGCCCGGCATCTTCCCGTACTACGTGACCGGCGCGATTACCGCGTCGGGCGGCGCGTGGAACGCGAGCATCGTGTCCGAAGCGGTGCAGTGGGGCACGACCCGGATCGAGGCGCACGGCCTCGGCGCGTATATCGCGCAGACCACCGCCGCCGGTGACTTCCCGAAGATCATCCTGGGCATCGCCGTGATGTCCCTGTTCGTCACCTTGTTCAACCGCCTGCTGTGGCGCCCGCTGTATGCCTTTGCCGAAGCGAAGCTGCGGCTCGACTGAGACCGATTGAGAGCGAAACGCGATGCACAATCCGAATGCTGTAAACGCCCCTGTCCAGACGTCCCAGCCGCCCCAGCCGCCGCGTCTCGGCGAAGAGATCCTGCGCGTCGACCACGTGAG
>NZ_CABVPL010000044.1 GCF_902499045.1 Burkholderia latens | reverse complement strand
GTGACCGCGAGGGGTTCAGCTTCGTGTGCGCCAGGCCGCTACCGCCAACCCTATCGCACCGCTTCCCTTCCTCCTCCACGCCGTGTTGCCATCAGCGCGAAAGAGGCGTGATTCTAGGCGTCGTCCGGGCGCCGCGCAAGGGGTTTCTCGAAAAATATTTACGGCCCCGCACGCTGCCGCGTGCGGGGCCGTAAATACAGGGGAGCCGAATCGTCAAGCCACACGCACCTGGCGCGCCACTATCTCCATATAGTGATCGAGATCGGGCGTCACCTTGCCCGCCTCCTTCGCCATATCGTCCCAGCGGCGCAGGCGCAGCGCATCTTCCGCGAACGGCCGCCGCAGGAACTCCGCCGCTTCCTCTTCACTGAAGATGCCGCCCTGCAGCGCCAGACTGCGCACGGAATCCGCCGACAAGCTCGCGACGTACCCGGCGTCCGTGCGGCACAGGCAACGCTTTGCGTCGACATGCAAGCGGATCGGCTCCAGCACCGCGTCGCTGAACAGCGGCCGCACGAACGGCAGCACGTAATACTGATGCAGATCATCGATCCCGCGCGCGCTCGGCGTCTCCCCCTGGCGATTCAGCAGATGTCCGAGATCGTGCAGGAAGGCCGCCGCGACCAGCGCATCGTCCGCGCCCGCCTCCTCCGCCAGCAAGCCGCTCTGCAACGCGTGCTCCAGCTGCGTGACCGGTTCGCCGCTATACGCGACGTGGCCGTGCTCGCGATACAGACCGTGAATCTCTGCCACCGTCAATGCCATCCGCTTACTCCCACGGCAGCGAAAACGTCTTCAGGTTCGTGAAGCTCTTCATCGCTTCCTGAACGCCTTCCTTATAGCCGAGCCCCGAATCCTTGATCCCGCCGAACGGCGACAGCTCGATCCGGTATCCGGGCACCTCCCATACGTTCACCGTCCCGACTTTCAGTTCGTTCACGAACCGTACGACCGCCGCCGTACTGTCCGTACAGACGCCCGACGACAACCCGAACGCAGTGCCGTTGCTGATCCGGATCGCATCGTCGATCGTGTCGAACGCGATGATCGGCGACACGGGGCCAAAGGTTTCCTCGCGCACGATCGTCATCGCCGGATCGACGTTGTCGAGCACGGTCGGCGCATACAGCGCACCGCGCCGCACGTTGCCGGTCAGCAGGCGCGCGCCGTGCGCGACGGCGTCGCCGACCCGCGCCTCGAACAGCCGCGCCGCCGCATCGTCGATCACCGTGCCCATTTCGTTCGCGGGATCGAACGGATCGCCGTACTTCCACGCGCGCGTCTTCTCGACGAGCAACTCGGTGAACGCCGGCGCGATCGAGCGCTGCACCAGGATCCGCTTGACGGCCGTGCAGCGCTGCCCCGAGTTCCGGTACGAACCGAGCACGGCGAGCGATGCCGCACGCTCCACATCGGCGTCGTCGAGGACGATCAGCGGATCGTTGCCGCCCAGCTCCAGCACGATGCGCCGATAGCCGGCCCGCGCGGCGATCGCCTTGCCGATCGACACGCCGCCCGTAAAGGTAATCAGCGACGCATGCGGATGCGTGACGAGCTCGTCGGCGATCTCGCGCGGATCGCCGGTCAGCACCTGCAGCATCGGCTCGGGCAGTCCGGCTTCGTAGAGCAAGTCCGCCAGATAGAACGCCGACAGCGGCACCTTCTCCGACGGCTTCACGATCACGCGGTTGTTGGTCGCGATCGCCGGCGCGATCTTGTGCGCGACCTGATTCATCGGGTGATTGAACGGCGTGATCGCGACGATCACGCCGTCGAGCGGCTGACGCTGAGAGAACACGCGCCGCGCCTTGCCGTGAGGTGTCAGGTCGCACGAGAAGCTCTGCGCATCGTCGCGCAGCGCCTCGACCGATGCGAACTTCAGCACGTCGGCGACGCGGCCGATCTCGTAGCGCGAGTCCTGTTTCGACAATCCCGACTCGAGCGTGATCAGGTCGGACGCTTCGTCGGCACGCTCGCGCAGCAGCGCGGCCGCGCGCTCGAGGATCTGCGAACGCTCGTAGCGCGTCAGCGCCGGCCTGTATGCCATCGCATAGTCGAACGCGACGCGCACGTCGTCGACACTCGCCAGCGGCGCCGTGCCGACGCGCGTGCCGGTGTACGGATCGGTGACGTCGAACACGCGGTCGCGCGGCGCGCGCGTGCCGCACCACCGCAGCGCCTCGGCGCGGAACGCGGGGTGGTCTTGCCGGGGATGAGCCATCATGTCGCGATCCGGTTCAGCACGAAATCGAACACGTCGAAGTTGCGCGGACGACGCGCCGGGTCGTCCCGCTCGATCCGACGATTGAACAGCAACGGCACCTCCTGCTCGGACACGCCGCCGTGCGAACGCAGCGGCACGGTCAGGCCGGACAGATCGTGCTCGCGCTCGCGCGTGCCGAGCGTCATGTCGCGCCGCGCGATCACGACGAGGTCGCCGATCCGGTCGGCCGGCAGTTCGAACCGCGCGGCAGCTTCCGCGTTGTCGAGCACGAGTTCGACGCCGTCGAGCCTGCCGACGCGCCACATCGCTTCGGCGCGGTCGGCGTCCGGCGCCAGGTAAACCGTCGCGAACGAGCCGAGCGCGCCGTGATGCACGACGTACGGATCGGTGATCGGCAGGATCACGCGCGCGGCCCGCGCGCCGAACCAGCCGTCGAATGCATCTTGCAGATAGATCACGTTCGGGCGGCCGGTCGCCGGATCGTGCTTCGCGTTCATCCCGTGGTCGGCCGTGAGCCCGATCGCCCAGCCGAGCGCGTCGAGCTGCGCGAGATAGCCGTCCATCATCGCGTAGAACGCGTTCGCGCCGGCACTGCCGGGCGCGCACTTGTGCTGCACGTAGTCGGTGGTCGACAGGTACATCAGGTCGATCTGGCGCGTCTGCGCGAGCCGCACGCCGGCCGCGAACACGAATTCGGACAGCGCCGCGCTGTACACGTCGGGCGACGGCAGGCCGACCCAATCGAGCACGTCGACGATCCCGTTCTCCGCGAGATTCGCCTGTGCGGCCTTCTCGGCGGAGAAGCAGATGCCGTTCATCTTCCAGCCGAGCAGCCGCCGCAACTTGTCCTTCGCGGTGACGACGGCCACGCGCGCACCCGCGTCGGCGGCCGCCGCGAGCAGCGTGCCGGCCCGCAAGTAGGCCGGGTCGTTCATCATCACTTCGGCGCCGCGGCCGCCGTCGGCGGCCGGATCCCAGAAATAGTTGCCGCAGATCCCGTGCACCGACGGCGGCGCACCGCACACGATCGACAGGTTGTTCGGGTTCGTGAAGGTCGGCACGACGCAATCGGCGCGCCACGCAGTGCCTTCCGCGATCATCCGGCCGATGAACGGCGCGACGCCCGCTTCGACGGCGCGCTCGAGATAGTCGGACTCGCAGCCGTCGACGCAGACGACGACGGTCGGTTCGACCGGCAGCCGGTAGCGCCGGCCGTTGACGTCGACGCAGCGTCCGGCGAAATCGGCCGAACCCTTGCCGGCGGTTGGCGGCTCGCCGGGATGCCGCAACGCGAACGCGGCGTTCACGATGCGGCCCGCGTGCCGCGCGGCACGCGCGCGGCGATCAGCAGCAGCGCCGCGAGCGACGCGCCGAGCATCAGCAGCGACAACGCCGATGCAGGCAGGTAGTAACCGCGCTCCACCTGGCCGATCACGACGATCGGCACGGTCGCGAAACCCGGCGGATAGACGGTGAGCGTCGCGCCGAGTTCGCCGAGCGACAGCGCGAAGCCGAGCGCGAGGCTCGCGCGCAACGCCGGCACCAGTTGCGGCAGCAGCACGCGGCGCAGCACCATCGCGGGCGGTGCGCCGAGGCTCGCGGCCGCTTCGCGCAGCACGGTCAGCTCGGGGCGCAGCGCTGCCGCCGCGCAGCGATAGCAGAACGGCAGAATTAGCGCGAGTTGCACGAGCACGACGATCGCCGCGGAACTCGACAGATCGAGCGGCTTCTGGTGATACGCGATCAGCACCGCGAGCCCGAGCACGACGCTCGGCACGCCGTTGGGCGCCATCACGAGCGCGTCGACGAGCGCGCCGAGGCCGCGGCGGTCACGCCCTTCGAGCGCAAGCGCGAACCACAACCCGAGGATCGTGCCGAGCGCCGACACGCCGAAGCCGATTTCGAGGCTCGTCCGCAACGCGTCGTATTCGGGCGACCCGAGCCGCTCGAACCAGCGCAGGCTGTAGCCGGCCGGCAGAATCGTGCCCGACCACTGCGTCGACACGCTCGACAGCGCGACGACGATCACCGGCAGCACGAACAGCCAGAAGCACGCGAATGCCGCCAGCGCGAACGCCGCGCGCGACGCATGCTTGAGCAGCGTGTCGCGCCAGCCGATCCTGTGACGCGGCACGGCTTGTCCGATACGGAATTCAGCGGACATCGTTTCCTCCCGTCGCACGCCGGTTCACCCGGCGATAAACCGCATACAGCGCCAGCGACAGCGCGAGCATCACGACCGCGCCGGCCGACGCGGTCTGCAGGTCGAGATCGACGGTCGCGCTGCTGTAGATCGCGACCGGCAGCGTCACGAGCCGCGCGCTGCCGAGCACGAGCAGGATCCCGAATTCATTCAGCGTCAACAGGAAGCACAGCACGGTGCCGGCCGCGATGCCCGGCCACGCGATCGGCAACACGACGCGGCGCGCGAGCATCCAGCCGGACGCGCCGAGACTGCGCGCCGCTTCGATCAAGCGCAGGTCGAGCGTCGCGAACGACGCGAGCGTCGGCCGCACGACGAACGGCGTGTAGAAAACCGTCTGCGCGAGGATCACGCCGCCGATCCCGAACAGGAAGTCGAGCGGCGGATTGTCGAGATGGAACAGATGCTGCAACGCGATGCTGATCGACCCTTGCGAGCCGTACAGAAAAATCAGCGTGAACGCGACGAGGAACGACGGGAACGCGACGTACAGCTCCAGGAAACGCGTGACGAGCGACGCGCCCGGAAACGGCTTGAAGAACAGCAGCGCGGCAAGCAGCACGCCGAGCACCGACGCGGTACCCGCGCTCGCGAACAGCACGCCGAAGGTCGTCATCAGCACGTTGCGCGTATCGGCGTTGCCGAAGAACGTGCGGTACGCGGCGAGGCTGAGCCCGTGATCGCCGGACACGCTCAGCAGCACGAGGCGCACGAGCGGATAAACGACGAGCGGCCCCAGCACGACGATCGCGAGCGCCGCGAAGTGCAGGTCCCCGACGCGCTTGCGGCGCCGCGCGGCGGCGGCATGCGCGGCGGCCGACGCATGCACCCGCGGCGGCAGGCTTGCTTCAGGGCTCGATAAGGACGACATCGTCTGCCTCGCAATGCAGGGACACGCGCGCACCGCGCTCGGGGGCCGCGCCGCGGCCGCGTTGCATCGTCACGCGCACGGGTTCGTCGGGCGCCGCGTCGATCACGACCGCGATCGACAGGTCCGCGCCCTGCCATTCGACCGACGACACCGTGCCGTGCAGGCCGCCTGCAGCGGGCGGCATCACGGTCAGCCGCTCGGGACGCACGCACGCGACCTTGCCGCGCGCGTCGTGGCGCGGATCGCCGAGCGGGAAAATCACGTGCGGCGGCAGCAGGTTCGCCGGGCCGAGATAACGCGCGACGTAACCGTCGTGCGGTGCGTCGTACAGCTGCTGCGGCGTGCCGAGCTGCGCGATGCGGCCGTCGCGCATCAGCAGCGCGCGGTCGGACAGCACGAGCGCGTCGTCGCGATCGTGCGTCACGCAGACGATGGTCAGGTTCGGCAATCGCTCGTGCAGCGCCTTCAGCTCGCTGCGCACCGATGCGCGCAGGTTCGCATCGAGCGCCGACAGCGGCTCGTCGAGCAGCAGCACGTCGGGCTCGATCACGAGCGCGCGGGCCAGCGCGACGCGCTGCTGCATCCCGCCCGACAACTGCGCGGGCAGGTGATGGCCGGCGTCGCCGAGCTGCACGAGCTTCAGCGCGTCGGCGACGCGGCGCGTCACTTCCGGCGACGCCATCCCGCGCGCGCGCAGCCCGAACGCGACGTTCTCGAACACCGACAGGTGCGGGAACAGCGCGTAATTCTGGAACAGCAGACCGAGATTGCGCTTGTGCGGCGGCGCATGGGTCAGGTCGCGTCCGGCCACGGTCAGCGTGCCGGTCAGGCCATCGGCCTTCACGAACCCGGCGATGAAGCGCAGCAGCGTGGTCTTGCCGCAGCCGCTCTTGCCGAGCACGGTCAGAAATTCGCCGGCGCCGATCGACAGCGACAGATCGTCCAGCACCGTGCGCGCGCCATAGCGCACGCTCAGGTGTTCGATCTGCACGCCGCCCGGCGCGCCGGACCGCAACGTCGCGCGCGGCTCGGCGGCGCCGAATGCGCCGGGATGGGTCAAGGTGGTGTCCACCGGGTTCATCCTCTTGCTCTTGAATTCGGGCGGCGTGCGCCGGTCACTTCGGCTTGACGACGTCGAGCTGCTTGCCCGAGCTGCCGATCACGTCCTTCTTCCAGCGCTCGATCCACTCCGGCTTCTTCGCCATCACCTGCGCCCAGTCGACCGGAATCAGCTTCACGCCCGCAATCGCCTTCTTCACCGCTTCGCCGTTCTTGCCGGCGAGCGGCACGTCGGTACGGCCCGGAATGCCGTACATGTCCGGCACCTTCGACTGCACTTCGGTCGACATCAGGTAGTCGATCAGTTTCTTGCCGGCGTCCTGGTTCGGGCCGCTCTTGATCAGGCCGATGCCGTACGGCAGCTGGAACGTGGTCGGCTGGTCGCCGGCCTTCGCGGCCAGGAAGATCGGTTTCACCGATAGCGCGCCGTGCTCGGCGTCGTCGAGGTCCATCTGCAGATCGCCGTTCGCGACGCTGATTTCATTGCGCGACAGCAGCACGTTCAGGTAGCCGGTGCCCTTCGTGTGGAACTTCACGCTCTGCGACAGCTTCGCGAGGTACTCGAACGCCTTGTCCTCGCCCATCAGCGTGGTCGTCAGGATCAGCACGGCCATCCCGTCGCCGGCGGTCGCCGGGTTCGAGTACGCGACCTTGCCGGCATAGCTCGGCGACAGCAGGTCGGCGAACGTCTTCGGCTGGTTCTTCACGGCGTCCGGGTTGATCGCGAACGAGAAGTAGTTGTTCACGAACGTGGCCCACGTGCCGTCTTCAGCCTTCGCGATCGCCGGCACGTTCTTGTAGTTGACGCTCTGGTAAGGCTGCAGCAGGCCCATCTGACCGGCTTGCTGGATGAACGGCGGCAGCGTGACGATCACGTCCGCCTTCGGCGAATTCTTCTCGATGTTCGCGCGGTTGACGACTTCGCCGCTGCCCGCCGTCACGATGTTGACCTTCACGCCTTCCTTCTTCTCGAACGCCGGCAGCACATCGCGGTAGAGGTTCTCGAGACCGTCCGCCGTGTACAGCACCACCGCGTTCGCCGCATGCGCGGGCAACGCCGCGCCTTGCAGCAGACCGGCGGCGCAGGCGGCCAGCGCGAGCTTGCGGAACGCGCCGGCAGCGGCGCGCGAGGAATTCTGCAGTGTCATCTCACTTCTCCGTAGGCGGAACACCAAGCGGCCGGGGCACGATCCGGCTCCTTCCCGTCGAGCAAACCGGCAACCGGCCTGCCTCGCGGCCGCGCTGCAGGTGGTTTCGCGCGGCAACCGAAGGATCACAGCGTTCGATGACAACCCCGTGACGACTGCCACAATTTCCAAAAAATGACACATTTTGCCAATATCATGCAAATCCATTCAGAAATGCCGCCCGGCATTCCGATTGCCCCTTGCTTGAGGAAAATCCATGTCCGACCCGATTCTACTGACGCCCGGCCCGCTCACCACGTCCGCCACAACACGCCACGCGATGCAACATGACTGGGGTTCGTGGGACGCCGCTTTCAATCAGTTGACGGCGAGCGTCTGCGCGGATCTGGTCGCGATCGCGCGGGGCGGCGACGCGTACGTGTGCGTGCCGATGCAGGGCAGCGGCACGTTTTCGGTCGAGGCCGCGCTCGGCACGCTGGTGCCGCGCGACGGCGTCGTGCTGGTGCCGGACAACGGCGCGTATTGCGCGCGCATCCTGACGATCCTCGCGCGGCTCGGCATCGACGCGATCGCGCTGCCGTTCGCCGAGGATGCGGCGGTGGACCCGGCTGCGGTCGAAGCCGCGTTCGCGCGCGAGCCGCGCATCACGCACGTCGCGCTAGTGCACCTGGAAACGAGCGCCGGCATCCTGAATCCGCTCGACGCGATCGCGGACGTGTGCCGGCGGCACGGCAAGCGGCTGATCGTCGATGCGATGAGTTCGTTCGGCGCGTTGCCGATCGCGCTGGCCGACAGCGGGATCGACGCGCTGATCTCGGCGAGCGGCAAATGCCTGGAAGGCGTGCCGGGAATGGGATTCGCGATCGTGCGGCGCGATGTGCTCGACGCGTGCGCGGGCAATGCGCCGTCGCTCGCGCTCGACCTGCACGATCAGTACGCATACCTGCGCAAGACCGGCCAGTGGCGCTTCACGCCGCCGACGCACGTGGTCGCCGCACTGCGGGCCGCGCTCGACCAGTACCTTGCCGAAGGCGGCCAGCCGGCGCGCGGCGCGCGTTATGCGGAGAACTGCCGCACGCTCGTCGAATCGATGCGCGCGCTCGGCTTCGTGCCGTTCCTGGACGCCGGCGTGCAGGCACCGGTGATCGTCACGTTCCACGCGCCGGATCATCCGGATTACGATTTCCGCCGCTTCTACGACGCGGTGCGCGACGCGGGCTTCATCCTGTATCCGGGCAAGCTGACGCAGCTGGAAACGTTTCGCGTCGGCTGTATCGGCGCGATCGATGCCGACGACATCCGGCGCGCGGTCGAGGCGATCGCGCAGGCGGTCGAATCGCTCGGGATTGCCGTGGAGCGCGCATGAGTGCACGCGCATGAACCGGCCCGCGACCGCGCGCGCCGGGTGCGCCGGGTGCGCAAACAAAAACGCCCGGAGGCCCACAGGCCGCCGGGCGAACGCACCGAGAGTGCGTGGAGCCGATGCTTACAGTTCGATCCGCTTGATGTCGCCGACGACGAAGATGTAAGACAGCGCGCCGATCAGCGCGATCACGCCGATGAACACGAGCGCGCCGACGAACGAGCCCGTCGATGCAACGATGAAGCCGACGACGAGCGGCGTGATGATCCCCGCAAGGTTCGCCGCGAAGTTGAAGATGCCGCCCGTCACGCCGAGCAGGCCGTCCGGCGCGATATCGGACACGAGCGTCCAGCCGAGCGCGGCCATCCCTTGCGCGAAGAACGCAACCGACATGATCGCGATCACCGCTTCGTTGCTCTGCACGTAGTTCGCGAGAATGATCGTCGACGCGAGCAGCAGGCCCGCGATGATCGGCAGCTTGCGCGCGAGGTTCGCCGACTTGCCGCGACGCAGCAGCCAGTCCGAGAAGATCCCGCCGAACATCACGCCGACCGACGCGGCAATGAACGGCATCACGGCGAAGAAGCCGATCTTCAGCCAGCCCATGTGACGCTCGGTCGCGAGATAGGTGGGGAACCAGGTCAGGAAGAACACGAGCGTCGAGTTGCCGGCGAACTGGCCGAGGCAGATGCCCGCGAGCTGACGCTTCTTCACCAGCCGGCCGACCATCGACCAGCTGAACTTGGCCTGCGCGGGCTTCGCGCCCGTGTCGCCGGTCTTGCGCGCACCATGCACGAGGCCGCCGCCCGCTTCGATGTACGCGAGTTCCTCCGAGTTCGCGGCCGGATGGTTGCGCGGCTCGTGATAGAGCTTCCACCACACGAGGCCGAACGCGATGCCGACCGCGCCGACCACCCAGAACAGCGAGCGCCAGCCGAACGCGCCCATCAGCGCGAACAGCACCGGGCTGAAGAATGCGAGGCCGATGTACTCGCCGACGGTATAGGTGCCGGTCGCCATCGCGCGTTCGTTCTGCGGGAACCACGTCGCGACGACACGGCTGTTCGTCGGAAAGCACGGCGCCTCCGTCACGCCGAGGCCGAGCCGGCACGCGAGCAGCGTCGCGACACCGGGCACGAAGCCTTGCAGGAACGTGCACAGCGACCACAGCGTCATCGACCAGTAATACGTGACCTTGCTGCCGAAGCGGTCGAGAAACAGGCCGCCCGGCACCTGCATCGCCACGTACGTCCACGAGAACGCGGAGAACATGATGCCCATCACCGCCGCGTTGATGCCGAGTTCCTTGGTGAGCTGCGGCGCAGCCACCCCCAGCACCGTACGGTCGAGATAGTTGATCATCGTGCCGATCGCGAGCAGCGCAAGGATCTTGTAGCGCGCCGATGTCCGCCGGACCGTGCCGGCCGCCTGCGCCGGCGCGGCGTTGGTGTGGGTGGTGTGCTGCATGGGTGTCTCCTGGTCTCTTTTTCCAGCTAGTAGGTAGAAAGGTCAGCGCGCGACGAGCGACTGAAAGTGCTCGAACATTCGCTCGTCGTCCGGCGTGCGGCCGGTGAAGATCTCGAACGCATCGACGGCCTGGTACACAGCCATCCCGCCGCCCGGCAGCGTCGCGCAGCCGGCCGCGCGCGCGGCGCGGAGCAGTTCGGTCTCGAGGGGGAAATACACGATGTCGGCGACCCACATGCCGGCATGGAGCAGCTCGGCCGGCAGCGGCAGGCCCGGATGCTTGACCATGCCGGTCGGCGTCGCATGGATCAGGCCGGTTGCGGCTTTCACCGCGACCGCGAGATCGTCGCCGGCCGTGACGCGCGCGGCCGGGAAGCGCTGCTGCAGTTCGCCCGCGAGCGTGACGGCACGCGTGCGGTCGACATCGAAAATCGTGAGTTCGGCCGCGCCCATCTGCAGCGCCGCATGCGCGACGGCCGCGCCCGCGCCGCCCGCGCCGAGCTGCACGACGCGCTCGAGCGATGCGCCGGGAAGCCCGCGGCGGAACGATTTCGCGAAACCGGACCAGTCGGTGTTGTGGCCGATCCGCTTGCCGTCCTTGAACAGCACGGTATTCACCGCGCCGAGTGCGCGCGCGTCGTCCGACAGTTCGTCCAGATGTTCGATCACGCGCTGCTTGCACGGATGCGTGATGTTCAGGCCGTTGTAGCCCATTCGCTGCGCGGCATCGAGTAGTTCGGGCAGCGCGTCGGCGGTCAGCCCCAGCACATCGAGATCGATGCGGCGATAGACGTAGCCGAAACCCTGACGGAATCCCTCTTCCTCATGCATCGCCGGCGACAACGAACCGCCGATGCCCTGGCCGATCAGAAAGGACGGCCGGCTCATTGTGCGGCTCGCTGTGCGAAAAGGGTCGACAGGCGCTGCAGCGCGAACACGTAGCCTTCGGTACCGCAGCCGCAGATCACCGCTTCGGCGATGGCCGCGATGTACGAGTGGTGACGGAATGCCTCGCGGCGGTGCACGTTGGAAATGTGCACCTCGATCACGGGTTTCGCGATCGCGGACAGCGCGTCGGCCAGCGCGACCGACGTGTGCGTATAGGCAGCCGGGTTGATCACGATGCCGTGCGTGTCGTGACGCGCGGCATGCAGCCAGTCGATCAGCTGGTGCTCGGCATTCGACTGGTGGAAGTCGATCTCCAGACCGAGGCCTTCGGCGGCCGTACGGCAACGCTGCTCGACGTCTGCAAGGGTTTCCGCGCCGTAGATGTGCGGTTCGCGGGTTCCCAGCAGATTCAGGTTCGGGCCGTTCAGCACCAGCACCTTGTGCTTGCTCATGACGATTTCTGCTCCAAAAACGGGGGCGGGACCTTGCCGGCGCCGCCCCGTGACAATCAGGATGTGGCGCTAGTGTGCGCCGGCAGACGCCCGCTGTCTTTTCGGGTTTTCGCCTATTTGTACCATCTAGTTAGTTTGTATAATTTGCATCACTTCCCTAGTAAATTCGGGATATGGCGTCCGCACGAAATTCAACGGCTGGTTCATCCCGGCCCGGTTCGGCCCACGCCCCGCCCCGTTCATCCGCAGGATTCGCCCATGCAGCGCTCGATCGCCACGGTGTCACTGTCCGGCACGCTCGCCGAGAAGCTCGCCGCCATCCAGGCCGCCGGTTTCGACGGTGTCGAAATCTTCGAGAACGACCTCGTGTACTTCGACGGATCGCCCGCCGACGTGCGGCGCATGGCCGCCGATCTCGGCCTCGACATCGTGCTGTTCCAGCCGTTTCGCGACTTCGAGGGCGTGAGCTCCGCCCAGCTCGCGCGCAATCTCGACCGCATTCGCCGCAAGTTCGACGTGATGCACGCGCTCGGCACCGATCGCATCCTGGTGTGCAGCAACGTGTCGCCCAACACGATCGCGGACGACGCGCTGCTGGTCGACCAGCTCGGCGCACTCGCCGAAGCCGCGCGGCAGGCCGGCGTGATCGCCGCGTACGAGGCGCTCGCGTGGGGCAGCGTCGTGAAGCGGTACGGGCACGCGTGGCAGCTCGTGAATGCGGTGAACAGCCCGCACCTCGGCCTCGCGCTCGACAGCTTCCATACACTGTCGCTCGACGACTCGCCGGACGGAATCGCCGACATTCCGGGCGACCGGATCGCGTTCGTGCAGATCGCCGATGCGCCGAAGCTCGTGATGGACGTGCTCGAATGGAGCCGCCACTACCGCTCGTTCCCCGGCCAGGGCGACTTCGACCTCGCGCGCTTCACCGCGCGCGTGATCGAGTCCGGTTATACGGGGCCGCTGTCGCTCGAGATCTTCAACGACGGCTTCCGCGCCGCGCCGACCGCGATCACGGCCGCCGACGGCCACCGCTCGCTGCTCTATCTGGAAGAACTGACGCGCGCGCGGCTCGCGCAGGACGGCCGCGTGCCGGCCGCCGCGCAGCCGCTGTTCGCGCCGCCGGCGCCGCCCGCGCACGTCGGGTTCCAGTTCATCGAATTCGCGGTCGACGCGCAGGCGGCGGCCACCGTCGGCGAATGGCTCGGCCGCATGCGGTTCCGGCTCGCAGGCCGCCACCGGTCGAAAGACGTGACGCTGTTCCAGCACGGCGCCGCGTCGATCGTGCTGAACGCCGAGCGCGATTCGTTCGCCGATGCGTTCTTCCAGCAGCACGGGTTGTCGCTGTGCGCGTCGGCGTTCCGCGTCGACGACGCGAAAGTGGCGTTCGAACGCGCGGCCGGCTATGGCTATGCGCCGTTCTCCGGCCGTGTCGGCCCGAACGAGCGCGTGCTGCCGAGCGTGAAGGCGCCGGACGGCAGCCTCGAATACTTCGTCGACGAAGCGCCGGATGCGCCGACGCTGTATGAATCGGATTTCGTGCTGACCGATATCGACGGCCCGACCGAAGTCGGCCCGCTCACGGGCATCGATCACGTGTGCCTTGCGCTGCCGGCCGACGCACTCGATACGTGGATCCTGTTCTTCAAGACCGCGTTCGGCTTCGAAGCCGAGCGCAGCTGGCTCGTGCCCGATCCGTACGGCCTGATGCGCAGCCGCGCGGTGCGCAGCGCCGACGGCTCGGTGCGGATCGCGCTGAATGCGTCGGTCGACCGCCATACGGCCGTTGCCGAATCGCTCGAGCGGTATCACGGCACCGGGCTGAATCACGTCGCGTTCCGGACCGACGACATCGTGAAGACGGTCGCCGCGTTCGCGGCCGACGGCGTGCCGTTCCTGCGGATTCCGCCGAACTACTACGACGATCTCGCCGCGCGCTACGCGCTGCCCGACGAGCTGATCGACACCCTGAGCGCCCATCATCTGCTGTACGACCGCGACGAAAACGGCGGCGAATTCCTGCATGCGTATACGGAACTGGTCGACAACCGCTTCTCGCTGGAAATCGTCGAGCGGCGCGGCGGTTACGACGGCTACGGCGCGACCAACGCGGCCGTGCGGCTGGCCGCGCAGGCACAGCGCAGGAAATGAGGAAGGAGATATTCGGTCCGGTTGCGGGGTTGCAGGGGCGGACCGAAGCAGACTGACGCGCCCCCGACCCTGAACCGCCCGGCGCGCGAACGCACCATCGACGGGAAGACCGCCGCAACGCGCCGCCAGCAAAGGCTGCACGCGTGCGGCGGGGAATGCGCGCCGGCGCACGTGTTACATCCGGTAACCCGCGCAGCGCCGCACCATCGATGCAGCCGACACGCTTTTAAGAATCGCTTAAGTCTTCGACGGCACCATCCGGAACCAGTAACCCGATGGATATCCCGAAAAGGAGGACAGCGATGAGCGCCGTAGATGCACCCGCGGGCCGCCCGGCCGCGCCCCCTGTAAAAAAGACGATGCTGCGCCGCTTGCTCAGCCATCACGAAATCGCGACGCTGCTCGTGCTGCTGCACGCACCGATCGGCGCGAATGCCAAACCCGAATTGCCCGCGCTGCAGGAAGCCGGCCTCGTCGAGATGATCAAGCTCGACGCCGACACCTCACCGAGCTTCCGCCTGACCGAAGACGGCACGGCCGTCCTGAAAGGCCTCGGCTACCGCTGAGCCGCCGCGTTCCCCTTCCCGCACCACCCCGATCATCCCGCCGCGCGGCCCCCGGCCGGCGCGGCGCGTCAACCTGCGCGGTCCTGCAGCATCAACCGGTATTCGGACGGCGTCACGCCGACCGTCGCCTTGAACTGGCGCGTGAACGCGCTGTGATCCGTATAGCCGCATAGCGCGGCGACGTCCGTCACCTTGTCGTGGGTGACGAGCAGCGCCGTGGCCGCGTCGAGCCGCGTCTTCAGCAGCACCTGGCGCGGCGTCAGGTGAAACACCTTGTGGAAGTAGCGCTCGAGCTGCGCGACCGACATCCCGGCCATCTGCGCGAGATGCTTCAGGTTCAGCGGCTGCACGTAGTGATCCTGGATGTGCTGCACCACGTCGGCCAGCTTGCTGTACGCCGGATGCGACCCCTCGTGCGCCTTCAGATCGCGCGAAATCCCCGCGAGGCCGACCACCTTGCCGGCTGCGTCGCGCAGCGGCTCCTTGCAGGTCAGGCACCAGCCCGGCTGGCGGCCCGGATACAGATGCAGCTCGAGCTGATCCATCAGCTGCTGGCCGGCGTTGATCGTCGCCATGTCCTGCTCGAAATAGGTCCGGCCGAAACGGCGCGGAAACACTTCGTCAGTCGTCTTGCCGAGCAGGTCGCGCTTGTCCTTGTAGCCGCAGCGCATCGCCAGCGTGCGATTGACGAGCGCGTAGCGGCCTTGCGCATCCTTCACGAAGAACGCGACGTCCGGCAGCGCGTCGAACACCGGCTCGAGCAGGCGGAAGTGCGCGAGCATCGCGCCGAGGTCTGTGTTGTCGGGCTGGTAGCGCAACGTTTCGGACAGGGTCATGGGCGGTGCGGCAAGGAAGGTCGTCATCCCGGCGGGTGCGAACGGAGTGGCTGATGGCGTCGATTATAGGAGCGACCTGCGAACGCGTCGCGGCGTTCATCGGGCGCGTGATCCCGCGGCGGATGATCCCGGGCGGGCGATCGGGCCGCGCGGCGAACGGGCGGATCGTGCACCGCGCGAGCCGATCGGGCGATCGCCGATCGGTCAGGCAGCCTAATGCCGCGGCGCGCGATGCGTTCGCCGTCCAGCGGCTGCGCGGCCGAAAGCGGCCCGGCGGTTGTGCGCGCAACCGGTACGCCATTCGCGTGTCCACCCGGAAACGATTTCGCTTCGGGCCGCCGCATGTCGCGAACGTCGCGCGGCAACGCCAGCAATGGCCGCAATGGCCGCACACCGGCCGCCCGAACTCGCTATCGTAAAAATGCCGCCGTGCCGCGTCTTGGCGCGTTTGCGCATCACGAATGACGATTTCAGCATATATCAGGGTTATCGACGATATGCCGAAATCGTCGCCGGCCGCGCACCGAACGCGCAAGACGCGGGGATTTTCGCTGCCTAGACTTCGCTCAACGGTCACGAGACGACATCCCGCCGCCCCCGCGCACGCCGATTCCGGCACAACCCGCGCAGCGGGCGGCATACGCGGCCCGGCTTCCGCACCTGCCTGCATACCGCTACGTCTCGCCCGGCTTACCGCACCGGCCCGCTGGCCGGCCGCGGCCCAACCACGCCATCAAGGGGAAGTGAAAGTGAAGCTGAAGGTATCGCACGTCGCGCTGGCAGCTGCCTGCGCACTGTCGGGCGCACACGCCATCGCCGCCGACGTCGTCAAGATCGGTTTCGCCGCACCGCTGACGGGGCCGCAGTCGAACTACGGCACCGACATGCAGAAGGGCGTGCAGCTCGCGATCGCCGATTTCAACGCGACGCATCCGACGATCGGCGGCAAGCCGGTCACGTTCCAGCTGGACTCGCAGGACGACCAGGCCGACCCGCGCACCGGCACGACGGTCGCGCAGCGGCTGATCGACGACAACGTCAGCGGGATCATCGGCCACTTCAACTCGGGCACGAGCATTCCGGCGTCCGACCTGTACGATCGCGCGGGGCTGCCGCAGATCTCGATGGCGACGTCGCCGCAGTACACGGCCCGCGGCTACAAGACGACCTACCGGCTGCTGACGAGCGACGCACAGGCCGGCCGCATCGTCGGCACGTACGCGGTGAAGACGCTGCACTTCAAGCGCATCGCGATCATCGACGATCGCACGGCCTATGGCCAGGGCATCGCCGACGAATTCGCGAAGGCCGTGCAGGCCGCCGGCGGCACGATCGTGAAGCGCGACTTCACGAACGACAAGGCGCTCGACTTCTCGGCGATCCTGACCAACCTGAAGGGCATCAATCCCGACGCGGTCTTTTACGGCGGCGGCGATGCGCAATCTTCGCCGATGATCCGCAAGATGCGCCAGCTCGGGATGAAGTCCGCGTTCGTGACCGGCGAGATGTCGCGTTCGCCGACGTTCCTGAAGGTCGGCGGCGAAGCGGCCGAAGGCGCGATCGTCTACATGGGCGGGCTGCCGAAGGAAAAGATGCCGGGCTTCGCCGGCTACGCATCGCGTTACAAGGCGCGCTTCAACGAAGACGTGATCACGTATTCGCCGTATTCGTACGACGGCACGATCGCGCTGCTCACCGCGATGAAGGAAGCGAACTCGACCGATCCGAAGGTCTATACGCCGTATCTCGGCAAGGTATCGGTCAAGGGCGTGTCGGCGCCGAGCATCGCGTACGACGCGAAGGGCGACCTGAAGGACGCGCCGGTGACGATCTACAAGGTCGAGCGCGGCACGTTCAAGCCGGTCGACACGATCGCCGGCAACTGATCACTTACCCCCTGTCACGCGCGGCGCCGCACGCGGTTCTTCCACGTGCGGCGCCGCGTGGCTTTTTGCGTCGAGCGACGCCTGAGGCCTCCGCCGGCAGCCCGCCGCGCGCATGCATTTCGCGCTCCTGTAGAATCCCCCCACCCGCCTTGACGCTTCGTCTCCGTCGCGCCCCATCCTGGTGCGACGGTGAATGTGCCGTGTTCCATCCGATACGCGACACACGCTCGACGACGCAAGCCGCGCCTTGCCAGTCCATGCCGATAGCGGGCCCTGGAGACGCAGCACCGACAACTACATTCGAAAACCGATCGTCCTGACCATGCAAGCTTCCGAATTGAGCGGCGTGCCTCGCGCCGCCGAACGCGCGCTCACGCGCAGCGACTACAAAACCCTTGGCCTTGCCGCACTCGGCGGCGCGCTCGAGTTCTACGACTTCATCATCTTCGTGTTCTTCGCGCCCGCGATCGGACAGCTGTTCTTCCCGCACGACATCCCCGACTGGCTGCGCCAGCTGCAGACGTTCGGCATCTTCGCGGCCGGCTATCTTGCACGCCCGCTCGGCGGCGTGATCATGGCGCACTTCGGCGACCTGTTCGGCCGCAAGCGGATGTTCACGCTCAGCGTGCTGATGATGTCGGTGCCGACACTGCTGATGGGGCTGTTGCCGACCTACGAATCGATCGGCATCCTCGCGCCGGTGTTGCTGCTGCTGTTCCGTGTGCTGCAGGGCGCAGCAGTCGGCGGCGAAGTGCCGGGCGCGTGGGTGTTCGTGTCCGAACACGTGCCGTCGCGCCACATCGGCTATGCGTGCGGCACGCTGACCGCGGGCCTCACCGCCGGCATCCTGCTCGGCTCGCTGGTCGCCGCCGGCATCAACAGCCGTTACTCGGGCGCCGAAGTCACCGCGTTCGCGTGGCGCATCCCGTTCCTGCTCGGCGGCGTGTTCGGGCTGTTCTCCGTGTACCTGCGCCGCTGGCTGCATGAAACGCCGGTGTTCGCCGAAATGAAGGCGAAGAAGGCGCTCGCAGCCGAGATTCCGCTGAAGGCCGTGCTGCGCGACCACGGGCGCGCGGTGATCGTGTCGATGCTGCTCACGTGGATGTTGTCGGCGGCGATCGTCGTCGTGATCCTGATGACGCCCGCGCTGCTGCAGAAGCAGTTCCACCTGACGCCCGCGACCACGCTGTTCGCGAACAGCATCGCGACGCTGTGCCTGACGGCCGGCTGCATCACCGCCGGCTCGCTCGCCGGCTGGATCGGCGCGAAACGCGTGCTCGGCATCGGCGGCCTCGTGCTGGCCGCGTGCTACTACCTGCTGTTCGCGCAGGTCGCGGCCGACGCGTCGACGCTGCCGCTGTACTACGGGATCGCCGGCTTCGCGGTCGGCACGATCGGCGCGGTGCCGTTCGTGATGGTCCGGAGCTTCCCGGCGGTCGTGCGCTTCTCTGGCATCTCGTTCTCGTACAACGTCGCGTACGCAATCTTCGGCGGCCTCACGCCGGTGATCGTGTCGCTGATGATGAAGTCGAATCCGCTCGCGCCGGTCCTCTACGTCGCCGCGATCTGCGTGCTCGGCGCGATCGCCGTGCAGTTCTCGAAGGATGCGAAGGATCTGAAGGACGCACGCTGAACGTCGGCGCGCACGCGCCGGCCGGATGAACGAAGGGCCGAACCCCGCTGCGTGCGGGATTCGGCCCTTTTGCGTTGCGTCGGCGGCGCGGCGCGTGTGCGGCGCAGCGTTCGCCTCAGTGCAGCGCCGTTCTCCGGCTCAGCGCAGCAGGCCGTACGACGAACTCGGCCGGCGCAGCGCGTCGATGCTTGCACCGCCCGCACCGGTCACGAACAGCAACAGGAAGCCGCCGGCGATCGCGATGTTCTTCCAGAAGTGGATCACCATGTCGTGCTGGACCGCCGCGTCCGTCGCGTCCCAGAAATTGTGTCCGACCATCGCGGTCGCGACCGTATAGACCGCCAGCAGCAACGCGAGCGGCTTCACCTTGTAGCCGACGATCAGCAGAAGCGCGCCGAGCGCTTCGATCGTCACGACGATCGGCCCCATCACCTGCGGATACGGGATGTTCATTCCGTGCAGATAGCCGATGAACTCGCTGTAGCCGAGCAGCTTCATCACGCCGCCCCACAGAAACAACGCCGCCAGCGCCAGGCGTGCGAAAAAAATGACGCCGGAATCGACGGAACGCGTCATGCCTCTCTCCTCGTGTGCAATTCGGCCGTCCGCGCGGGACATGCCCGTCCGGGACATGTCCGTCCGGGACGCGCCCGTCTGGGACACGTCCCGTGCGGTGCGGGCCGCGCGGCCCCGTGGGGCCGGCGGCAAATGGGCCAGCATAGAGGGTCTTTCCGCAGGGTCCAAGAAAAAGGTTGTAGCAAATCTTTACACTGCGGCGATGGCGCGGGTGCGGCGGCGCAGCGGAAATCGGCGCGCGCGCGTGCCCGAAAATAACGGGAACCGGCCCTAACCGGCGTCGCTCAACAGCACGCCCTTCTTGAAGATGAAGCACCCGTAGCCGCGCAGCTCGCCGGTGACGATCACCGCATACGCCTGCTGTGCGCGCTCGTAGAACGCGAAACGCTCGATGCCCGTGAGCGGCACCGCGCGCCCTTCCGCGCGATCGATCTCGGCCTGCACTTCGCGCTGCACGGGCGGCACCGCGGACGGATCGCCAACGACCTCCATCCGCCACGCGGGCGTATCGACGTAACTGTCGAGCGGCAGCACGGACAGCACCGCGCGGGCGACCCGCGCGGAGTCGGCGCCGTCGATGCGCAGCGGGCGACCGACGACCGTGTGCTCGGCGACGGATTCCGCCGGGAAATTCGCATCGCAGATCACCACTTCATCTCCGTGGCCCATCGCGCGCAGCGCGTGCAGGATGTCGGCGTGCAGCAGCGGATCGAGATTCTTCAGCATGTGAGCAAGTCTCCGGGATCAGGAACGAACCGCATAACGTTACCCGATCCCGGCGCGGCCGGGTACGCGCCGTTCGCGTCACGACACCGCGGCCGGCATTTCGTCGATGAAACCCGTAACGGACTTCAGGCGCCCCGACGCATCGACGGTGCCGAAATCCGAACCCTTGACGATCGCCGCGCCGTCGGGCGACACGAGCGCCCACGAGAAACGCAGGTGCTGGCCGAATCCGTCGACGTCGGTCGTACGGTGAAAGCGATACGCGGGAAGGCGTTCCTGCACGGCCGCGATCATCGCGTCGATGCCCGCGTGGCCATCGCCGGCCATCAGCGGATCGCGGTAGGCCGCGTCGCTCGCGTACGTCGCATCGACCAGCGCGCGCCGCGCTGCGGCGTCCGGTTCGTTCCACGCGTCGAAATAGCGGTCGATCAGTTCGGCGTGGGCGGACTGGGCGGTTTGAGCGGTATTCATGCGAGGCTCCTGATGTGATTGACGGAAGACGATGCCGCGAACGTTTCGGGTTCGCGTGGCGCTATCGTCGCCGGCCGCGCACCGCCGGTCGATTACGTTCGAGGTAAGCAAATCGCGCCGTCCCAACGAAAACGGGCGCCCGAAGGCGCCCGCATCGCGTGCCGTCGCGACCTGCGGCTCAGGTCACCGGCGCCGGGTTGAACAGCGTCAGCGCATTCGCGAGCTTCCATTGCTCGGCCCACGTGCGCCGTTTACCGCTCGCGACGTCGAGCATCAGACGGAACAGCTCCCAACCCACGTCCTCGATCGTCGCCGCGCCGGTCGCGATCTGCCCCGCGTCGAGATCCATCAGGTCGTGCCAGCGGCGCGCGAGATCGCTGCGCGTCGCGACCTTGATCACCGGCACCTGCGCGAGGCCGTACGGCGTGCCGCGGCCGGTCGTGAAGATGTGCAGGTTCATCCCGGCCGCGAGCTGCAGCGTGCCGCAGATGAAGTCGCTCGCGGGCGTCGCCGCGTACAGCAGCCCCTTCTGCCGCGCGCGATCGCCGGGGCGCACGACGCCGGCGATCGGCGCGCTGCCCGACTTCACGATCGAGCCCATCGCCTTCTCGACGATGTTCGACAGCCCGCCCTTCTTGTTGCCGGGCGTCGTGTTCGCGCTGCGGTCGACGCGACCGCGCTGCAGATAGCGGTCGTACCAGTCCATCTCGCGGATGATCTCGCGCGCGATTTCTTCGTTCGCCGCGCGCGACGTGAGCTGCGCGACGCCGTCGCGCACTTCGGTCACTTCCGAGAACATGATCGTCGCGCCCGCACGCACCAGCAGGTCGGCCGCGAAGCCGACCGCCGGGTTCGCGGTGAGCCCCGAAAACGCGTCGCTGCCGCCGCACTGCACGCCGACGACGAGATCCGATGCCGGGCAGGTTTCGCGCCGGCGGCGGTTCAGCCGCTCGAGATGCGATTCGGCCATCTTCATGATCGAGTCGATCATCGAGTTGAAGCCGACGTGCGCGGCATCCTGAAGGCACACGATGCCGCCGTTGTCCGTCGCGCCGTCGGCCGCGACCGGAATCGCGCCGGGCGGCAGCAGCCGCTCGGGCTGCAGCTTCTCGCAGCCGAGGCTCACCGTCATCACCTCGCCGCCGAAGTTCGGGTTCAGGCTGATGTTGCGCAGCGTGCGGATCGGGATGTCGGCATCGGGCGCATCGATCGCGACGCCGCAGCCGTACGTGTGCTCGAGCCCGACCACGTCGTCGACGTTCGGGTAGCGCGGCAGCAATTCTTCCTTGATCCGTTTCACCGCATGCTCGACGACGCCCGACACGCACTGCACGGTCGTCGTGATCGCGAGGATGTTGCGCGTGCCGACCGAACCGTCGGGATTGCGGAATCCTTCGAACGTATAGCCTTCGAGCGGCGGCAGCGGCGGCGCGGCACGCGTCGCGAGCGGCAGATCGTCGAGGCCGGGCGGCTCGGGCATGCGCATCGTGCGCTCGTTGACCCAGCTGCCGCGGCGCAGCTCGGTAAGCGCGTAGCCGATCACGACGTTGTAGCGGACGATCGGGTCGCCGGGCGCGAGGTCGACGAGCGCGACCTTGTGACCTTGCGGCACGCCTTCGCGCAACGTCAGGCCGTCGGCGAACGTCGCGCCTTCCGGCAGGCCGCCGTCGTTGACGACGATCGCGACGTTGTCGTCCGGGTGCACGCGAATGTAGAGAGGGGAAGCAGTCATCGGATATTCCTGGAGGCTAGGCTACCGTCTAATCGTTAGTCATCATACGACATTCAACACCATCCTGCGATGCTCAGTAAACCCTTATCCGGAAAGACCCTACTTTGCCCGGCCAGCAAACCGCTTGCGTCGCTCTTTCTTGCGTTGTACGATGACATACAACGACATCGCCAATATGGCCCGGATGCCGTGCCCGACGAACCCAGCACTCGCGCTAGACGGACGACCCAACCATGACCTCACCGCAAGAACTCAAACAGATCATCTCCCACGGCCTGCTGTCGTTTCCGCTGACGGATTTCGACGCGGACGGCAGCTTCCGTCCGACCACCTACGCCGAACGCCTCGAATGGCTCGCGCCGTACGGCGCGACCGCGCTGTTCGCGGCCGGCGGCACCGGGGAATTCTTCTCGCTCACGCAGCGCGAGTATTCGGACGTGATCCGCGTCGCGACGGAAACCTGCAAGGGCAAGGTGCCGATCCTGGCCGGCGCCGGCGGCGCGACCCGTGTCGCGATCGAATATGCGCAGGAAGCCGAGCGCCTCGGCGCGAGCGGCGTGCTGCTGATGCCGCACTATCTGACCGAAGCGAGCCAGGAAGGCATCGCCGAGCACGTCGAGCAGGTGTGCCGCTCGCTGAAAATCGGCGTCGTGGTGTACAACCGCGCGAATTCGAAGCTGAACGCCGACATGCTCGAGCGCCTCGCCGATCGTTGCCCGAACCTGATCGGCTTCAAGGACGGCGTCGGCGAAATCGAAAGCATGGTCACGATCCGCCGCCGCCTCGGCGACCGCTTCGCATACCTCGGCGGCCTGCCGACGGCCGAAGTATATGCAGCCGCGTACAAGGCGCTCGGCGTGCCGGTGTATTCGTCGGCCGTGTTCAACTTCATCCCGAAGACGGCGATGGCGTTCTACGAAGCGATCGCGAAAGACGACCACGCGACGGTCGGCCGCCTGATCGACGAGTTCTTCCTGCCGTACCTGAAGATCCGCAACCGCCGCGCCGGCTATGCGGTCAGCATCGTGAAGGCGGGTGCGAAGCTCGTCGGCCACGACGCGGGCCCGGTGCGCGCACCGCTCGTCGATTTGACCGATGCGGAGCTGGCCGAACTCGACGTGCTGATCAAGAAGATGGGTCCGCAGTAAACGAGCGCGGCCGGCAGCGGGGCGTTCGTCGGCGCCGCTGCCGGCCGGTTCGCCGTGCGACCGCTCGCGCATGGCGCGAGCGATCCGATTTGCCTGAAACGACGCGCGCGCAACCGCTGCGATGCGTGCGTCATCTGTCGGCGGCGCGGCTTCCTGCCACGCCGCGCTATGCCGCCGCCGTCACATCTGCGCGATGATCCCGACGAGCCGGTGACGCACGATACCCAGCCTGATCCGTGTCGACTCGACCTGCGCCTGTGTGCCTGTCCGTGCACGTGCGTTCGACGCGTTGTCGAGGATCTGCGCGAGCACGTCGCGGTCGACGACCGCATCGAAGAACCGGCCGACCGTGATCGTCGCGGACTGCTTCGCCGTCGTGAGCTGATTGTTGGCCTGCGTCAGGGCGTCGGTGCGCGCGCGCTGATCGCGTTCGTCGATATCGCGGCGATATTTCAGCGCGAACACGAGTGCTTCCATGTCCTGCCTGAAGCGGCGAACCGCGTGGCCGAATGCGAGCGAATGCGCATCGGAATCGGTGACGACGCGCCCCTGGTTGATCGTGATGTCGAATTCGCCGCCGCCCAGGTCGCGCCGCAATTCCAGCAGCGTGTTGGCGAGGACGCGGCCTTCGCTGTATTCGCCGATCTGGCTGCGAACCGATTGGGCGACGTCGCCGATCGCCTTCCATAATCCGGCGGCGAACAGGTGGTCGCCGCGCTTGCTGATGTTCATCGGAGGGTTCCTTGTTGGATTTTTGGTCTCTCAGGCTCGCCTGCGGACCGGGCGGTCCGAGGCCTCGCTACTGTAGGAGAAATTCGGGAGACAGGGAAGCCGACGCCCGCGTCGGTGGGGCAACACATCATCCATAGCATCATTTGATGCCTCAACCGATGCATCGGCCTTCCTCGGGAGCCGCTCATGCGCACCACTTATCGCTCGACGACGCACTGCTCGCCAAAGCGCAGCAATTGACCGGCGTCACCGAAAAATCGGCGCTGGTGAGAGAAGCGCTGCGTGCATTGATCGCGCGCGAAAGCGCACGCCGGCTTGCCCGCCTCGGCGGTACCGAGCCGGATCTCGAATCTGTTCCGCGGCGCCCATCGGAGCCTGCATGATTCTTGTCGACACTTAAGTGTGGATCGACCACGTTCGGGCCGGCGATGCGACGCTTACGACCTTGCTGGAAGCCGAACGCGTGTTGATTCATCCGTTCATCATCGGCGAGCTCGCGCTCGCCAGCATGCGCGATCGCCAGACCGTACTGGATGCGCTGCGCGACCTTCGCGCCGCCACCCCGGCAACCGACGACGAAGTCCAGCGCATGATCGATGTCGTACCGCTTCACGGGCTCGGCATCGGTTACGTCGACGCCCATCTCCTTGCGTCCGCCAGACTGACCACTGGCGGCAAGTTGTGGACACGCAATCGGCGCCTGCTGGCTGCAGCCGAGCGCCTGCAACTCGTCGCGCACCCCGCTCACCGACCGCGCCAAAGTGGCGGCTCGAAAGCTCGCCATCAATAAAAAACGGCGGACGCGCCCGTGGGCACCGTCCGCCGCCGCGTTTCAACAACGTGCGGCAACGCGCGCCTCGCGGCACGCGCCTCCAGCCGTTTCACACCGTCACTCCGCCTTCCCGTCCCGCAGCCGCGGAATCCCCAGCGGATTGCTTTCCTGCAACCCTTCCGGCAGCAGGTCGTCCGGGAAATCCTGATAGCACACCGGCCGCAGAAAGCGGTCGATCGCGGTCGCGCCGACCGACGTGACCGCCGGGTTCGACGTCGCCGGGAACGGCCCGCCGTGCACCATCGCATCGCACACCTCGACGCCGGTCGGGTAGCCGTTGACGAGCAGACGCCCGGCCTTGCGCTCGAGGATCGGCAGCAGGCGGCGCGCGAGCGGCTTGTCGCCGGCGTCCATCTGCAGCGTGGCCGTCAGCTGACCCTCGAGGGCATCGAGCACGCGCGCGACTTCGTCGAGATCGCGGCAGCGCACGATCAGCGAGGCCGGCCCGAACACTTCGTGACCGAACGCCGGCTCGGACAGGAACGCCTGCGCGGCGACTTCATACAGCGCGCCGCCTGCCTGGCATTCGGTCTGCGCCGCCTCGCCCGCGCCGATTTCTCGTACGCCCGGCAATTCGGCCAGCTTGCCGCGGCCGTTGCGATACGCGTCGGCGATGCCGCGCGTCAGCATCACGCCGGCCGGCTTCTTCGCGAGCGCCTGCGCGGCGGCGGCCTCGAAGCGGTCGAGATCGGGGCCGTCGACGGCCAGCACGAGGCCCGGGTTGGTACAGAACTGGCCGGTGCCGAGCGTCAGCGAATCGACGAAGCCGGCCGCGATCGCGTCGCCGCGCGCGGCCAGCGCGGCCGGGAACAGCACGACCGGGTTGATGCTGCTCATTTCCGCATAGACGGGAATCGGCTGCGGTCGCGCATTCGCGAGCTGCACGAGCGCCATCCCGCCCTGCCGCGATCCGGTGAAACCGACTGCCTGGATCGCCGGATGGCTGACGAGCGCCGCGCCGATCACGCGGCCGGGGCCGATCAGCAGCGAGAAAACGCCGGCCGGCATCCCGCATTTCGCGACCGCCGCGCGAATCGCGCGGCCGACCAGCTCGGACGTGCCGAGATGCGCCTCGTGGGCCTTCACGATCACCGGGCAGCCGGCCGCCAGCGCCGACGCGGTGTCGCCGCCGGCCACCGAGAACGCGAGCGGGAAGTTGCTCGCGCCGAACACGACGACGGGCCCGAGCCCGATCTTCTGCAGCCGCAGGTCCGAGCGCGGCAGCGGCGTGCGCGCGGGCTGCGCGGGATCGATCGACGCGGCGAGGAAGCGGCCGTCGCGCACGACGCGCGCGAACAGCCGGAGCTGGCCGACCGTGCGGCCGCGCTCGCCCTGCAGCCGCGCGACGGGCAGGCCGGTTTCGGCGTGCGCGCGCTCGATCAGCGTGTCGCCGAGCGCGACGATTTCGTCGGCGATCGCTTCGAGAAACGCCGCGCGAGCCGCGAGCGGCTGTGTGCGATACGCGTCGAAGGCGTCGCGCGCGAGCGCGCACGCGCGCTCGACGTCGGCCTGCGTCGCGACGCCGAATGCCGGTTCGTCGATCGGCGCGCCCTTCGTCGGATCGAACGCGCGCAAGGTTCCGGCCGAGCCGGCCACCGCGTCGGTGCCGATCAGCATCTCTCCAGTCAGTTGCATCGGGTGTGCTCCGTGGTTCGGGAATGATTCGATCATTGTAGCTCAACAGATACGATGTCTGCCGACAACGTTGCGTGCTTGCCGGGGTACCGCCGCTCTCCCGGCACCCGCGTCAAAGCGTTGTCTGGCCTTGCGAAGAGCGATAGTCGCGCGTGTCTTCCGGCCATTCAAAGGGAAAACCCGAGGTTCCAGCACCCCGCCGTTATCCATAAACTTCAGCCCATGTCATACGACGACGTACGTTAAAGTGCCTAATCAACCCCCCTCTCGCGATCTTCCGATCGAACTCGCCGGCAGCGCGCGCCGCACCGCCGTGCGCTACTGGATCCTGGCGATGCTGTTCGTCGTCACGACGCTCAACTATGCGGACCGCGCGACGCTGTCGATCACCGGCACGCCGATCCGCAAGGCCTTCGGCATCGACCCGGTCACGATGGGCTACATCTTCTCGGCGTTCAGCTGGGCGTACGTGCTGGCTCAGCTGCCGAGCGGCTGGCTGCTCGACCGCTTCGGCGCCCGCCGCGTGTATGCGGCCAGCATCTTCCTGTGGTCGGCGTTCACGCTGCTGCAGAGCACGATCGGCGTCGGCGGCAGCGCCGCGTTCGCCGTGGCCGCGCTGTTCGCGATGCGTTTCGCGGTCGGCATCGCCGAGGCGCCGGCGTTTCCCGCGAACGCGAAGGTCGTCGCGAGCTGGTTCCCGACCGCCGAGCGCGGCACGGCGTCGGCTATCTTCAACGCCGCGCAATACTTCGCGGCGGTCGTGTTCTCGCCGCTGATGGCGTGGCTCACGCATGCGTACGGCTGGCACCACGTGTATCTGTGGCTCGGCCTCGCCGGCATCGCGCTCGCGCTCCTGTGGCTGCGCGTGATGAAGGATCCGGCCGACCATCCGCGCGTGAACCGCGCGGAACTCGAGCATATCGGGCACGGCGGCGGCCTGGTCCGCACGACGGGCCGGCCGGGCGGCGCCCGCGGCAGCGGCGCCGCGTCCGAAGGCAGCCGCGTCGCGGGCTGGTACTACGTGCGCCAGCTGCTGTCGAACCGGATGCTGCTCGGCGTCTATCTCGGCCAGTACTGCGTGAACGTGCTCACGTACTTCTTTCTCACGTGGTTCCCGATCTACCTGGTGCAGGCGCGCGGGATGTCGCTGCTGAAGGCCGGCTTCATGACGTCGCTGCCGGCGATCTGCGGGTTCCTCGGCGGCGTGCTCGGCGGGATGCTGTCGGATACGCTGATCCGCCGCGGCGTGTCGCTGACGCTCGCGCGCAAGATCCCGATCGTCGGCGGAATGCTGCTGTCGATGGTCATCATCGGCTGCAATTACGTCGACAGCGAAGGGCTGGTGATCGTGCTGATGGCCGTGTCGTTCTTCGGCAAGGGGATCGGCTCGCTCGGCTGGGCCGTCGTCGCGGACACCGCCCCGAAGGAAGCGATCGGCCTGTCGGGCAGCCTGTTCAACATGTTCGGCAACACGGCGGGCATCGTCGCGCCGATCGCGATCGGCTACCTCGTCGGCGCGAGCGGCTCGTTCAACGGCGCGCTCGTGTTCGTCGGGCTGAACGCGCTCGTCACGGTGTTCAGCTATCTGGTGATCGTGAAGGACATCAAGCGCGTCGAGTTGCGTCATCGCGACGCTTGAGCGTCGGACGCGTGCGGCCGCAGGAACAGGACGGCGGCGGCCGCGTGTCAGCGGCCGCCGCTTTTCCGTCGGTCAGGCCGCGGAATGCGCGACGCGCAGCATGTCGTGCACGCCGGACGTCATCAGCGCGAGAAACGCGAGCAGGCCGACGTAGCAGAGCGCGTAGGTCGTTTTCGTTTCGACCGACGTCGCGTAGTACGCGCGGTTCTCCGGCGCGTCGGGATCGTAGCGCCACGCGCGCTTCAACTGCGGCAGCGCGAGGATCGCCATCACGATCAGCAGCGGACTCGGCCGGTACGCGAACAGCGCGATCAGCACCGGCACGCCCGCGAACCAGATCCGCGGCGACAGCACCGCGGTAATGCGCCCGCCGTCGAACGGCGACAGCGGAATCAGGTTGAAGAGATTCAGGAAGAAGCCTGTGTAGGCCAGCGCGAGCAGCAGGTTGCTGTCGTAGTGCCGCGCGAGCGCATAGCAGGCGAGCGCGCCGAGCGTGCCGACGAACGGCCCGGCCAGCCCGACGTACGCGTCGGTTTCCGCGTCGTGCGGCAGCTCGTTCAACTGGATCCACGCGCCGACGAACGGGATGAAGGCCGGCAGCCCGACGTCGAGCCCGCGCCGCTGCGCGGCCACATAGTGGCCGGCTTCGTGCACCAGCAGCAGCGCGACGAAGCCGGCCGCGAAGCGCCAGCCGTAGAACATCGCGTAGACCGCGATCGACGCGAGCATGCTGCCCACCGATACGAGCACCTTGCCGAGCTTCAGACCGCCGAAGACCAGCAGCAACAGTTTCGTCATTCGTTGCGCTCCGCGCGGGACACGGCGGTGGCATCGGTTGCATCGACGGCGACCGGCACGGCCGCCGGCTTCGGCTTGCGGCCGAAGAAGCGCTTCAGCGCCGCGCCGCCCGCGAGCAGCGCGACCGCGCCGATCTTGAAGAACTTCACCGCGAACGCGCCGATCAGCGCGACCAGCCCGAGCTTCTTCGCGCCGACGCCGACGATCAGCGCCGCGAGGCCGTACTCGGCGACGTGATCGGTCGACTGGTTGAAATCGGCGTAGCGCTTGCCGTCGTTGAAGCGGATGTTCGCGAGCAGGCCGTCCGCCGAACGCTTGTACTTCGGCAGATCGGCGAGCGTCGACGCCATCGTCAGCGACAGGTAGCCGTCGCGGCCGAGCACGAGCGTCCGGTAATTGACGCCGTCGCGCTCCGGGTTCGCGGCCGCGCCCTTGTGGCGGATGATCGCGGACCACACGAGCCGATGCGTGGCCGCGTCGTACACGGGCGCCTGCGCCCACCCGACCACCTCGTTTTCGGGCAGCCCGCGCTCCTTGCGCGCCGGGTTGTTTTGCTCGGTGCCGGCCTGCAGGCTTTTCAGCAGCTCGTCGGGTTTCCAGTCTTTCGCGTCGTCGTCGCGGATGTAGCCGCTCGGCTCGAACGACACGACCGAGATCCAGTCGGCGTCCGGGTCGTCAGGCAGCACGAGGCCGACCAGCGTCGATTCGTCGATCGAATTGCCCATCGAGCGCAGGTAGCGGCCGGCTTCGGCGGCCGGCACGAAAGACTCGCCCTGCTTCAGCTTCAGTACCGCTTCGTGCTTGACGTCGATATCGGCCGGCCCGTTCACGACGGCCTTGTTGGCGGCCGCGGCGGCGGCCCTCATCTCGACCTGCGCGGCTTCGGTTTGCGCGTGGCCGCGGGTTGCGGCGAGCGCGAGCATCGCCACGCAGGCGACGCGGACGGCGAATGTTTTCATTATTGGATTCCCCCGGGACTACCTTGTTGTCGATGTGCGCGGCGTCCGGCCGGGCCATCGTGGCCGCGGGCCGGCGCCGCCTCTCAGGTGGCACGGCGGCTATGGTAACGCAGCTTCCCGGGCCCTCCGGCGACGAAATGCGCGGTGAAACGGCGCCGCGCGTGCCGGCTTGCGGCGCCGGCGACGCACACCGATCCGGAATGCTTACCTCGCAGGTAATGCCCGGCGCGCGCGGGATTGCCTATCATCGTCACCATGAACTCGACCGCCGCCCTCCAATCGCCCCCTCCGTCCGCCGGCCGCGCATCCGGCATCGGCCCGCTGCTGCGCACGTGGCGCCAGCGCCGGCGCCTGAGCCAGATGGCGCTCGCGCTCGACGCGGACGTGTCCGCGCGGCACCTGAGCTTCGTCGAATCGGGCCGCGCGCAGCCGAGCCGCGACATGGTGCTGCATCTCGCCGAGCGCCTCGACGTGCCGCTGCGCGAACGCAATGCGCTGCTCGTCGCGGCAGGCTATGCGCCGCTCTTTCGCGAGCGGCCGTTTTCCGATCCGCAGCTCGACGCGGCGCGCCATGCGGTCGAAGCGGTGCTGCGCGGCCACGAGCCCTATCCGGCGCTCGCGGTGGATCGGCACTGGACGCTGCTCGCCGCGAACCGGATGCTCGGCGCGCTGGTCGCGCAGGCCGACTCCGCGCTGCTGCAGCCGCCCGTCAACGTGCTGCGCCTGAGCCTGCATCCGGACGGCCTCGCGTCGCAAATCGTCAACTGGCACGAGTGGCGCGCGCATATCCTGCACCGGCTGCAACGGCAGATCGATGCGAGCGGCGACCGCACGCTGCATACGCTGCGCGACGAACTCGCCGCGTATCCTGCGCCGGCCGGCCAGCCCGACGATGCGCCGGCGCGCACGGATTACGCGGATATCGCGGTGCCGTTGCGGCTGCGCGCCGCCAGCGGCGAGCTGACGTTCTTCAGTACGACGACGGTGTTCGGCACGCCGGTCGACGTCACGCTGTCGGAACTCGCGATCGAGGCGTTTTTCCCGGCGAATCAACAGACGGCGGACGCGATGCGGGCGTTGGCGGATCAGTTGCCGGTGTCGTGAGCAGCGTCAACGGCGCTCGAATGCGCCGCGCTTCACGCGACGCGCGAGCAGCCCGTGCCGTTCGTGCAGCGGCGCCGCACAAGGGCCGCCGATCGAAAGACGGGTTGACGACGGCCTGCCGGGCATGACTGCCGGTGAAGACGCACGCCCAATCACGTATAAAGCGACGCCTGCGGCCATTCCCCCGTCAGCGCGAACCGGCCGACATCGCGCAGCCGATAGTCGAGCGGATCGTGCAGCGTATGCGTGCGCGCGTTGCGCCAGAAGCGGTCGAGACCGAGCGATGCGGCCGTCGCGCGGGCGCCGCACGCATCGAACAGCGCTTCGCCGTTCTCGAGCGCTGCGCGCTGCGCGACGATCTTCGCGTCCGACACCGCGAGTGCGGCTTGCGCGCGTTCATCGGCCGTCAGCGCGTCGCGCCGCGACCACGCACGCTGCAACGCGGCGGCCGCACGATCGGCGAGCGAGGCCGCGGCCACCGCGTGCACGCGCATGTCGCCGAAGCGCTGCAGCGTATAAGGATCGTCGCTCGCCCGTGCCACGCCGGCGGCGATCCACGGCCGGCCGTGCTTCAGCACGTAGTCGCGCGCCTCGGCCAGCGCGCCTTCCGCGAGCCCGACGAACAGGTTGGTCAGCACGAGCTGCGACACCAGCGTGCGCAGCGTCGCGCGCGGCGTGGGCGGCGTCTCGGACCGGTGCAGCACCTCTTCGGGCGCAAGCACCACGCCGTCGAAACGCACGCTGCCGCTGTCGGTCTGGCGCTGGCCGATTGGATCCCAGTCGTCGTCGACCGTGATCCCGTCGCGATCGGTCGGCACCACGCCGAACACGGCGCGACCGGTGTCCGGATCATGCGCGGACACGGTCATCCGCTGCGACCCGCGCGTGCCCGAGCAGAAGCCCTTCACGCCGTCGAGCCGGTAGCCGCCGTCGGGCGTCGCGGTCGCCGCGAGCCGCGTGTCGAGCGGGTTGACGGCATTGCCCCACCACCAGCGATGCTCGACCGTGCCGCGCAAGTAACGCTCGCGCTGCGCCGCGTTGCCCCACACGTCGACGCTCACGACCTGCAGCGCCTGAAACCCGACCAGATGCGCGAGCGCGCTGTCGACGCGGGCGATGCGCCGGATCGCGTCGTAGATCGTCGGCCACGCCGCTTCCTGGCCGCCGAATTCGCGCGGCACCGCGAGCGTGAGCAGGCCCGCGTCGGCGAGCCGCTGCTTCTCGGCGGCTGCGTGACCGCCCGCGCGATCGCGTTCGACGGCCGTCGCGCGCAGCGCGTCGATCGCACGCGCGAGCACGTCGTCGGTTGTGGCCGGCGCATCGGTATCGGGCGCAACGGTTGCCGGCCCGCGTGGATCGTTCATGCGGCCGCTTCCTGTGCAGTCGTTTCGTGCGCGACGGCTTCACCCGACAGCGGCACCAACGCGCCGAGCGGGCGCCCGGTCAGCCGCGACAGGATCTCGCGCCGCCAGTCGTCGTAGATTGCGCGGTATTCGGCGATATCCGCGCCAAAAACGTGCGCGGTGTGCGCGTATTCGTCATGCAGATAACCGTCGAGCCGCGCCTGCGTTTCCTCGTCGGCCGCGAGCACGCGGTCGATCAGCGCATCGCGCTCGGCGGCCGGCAGCGCCTCCAGCGTGTCGAACCACCACTGCACGATCTGCACGCGATGCCATTCCTCGTCCGGGCGAATCCGGTTCTCGCCGTGCTCGCGCATCGCGCCGTCGGCGATGCGCGCGGTCTTGCGCTGGATCCACAGCTTCGCGAGGATGTGCAACTCGTAATGCCATTCGAATGCGAGGAAGCCGGCGACGTCGCGCACAGCGATGTCGCCGATGCGCGCCCAGTGCGCGGCGACGAGCCGTTCGACTTCCGGCAGCGGATCGCGGCCCGTCAGCTCGGTCACGCGGTCGCGGCCGATCACCGCGTGCGCGCCGTCGTCGCCGAGCTGGCGCGACAGGATCAGCTGGAAATGCGGGTCGTCGCGAAACAGCGTGTCGATCGCCTTCGCGACGACCTGCACGATGAACAGGTCGTGCGACGCCATCTTCGTGTAGTAGTCGGCGACGGCGGCCAGTTCGTGTTCGCCGCGCGGCTCGCGCGGCGGCGTCGCGAGTTTGTCGGGGAAGTCTGGACGATGGCGTCGCGCCACCTCCAGAAACAGCGCTTCCTCGAATTGTCCGTTCCACTCGCGCGGAGCACCGATGGGCAAGGTCATGGGTATCGTTCTCTCAGGTCTTCAATGAAAAAGAGCCGGCGCTCGTGGCGCCGCTCAGGTACGCCGGGTCACGCGTCGGACCAGGCGGTCGCCCGTGATTTGCACGGCCGAGACGAGCGCGATCAGGATCACGATCACGGTCGCCATGACGGTGGTGTCGAAACGTTGATAGCCGTAGCGGATCGCGAGATCGCCGAGCCCGCCCGCGCCGACGGCGCCGGCCATCGCGGTCGAGCCGATCAGCGCGACGACGGTGATCGTGAAGCCGCCGAGCATGCCGGGCAGCGCCTCGGGCAGCAGCACGTGCCACACGATATGGCGGCGCTTCGCGCCCATCGCGAGCGCGGCCTCGATCAGCCCGCGATCGACTTCGCGCAGGCTCACTTCGGCGATCCGCGCGAAGAATGGAATCGCGGCGATCGACAGCGGCACGACGGCCGCCCATACGCCGATCGTCGTGCCGATCAGGACGCGCGTGAACGGCAGCAGCGCGACGAGCAGGATGATGAACGGCGTCGAGCGGAACACGTTGACGAGCGCGCCGAGCACCGCGTTCACGCCGCGCCGCTCGTAGATGCCGCCGGGCGCGGTCGTCACGAGAATGACGGCCAGCGGGATGCCGAGCAGCGCGGCAATCGCGGCCGACGCGCCGACCATCGACAGCGTGTCGCGGATCGCGTCGAGCAGTTCGGGCCACCACAGCTCAAACATAGCCGAGCACCTCCGCGTGGTTCGCATGGCGGCGTGCGCGTTCGAGCAATGCTGCAACGACGCCGCGCGCAAGCTGCGCGCCGCCTTCGTTCGCACCGGACGCGGCCGCGATCACGAGCCGCCCCTGCGCATGCCCCTGGATCCGTTCGATCCCGCCGTGCAGGAACCGCACCGAGCCGCCGAGCGCCGCGGCCAGCGCGCCGACGTCCGGCTCGCCGCCGCTTTCGCCCGTATAGCGGAGGTCGAGCACGATCTGCGCGCCGTCGGGCAGCGCCGCGTGCTCCGGCAGCGGCTGCACGCGCGCGGCGAGCTCGGCCGGCAGGTCGTGCACGAGCGTGCTCAGCAGCGCGCGCGTCGCGCCATGACGCGGATCGCCGAACACGCGCCACACCGGGCCCGTTTCGACGACCTCGCCCTGTTCAATCACCGCGACCGTGTCGCACACCGCGCGGATCACTTCCATCTCGTGCGTGATCAGCACGATCGTCAGCCCGAGGCGGCGGTTGATGTCGGCGAGCAGCGCGAGGATCGACTGCGTCGTCTCGGGATCGAGCGCCGACGTCGCTTCATCGCAGAGCAGCACCTCGGGGTCGTGCACCAGCGCGCGCGCGATGCCGACGCGCTGCTTCTGGCCGCCGGAAAGGCTGGCCGGATACGCGTCGCGCTTCGCGGCGAGCCCGACGAGATCGAGCAGCGCATCGACCTTGCGCGTGCGCTCGGCCTTCGGCACGCCCGCGATCTTCAGCGGCAGCGCGACGTTCTCGAACACGGTTTTCGCGGACAGCAGGTTGAAATGCTGGAACACCATGCCGGTGCGGCGGCGCAGCGCGACGAGCCCGTCCTCGTCGAGCGTGCCGACGTCCACGCCCTGCACGCGCACGCTGCCGGAACTCGGCCGTTCGAGGCCGTTGACGAGCCGCAGCAGCGTCGACTTGCCGGCGCCGCTGCGCCCGATGATGCCGAACACCTCGCCGCGCCGCACGTCGAGCGTCACGTCGCGCAGCGCGGCGGCCTGCCCGCGCGGCGTCGCGAACACCTTGCCGACGTGCGCGAACGACACGGCGGCAGCGCCGCCGGTGCGGGCCGCCGCGTCGTCATGTTCGGCCGGCGCACCCGCGCCGGCACCGGCCCGCACGGCCGATGGCTCGATGAAACCCAGCGTATCGAACAATTGCGTCATCGCTTCGCTCCGTCACGTTCACGCATGCGCGGGATGCGCGGATTCCGTTGCCGGCACGGAAGCCGGCCGGTGCTGCGCGCCGGTGTGCCAGGCCGGCAGCCGCGCGCCGGCGCCGAACAGCTTCTCGCGCAGCGTCGGCGCGGGATCGTAGTCTTCCTTGTAGACCCCGCGGTTCTGCAGTTCGGGCACGACCCAGTCGACGAAATCCTCGAACGACTCGGGCATCACGGTGCGAGTCAGGTTGAAGCCGTCGATGCCGGTTTCGTCGATCCACGCCTGCAATTCGTCCGCGACCTGCGACGGCGAACCGACGATCGGCGCATAGCGGCCGCCGAGCGACATCTGCTCGAGCATCCGGCGCACCGTCCACGTGCCGGTCGTGCTCTTGCGCGAGATCGCGTCGACGGCCGACTGGATCGAATCGGTCTTCACGTACGAGATCGGCTCGTCGAGGCCGTACTTCGCGAAATCGATGCCGGTCGAGCTCGCGAAATGCGCGAGGCCCGCTTCCGGGCTCGCGTAACGCCGGTATTCGTCGAACTTCTCGCGGGCGAGCGATTCGGTCTCGGCGGTCACGACGCTCACGCCGGCAAAGATCTTGATCGACGCCGGGTCGCGGCCCTGCCGCGCGGCGGCGGCACGGATGTCGAGCGCGGCCGCGCGCGCGGCGGCCTTGCTCTGCCCGTTCACGAACACGCATTCCGCATGACGCGCCGCGAATTCGACGCCGCGCGCCGACGAACCGGCCTGGTACAGCACCGGCGTGCGCTGCAGCGACGGCTCGCTCAGGTGGATTGCATCGACCGAATAGAACGGCCCGTCGTGCTTCACGCGCCGCACCTTGCCCGGCTGCGCGAACACGCGCGCGTGCGCGTCGCGGATCACCGCGTCGTCGTCCCAGCTCTGTTCCCACAGCTTGTAGACGACGTCCATGTAGTCGTCCGCGCGTTCGTAGCGGTCGTCGTGGCCGATCTGCTGCGCGAGGCCCATTCCGCGCGCGGCGCTGTCGAGATAGCCGGTCACGATGTTCCAGCCGACGCGCCCCTTCGTCAGGTGGTCGAGCGTCGACATGCGGCGCGCGAACAGGTAAGGCGGCTCGTACGTCAGGTTCGCGGTCACGCCGAAGCCGAGATGCCGCGTGACCTGCGCCATCGCGGGCACGAGCAGCAGCGGATCGTTGACCGGCACCTGCACCGATTCGCGCAGCGCGACGTCCGGGCCGCCGCCGAACACGTCGTACACGCCGACGATGTCCGCCAGAAAGATCCCGTCGAACTTGCCGCGCTCGAGCGTCTTCGCGAGATCGGCCCAGTAGTCGAGATCGGTGTAATGCGCGGAGCGGTCGCGCGGATGCGTCCACAGCCCGTGGTTGATGTGCCCGACGCAGTTCATGTTGAACGCGTTGAGCAGGATCTTCTTGCGGTTCGCGGTCGTCATGTCGCCTCCGTCACCACGCGATCGCGTACAGCGAGCCGAACGCGTTGTCGAGCGCTTTACGCACGGCCGGAGAATGCTGGTAGATCGAGATGAACTTGCGGATGCGCGGATCGTTCGCGCTTTCCGGCCGCACGACCCACTGGATCGCGAAGTTCTTGTTCTCGGTGCCGTCGAACAGCAGCGCGCTGTTCGGGTCGGCCGTGCCGGCGAGCTTGATGAAGCTCGGGTAGCCCTGCGCGAGATCGACGTCGTCGAGCGAGCGCGCAAGCTGCGACGCCTCGAGCGGAATGATCTTCAGGTGCTTCGGATTGGCCACGATGTCGTGCGTCGTCGCACGGTAGTCGGCGCCCGGCTTCAGCGTGATGAGCCCCGCGCGCTGCAGCAGCAACAGCCCGCGCCCGCCGTTCACCGGGTCGTTCGCGATCGCGACGCGCGCGCCGTCCTTCAGCTCGGCAAAGCTTTTCACCTTCTTCGAATAGAGGCCGATCTTCATGATCGTGCCCGGCGCGATCGCCACGAAGTTGTAGCCGCCCTGTTTCTTCGCGTTCTCGAGAAACGGGATGTGCTGGAAGTAGTTGACGTCGATGTCCTTGTTCGCGAGCGCCGCGTTCGGCGTATTCCAGTCGGTGAATTCGACGATCTTCACGTCGAGCCCCTGGTCCTTCGCCTCCTTCGCGGCGATCTTCAGCGCTTCGATCTGCGGGCTCGTCGAGATGCCGACCTTCAGCGGCGCGGTGTCGGCGCGCGCGCCGTTCAGCAGCGCGACGCCGAGCAGCGTGGCCGCCGCCACGCGAGCGAGCATCGCGAAGCGGCGGGGCGTAAAGCGGGCGGAAAACACGGAATGCAGCATGGAAACCACTCTCCTGTCCAAAGACGGTATCGACGGATGAGCGGCGCCGCGGCGAACGCGCGGGCGTTCTCCGGACGGTCGTCATCGCATCGGAAAAGGATCAGCCGATGATAGAGAGCGGCGTCAGGGCGGTCTACGAAGCGATTGTGCGAAGAAAATCGCGCGCGGCGATATGGCGTGCGATCAGCGGGCGAAGCGGGCCGGGCCGGCCATCTGGCCGAAATCTCGGCCTCGCCGCCGCGCGAATTCCGAAATCTCGGCCTGCGGGCCGCCGCAACTCTTTCCGCAGACGAAACAAATCCCTTATGAATCAACGCATTAGAAATATTCGGGCAGGCCGGAATTCTGGCATGGGGGTTGCGTAATAGACGGCACACGATGCCGCGAAGCGATGCAGGCATTCCAACATCAGGAGACACGTCTTGCAGACCTCTATCCATACCCCGTCCCGTCCCGAGGCCATCGCCGAAGCCGGTCCAGTCACGCGCGAACGCTTCTGGCCGCACGGCTGGTGGAAGCTGATGGAAATCCGCATCGGCATCATCCCGCTGCCGGTCTACCTGATCCTGTTCGGGCTGATCGTCGGCTTTGCCGTGACGGGCAAGGTGCCCGGCGAGATCTCGATGGCGATCGCCGTGCTCGCGTTCTTCGGCTTCACGTGCGCGGAACTCGGCAAGCGCCTGCCGCTGTTGCGCAACATCGGCGCGGCCGCGATCTTCGCGACCTTCGTGCCGTCGGCGCTCACCTACTATCACGTGCTGCCGAAACCGGTGCTGAACCTGACGGTCGAGTTCACGAAGTCGACGAACTTCCTGTACCTGTTCATCGCGTCGATCATCGTCGGCAGCATCCTGAGCATGGACCGCCGCGTGCTGATCCAGGGCTTCGTGAAGATCTTCATCCCGCTCGCCGTCGGTTCGGTCGCGGCCGCGATCGTCGGCACGGCAGTCGGCACCGCGCTCGGCCTGGGCGCGCGCCACACGCTGCTGTACATCGTCGTGCCGATCATGGCAGGCGGCGTCGGCGAAGGCGCGATTCCGCTGTCGATCGGCTATTCGGAACTGATGCACCTGCCGCAGGGCGAGATGTTCGCGATGGTGCTGCCGTCGGTGATGCTCGGCAGCCTGACGGCGATCATCCTGTCGGGCGCGCTCGACATGATCGGCAAGCGCCTGCCGCACCTGACCGGCAACGGCCGCCTGCAGGTCGGCGAAAGCGGCGACATGACGCCCGAGAACGAGGAGATCCGCGGGCACGTCGACGTCACGCACATCGCGGGCGCCGGCATCACGGCGATCACGCTGTACCTGGTCGGCCTGATGGCGCACAAGCTGTTCGGGCTGCCCGCGCCGGTCGCGATGCTGTTCCTCGCGGTGCTCGTGAAGCTCGCGCGTGCCGTGTCGCCGCCGCTGCAGGAAGGCGCGTTCGTCGTCTACAAGTTCTTCTCGACGGCCGTCACTTATCCGCTGCTGTTCGCGATCGGCGTCGCGATGACGCCGTGGGACAAGCTGACCGCCGCGTTCACGATCGTCAACGTGATCACGATCGTGTCGACCGTCGCGACGCTGATGGGCACCGGTTTCGTGGTCGGCCGCCTGCTGAAGATGTACCCTATCGACACCGCAATCGTGAACGCCTGCCACAGCGGGCAAGGCGGCACCGGCGACGTTGCGATCCTGACCGCCGCGAACCGGATGCAGCTGATGCCGTTCGCGCAGATCGCCACCCGCATCGGCGGCGCGATCGTCGTCACGGTGACGCTGATCCTGGTCGCGCACTTCGGATAACGCGCGGCCGCGCGCACCGTCGCGCACGCCGCTTCGCACGCGCCGCCGCCGGCTCTGCCGGTGCGCGGCGCGTGTCGTTGCGGGCGACCGGCTGCGGGCGACCGGCGGCGGGCGACCGGCTGCGGGCGACCGGCTGCGGGCTTCGATGAGGGCGAACGTGCAGAAGAGCTTCAAGGGAATCCCGTGGTGGGGTTGGGCGTCGGCCGCCGTGCTGTATGTCGGCGTGGCGGGCGCGGCCGTCGATTTCGCATGGGAACGCGCGATCGACGCGCTCGAGGAAACCGGCGCACACCGGCTCGACCTGTATGCGTCGAGCCTGAAAAGCGAGCTCGGCCGCTTCGAGATCCTGCCCGGCCTGGTCGCGCGGCAGGACGGCGTGCGCGCGCTGCTGAAGGCTGCGCCGCACGACGCGTCCGATCTCGTGCATTCGGTCAATACCTATCTGGAAGCCGTAAACCGCGACGCCGGCAGCGGCGCCGTCGACGTGATCGACCTGCGCGGCGAAGTGATCGCCGCAAGCAACTGGAACGAGACGATCAGTTTCGTCGGCACCAACGTGTCGTACCGGCCGTACTTCAAGGACGCGCTGGCGCGCGGCAGCGGCCGCTTCTTCGGGATCGGCACCAACACCGGCGTGCCGGGCGTCTACTTCGCGAGCGCGGTGCGCGACGGCGGCGTGCCGATCGGCGCGGCCGCCGTGAAGATCAGCGTCGACCCGCTCGAGTCCGCGTGGCGCGCGCCGGGGGTCGCCGCGATGGTGGTCGACAGCAATGGCGTGATCGTGATCTCGACCGAGCCGGCGTGGAAGTTCACTGCGCTGCGTCCGATCACCGCACAGCAGCAGCGCGACATCCAGGCATCGCGCCAATACGCGGGCCGCACGGTCGACGTGCTGCCGTACCGCCGCATCGGCGATCGCGGCGCCGCCGCATGGTTCGGCACGTTCCCCGATACGCGGCACGCGGGCCGCAGCACGCGCTATCTGGTGATGTCGCGCCCCGCGCCGCAGGCGGGCGATTCGCTGATGGTGCTGCTCGACATCGCCGGTGCGCGGCGCCAGCAGCAGACCGCGTTCGTGTTCGTCACCGGCGCGTTCCTGATCGCCGCGCTGCTGGTCGGCTACGCGGTCCAGCGCCGGCGGGCGATCGCCGCGCGGCTCAACGCGCAGGACGCGCTGCGCCGCGCGAACGATCAACTCGAGCTGACCGTCGCGCAGCGCACGGCCGCGCTGACCGCCGCGAACGAACGCATGCAGCGCGAGATCGTCGAGCGCGAACGCACCGAGCAGCGGCTGCGCGATTCGCAGCAGGAAGTGGTGCACGCGGGCAAGCTCGCGGTGCTCGGACAGATGGCGGCCGGCCTCACGCACGAGCTGAACCAGCCGCTCGTCGCGATCCGCACGCTGTGCGACAACGCGCGCACGTTCTTCGAGCGCGGCCAGCCGGCGCCGGCGTACGCGAATCTCGAACGGATCGGCAAGCTCGTCGACAGCATGGCCGTGCTCACCGGCGAGCTGAAGACCTTCGCGCGCAAGCCCGACGTGGAGCGCGTCGCGGTGTCGCTGAACGAGGCCGTCGCACATGCGCGGCTGATCTACGATGCGCGGATCCGCGACGAAGGCGTGCAGCTCGACGTGCACATCGCGCCCGGCACGACGGTGTCCGCGGAATCGAGCCAGCTGCAGCAGGTGATCGTGAACCTGCTCGGCAACGCGCTCGACGCGGTGCACGACGCGCCGGTGCGGCGCATCGTCATCGAGGCCGCGCCAATCGGCGACGCGGACGAAGCCGGCCGCGTGCGCTTGACCGTCGCCGACAGCGGCGCCGGCATCGCACCGGACGTGCTGCCGCACCTGTTCGAGCCGTTCGTGACCACCAAGCCGCGCGGCCAGGGCCTCGGGCTCGGCCTCGCGATCACGTCGCGCATCGTGGAGGCGTTCGGCGCGAAGATCGCCGCGACGAACCGCGACGAAGGCGGCGCGCGGTTCACCATCGAATTCGCGGCGGCGACGCCGCAACAAAGGACAGAGCATGGAAGATGAAATTCGCGTGCTGGTCGTCGAGGACGATGAAAACGTCCGGATCGGCGTCGAGCAGGCCGTCGCGCTCGCCGGGTTCCCGGTCGACGCATTCGCGTCCGCCGCCGACGCGCTCGCGCACGTCGCGCCCGGCGCGCCGGTCGTGATCGTGTCGGACGTCCGGATGCCGGGCATCGACGGGCTGCAGCTGCTCGAACGCGTGATGGCCGTCGATCCGCAGATCCCGGTCGTGCTGATCAGCGGCCACGCGGACATTTCGACGGCGGTCGGCGCAATGCAGGACGGCGCATACGACTTCATCGAGAAGCCGTTTTCGTCGGACGTGATCGCCGGGCGCGTCGCGCGCGCGGTCGAGAAACGTCGGCTCACGCTCGAGGTGCAGGGGCTGCGCGCGGCGCTGAACAACTGGCAGGGCATCGACGCGTACGTGCTCGGCAAGTCGCCCGCGATGGCCGACGTGCGCAAGAAGATCCTGCGCCTCGCCGACACGTCGGTGTCGGTACTGATCACCGGCGAGACAGGGACCGGCAAGGAGCTGATCGCGCGCAGCCTGCACGACTTCGGCGGCCGGCGCGACGCGCATTTCGTCGCGCTGAACTGCGGCGGCCTGCCGGAACAGGTGTTCGAGAGCGAACTGTTCGGCCACGAGGCCGGCGCGTTCACCGGCGCGATCAAGAAACGCATCGGCAAGATCGAATGGGCGCACGGCGGCACGCTGTTCCTCGACGAGATCGAGACGATGCCGATTCCGCTGCAGATCAAGATGCTGCGCGTGCTGCAGGAGCGCGTGGTCGAACGGCTCGGCGCGAACGAGCTGATTCCGGTCGACTGCCGTGTGATCGCCGCATCGAAGGCCGATCTCGCGGAACTCGCGGCCGACGGGCGTTTTCGCGCGGATTTGCTGTATCGGCTCAACGTCGCGCAGATCGAGTTGCCGCCGCTGCGCGAGCGGCGCGAGGACGTGCCGCTGCTGTTCGAGCATTTCGTGCTCGCGGCCGCACGGCGCTTCGGGCAGCCGGCGCCGGTCGTCACCGCCGCGCAGGTGTCCGAACTGATGACGCACGCGTGGCCCGGCAACGTGCGCGAACTGCAGAACGTGGCCGACCGCTTCGTGCTCGGGCTGACCGGCGACAGCCTGCTGTCGTCCGGCGGCACGGCGACGGCCGGCGGCACGCTCGCGGAGCAGCTCGCGTATTTCGAGCGAATGCTGATCGAGGACATGCTGCGGCGTCACCACGGCAACGTCGCGGACGCGAGCGAGGCGCTCGGCATGCCGAAGAAGACGCTTTATCACAAGCTGCGCCACCTGCGGATTCCCGCGCGCGGCGACGCGGCCGCCGACGGCGGCGAATGACGCGCACGAGGATACGCAACACCGGCATGGATCGCATCGACATCACCGAACACGGCCGCCTCGACGGCCACCTGATCCGCGGCGTCACGCGCGCGCACAAGACCTTCCGCCCGAGCGACTGGCCCGAACGGCTCGCGGGCGTGATCACGCTGTTCGTCGGCGAGCGGCGGCCCGGCTATCCGTGCGCGCTGTCGCGGCTGGCGATGCCGGTCGTCGACGGCGGCGTCAAATGCCTGTTCGTGTCGGACGAATTGCGCGAAGCCTGTGCCGATGCGTTCGACTTCGCGATGCAGTTCGCGGCGGACAACGATCTGCCCGTCAAGCTTCAGGCCGCGCCCGCGCTCGCGGTGCAGTGACGCGCAGGCCGCGTTCGGCGGCCTTTCCGCTTCCTTCCCCGTGCTTCCGCACTGCTCAGACGCGCGCTTGCGCGGGCGTCCGCACGTGCCTTCGGTCGCACGATCGATCGTCAGATGATTGAAAGGCTCGCCCGACCCCCACGCTGCGCCAGGGGTTTCCCGCCGAGCCATCAATAAAATTGATCGTCGCGATGAAAATTATGCGTTTTCCTTGCAGGTCGGCGTCAGGCATAGTTGCGACGTGATGACGCACCCAATGAGTTTTCAGTCATGAACATGCGAATCGAGCCTTCGGTGCTCGCGAACCCCGACCTGCAATTTGCGACGCTGTCGTCAGGCATCAGCCTGCCGTATGTCGAGCGGGGCAGCGGCGCGCCGATGGTGTTCGTGCACGGATCGCTGTGCGATTACCGCTACTGGGATCCGCAACTCGCGTCGCTGTCGGATCACTACCGCTGCATCGCGCCGAGCCTGAGCCACTACTGGCCGGCCGTCGAAGCGGGCATCCAGGGCGAATTCAGCTGGCAGAACCACGTCGACGAACTCGCCGAATTCATCGATGCGCTCGATCTCGGCCCCGTGCATCTCGTCGGCCATTCGCGCGGCGGCAGCGTCGCGTTCAACGTCGCGCGCCAGCATCCGCATCTCGTCGAAACGTTGACGCTCGCCGACCCGGGCGGCCCGCTGCAACAGCCGGGCGTGCGCGAAGCCGCGCTGCCGGCCGCCGCGATCGCGCTGCGCACGAAGGCCGTGAATCTGATCGAGCAGGGCGAAGTCGAAGCGGGCCTCGAAATGTTCGTGGATTCGGTGAGCGTGCCGGGCGCATGGAAGAAGAGCACGTCGCGCTTTCGCACGATGGCGATCGACAACGCAAGCACGCTGCCGAAGCAGCTGCGCGATCCGCTGCCCGCGTATTCGCAGCAGGCCGCAGCGGATATCGCGTGCCGCACGCTGCTGATCGACGGCCAGCGCAGCCCGAAGATGTTCCGCCACAACGTCGACATGCTGTCGCAGTGGATCGGCGATGCGCAACGGCAGACCGTCGCCGGCGCGTCGCACGGGATGAACGCGGCGAGCCCCGCGGTGTTCAACCGTTACGTGCACGACTTCGTCGCCGCATAACCCCGCGTCACGCTCGCGGGCGGCATGCACGCCGCCCGTTGCTCCCCTCTCCTTCGTGAACGAAACGGTGCGGCCCGCCTGCGACGCTTCGCCTTCAGGTCGCCGCCGCGTGGCATGACCGGTTCGGCCTCGCGCGTGACCGCATCCGGCAACCCGAACACGCTGTCGAACGCCCGCCTGTACGTGAACACAAAGATCGGAAGAACACGATCAGCACCGCGTCGTACAGCATCGCCCGCAACAGCGCACGTCCCGCCACCACGCGATCAGCGGAATCACGAAGGTCACGAGCGCAGCGTGCTGAAGACCATGTGGCTTGATCGAGACACGCGCGGCATTGCCGCGCCTGCCGCGCTTGCAGGTGCAGAACGAGCTAGACCGTTAGTTGCAACCTCGCCGCGAATCGCAATGAAAAACCCCCGTTCACGCAGGTGCGAGCCTGCGTGAACGGGGGTCGTCATTTCGGAGGCGTCGATCGATCGATGATGGATCTTCCGCGGTTCACGCCGGGCGCTCAGCGCGCCGCCACCTCCGCGTTGCCGGTCGCCGCCTTGCCGACCGCAGTCGACGCCGGCGCCTCCCCCCAGCCGCCACCGAGCGCACGAATCAGGTTCACGGTCGACACTGCCTGCGCACCGGTCAGCTGGTTCGCCTGCAACTGCGACTGCAGCACCGACCGCTCGGCGTCGATCACGTCGAGATACGCGACCTCGCCTTCCTGATACTGCGTGCGCGACAGCGTCGCCGAGCGGCGCGATGCGTTGACGGCCGCATTCTGCGCGCGGATCTGATCGTCCAGCAGCCGCAGATCGGCGAGATTGTCCTCGACTTCGCGGAACGCGACGAGCACCTGCTGCCGGTAATTCGCGACCTGCTCGTCGTACTGCGCGCGCGCCTGCTGCACGCCGGCCGCACGCCGCCCGCCGTCGAACAGCGGCAGCGTCAGCGCGGTGCCGGCGAACGGCCCGAGCAGGAACGTGCGGCTCGACCACAGGAACAGGTTGCCGAGCGTCGACGCCTCATATCCGAACGCACCCGTGATATCGAGCTTCGGGAAATACGCCGACTTCGCGAGACCGATCCGCGCGTTCGCGGCCGCCATCGCACGCTCGGCCGCCGATACGTCCGGACGGCGCTCGAGCAGCGCGGACGGCAGGCCCGGCGGAATCTTCACCGCGACCGGCACGATCGGCGTTTCCTTGAACGCGAAGTCCGCCGGCGCCTTGCCGAGCAGGATCGCGAGCGCATGCTCGGACGCCGCGCGCCGGCGCGCGACGCCGACCGCATCGGCCTGCGCGCTCGCCAGTTCGTTCTTCGCGCGCGACACGTCGAGCTCGCTGATGTCGCCTTCGTTGAAGCGGCGCTGCACGAGCTTGAGCGCTTCTTCACGCAGTTCGACCGTACGGCGGTACAGATCCTGGTCCGAATCGAGCTGACGCAGCTCGAAGTAGTTCTGCGCGACGTCGGCCTGCAGCGCGAGCTGCACCGAACGGAACAGTGCTTCGCTCTGCGCCTGGTCGGCGCGCGACGCCTCGACGTTGCGGCTCACGCGGCCGAACAGGTCGGCCTCGTACGACACCGTGCCCTGCGCGCGCCACAGCGTCGCGGTGGTCGGCCCCGTGCCCTGCGGCTGGAACTGCGACGCCGACGACACGCCTTCGCGCGTCGGCCCGAAGCCGACGCCGACCTGCGGGAACCACTGCGAACGCGCGGTGCGGGTCGCCGCACGGGCTTCCTCGACACGCGCGGCCGCGGCCTTCAGGTTCTGGTTCGCCGCAAGCGCCTGCTCTTCGAGCGCGTCGAGCACCGGATCGCCGAACACCTTCCACCATTCGCCGCGATGCGCGCCGTCCGCCGGCTCGGCGGTCTTCCACGTGCCGGCCTGTTCGCCGGGCGCGAGCGTCGGCGCTTCCTTGAACGCTGCGGGCGTCGACACGTCCGGGCGCTTGTAGTCGGGCCCCACCGCACACGCGGCGAGCAGCGTCGCGAGCAGCGTGCTCGCGGCCGCCGCCTTCGCGACACGCATCAGCCCATTCGAGTTGTACATGTTGTCCATCTTTCTATCCTCAAGCATCGGATGCCGAAGCATTCGACGGCGACACGCCATAACCGGCCGAGTCCTTGCCGGCGACGTGGATCTTGCCGCCCGCGAGCGTGCGCAGCACGACGTAGAACACCGGCGTGAGCATCAGCCCGAACAGCGTCACGCCCAGCATCCCGAAGAACACCGCGACGCCCATCGCATGGCGCATTTCCGAACCGGCGCCCGTCGACGTGACGAGCGGCACGACGCCCATGATGAACGCGATCGACGTCATCAGGATCGGGCGCAGCCGCAGCCGGCTCGCCTCGATCGCGGCCTCGAGCGGCGTCCTGCCGTCATGCTCGAGTTCGCGCGCGAATTCGACGATCAGGATCGCGTTCTTCGCGGACAGCCCCACCAGCACCATCAGCCCGATCTGCGTGAAGATGTTGTTGTCGCCCTGCGTGAGCCACACGCCCGTCAGCGCCGACAGAATGCTCATCGGCACGATCAGGATCACCGCGAGCGGCAGCGTCAGGCTTTCATACAGCGCGGCGAGCACGAGGAACACGAGCAGCACGCTGATCGGGAACACCCACATCGCCGAATCGCCCGCGAGGATCTGCTGGTACGTGAGGTCGGTCCATTCGAACCGCACGCCGCGCGGCAGCGTTTCATGCGCGATGCGTTCGATCGCGGCCTGCGCCTGACCCGACGAGAAGCCGGGCGCCGGGCCGCCGTTGATGTCGGCCGCCGTGTAGCCGTTGTAGCGCACGACCATTTCCGGACCGAACGTCGGCGTCACCGTCACCAGCGACGACAGCGGCACCATTTCGCCCTTGTCGTTGCGCGTCTTCAACTGCAGGATGTCGTCCGCGCGCTGACGGAACGGCGCATCGGCCTGCACGCGCACCTGGTACACGCGCCCGAAGCGGTTGAAGTCGTTCACGTACAGCGAGCCGAGATACACCTGCATCGTGTTGAACACGTCGGTGACGGGCACGCCCAGCTGCTTCGCCTTCACACGGTCGAGATCGACGTTCAGCTGCGGCACGTTGATCTGGTAGCTCGTGAACAGCGGGCCGAGCTCCGGCGCCTGCTGCGCGCGCTTGATGAAGTCGTTGGTCGCGTCCGACAGCTTCGCATAGCCCACCGCGCCGCGATCCTCGATCTGCATCTTGAACCCGCCGAGCGTGCCGAGGCCGAGCACCGGCGGCGGCGGGAACACCGCGACGAACGAATCCTTGATCGCACCGTACTTCTGGTTCAGCGCACCGGCGATCGCACCGGCCGACAGCGCCTTGCCGTGCCGCTCCGCGAACGGCTTCAGCGTGACGAACACGATGCCCGCGCTCGAGCTGTTCGTGAAGCCGTTCACCGACAGCCCCGGGAACGCGACCGCGCTCTCCACGCCCGGCTGCTTCAGCGCGATCGAGCCCATGTCGCGGATCACCTTCTCGGTGCGGTCGAGCGACGCGCCGTTCGGCAGCTGCGCGAACGCGATCAGGTATTCCTTGTCCTGCGCGGGCACGAAGCCGCCCGGCACGATCTTCGACACGAGCACGGTCGCACCGACGAGCACGAGGTACACGCCGAGCATCAGCGTCTTGCGCGACAGCACGCCGCGCACGCCGCGGCCGTAGTTCTCCGCGCCGCGATGGAACACCTTGTTGAAGCGCTTGAAGAAACCGCCGAGCACGCGGTTCATCACGCGCGTGAGCCAGTCTTCCTTGTCGCCGTGGCCCTTCAGCAGGATCGCGGACAGCGCCGGCGACAGCGTCAGCGAGTTGAATGCCGAGATCACCGTCGAGATCGCGATCGTCATCGCGAACTGCTTGTAGAACTGGCCGGTCAGGCCCGACATGAACGCGAGCGGCACGAACACGGCGACGAGCGTCAGCGCGATCGCGATGATCGGCCCGCTCACTTCCTGCATCGCCTTGTAGGTCGCCTGCCGCGCGTTCATCCCGCTTTCGATGTTGCGCTCGACGTTCTCGACGACCACGATCGCATCGTCGACCACGATACCGATCGCGAGCACCATCCCGAACAGCGACAGCGCGTTGATCGAATACCCGAACGCGAGCAGCAGCGAGAACGTGCCGACGATCGACACCGGCACCGCGATCAGCGGAATGATCGATGCGCGCCACGTCTGCAGGAACACGATCACGACGATCACGACCAGCGCGATCGCCTCGAGCAGCGTGTGCACGACGGCCTTGATCGACGAACGCACGAACTGCGTCGGGTCATAGACGATCTTGTAGTCGACGCCCGCCGGCATGTCCTGCTTGAGCTCGGCCATCGTCTTGCGCACCTCGTCGGAGATCTGCAGCGAGTTCGCGCCCGGCGACTGGTTGATCGCCATCGCGACGGCCGGCTTGTTGTCGAGCAGCGAGCGCAGCCCGTATTCGGACGCGTCGAGCTCGATCCGCGCGATGTCGCGCAAGTGCGTGACGCCGCCGTCCGGCGTCGTCTTCACGACGATGTCGCCGAACTCGTCTTCCGTCTGCAGACGGCCGCGCGCGTTCACCGACAGTTGCAGCGGCGTGCCGGGCAGCGACGGCGACGCGCCGATCACGCCGGCCGCGACCTGCACGTTCTGCTCGCGGATCGCCTGCACGACGTCCTCCGCCGCGAGGCCGCGCTGCGCGACCTTCTGCGGATCGAGCCACACGCGCATCGCGTAGTCGCCCGAACCCCACAGCTGCACCTGACCGACGCCCTGGATCCGCGACAGGCGATCCTTCACGTTGATCAGCGCGTAGTTGCGCAGGTACGTCATGTCGTAGCGGTTGTCCGGCGAGATCAGGTGGACCACCATCGTCAGCGTCGGCGAGCTCTTCACCGTCGTGATGCCGAGCCGCTGCACGTCCTCCGGCAGGCGCGGCAACGCCTGGTTCACGCGGTTCTGCACGAGCTGCGTGGCCTTGTCCGGATCGGTGCCGAGCTTGAACGTGACGGTGATCGTCATGTTGCCGTCGCTGTTCGCCTGCGACTGCATGTAGAGCATGTCCTCGACGCCGTTGATCTGCTCTTCGAGCGGCGACGCGACCGTCTCGGCGATCACCTTCGGGTTCGCGCCCGGATACTGCGCCTTCACGATCACCGAAGGCGGCACGACTTCCGGATACTCCGAAATCGGCAGCAGGAACATCGCGATCACCCCGCCGAGCAGGATGATCACCGATAGGACTCCCGCAAAAATCGGCCGGTCGATAAAGAATTTGGAAATGTTCATCTGTAGCTCTGTCTGGTTGAACGCGGAAATCGAAGCGGCGTGCCGCTTACGATTCCGCCTTCGCCGGTGCGGCCGGCTTCGCGCTGTTCGCGAGCGGCGCGGACGGCTCGTCGCCGCCCGTCATCGGGACCATGTGCGGTTTCACCTGCTCGCCCGGCCGCACGCGCTGCGTGCCGTTCACGATCACGCGGTCGCCGGCGGCGAGGCCGCTCACGATCACACGCCGGTTGCCGTGCTGCATGCCCTGCTGCACTTCGCGGTACGACACGCGGCCCTGCTGGTCGACCACGAACACGAACTTTTTGTCCTGATCGGTGTTGATCGCCGCGTCGTCGACGAGCAGCGCCTGGTGCGGCGCGCTGCCGCCCACCTTCACGCGGGCATAGAGGCCGGGAACGAGCGTGCCGTCCGCATTGTCGAAGCGCGCGCGCACGCGGATCGTGCCCGACGACGTGTCGAGCCGGTTGTCGACCGAATCGATCTCGCCGCTGCGCGAGTAGCCGGATTCGTTCGCGAGGCCGAGCTCGACCGGCACCTTGCGGCCGTTGCGCGCGCCGTTGATGTATTGCAGGTAGGTCTGCTCGTCCGCGTCGAACGATGCGTAGATCGGCGACACCGACACCAGCGTCGTCAGCGGCGCGGCCGACGCGCCGGCCGACACCACGTTGCCGAGCGTGATTTCCGCACGCGACACGCGGCCCGACACCGGCGCCGTGATCCGCGTGTAGCCCAGATTGATGCGCGCCGTCTCCAGCGCGGCTTCGGCCGCCTTCAGGTTCGCGCTCGCCTCGCGCGCCGCGTTCTGCTTCTCGTCGTAGTCGCGCTTCGCGATCGCGTTGTCGCCGATCAGCCGCTGCGCGCGCTGCCAGTCGCTCTGCGCGTAGCCGTTGCGCGCCTGCGCGGCCGCCAGTTGCGCGGCCGCGCGATCGACTTCCGCCTGGTACGGGCGCGGATCGATCACGAACAGCACGTCGCCCTTCTTCACGAGCGCGCCGTCCTTGAAGTTCACCGCGACGATCGTGCCCGACACCTGCGGGCGCACGTCGACTTTCTCGACCGCCTCGAGGCGGCCGGAATAGGTCTGCCAGTCGGTGACGGTCTGCGGCACGACGGTCGCGACGTCGACTTCGGGCAGCGGAGCCGCCGCTTTCTCGGGTGCGTTCGCGTTCACGCGCATCGCGCCAAACGTGCCGAGGCCGACGACGGCGATCGTCGCGATCGCCGCGGTTGCAATTCGTGAACGGGTGGTGCGTAGGATGGCCATGTGGATCTCCGGTAAGCGTGGATTGGTCTGGTTATTCGGAACGGTTCGGCTGGCGCGCCTGGAAACGGCACTGGAAGAAGCGCACGGCCTCCTCGAGCGCGGCCTCGTGCGTCGCGAGCGCCGCGTGCGTGACGTCCGGGTAGCGGATCACCTGCGTGAGCACACCTGACGAAATCAGGCAGCCTGCATATTTCTCCGCCTCGACGTGCAACACGTCGTTCTGCGCGGTGACGACGAGCGTCGGCGGCAGCCCGGCGAGGCGCACCGATTCGAGCGGCGCCGCATACGGGTGCATACGCTGCGCCGCCTGCGGCAGATACGCGCGATAGCAGGCCGCGCATTCGCGCGCGGTGATGTCCGACGAAAGGCGCTCGGCGTCGCCGATGCGCGTCATGCTCGGGTCGAGCATCGGCCCGAACAGCGCCTGCGCGACGATCGGCACTTCGCCGCGATCGCGCGCGATGAACGCGAGACAGTTCGCGAGCTGGCCGCCCGCGTCGTGCCCCGCGACGCCGATCTTCTTCGGATTGCCGCCGAACGAACGGGCGCGCGTCGCGGCCCAGACGGCGGCGCGATACGCGTCCTCCGGTGCGGCCGGAAACGGAAAGGCCGGTGCGAGCGAATAATCGACCGACACTACGAGAGCTGGTAAGCGTTCTGCTAAAAAGCGCGCGGCGAAGTCGGCGTCGTCGAGCGTGCCGCGCACGAAACCGCCGCCGTGGAAGTAAAGCACTACCGGCAGTCCGGTCTTGTCCGCGCGCCGATAGAGACGCAGCGCAATGTCCTGCGCGTAGCCGGGGATTTCCACGTCCGCGACCGTCAGTGCCGCGCCGGTTCTGGCTCCGGCGGGCAAAGCGGCTTTCAGGAATTTGCTGAATTCAGAAGCGTCCATGACGATGCAGCATCCATTTCGAGATGGAACGAATTCTGGGTCCGGCAGACATCCGGATAAATGCCTATAATCCGGCAACACAATTCAACACCCCCGAACAATCCCAGGCTGCGTTTACCCATCCGGTAGCGCAGCCTCTTTGTTCGCGGGCTCATTAGATTGCGGAGGTTGTGATGGACCGGCTTCAGGCCATGCAGGTGTTTACTCGCGTCGTCGATACAAGCAGCTTCACCAAGGCAGCAGAAACGCTCGGCCTGCCGCGGGCATCCGTCACGACGATCATCCAGAATCTCGAAGCGTTCCTCGGCGTGCGGCTGATGCACCGGACGACGCGCCGGCTGTCGCTGACGCCCGACGGCGCCGCGTATTACGAACGATGCGTGCGGATCCTCGCCGACGTCGAGGAGACCGAAGCGAGCTTCCAGGCCAACAACCGGAAGCCGCACGGAAAGTTGCGTATCGACATGCCGGGTTCGATCGGGCGGCTGCTCGTGATCCCGTCGCTGTGCGAATTCCATACGCGCTACCCGGACATCGACCTGCAACTCGGCCTGTCGGACCGGCCTGTCGACCTGTTGCAGGAAGGCGTCGACTGCGTGATCCGCGTCGGCGCGCTGCAGGATTCGTCGCTCGTCGCGCGCCGCGTCGGCCTGTTCGAGTGCGTGTCGGTCGCCTCGCCCGCGTATCTCGAGAAGCACGGCGAACCGCAGACGATCGAGGACCTGAGCGACCACAAGGCCGTGAACTACTTCTCGAGCCGGACGGGCCGCACGATCGACTGGACGTTCCTGACCGACGGCAAGGAAGTCGAGGTCAAGATGAACGCGATCGTGTCGGTCAACGACGCCGATGCGTACGTGACGTGCGGGCTCGAAGGCTTCGGGCTGATCCAGCCGCCGCTGTTCATGGTGCTGCCGCACCTGCGCGACGGCCGGCTCAAGGAAGTGTTGCCCGGCCTGAAGCCACTGCCGATGCCGATCTCGGTCGTGTATCCGCACAGCCGGCATCTGTCGCCGAAGGTGCGCGTGTTCGTCGACTGGATCGCCGAAGTGTTCGACCGCTGCCCGCTGCTGAGCGGCAAGGGCAGCCTCGACGCGACGTGCAGCAAGCGCACGTTCGAGGAAGCCGAGCGCGCGCCGGCGCTCGACACGCCGGTCATCAACGAGTGGGTCGCATAATCTTCTGATTCGCGGCGCGCGGGCTATCGGGTCCGCGCGCCGTCCTGCCTTCGCGCCGCTTCGGCGCACTTCGCGTTGCGCTTCGGGCCGCACGCGTGGTCTTTCCCGAATCTGCATCACACCTTTGCGCGCTGCGCGGCAATCGCCCGACCGCATCGCGCCACATCGCCGCGAGCCCCGCCGCAGGCGGCTGTGCACGATCGTCGAATAACCCTGCCGAAGGTACGTATCGCGATTGTTCCTCCCTCGCGACAATTCAATTCGCGTCAGCCGCATTTATCGCGCCGGAACGGACTCCTAGAGTAAACCCCGTCGCGCACCTCGTTGCGCATCGAACAGATCCCGCCTGGCGGGACCGGAGTCAGCGCTCAGGCGCCCGCTCCGACATCTCTAGGAGTTACGCCATGAACCACCGCCATCTTCTCTCGGCCCTTGCTCTTACGCTTGCCGTGTCCGCACCCGCGTTCGCCGATTCGAGCGCCCCGCATGCCGGCGACTACGGCAACGCGTCGTGGTACTCGCAACACAACGGCCCGCGTACGCGCGCCGAAGTGAGCGCGGAAGTCGAGCAGGCCCGCAAGGACGGCACGCTCGCGTACCTGCGTAAGGCGACGTCGTATCCGCAAGGGCTCGAGCTTGCACAAGGCCCATATCGCCCGACACCGGAAGGCAACCAGCTCGCCGGCGCGGGCCGGTAAACGCGTGACGCCGCGCAGCGGGTTGTCCGGTGCGCGGCGTCTCGAACGACGTTGTCGACGACTCGCTGATTCAGTTAGTTAGTTGCAGGAGCACATGATGAACGACCAACTTCCTTCGCCGCTCGATCACTGGGACGATACGACTCCGGTGTGGACGCCGTTCCGTTCCCCGTCGCAATCACATTGACGCTCGCGTCGGCGTGTCGCTGATACCGTACCGCGGTCATCAACGGCGCGGCACGCCGTCGCGCCATTCGCCCCAGTGCGTGACGATGTCCTGCACGAGCGGATTGCCCGCGCGGTACAGGTTTTCGGTAGCCGGCGCGAAGCCGCCCTGGTCCGCGTAGTTCAGCAGGTTGTCGGCGCTCGTCTGCCCCGCGTACGGCCGATCGAAATCGGAACCCGTGCGCAGCACCGCGACGCGCGACAGATCGACCCGCTTCACGCTCGCCGCGCGCTTGAGCGCTTCATACGTCGCGTTGTCTTCCTGCGCGGTCATGCAGTACGTGCCCTTCCCGTCGGTCAGGATCTTCGTCCACTGACGCGCGCGCTCGCCGATCAGCGTGCCCGAGAACCACGTGTTCCCCGATGACGTGTCGCACTGAATCACCGTCGGCGGCCGGTTCGCGGGCGCGTACGTGAATTTCGCGCGTGCGGCCTGGGCCTGCGCGCTGTCCGCGAGCACGACGTTGCGCGACAGCGCATACGCGGCGTCGGTCAGCTGCGGGTTCAGCTGGAACACTTCGGTGCGATAGTCGAGCGGCGGCTTGTCGTTCGGGCTCTTCGTGTTGATGCCGAGATAACCGGTGTTCCAGCCGGCCGGAATCTCGCGTGCATCGAGTTCCCATTGCAGACTGAAGTCGACCAGATATTTCGACCACGCGGCCGAGCCGACGGTGCCTTGCGCGGGGTCGACGCCTGCAATGCCGGAGACCAGGAAATACGCGCGACGCAGGTCGAAGCGCGGCGAGAACGTAAGCGCCATGATCGTCGCCGACGCGTTCGCGTAGCCCATCCCGGTCGTCACGACGCACACGTCCTGCTTGTTGCAGTGAACGGCCGGATAGTCGGGCGACAGGCCGGGCACGGCGATGTCGCGCCACGGGCCGAGCCGGTCGAGCCACGCCTGGCCTTCCGGGCCGAACATCGTGATGATCATGACCTTGACCGGACGGCCATGTGAACCGGTCTCGGCGAATGCGGCATTGCCTGCGTCGTTGCCCTGGTTGTCCTGCGCGATGGACGGCGCGGTCGCACAGGCGGCGAGCGAGAATGCAGCGGCGGAAAGGATGGAGCGAGTCAGCATCGGCGTTCCTTGTTTCGGTGATTGGGTGAGAACGGCTGTCGGAGACTGCGCGACGGAGTATAGAACGGGCGGGCGCGGTGCGGAACCGGACTACGAAACGGCCGGCGGGGTCCACTGCGAACGAGTGCGTGTCGCGTGACGCAATCGGGTGCGTTCGTCGCCGCGTCGCGAACATCAGGAATGCTATCGGGTCGCTGCCACGTGCGATCGGGGCCGCGCCTCGCCGCGCTACACGCGCATCAGCCCCGCGACGCCGTAACCGAGCACGACGATTGCGGCGGCGACATGGCTCACGGCCAGCAACCGCGGCGATTTCACGAGACGCCCGATCGCGCTACCGCCGAACGCGAACACGAGCTGCCCCGCGAGGCTGCCCGCAAACACGCACGCGGCGCCCTGACGTCGAAACGATCTGGTGGGTGAACCCGGCGTCACGCAACGTCGACGCGCGACGGCCCGTCCACCATCTCGCCGATCACGGCCGCGCGGTCGAAACCGTCGGCGCGGAAGCACGCGAGCACGTCGTCGACCGCTTCCGGCGCGCACGCGACCAGCAATCCGCCCGACGTCTGCGGATCGGTCAGCAACGCCTGCGCAACCGGCGGCAGCCCGTCGGCGAGCCTCACGTCTGCGCCGTACGCGGCCCAGTTGCGGCCCGACGCACCGGTGAAGACGCCGTCGGCGACGAACGCCTCGACGCCTGCGAGCCACGGCAGCGACGCGTAGTGCACGCGCGCGGTGAGGCCCGCGCCGCGGGCGAGTTCGAGCGTATGGCCGAGCAGTCCGAAGCCGGTGACGTCGGTCAACGCATGCACGCCCGGCAGCGCGGCGAGTTCGGCGCCCGGCCGGTTCAGCTTGGTGGTCGTCGCGACCATCTGCGCGTAGCCCGCGTCGTCGAGCTGGTTCTTCTTGAGCGCCGCAGACAGCACGCCGACACCCAGCGGCTTGCCGAGCACGAGCACGTCGCCCGCGCGCGCGGCCGCGTTGCGCTTCACGCGCGACGGATGCACGACGCCGATCGCCGCGAGTCCGTAAATCGGCTCGACGGAATCGATCGAATGGCCGCCCGCAACCGGAATGCCGGCGTCCGCGCACACCGACTCGCCGCCGCGCAGCACGGCGGCGATCGTCTCGTGCGGCAGCACGTTGATCGGCATGCCGACCAGCGCGAGCGCGAGGATCGGCTTGCCGCCCATCGCGTAGACATCCGACAGCGCGTTGGTGGCCGCGATGCGGCCGAAGTCGAACGGATCGTCGACGATCGGCATGAAGAAGTCGGTGGTCGCGACGATCGCCTGCTCGTCGTTGAGCCGATAGACGGCCGCGTCGTCGGCGGTCTCGGTGCCGACCAGCAGATCGGGAAACAGCGCCGGCGGCGTCGCGCGCTTCAGCAGTTCGGACAGCACGCCCGGCGCGATCTTGCAGCCGCAGCCGCCGCCGTGCGACAGGCTCGTGAGGCGCGGAACGGCGGGCGGGGTGAGGGTGGCTTCGGTCATCGTCGGCATCCGGTGAATAACAACGTTCCATTATCGACAATTCCGTGCGAGCGCGCCCGATACCCACATAATTGACGGCGCCGCCCTCCGCCGCTGCCGTCGGCTCCTTCGTTCATGGATCACGTCTTCATCGGCCTCGTGCTGTGCTCCGCGTTGCTGCACGCGATCTGGAATGCGTGCCTCCACGTTAGCGAAGACCGCCTTGTCCAGCTCGGCGCGATGTCGCTGCCGTATCTCGCGTTCGGCATGGCCGGCGCCGTGCTGCTGCCCGCGCCGGCGCCCGCCGCGTGGCCGTACGTCGCCGCGTCCGCCGCGCTCGAGGTCGCGTACTGCTTCACGCTGGCGCGTGCGTACCGCAACGGCGAGTTCGGACAGATTTATCCGATCGCACGCGGGATCTCGCCGTTGCTCGTATCGGTACTGGCGCTCGCGGCGCTGCGCGAGCGGCCGACGCCGTTCGGCTTCGCCGGTATCGCGCTCGTGTCGTTCGGGATCATGTCGCTCGCGCTGCGGCGCGGCTTCCGGTTCTCCGGCGAAGGCGTGCCGTATGCGCTGCTCACCGGCGTGTTCATCGCCGCGTATTCGACCTGCGACGGAATCGGCTCGCGCGTGTCGGGCAGCGCGCTCGGCTACATCGCATGGGTGTACCTGTTGTGGAGCGTGCCGCAGCTCGCGCTCGTCTGCGCGTGGCGCGGCGGCCCGCGCGCGGTGCTCGGCTCGCGCACCGCGCTCGCGCAGGGCGCGATCGCCGGCACGATCTCGCTCGCCGCGTACGGGATCGTGATTCTCGCGTACCGGCACCTGCCGGTGGCGACCGTATCGGCACTGCGCGAAACGAGCTCGGTCTTCGCGGTCGCGATCGGCTGGTTCGTGATGCGCGAGCGGCCCGGCAAGCGGCGGCTCGCCGCGTGTGCGCTGGTGGTGGCGGGCGCCGCGTTGATCCGGCTCTGAACGGCCGGCCAGCGGACCCGCATGGGCCGCCGGGCACATTGAACCCGCTCAGCACGCATCCGCGATCGACGGACGCCTGACGCGCCGCGGCACGCGCATATTCATCGCACTGCAGTGGGAACGAGTCGCCCCGGCGGCGGCGCGGCTGCCCGCCGCGTCACACCATCGCGATCACCTTGTCGAACGCCTGCTCGTCGATCGCCTCGGCGAGCGTCGCGAACGCGGTCGCGATTTCATCCTCCGGCACGCACGCATAACCGAGCAGCAACCCCGACGCGGCACGCTCACGATCCGCGTAATACCCGGACAGCGGCCGCACGACGATGTTGCGTTCCAGCGCAGCCTGCGCGACCGCGCGATCGTCGACACCATCCGGCAGCCGCGTGACGAGATGCAGCCCCGCGTCGCTGCCGAGCGCGTGCAGCGTGTCGCCGTAGCGCCGCGCGACCGCATCGAGCAGCACCTCGCGGCGCTGCCCGTACAGCGTGCGCATCTTGCGGATATGCGACACGAAGTGCCCTTCCGCGATGAATTCGGCGAGCACGGCCTGCTGCAGCAGCTGACCTTCACGATACAGCTCGGCGCTCGCGGTCGCGAAGCTCTCCGCGAGCGGCTCCGGCGCGACGAGATAGCCGACCCGCAGCCCCGGGAACAACGTCTTGCCGAAGCTGCCGACATAGATCACCTGCCCGGCCGTATCGAGCCCCTGCAACGACGCGAGCGGCCGGCTGCCGTAGCGAAACTCGCTGTCGTAGTCGTCCTCGATGATCCAGCAGCCATGCTGGCGCGCATATTCGAGCAGCATCCGCCGCCGCGCGAGGCTCATCACCATCCCGAGCGGATACTGGTGCGACGGCGTGACGAGCATCAGCTTCGGCGGCTCGGCGAGATCGGCGGCCGACGGCGCAATCCCTTCGTCGTCGACCGGAATCGGCCGCGTGGTCAGCCCCGACACGTTCAGCACGCTGCGCACGCCCCAGTAGCACGGATCCTCGGTCCAGATCGCGTCGCCCGGATCGGTCAGCAAGCGCACCGCGAGGTCGATCGACTGGTGGATGCCGGTCGTGATCACGATCTGCTCGGGCGTGCAGCGCACCGAGCGCGACGTGCGCAGGTAGTCGGCCAGCGCCTCGCGCAACAGCGCGAGTCCGCCGCCCGGCGCGTAGGTCAACAGATCCGGGCGCAGGCGCCGCCAGTACTTGTTGTGCAACCGCGTCCAGACGCGCGCCGGAAAGCGCGACACATCGGGCACGCCGGGCATGAACGCGCCACCCTGGCGCTTCGACACGCCGGCGCCTTCGACGAGCCGCGTGCCGCGCGCGGACAGCCGCCGCGCGGACGGCATCACGACGGCCGGGCCGGCCCCCGCGTCGGCCGGCGCGCCGACGATCTCGTCCGGCGCGCTGTCGGCGACGAACGTGCCGCGGCCCGTCGCCGAGTTCACATAGCCTTCGAGCGCAAGCTGTTCGTAAACCTGCGTGACCGTGTTGCGGGCGATCCCGAGCTCGGCCGCGAGCAGCCGCGACGACGGCACGCGCGTGCCGGCCGGCAGTTCGCGCGACAGGATCGCCTGCTGCAGCAGCCGGTGCAGCTGCCGGTAGATCGGCTGCTCGCCGCCGCGCACGAGGCGCTGCGCGAGCCAGTCCGACAACACGCTTGCGCGCATGATTGGCTCCTGAATATTTATTGAAATGGCTCTGATTGCCGGAGCCAAATGTGATTATAGTCGCCTCCATGGGCTGCCAACGCGGCCGTTTTTTACCTACCGGACAGAACATCAAGGAGATGACCGTGAAGAATGCCGACCTGCAGGCCCGCAAGAACGCCGCCACCCCGCGCGGCGTCGGCGTGATGTGCGATTTCTACGCAGCCCGCGCCGAGAACGCGGAGCTGTGGGACGTCGAAGGCCGCCGCTTCATCGATTTCGCCGCCGGCATCGCGGTGCTGAACACGGGCCACCGCCACCCGAAGATCGTCAAGGCGATCGCCGACCAGCTGAACAACTTCACGCACACCGCTTACCAGATCGTCCCGTACGCGTCGTACGTCGAACTGGCAGAGAAGATCAACGCACGCGCGCCGGGCGACTACCCGAAGAAGACGGCGTTCTTCACGACCGGCGCCGAAGCCGTCGAGAACGCGATCAAGATCGCGCGGGCGGCGACCGGCCGTCCGGGCGTGATCGCGTTCTCGGGCGGCTTCCACGGCCGCACGATGATGGGCATGGCGCTGACCGGCAAGGTCGCCCCGTACAAGCTGAACTTCGGCCCGTTCCCGGGCGACGTGTTCCATGCGCCGTACCCGAATGCGGTGCACGGCGTGACGACGGCCGACTCGATCAAGGCGATCGAGATGCTGTTCAAGGCCGACATCGATCCGAAGCGCGTCGCCGCGATCATCTTCGAACCGGTCCAGGGCGAAGGCGGCTTCAACCCGGCGCCGGCCGAATTCGTGCGCGCGCTGCGCAAGATCTGTAACGAACACGGCATCCTGCTGATCGCCGACGAAGTGCAGACGGGTTTCGCGCGCACCGGCAAGCTGTTCGCGATGCAGCACTACGACGTGCTGGCCGACCTGATCACGATGGCGAAGAGCCTCGCGGGCGGCATGCCGCTGTCGGGCGTCGTCGGCCGTGCGGACGTGATGGACGCGGCCGCGCCCGGCGGCCTCGGCGGCACCTACGCGGGCAACCCGCTGGCCGTCGCGTCGGCGCACGCGGTGCTCGAGATCATCGACGAAGAGAAGCTGTGCGAACGCGCGACGCAACTCGGCGACGTGCTGAAGGCGAAGCTGAACGCGCTGCAGGCCGACGTGCCGCAGATCGCCGACGTGCGCGGTCCGGGCGCGATGATCGCAGTCGAATTCCTGAAGCCGGGTTCGGGCGAGCCCGATGCCGAATTCACGAAGCGCGTGCAGACGCGTGCGCTCGAGCGCGGCCTGTTGCTGCTCGTATGCGGCGTGTACTCGAACGTCGTGCGCTTCCTGTTCCCGCTGACGATCCCGCAAGCCGTGTTCGATGAAGCGCTCGCGATCCTCGAGGAAGTGCTGAAGGAAACGGTCGGCGTGCCGGCCTGAATGGCCGCCCGCTTCAATTGAATGCGCCGCCGCCGTCGTGAAGACGGCGGCGGCCGTTCTCATCCGTCCTTTTCAAAGCAGGTGATTCATATGAGCACTGTTCAGGAAACCCTGGCACTGAACGATCCGTCGCTGTTCCGCCAGCACGCGTACGTCAACGGCGAATGGCAAGGCGCGACGAACGGCGAGACGTTCGAAGTCCGCAACCCGGCAACCGGCGGCCTGCTCGGCACCGTGCCGGCGATGGGCGCGGCGGAAACGCGTCACGCGATCGAAGCCGCGAACGCGGCATGGCCGGCGTGGCGCAAGAAGACCGCGAAGGAACGCGCGGCGATCCTGCGCAAGTGGCACGACCTGATGATGGAGAACGCCGACGACCTCGCGCTGATCCTGACCACCGAGCAAGGCAAGTCGCTGGCCGAAGCGAAGGGCGAGATCGGCTATGCGGCGTCGTTCCTCGAATGGTTCGCGGAAGAAGGCAAGCGCGTGTACGGCGACACGATCCCGACGCCGGCGAGCGACAAGCGCATCGTCGTGACGAAGGAAGCGATCGGCGTGTGCGCGGCGATCACGCCGTGGAACTTCCCGGCGGCGATGATCACGCGCAAGGTCGGCCCGGCGCTCGCGGCAGGCTGCCCGATCGTCGTGAAGCCGGCCGAGGCGACGCCGTTCTCGGCGCTCGCGATGGCCGTGCTGGCCGAGCGCGCGGGCGTGCCGGCCGGTGTATTCAGCGTCGTCACGGGCGACCCGAAGGCGATCGGCGGCGAACTGACGTCGAACCCGATCGTGCGCAAGCTGTCGTTCACCGGCTCGACGCCGGTCGGCCGCCTGCTGATGTCGCAATGCGCGGCGACGGTCAAGAAGGTGTCGCTGGAACTCGGCGGCAACGCGCCGTTCATCGTGTTCGACGACGCCGATCTCGATGCGGCCGTGCAGGGCGCAATCGCGTCGAAGTACCGCAACAGCGGGCAGACGTGCGTGTGCACGAACCGCTTCTACGTGCACGAAGCCGTGTACGACCAGTTCGCGCAGAAGCTCGCGGCGGCCGTCGGCCAGCTGAAGGTCGGCCGCGGCACGGAGCCGGGCGTCACGCAGGGTCCGCTGATCAACGAAGCAGCGGTGCTGAAGGTCGAGGCGCACATCGAGGACGCGCTCGCGAAGGGCGCGACCGTCGTGACGGGCGGCAAGCGTCATGCGCTCGGCCACGGCTTCTTCGAGCCGACCGTGCTGACGGGCGTCACGCCGGCGATGAAGGTCGCGAAGGAAGAGACGTTCGGGCCGCTCGCGCCGCTGTTCAAGTTCAGCAGCGACGACGAGGTGATCCGCCTCGCGAACGACACCGAGTTCGGTCTCGCCGCGTACTTCTACAGCCGCGACATCGGCCGCGTGTGGAAAGTCGCCGAAGCGCTCGAATACGGGATGGTCGGCATCAACACGGGCCTGATCTCGAACGAAGTCGCGCCGTTCGGCGGCGTCAAGCAGTCGGGCCTCGGCCGCGAAGGCTCGCACTACGGCATCGACGACTACGTCGTGATCAAGTACCTCTGTCTTGCCGTGTGACGGTTCGGGGCCGGCCGCGCGAGCGGCAGGCCCTGACCGCCCGGCCGGAACCGGGCGGTCCCGACGCGGGCCGGTGCCTCTCTCCACCGTGCCCGCGTCACCTCCCGCGTCAGCCTTCAACGAAACACGTTCACCGCATCCACGAGCCGCGTCGCCTGCTGTTTCAGGCTTTCCGACGCCGCCGTGCTCTGCTCGACCAGCGCCGCGTTCTGCTGCGTGATGTTGTCGAGATGCACGACCGCCTGGTCGACCTGCGCGACACCCGTACTCTGCTCGGCCGTCGACGAGCTGATCTCCGCGATCAGGTCCGACACGCGCTTCACCTGCGTGACGATTTCCTCCATCGTCTTGCCCGCGCCGTCGACGATTCGGGCACCCGACTCCACCCGCTCGACGCTCGCGCCGATCAGCGTCTTGATTTCCTTCGCCGCGTTCGCGCTGCGCTGCGCGAGCGCGCGCACCTCGCCCGCGACCACCGCGAAACCGCGCCCCTGTTCGCCCGCGCGTGCCGCTTCGACCGCCGCGTTCAGCGCGAGGATGTTGGTCTGGAACGCGATCCCGTCGATCACGCCGATGATGTCGGCGATCCTGCGCGAACTGTCGGTGATGTCGCGCATCGTCGTGACGACTTCGTGTGCGGCCTGTCCGCCGCGCTCGGCCGCTTCGCTCGCGGACGTCGCAAGCCGGTTCGCTTGGCGCGCCGTCTCCGCATTGCTGTCGACGGTTGCCGTCATCTCGGCCATCGACGCGGCCGTCTGCTGCACGCTCGACGCAGCCTGTTCGGTGCGCGCGCTCAGGTCGTTGTTGCCCTGCGCGATCTCGTTGCTCGCACGCTGCACGTTGTGCACCTGCTCGCTGACGTCGTCGACGAGCCAGCGGAACATCAGCCCGAGCTGGTTGATCGTGCGCAGCGTCATGCCGATCTCGTCGACGCGGTTCATCCGCACACCGCGGCGGCTTTCGCCGGTCGCGACGTTCAGCGCCTGGTCGCGCAGCCGCTTAAGCGGACGCACGATCTGCGCATCGAGCCACCAGCCGGCCGCCGCCGACACGCCGGCCGTCGCGGCCGCGAACGCGGCGAGCGCGCCGCCGCTCAGCCCGCACGCCC
>NZ_CABVPL010000043.1 GCF_902499045.1 Burkholderia latens | reverse complement strand
CGCGTGGCGCGCGACGCCCGCGCGCGACCGGGCCGCGATCCTGCGCGCGTGGCATGCGGCGATCGTCGCGCACACCGACGATCTCGCGAAGCTGATGTCGCGCGAACAGGGCAAGCCGCTTGCCGAAGCGCGCGGCGAAGTCGCCTACGGCGCGTCGTACGTGCTGTGGTTCGCGGAGGAAGCGACGCGCACGTACGGCGACATCATTCCGCAGCAGCAGCGCGGCAAGCGGCTGAGCGCGGTGAAGGAGCCGATCGGCGTCGTCGCCGCGATCACGCCATGGAATTTCCCGCTCGCGATGATCGCGCGCAAGATCGCGCCCGCGCTCGCGGCCGGCTGCACGGTCGTCGCGAAGCCGGCGGAGGACACGCCGCTGACCGCGCTCGCGCTCGCGTTCCTCGCGCAGGAAGCCGGCGTGCCGGCCGGTGTGCTGAACCTGATCGCCGCGTCGCGCGAACGCGGGATCGACGCCGCGGCCGACTGGCTCGCCGACGCCCGCGTGCGCAAGATCACGTTCACCGGATCGACGGCCGTCGGCAAGCTGCTCGCACGCGAATCGGCGGCGACGCTGAAGAAGCTGTCGCTCGAGCTCGGCGGCAACGCGCCGTTCATCGTGTTCGACGACGCGGAGCTCGATGCGGCCGTCGACGGGCTGATGGCCGCGAAGTTCCGCAACGGCGGGCAGACCTGCGTGTCGCCGAACCGCGTGTACGTGCAGGCCGGCGTCTACGACGCGTTCGCCGCGAAGCTCGCCGCGCGCGTCGCCGCGCTGAAGGTCGCGCCGGCGACCGACGCGGCCGCGCAAATCGGGCCGATGATCAACGCGCGCGCGGTCGACAAGATCGCGCGGCACGTCGGCGACGCGGTCGAGCGCGGCGCGCGCGTGCTCGCGGGCGGCAAGCGCCTGACCGAGCTCGGGCCGAACTACTACGCGCCGACGGTGCTCGCCGACGCGACCGCCGACATGCAGCTGACCTGCGAGGAAACGTTCGGCCCGGTCGCCGCGCTGTTCCGCTTCGACACCGAGGACGAGGCCGTCGACGCCGCGAACGACACGCCGTTCGGGCTCGCCGCGTACTTCTACACGCAGGACCTGCGACGCATCGCGCGCGTGTCCGCGCGGCTCGAAACCGGCATCGTCGGCATCAACGAAGGCGCGCTCGCGAGCGAGGCCGCGCCGTTCGGCGGCGTGAAGGAGTCGGGCTACGGGCGCGAAGGCTCGCGCTACGGCCTCGACGACTACCTGTCGATCAAGTATCTGTGCCAGGGCGGGCTCGACTGACGCGGGGCCCGCGCGCCCGATTCCGCCGCGTTTCGCGCCGCATGGCGCGGCGCCGGCGGCGGGCGCGCGCCGCACACGTTTGCGGCATGCGTTACGCGTTCGCGTCGCGTGCGGGCCTCGATTTCCGGGCGACCCTGCCGTTAACCCGGATTTGACCCGCGCCGCTGCGCTTGCAGCCGGCTTTCCTGCATGAGCGCGAGCATGCCTGCATTCACTTCGATCGAGAAAGTTGCCGACTGGGCCGGGCGCCATCACCTGATCGTCGGCGTGATCGGGACGCTGATGTCGTTCGCCGCACTCGGCATCAGCGCGGCCACGCTGAGGGCCGCGCGCAGCGAAGTCGTCGAACATGCGCACGAGACGTCGCGCAACGTCGCCGCGGTGCTGGTCAGCGAGATCGGCCGTACCGTCGAAACGTCGAACAATGCGCTCGTGTCGCTCGCGGCCGATCTCGGCAACCCCGCGATCGTGCGCATGGACGCGGGGCTGCGGCACGACGTGCTGTTCGAGCGCACGGCCGCGCAATACGTGACCGGCATGGGCGTCACCGACCGGTACGGGCGGCTGATCGACGGCTGTTGCGGGCCGACCCACAACTGGGACTTCAGCGATCGCGACTACTTCAAGGTCCATCGCGATTCGGACAACGTCGGCCTCTACGTGTCGGAGGCGTATCGCGCACGGTCGCGCGGCGGCACGGAATCCATCGCGCTGTCGCGGCGCATCGAGCGGCCGGATCACACGTTCGACGGGATCGCGGTGGTCGCCGTCGATCTCGCGTACTTCGATCGGCTGCTGTCGCGCCTGAACGTCGGCCCGCACGGCGTCAGCGCGATCGTGCGCGCGGACGGCACGATCCTCGCGCGCAACCCGCCGGTGAGCGATCACCAGATGGTCCGGCTGCGCCGGTCGAAGTCGTTCGACCGGATGGTGAGCCGCGAATCGGGCTTCTATGCGGCGCGCTCGAGCATCGACGGCATCGTGCGGCTGTATACGTACCAGCGGGTGCCGGGCACGCCGCTGATCGCCGTCGTCGCGCCGGCCGAGCGTGACGTGCTGGCCGGCATCACGCACCTGTCGTGGACGGTCGGCGTGTCGGCGTCCGTCATCGGCGCGCTGTTCTGCGCGGTCGTGTGGCTGCTCGCGTTCGCGCTGCGCGACAACCTGCGCAAGCAGACGCTGCTCACCGACCTCACGCGCACCGATCCGCTGACGGGCCTGCACAATCGCCGCGCGCTCGATGCCGCGCTCGCCGACGAGTGGGAGCGACTGCAGCGCGGCAGCGGCGGCAGCCTGTCGGTGCTGTTCATCGACGCCGACCACTTCAAGCAGTACAACGACCGCTACGGCCATGCGCAAGGCGACACGGCGCTGCGCTTTCTCGCCGAATGCATCCGCGCGCACGTGCGGCGGCGCGGCGACATCGCCGCGCGCTACGGCGGCGAGGAATTCGTCGCGGTGCTGCCCGATACCGACGAAAACGGTGCGGCGGAAGTCGCCGAGGCCATCCGCCGCGCCGTCGAACACAACCGGATCGACGGCTTCGATGCGACGATTCCGCCGTTCACGGTCAGCATCGGCTGCGCGACCGGCCATCGCGCGCACCCGCGTTCCGTGCATGCGCTGTCGCATCAGGCCGATCTCGCGCTCTATGCGGCGAAGCGCCAGGGCAGAAACCGCGTGTGCCGCGCCGACGCGCAGCTGCATGCTCAACCGGCGTGACCGTCGCGGTTCCGGTCGTTCGCCGGCATGTGCACGACGCGCGCCGCGCAAACGATCGGGCGATTCACCGCCGCGAATCCTCCATGTACCGTTCGGATAATCAGGAACGCTACCCGATCGTCGGTGCGAGTCGCGGTCGACCGGCGTGTGGCTGCCGCGCGCGACATCGTGCTCGCGGCCGCTGCCCGCGACGCCGAAGTCGAAGCGGAAAAGACGCGGCACTGCAGGCCGCAAACGTGCTGCACCGAGAATTCACCAAATAGTGAGAATTCGGGCCCGCCAACCGCTCTGCGCAACAAATCCTTAACGGCCGCGTCACGATCGCGCACGACAATCCGCCATCTTCCCGTGGATGGAGTCTTGCATGTTTGCGTCACGAAGCCGTTTCCCGCTGCACGTCGCAGCGCTGTCGAGTGCGATCGTTCTTGCTGCGTGCGGCGGCGGCGACGATGTCGCGTCGCCCGCCGCGACCAGCGCGGCCATGCCGGCGCCGCCGGCCGACCCCGGCTTCGTCGACAGCGCGCCCGTGCCGAGCGTGCCCGCGTTCGTCGACAACGTCGCGACCAATCAGCGCGGCGACGCGCGCTATGCGACGCTGTCGACCAACGCTGCGGTGCGTGTGCTGAGCCGCTTCCTCGACCTGTGGCAGCCGTCGACGATGCTCGTCGATGCGGGCGTGAACGCGCCGGCCAACGGCGCGTTTCCCGCGATCGTCGCGTCGACCTGCTCGGGCCTGCCCGGCAGCGGCACGCCGTGCGGCACGATCCTCAACGGCACGGTGCTGGACGCGAACGTCCAGTACGTGATCAACGCGACCACCGCACGCACGCAGCAGCAGGCCGACGCCGCGTATTTCGACGACCGGCGCGGCAAGGGCTACAGCGTGACCGACGGCATGGGGCCGCTCACCGACGCATGGCGCACCGCGGCCCAGCAAACGACCAGCATCACCAGCATTCCCGCCGACGCGACGACCGTGCTGTACAACGATTCCGGCAACAACGTCGGTGTCGGCAGCAGCACCAACGCGAACTTCGGCAAGGTCGTCGACCTGCTCAACGAGATGGGCAACAACGCATCGACCGAGCCGTCGAAGCGCTTCTACAAGTATGCGCGGCCGTACCGCTGGAGCACGAGCGTCGTCGTCGCGCCGACGCTCGTTCCCGCCGAAAGCACGACGCCCGCCACCGACGGCGGCTTCATCAGCGGCCACACGGCCGAAGCGATGCGCGATGCGACGACGATGGCGTGGCTCGTACCGGAGCGCTTCCAGGAAATGGTCAGCCGCGGCCTCGAGCTCGGCGAGAACCGGATCCTCGCCGGCATGCATTCGCCGCTCGACGTGATCGGCGGCCGCATGCTCGCGCTCGCGATCAGCGCGGCAAACCTCACCGCCTATGCGAGCGACGCACAGGCCGCGTATGTGCAGGCCCATCAGACGCTGCAGCAACTGACGGGCACCAGCGGCACGACGTTCGCCGCGTTCGCGCACTCGGGCACGACGGCAACCGACCGGTTTGCCGACTACACCGCGAACAAGGCCGCGTTCCTGCGCCGCATGACGTTCGGCTTCGGCGCGATCGAATCGACCGGCGCGCCGCCCGTGGTGCCGAAGGGCGCCGAAATCCTGCTGCAGACGCGCTTCCCGTATTTGAGCGCGGATCAGCGGCGCGTCGTGCTGAAAACCACCGAAGTGCAGTCCGGCTATCCGGTGATGGACGACGCCGAGGGCTGGGGCCGGCTGAACCTGTTCGCCGCGGCAGACGGTTACGGCGCGTTCAACGGCAACGTCGTCGTGTCGATGGACGCTTCGCAGGGCGGGCTCAACGCAGCCGATCTGTGGCGCAACGACATCGCCGGCGCCGGCAAGCTGACGCTGCAAGGCACCGGCACGCTGACGCTCGCCGGCAACAACAGCTATACCGGCGGCACGCAGGTGAATGGCGGCACGCTCGCCGCCGCATCGGCGAGTGCGTTCGGCAACGGCGACGTCTATGTCGGCTCGGGCGGCAGCGTACGGATCGCGGCCGCCGCGCCGGTGACGGTCGCGACACGCTACACGCAGCTCGCCAACACGACGCTCGAACTCGACATCGACGGCAACGGCGGCGGCCGGTTGCGCGTGGGCGGCCAATTCACGGTCGCGGGCGGCACGCTGCACGTGAAGTTCGTGAACGGCTATGCGCCGAAGGCCGGCGACACGATCGCGCTGATCGACGGCGCCGCGGCTTCCGCGCAGTTTTCGACGGTGACGGTCGACGGGTTCAAGGCGACGCCGGTCTATACGGCGACGGGCGTGTCGGTCGTGTTGTCGGCGGCGTGACCGGCGCGGCGCGCGGCTCGTGCGCGGGCCGAGCGCGGGCCGATCCGAAACGGCCGTGCATCGCCGTCGGCCGGAAGCGCTGAGCCGCCGGCGCGGACCTGACGCGCACCCGCGCACAGGCACGCGCATTGCTCCCCGCATCGGGATTCAATCGATCGAGCGGGCAACGACGTGACGAGTACATCGGGCCACATTCATATCGGCATTTCAGGCTGGCGCTACGACGGCTGGCGCGGCACCTTCTACCCGAAGGGATTGAAGCAGGCCGCCGAGCTGCAGTACGCGTCGGACCGGATGCAGACGATCGAGATCAACGGCACGCATTACAGCCTGCAATCGCTCGACAGCTGGCAGCGCTGGTACGACGAAACGCCGCCCGGTTTTACGTTCAGCGTGAAAGGCGCGCGCTATCTGACGCACATGCTGCGCTTTCGCGATGAAACGGCGACCGTCGCCTGTGCGAACTTCTTCGCTCAAGGGCTGCTCGCGCTGAAGGACAAGCTCGGGCCGATCCTGTGGCAGTTTCCGCCGTCGCTGCGGTTCGACCCCGGGCACATCGAGCGCTTCCTGAGCCTGCTGCCGCACGACACCGAAGCCGCGCATGCGCTCGCGAAGCAGCACGATCGCCGGGTCAGGACACCCTATGTGCGCATCGACGAAACGCGCGCGTTGCGCCATGCGATCGAAGTGCGCCACGCGAGCTTCGTCGATCCGGCGTTCGTGAAGCTGCTGCGCCGCCACAAGGTCGCAGTGGTCGTGTCCGATTCGACCGAACCGTGGCCGCAGTTCGAAGACCTGAGCGCCGACTTCGTGTACATGCGTCTGCACGGCACGGAAACGAAGTACTCCGGCGAATACTCCGATGCAGCGCTCGAGCAATGGGCGCGCAGGATCGAATCATGGAGCCTCGGCGCGCAGCCGGCCGATGCGCATCTCGCGGCGCCCGACCTGTCGCCGCCGCGAGCGCGGTCGCGCGACGTGTACTGCTACTTCGACAACGACGCGAAGACGAACGCACCATTCGACGCGCAGCGGCTGATGGAACGCCTCGGTCTGCATGCGCATGCGGCAGCGGCCGGATGAACCCCGAACCACAAGGAGAACGACGATGACCCTGCTCATTTACCTGCTCGGCTGGATCATTTTCATCGCCGGCGTCGCGTGGGGATTGACGACGCTGCACGTATCGCAGCACATCATCGAGATCGTTGCCGTCATTCTGTTCGGCATCGCGGTGATCACGGGCGCGACCCGCGCACGCAATCGCGACCGGACGTAGCGCTCGCAGCGTCGCGCCGACAGGACCGCGAACCGCGCCGCGCAGTTTCAGCACCCTGCTCCGACGTACGCGGCGAGGTCTTCCGCCGTGCCGGACGGGAACGCGTCCTTCAGATGATCGAGAAACGCGGAAACGCGCGCACTCAATAGCCGCCTCGACGGATAGAGCGCCCACAGCGCGACCTCGGGCCCCGGCACGTCGCCCCAACAGACGAGCGTGCCTGCCGCGAGGTCGCGGCTCGCGAGCGACACCGGCAGGCATGCGGCGCCCAGGCCGAGCCTGACCGTCTCGCGCACGATGAGCAGCGACGACAGCCGTGCGACCGGCTCGAACGGTATGCGCGACGGCCCGTGCGGGCCCGTGACGTCCCACGCGTCGCGCCAGTCGTCCACGCCGCTGACGACCGCCGGTACGCGCGCGTCGCCGGACGGCCGCACCAGCGCCGGCGCCGCCACGACGACCAGCCGGTCGCGCACCAGCACGCGGCCGATCAGGCTTTCGTCCGGGTCGGGGTTCACGCGGATCACCAGGTCATAACCTTCGTCGATCATGTCGACGCGGCGGTCTTCCGTCGTCACGTCCACGCGCACGTCCGGATATTGCGCGACGAACGTCGCCACGAGCCTCCCCATCGCGAGCTGGGAAAACAGTATCGGCGCGCTGATGCGCAGGCGCCCGCGCGGGCGTTCGCCGCCCGACGCGATCGCGGACGCGCTGTCGGCCAGCTCGGCGAGCAGCGCACCCGTGCGCTCGTACAGCGCGCGCCCTTCCTGCGTGAGCGTCACGCCGCGCGACCCGCGTTCGAACAGACGCAACGCGAGGCTGTTCTCCAGTTCGGTCACGCGACGCGACAGCGTCGCCTTCGGGCGCCCGGCCGCGCGCGCGGCCTCGCCGAAGCTGCCGTGACGGGCGACGAGATTGAAATCGGCGAGAGCGAGCAGATCCATACGTTCCACCAGTGAGACACCCAGTCTATTTATCACACCTTCCGGATCATGTGTGGATCACTTAACTTACGTGGGCAGTCAATTCAACCGCTACCCCAGGAGTGAACATCATGACCATTCTCGTAACCGGTGCGACCGGCCGTGTCGGCCGCCACGTCGTCCATCAACTCGTCGAGCGCGGCGCCGACGTGCGGGTGCTCGTACGCGATCCGTCGAAGGCCGATTTTCCGGCCGCAGTGGCGGTCGTCCAGGGCGACATGCTCGACCTCGACGCGCTGCGCACCGCATTCACCGGCGTGCGCACGCTGTTCCTGCTGAACGGCGTCGCGGGCGACGAGTTCACGCAGGCGCTGATCGCGCTGAACGTGGCTCGCGACGCGGGTATCGAGCGCGTCGTCTATCTGTCGGTCATGCACGCCGACCGCTTCGCGAACGTGCCGCACTTCGCGGTGAAGTCCGGTGCGGAGCGGATGATCGAGCAGGCCGGTTTCAGCGCGACGATCCTGCGGCCCGCGTATTTCATGGAGAACGAACGGATGGTCAAGGACGTGATCGCCGGTCACGGCGTGTATCCGATGCCGATCGGCAGCAAGGGGGTCGCGATGGTCGACGTGCGCGACGTCGCGGAAGTCGCCGCGATCGAGCTGATCCGCCGCAACGACGCGCCGGGCAAGCTGCCGGTCGAGATGATCAACCTGGTCGGCCCCGACACGCTGACGGGTCCGCAACTCGCGTCGATCTGGTCCGAGGTGCTGGGCCGGCCGGTCGCGTATGGCGGCGACGATCCGGCCGCGTTCGAGAACAACCTGGCGAGCTTCATGCCGAAATGGATGGCATACGAGATGCGGCTGATGGCCGAACGCTACGTCACCGACGGAATGGTGCCGCTGGCCGGCGACGTTGCGCGGCTGACCGCGATTCTCGGCCGCCCGCTGCGCACGTACCGCGACTTCGCGGCGGCGCTGGCCCGCTGAGCATGGAGCGGCAGGCGCTGCATGGCGCCGTCGTGCAGCGTCACGGCGGCGTCCCTATAATCGGCGTTCCGCGCCTGTCGATGCCGGCATCGCGCCGGTTTCGATCCCGCATGCACGTCACTGTATCTGGAGACGAGATGACCCTCCCCGCCGTTCCGTTTGCCGAATCGTTCGACCTCGAAGCCGCATTCGCGGATGTCGCCGACTACTGGTCGCCGAAGGTCGTCGCGCAGGTCAACGATCAGTACGTGAAGGTCGCGAAGGTACGCGACCATGCGCACGAAGACGAGCTGTTCTTCGTCGTGCGCGGGCATCTGAAGATCGAGTACGAAGGCGGCCGCGTCGTCGACTTGCCGGCCGGCTCGATGCACGTGGTGCCGCGCGGCACGCAGCACAATCCGGTGGCCGACGAAGAATGCTGGATCGTGCTGATCGAGCCCGTGCAGACGAAGCACACCGGCGACGTGCAATCGCCGCTCACGCGGTCGATCGACGAGCAGCTGGGTCAGGCTCGCTGAACGGCTCTGCGGCCGGCGAGCGGAGGGCGGGTTCCGCCAGCCGATGGTGTCGTCCGCAAGCCCGCTGGCCCGGGCCCCGCGCCGGTCGGCCCGGACACGCGTGCAGATGGCCGGCCGACAGCGGAGCGGCACCGCCACCGATGTCATGCTCGCGAATACGCGCCGCGCGCCGCGCGCCCGGACGGGCTCGCATGCGGTCCGGCATCGCGCGTCTCGGCGGCAACGGCGCGGGCCTCGTCGCGCCGGCAAAAGCGGCCCTCGCGGCCGTCAACCGGCGGCCGCCGCGACCCCGTCCAGTTCCCGCACGGCGTCTTCCGGCAACACGAGCGCGCCGGCGGCCAGATTCTCGCGCAGATGCGCGACCGACGACGTGCCGGGAATCAGCAGGATGTTCGGCGCGCGGCGCAGCAGCCACGCGAGCGCGGTCTGCATCGGCGTCGCGCCGATCCGCGCGGCGACCGCGTCGAGCGTGGACGACTGCAATGGACTGAAGCCGCCGAGCGGAAAATACGGCACGTACGCGATGCCGTCGCGTCCGAGCGCGTCGATCAGATCGTCGTCGTCGCGGTGCGCGAGGTTGTAATGGTTCTGCACGCACACGATGTCGCAGATCCGCCGGCCTTCGGCAATCTGCGCGGCCGTCACGTTGCTCAGCCCGATGTGCCGCACGAGGCCCTGCCGCTGCAGCTCGGCCAGCGCCGTGAGCGGCGCTTCGATCGAGCCTTCGGCCGGGCCGTGCACGTCGAACATGATCCGCAGGTTGACGACGTCGAGCACGTCGACGCCGAGATTGCGCAGATTGTCGTGCACGGCGGCGGTCAGCGCGTCGGCGGAGAACGCGGGCAGCCACGAACCGTCGTCGCCGCGCGTCGCGCCGACCTTGGTCACGATCAGCAGGCCGTCGCGATACGGATGCAGCGCTTCGCGAATCAGCCGGTTCGTCACGTGCGGACCGTAGAAATCGCTGGTGTCGATGTGGTCGACACCCGATTCGACGGCTTCGCGCAACACGGCGAGCGCAGCGTCGCGGTCTTTCGGCGGGCCGAACACGCCGGGGCCGGCAAGCTGCATCGCGCCATAGCCGAGGCGGTGCACGCGGCGGCCCGCGATGGAAAACGTGCCGGATTGAACGATGGCTGACATGACGTGGCTCCTGGATCGATTGAACGAATCGCAGGTTACGCCGCGTCGCGCTGCGCGATAACCAGTCATAATGCGCACGACCTGTACGAAAAGGCGAACAATGCAAGTCGATCTCGGCGATCTGAATGCGTTCGTCGCGGTCGCCCGGGCGAAGGGCTTCCGCGAGGGCGCACGCGTGGCCGGTGCGAGTGCGTCGGGGCTCAGCGAAGCGGTGCGCAGGCTGGAGGCGCAACTCGGCGTGCGGCTGCTGCACCGCACGACGCGCAGCGTGTCGCCGACCGAAGCCGGCGAGCGCCTGCTCGCCCGGCTCACGCCGGCGCTGAGCGAGGTGGAGGCGGCACTCGACGTGGTCAACACGTTCCGCGAGAAACCGGTCGGCACGCTGAAGCTCAACGTTCCGATGAGCGCCGCGCGGCTCGTGCTGCCGTCGATCGTTCCGCGCTTTCTCGACGCGTATCCTGAGATCCGGCTCGAGGTCGTCGCGGACGAGAGCTTCGTCGATATCCTCGCGGCCGGCTGCGACGCCGGGATTCGCTACGACGAGCGCCTCGAGCAGGACATGATCGCCGTGCCGATCGGCCCGCGCTCGCAACGCTTCGCGACCGCGGCTGCGCCCGCCTATCTCGACCGGCGCGGCCGCCCGGCCCATCCGCGCGACCTGCTCGATCACGCGTGCCTGCGCGGCCGTTTCGCGAGCGGCGCGATGCCGGCGTGGGAATACGAGCGCGACGGCGAAGTCGTGCGCGTGGAGCCGTCGGGGCCGCTCGTCGTGCAGATCGGCGGCGCCGTCGATCTCGTCGTGGATGCCGCCTGTGCGGGGCTCGGCATCGTGCACCTGTACGAAGACTGGCTGCGCCCGCATCTTGCGAGCGGCGCGCTCGAGCCCGTGCTCGACGGCTGGTGGCGGCCGTTCTCGGGCCCGTATCTGTATTATCCGGGGCGGCGTTTCGTGCCGGCTCCGCTGCGCGCGTTCGTCGATTTCATCAAGGCGGATGCCGGGTAGCCGGCGGCCGGCGGTCCATATCCGCGCCGGCGGCATCGCAGTCATCGCGGTTCCGCGCCCGCGGCGCGCATCGGCACGTTGCGTCACGCCCGGCGTTCAGCCGCTCGCTACGCCAGCCGCACCGCGAGCGCGGCCGCGAGCGCCGGCAGCATCACGCATGCACCGATCGCGAGAAACTTCCCTGCGCTCACCTGCTGCCCTTCGCGCCGAATGGCCGCGAGCCACAGGATCGTCGCGAGAGACCCGGTGACGGACAGGTTCGGCCCGAGATCGACGCCGATCAGCAGCGCGTCGATCACCGGTTGCGGGCTGTGCGCGACACCGGCGGTCGCGCTGGCGACGAGCCCTGCAGGCAGGTTGTTGACCAGATTCGACGCGAGCGCGACGGCGGCGCCCGACGCGGCCGCCGCGCGTGCCGCGCCGCCCGCCGTCAGCGCGCGCAACGCGTCGGCGAGCGCGTGCACCGCGCCGGTACGGTCGAGCGCCTCGACCAGCACGAACAGGCCGGCCACGAGCGGCAGCACGCTCCACGAGATCGCGCGCAGCATCGGTCCGCACGCGCCGCGATCGCGCCACAGCACGCACGCCGCGGTGACGGCGCCGGCCACCGCGGTCGGCAACCCGAGCGGCCGGTCGAGCACGGACACGCCCATCAGCGCGGCGGCCGTCGCCGCGATGCCGGCCAGCGCGATGCGCCCGCCCGGCGCGAGCGGCGGCACCAGCAAATCGCTCGCGCAGCGGCCGCGCAGCGCGTGCCGCTGCGTCGCGCGCAGGATCGCGTACGTGCACGCGATCGACGCAACCGACGGCAGCGCGAAGCGCGCGAGCCACGTGCCGAGCGCGGGCATGTGCACGCCGTACAGCACGAGATTCGCGGGATTCGAGATCGGCAGCACGAAGCTCGCCGCATTGGCGACGAACGCGCAGACGTACAGCAGCGGCAGCGGGTCCGTCTTCGCGCGGCGCGCGGCCGCGAACACGGCCGGGGTCAGCACGACGGCGGTCGCATCGTTCGACAGGAACACGGTCGTGACGATCCCGACCAGATAGACGAGCGCGAACATCCGCCGCGGCGAGCCGTGCGCGAGATTCACGACGTACGCGGCGATCCAGTCGAACAGCCCTTCGCGGCGCGCGACCTCGGACAGCAGCATCATCCCGGTAAGGAACAGGTACACGTCGCCGCCCTTCGCGACGGCGGCGAGCGCGGCGTCCACCGGCAACAGGCCGAGACCGACCAGCAGCACCGCGCCGGTCACGGCCCAGATCGCCTCGGGCCAGCCGAACGGGCGCACGATCACGCCCGCAGTGGCGAGCGCGGAAATCAGCCATGCAAACGGGGCGCTATTCATCGCTTCGACGATCCGGATAGCGGCAATGAATCGATGCGCGCTTCATCGCGATGCGGCCGGCAGATCGGACGGCGCGCGGCGGCCCGGCGGCTTGCCGCACGCGCCGCGCAACGAACGCGAGTAACCGAGCCACAATGCGACCGAGCCCGTCGACACGGCGCCCAGCACCACGAAGGCAGCCGGATAGCCGTAATGCTGCGCGAGCACGCCGCCGAGCACCGGGCTCAACGCCGCGCCGATGCCTTGCGCGGTCGCGACCGCGCCCTGCCCCGCGTTCACGCGCCCCGAGCCGTCGAGCAGCCGCACGACGAGCGCCGGTACGACGACGCTTTGCAGGCCGGCGCCGATGCCGTCGAGTATCTGCACCGGCCACACGCCCGCCTCGCTCATCAGCGTGGCCGCGAGCACGCCGCGTACCGGCAGCGCCAGATACGACAGCAGCAGCACGCGCCAGTATCCGTGATCGCGAATCAGCCGCGGCGCGCACCATGCGGCCGCGATCATCACGCATTGCGCGATCACGATCGTCTGCGCGGTAAACATGCTCGGATCGCTGCGGTGCGCGGCGACGACGCCCATCCCGTACAGCGGCAGCATCGCCGCATTGCCGAGGTGAAACAGCGCGAGCGACACGCCGAGCAGCAGCAGCGGCCGGTTCGCCGCGAGCGTGCGCCACGCGCCGGCGCGATGTCCGGCATCGTCGTGCGATCGATCGTCGTGCGAATCGTTGCCGACGCGCGCGGTGCGGGCGGCGTCGGGCTGCTCGCCGAGACCGCATGCGCTCGCATGGTCGATCGCGCGCGCCGGAATCGCCAACGCGCTGCCGATCGCGAGCACCGCGAATACGGCGACGAGCGCGAACAACGCATCGAATCCCGCATGCCAGCCGAGCCAGCCCGCGAGCGCCGCGCCGGCGACGTTGCCCGCATGGTTCGCCATCTGGTTGCGGCCGAACTGACGGTCGAAGCCGCGCGTGCGCGCGATGCCGAGCGTCACGCCCGCGACGGCCGGTGCGAGCGCGGCGCCGCAGACGGCGGCCACGATCTGCGACGCCGCCACCGCCGGATAGCTGTCGGCGAAACGCAGCATCACCGTTGCGAACGCGGTCGCGGCCGTCGCGCCGACGATCAGCGCACGCTTCGCGCGCAGCGCATCGACGAGCGCGCCGGCCAACGGCGTCGCGGCCATCGCCGCCAGGCCGGCGAGCGTCATCACGGACCCGATCGCGTCCGCGCTCCACCCGCGCGACAGCAGGATCACGCCGGCGAACGGGCCGATCCCGGCCTGCACGTCGGCGACGAAGAAGTTGAGCGCTTCGAGCGCGCGGGCCGGTCTCGTCGCCGCCGCGCGTTCAGCCGGCCGGCGCATCGACGAGCTCGGCGATGTCGGTGACGTCGATCGTCGTGCCGTGCGGCGTGACGATCGCGTCGCCCCACACCTGCACGTGCATGCCGGGACGCAAATAGTCGCCGAGCTCGGCTGCCGCGTGCGGCGGCATGCGCACCGCGACGCCATTCGTCAGCAGCGCGCCGTTGCACTCGCCTTTCGGGCCGTGCAACGCAAACGCGACCTCGCCGCGCACGTCCATCGGCTCGCGGCCGGCGCGCGGCAGCGGACGCGGCTCGTGCGCCGGCCCGCCATCGACGATCGCCGCGCCGCCGCGGCCGGTCAGCTGAACGGCCGCGATCATGTCCGCGCCGCGCGGCTTGATGCCGCGTACGCGGATGCGATCGCCGCACGCGACGTGCTGCACGAGTTCGCGGCCGAGATGCGGCGGCACGTGAACCTGCAGGTCGCCGTTCAGGATCAGCCCGTCGACTTCGCCGTGCGGGTTGAGCAGGAATTGGGTCACGCGGCCGCGCGTTTCGGGCAGACATGCCGGATCGATCCAGTGCATGGGGTGATTTCTCCATCGGGATGTCGTCGCGTGCGTCGCGCGTCGACGGACGGCGAATGCGCGCTGCGGCCGGCGTGCGGCGCGCAGCATGACCGCGACGACGGGTTGCGGTACACCCCTATTTGCAAGCCCCGTGCCAACCTGATTCGCGCCCGTGCCGCGGTGCACCGCGGTAGTCCGCCGCCGCGCGGGTGTCGGGAATGCCGACAGATGCGCGCGACGGTGTCGGACAATCCGACGCCCTGCATCCCGCTCAGCCGTCGCGATCGATCCCGAGATTCGCCATGCGCGCATACAGCGACTGACGACCGATGCCGAGTTGCCGTGCCGCTTCGGCGCGATTGCCGTTCGCCCGCTCGAGCGCGCGCAGGATCGCCGCGCGCTCGACCGCGGCCAGCGCGTCGGGCAGCGGCAGATCGAACAGGAACGCAGGCAGCGCGGCGTCCGCATCCGCATGCACGCCCGCGGCCGGCGCCGCGCCGAGCGCGAGGTCGGCCGCGGTGATCGCGGGCCCGGGCGCGAGCGCTGCCGCGCGCTCCATCACGTTGCGCAGTTCGCGCACGTTGCCGGGCCAGCGGTGAGCGAGCAGCGCGCGCTGCGCGTCGTTCGTCAGGTGCAGCGGCCGCGCGCCGGCCGCACGTTCGAGAAAATGCGCGGCGAGCGGCAGGATGTCGGCCACGCGCTCGGCGAGCGGCGGCAGGTGCAGCGGAATCACGTTCAGCCGGTAGAACAGGTCTTCGCGGAACGTGCCGCTCGCGACGCCCGCGGCGAGATCGCGGTGCGTCGCGGCCACCACGCGAATGTCGATCGGCGTCGGGCGGTCCGCGCCGAGCGGCGTCACCTGGCGCTCCTGCAGCGCGCGCAGCAGCTTCGCCTGCATCGCGGCAGGCATGTCGCCGATCTCGTCGAGAAACAGCGTGCCGCCGCCGGCCTCGACGAGCCGCCCCGCGCGATCCGCATGCGCGCCCGTGAACGCGCCGCGGCGATGGCCGAACAATTCGCTTTCGAGCAGATCGGCCGGAATGGCCGCGCAATTCACGGCCACGAACGGCCCGGCATGCCGCGCGGACGCCGCATGCAGCACCCGCGCGGCCACTTCCTTGCCGGTGCCGGTTTCGCCGGTGACGAGCACCGTCGCATCGCTCGTCGCGGCGCGCCCGAGCTGCTTCTGCACGTCGCGGATCGCGGCGCTGACGCCGAGCAGGCGCGGGCGGTCCGACGCGTGCTCGCCGGCAAACGCGCCGGTGTCCGCGTCGCCGTGCGCGCGCGGCGCATGCGCGGACACGATCCGCTCGAGCAATTGCGCGATGTCGCGACGCCCGACCGGCTTCGTCAGATGGTCGAACGCGCCGAGGCGCATCGCGTCGATCGTGTTGTCGCTGGTCGCGTGCGCGGTCAGCATCACGACCGGGATCGCGGCGAGCGCTGCATCGTCGCGCCATTGCGCGAGCACCGCGAGGCCGTCCAGGTCCGGCAGCCGGAAGTCCAGGAACACGCAATCGATGTGGCCGCCGTCGCGCAGCATCGAAAGCGCCGCGCGCCCGGATGCGGCCTCGACGACACGATGACCGAGATCGCGCAGCGTTTCCGCGAGGCCGTCGCGAAATGCGGCGTCGTCGTCGACGATCAGGATGGTTGCCATGGAATCTCGATCACGAAAGAAGCGCCGCGCGACGCCGCATCGAGCCACGCGCGGCCGCCGTGCGCCGCCGCCACTTCGCGCACGACCGCGAGGCCGAGGCCCGTGCCGCCCGCGCGGCCGGTCACGAACGGTTCGAAGATCCGCTCGCGCTGCGCGTCGGGCACGCCGGGGCCCGTATCGGACACCGTGAACCGCAGCATCGCACGCGCATCGGCCGTCGAGCGCGCAGCCGTGACCGACACGGCGCCGCCGTCGCCCGCATGGCGCAGCGCATTGAGCAACAGGTTGTCGAGCGCGCGGCGCATCTGGCCGGGATCGAACGCCGGGTTGTCGGACGGCGGCGCGAACCGCTCGCCGTGCCCGTCCGGCGTGCATGCGAGCGCGATCGACTGGCGCTGCGCGAGCTCGCGGTGCGCATCGACGACGTGCGGGAGCCACGCGTCGAGATCGACGCGTGCGATGTGCGGACTGACCGGCTGCGTGAGCGCGAGCAGCCCCGACAATTGCGTATCGATGCGCGCGATCTGCGTGAGGATGATACGAAGCGCGTCCTGCTGACGGCCGCTGTCCGCGGCGAGCGCATTCTCGGCCTTCAGCCGCATCGCGCCCATCGGGTTGCGGATTTCATGCGCGAGCTGCGCGGCGAGCTTGCCGAGCATGCCGAAGCGCTCGGCCTGCGCGAGCCGCGCGCTCAATTCGCCGGCTTGCTGCTGCAAACGTTCGGCGTGCCGCGCATGCGCATTGAACGCATCGATGATCCGGTCGAGGTCGGGTTCGCCGACGCGCGGCAGTTGCGTGTCGCGCCCCGCCGGCGACAGTGCCGCCTCGATGCGGCCGAGATTGCGCTTCCAGCGCCGCAATGCGAACGCGAGCGCGGCGGCGATCGCGAGAATCACGGCGAGCACCGCCGCAAGCGCCGTCGCGAGCAGCTCGCCATGCGGGCCGAGCGGCGGATGCGCGCGCGTCAGCATCCAGACGAACAGCTCCGGGCTGGCCGGCACCGGACACGCAACCGCCACGACCGCATCCTGCGCGCCTTCGACGACGTTGGTCGCGGTCGCGCGCGCGGCGGCGGCCGCGTTCAGCGTGCGCAGGATCAGCGAGGTTTCCGCTTCCGGCACGTCGCGCTTGATGCCGCTGCCCTGATAGGTCGGAAACGCATACGCGAGAAAGCGGCCGTCGGCGCCTGCGCCGCCGCGCGTCCAGAAACCGCCTTCGACGTCCGGCGCACGGGCGAGCACGATGTCGAGGATCGCGTGCATCGGCTCGGCATCGGGTTGCGCGCCGGACGGCCGCACCGCGCCCGCATAGCGCGATGCCACCGCTTCGCACGCGGCCGCGCCCTGCGCGCGGGCGCCCGCGATCTGCTCGCTCTCGGCGGAACGGGCCACGATCCACACGAGCGCCACCAGCGTCGCGCATAGCGCGGCAACGAGGGCCCACAGCATCACGAGTTGAGTGGAAAACGACGGGCGCTTCATGGCGTCGGAGAAAGGTCGATCGCGACAGGATAGCGCAACGCATGCACCGCACCCAGTCATGAACGCGGCCCCGAAGCATCGTGCGCGCCACCGGCTGCGCTCCGGCCGACGAGTGCGGCGCGAGATCGGCGGACGAAAGACTCGGACGCCCGACGGCGCGCGCGGCATCAGCACGGCGCTCCGGTGCTCCGGTGCTCCGGTGCTCCGGTGCGTCGGTGCGTCGGTGCGTCGGTGCGTCGGTGCGTCGGTGCCTCGGCGCTCCGGTGCTCCCGTGCTCCGAGCGGCGGCCGCGCCGCCACGCCGCGCGTCACTTCACGTCACTTCACGTCAGCGCCGGTTCGACCGCGACACCACGTCGATCCACACCGCGAGCACCAGCACCGCACCCTTGACGATCATCTGCCAGTACGCGTCGACGTCGAGCATCGACATCCCGTTGTCGAGGCTCGCCATCACGAGCGCGCCGATCAGCGCGCCGTAGACGGTGCCCGACCCGCCGCGCATCGACGTGCCGCCGATGAAGCACGCGGCGATCGCATCGAGCTCGCCCATCGAGCCGGCCGACGGCGAGCCGGCCGCGAGCCGCGCGGTATTGACGATGCCCGCGAACGCGCACATCAGCCCCATCAGCGCGAAGATCGCGAGCTTCACGCGATCGGTGTCGACGCCCGACAGCCGCGTCGCTTCCAGGTTCGATCCGACTGCATAGATGCGCCGGCCGAACACCGTCTGCGTCGCGATCCACGAGAACACGCCGAGCAGCGCGAGCAGCAGCAGCACCGGCACCGGGATGCCGCCGTAGCGGTCGAGGGTCGCGACGAACGCAAGCAGCACGGCACCGGCGCCGACGATCTTCGCGACGTCCTGCCACATCGGCGCGACCGCGAGCTTGTAGCGGTGCCGCGTGCTCCGCTGCCGGAACACCAGCAGCGCAACCAGCGCGAACAGCAGCACCGCGAGGCCGTCGCCCGCCGCGCGCGGCAGATAGCCTTGCCCGATGAACACGAAGCCGTCGGACACCGGCGCGATCGTCGAGCCGCCCGTCACGCCGAGCAGGATCCCGCGGAATGCGAGCATCCCGCCGAGCCCGACGATGAACGACGGCACGCGCCGGTACGTCGACCACCAGCCGTTGAACAGCCCGACCAGCACGCCGAGCGCGAGCACGGCCGGCACCGTGGCGGCGACCGGCCAGTGGCGATTGACGTCGAGGATCGCCGCGACGCCGCCGAGCAGCCCGAGCAACGAGCCGACCGACAGGTCGATCTCGCCGGCGATGATCACGAACACCATCCCGCACGCGAGCATCCCGGTGATCGACATCTGCCGCAGCAGGTTCGACACGTTGCGCGGCGTGACGAACGCGCCGTCGGTCAGCACCGAGAAGAACACCCAGATCGCCGCGACGGCGAACAGCAGCGCGAGCACCTTGTAGCGCACGAAGATCTGGCTCAGCGGACGGCCGCGCAGGCGGCGCGCGTCGGTGTCCGGCGGCACGGCGGAAGAAGAGGAAAGTTCGGTGTTCATGTCGCACTCGCTGCAATGGGTTCGGCCGGACGCCGCGCGGGCTTGAGCGCGGCGCCGAGTATCTGTTCCTGCGTGAGGCCTTCGTTGACGAAATCGCCGCGCAGCTCGCCTTCGCCGATCACGAGCACGCGATCGGCGAGGCCGAGCACCTCCGGCAGCTCCGACGACACGACGATCAGCGCGACGCCGCGTTTCGCGAGCGCGAAGATCAGCCGGTAGATTTCGGCCTTCGCGCCGACGTCGACGCCGCGAGTCGGCTCGTCAAGGATCAGCACCTGCGGGTCGGCGAGCAGCATCCGCGCGAGCACTGCCTTCTGCTGGTTGCCGCCGGACAGGCTCGCGATCGGCAGGAACGGGTGCGCGGCGCGCACCGACAGCCGCTGCATCTCGGTGCGGATCGCGTCGAGTTCGGCGGCCGCGTCGATCCGGCCGCGTGCGGCGAACCGGCGCAGCACCGACAGCGTGATGTTGTGCCCGACGCCGAGCTGCGGCACGATCCCGTGACGCTTGCGATCCTCGGGCACCATCGCGATGCCCGCGCGGATCGCATCGGCCGGCGAGCGGATCGCGAGCGGCCGCCCGTTGATGCGCACGCTGGCCGTGCTCGCGCCCGGATACGCACCGAAAATCGCCTGCATCAGCTCGGTGCGGCCCGCGCCGACGAGCCCGGCGACGCCGAGGATCTCGCCGCGCCGCACGCTGAACGACACGTCGTCGACGCGCTTGCGGCGCGGATTCGCGACGTCGTGACACGTCACGTTGCACGCTTCCAGCACGACGTCGCCGATCTCGTGCGGCTCGCGCGGATACAGGTTGCTGATCTCGCGCCCGACCATCATCGCGATGATCCGGTCGGTGGTCAGCGCGCGCATCGGCTCGGTCGCGACATGGCGGCCGTCGCGGATCACGGTCACGGTGTCGCACACGGCTTCGATTTCATCGAGCTTGTGCGAGATGTACACGCATGCGACACCGCGGCGCTTCAGGTCGCGCACGATGTCGAGCAGGATGCGCGTCTCGGCCGCGCTCAGCGACGACGACGGCTCGTCGAGGATCAGCAGCTTCGCGCGCTTGTTCAGCGCCTTCGCGATCTCGATCAGCTGCTGGTGGCCGCCGCCGTAGTTCATCACCGGCTGCGCGACGTTGATCGCGTCGATGCGCAGCTCGCGCAGCAGCGCCTCGGAGCGCCGCACCATTTCCGCGTAGTGCATGCGGCCGCCCGGCAGCGTGATCTCGTTGCCGAGGAAGATATTCTCGGCGACCGACAGCTCGGGCACGAGCATCAGCTCCTGATGGATGATCACGATGCCCGCGCGCTCGGTGTCGCGCACACCGGACGCGACGAGCGGCGCGCCTTCCCAGCGGATCTCGCCGTCCCACGTGCCGTGCGGGTAGACACCCGACAGCACCTTCATCAATGTCGACTTGCCGGCGCCGTTCTCGCCGCACAGCCCGACGCATTCGCCGGGACGCACGGTCAGGTCGATCCCGTCGAGCGCCTTCACGCCGTCGAATGCCTTGACGATGCCGCGCATCGTCAGCAAGGGTTCGGTCATACGTTCATTGCCTCGCAGTAGGCGCGACCGCCGTCGCGGCGGCCGCGCGTCGCGTTCCGTCGTACGCTTACTGGCTCGCCAGCTGGGCCTGCGTGTAGAAGCCGTCCTTCACGACGACGTCGACGTTGCGCTTGGTCAGCAGCGTCGGCTGCAGCAGCACCGTGTCGACCTTCTTCTTGCCGTTGTCGTACTGCGCGTTGAACGCGGGCTTCGTGCCCTTCGCGAGATCGACCGCCAGCTTCGCGGCTTCGCTCGCGATCAGCTTCAGCGGCTTGTAGACGGTCATCGTCTGCGTGCCGGCGATCACGCGCTTCACGGCCGCGAGGTCCGCATCCTGCCCGGACACCGGCACCTTGCCGGCCAGATGCTGCGCGGCGAGCGCCTGGATCGCGCCGCCCGCGGTGCCGTCGTTCGACGCGACGATCGCGTCGATCTTGTTGTTGTTCGCCGTCAGCGCGTCCTCGACGATCCGCAGCGCGGTCGACGCGCTCCATTCGGGCACCCACTGCTGACCGACGATCTTGATGTCGCCGCGGTCGATCGCAGGCTTCAGCACTTTCAGCTGGCCTTCGCGCAGCATCTTCGCGTTGTTGTCGGTCGGCGCGCCGCCGAGCAGGAAGTAGTTGCCCTTCGGCTTCGCGTCGAACACGCCCTGCGCCTGCAGTTCGCCGACCTTCTCGTTGTCGAACGAGATGTACGCATCGACGTCGGCGTCGAGGATCAGGCGGTCGTACGACACGACCTTGATGCCCGCCTTCCGCGCTTCGGCGACGACGTTGCCGAGCGTCTTCGAATTGAACGGCACGATCACGATCACGTCCACGCCGCGCGAGATCAGGTTCTCGATCTGGGAAATCTGCCGCGCCTCGCTCGCATCGGCCGACTGCACCGACACCTTCGCGCCGAGCTTGGTTGCGGCCGCAACGAAATAGTCGCGATCGCGCGACCAGCGTTCGACGCGCAAGTCGTCGATGCAGAAGCCGATTTCGGGTTTGTCCTTGCTCGCGTGCGCGAGCGGTGCGCCCAGCGCGAACATCGCCAGCGCAGCGGCGCCGGCAAGCGAACTCAATACGGTACGACGCGTCACGGATTTCATCGTCTCCACTCCTTGTTATGGAACCACGTCACGAATGCCGGACGGCCGCGGAATGGGCCGCCCGCTTCGAGTCACCGCGACGCGCGTCAAGCGCCCGTCGCGAACACCGGTTCGAGCGCACGGTACAGCGCGCGAAACGTCGGCCGCCGCGCGTCGCGATACCACGCATGCCGCGCAAGATCGGGCTCGCGCACCGCGACGATCGGCGGTTGCGGACACACGTCCGCGAGCCGAGCATCGCGTTCGAGCGCAAGGTGCGCGAGCCGTGCGGCACCCAGCGCCGGCCCGACCTCACCGCCCTCGCGCAGCGTCAGCGCGCGTCCGCTCAGGTCGGCGAGCATCTGCGTCCAGTACGCGCTGCGCGAGCCGCCGCCGATCACCGTGATGCTGTCGGGCGCGAGGCCGGCCGCGTGCAGCGCGTCGATCCCGTCCAGCAGCGCGAAGCCGACGCCCTCGAGCGTCGCGTTCGCGAGATCCGCGCGCTGCATGTCGGGCGTGAGCCCATAGAACACGCCCTTCGCATTCACGTCGTTGTGCGGCGTGCGTTCGCCGCTCAGGTAAGGCAGGAACCACGGTCGGCCGTGGCGCGCGTTCGCTTCGGCATCGGCAAGCAGCGCCGGCACCCCGTCGTAACCGGCGAGTTGCGCGGTGAAGTCGATGCAGCCGGCCGCGTTCAGCATCACCGACATCAGATGCCACGTACCGGGCAGCGCATGGCAGAAGCTGTGCACCGCCGATTCGGGATTCGCGCGAAATCCGTCCGACACCGCGAAATAGACGCCCGACGTGCCGAGCGACAGCAGCGCGTCGCCGGGCCGCACGATGCCGACGCCGACCGCGCCGGCCGCGTTGTCGCCGCCGCCGGCCACCACCGGAATCTCCGGCAGCCCGAGCGCGCGCGCCACGGCGGGCAGCAGCGTGCCCGTCACGCGGTTTCCCTCGAACACCGCCGGCATCTGCGCACGCGACAGCCCGCACGCAGCGAGCAGCGTGTCGTCGTAGTCGCGCTTCGCGACGTCGAGCCACAGCGTGCCGGCGGCATCCGACGGATCGGTGGCGAATACGCCGGTCAGCCGGTAGCGCAGATAGTCCTTCGGCAGCAGCACGTAGGCGATGCGTGCGAACACGTCGGGCTCGTGACGACGCACCCACAGCAGCTTCGGCGCGGTGAAGCCCGGCATCGCGATGTTGCCGGCCACCGTGCGAAGCGTCGGCGCGAGCCGCTCGAGCTCCGCGCACTCCGCATCCGCGCGGCCGTCGTTCCACAGGATCGCGGGACGCAGCACGTCGCCGTGCTCGTCGAGCAGCGTCGCGCCGTGCATCTGGCCGGTCAGCCCGAGCGCGGCGATGTCGCGCGCATCGATGCCGGCCGCGCGCGCCGCGTCGACGACGGCGGCGAGCGCGCCGCAGGCGGCGTCCCACCAGTCGCGCGGCGCCTGTTCGGACCAGCGCGGTTGCGGCCGGCTGACCGTCAGCGGGCGGCTCGCGCTCGCGCGCACCGCGCCGTCGCGGTCGAGCAACACGGCCTTTACGCCGGACGTGCCGAGATCGAGTCCGAGATACATGATGTCAGCGCAGCCCGTAGATCGCCTGGTTCACGATGTTCTCGAGCCGCTCCTGCGCGCCGCTCACATGCCGCGGGTCGATGCCGCGGGCGAGCGCATCGTCGGCGAGCGACTGCAGCGTGTAATCGCCCGACAGGATCTTGCGGCCGAACGCGTCGTCCCACTGCGCGTAACGCTGGCGGCGCAACGCATCGAGCCGATCGTTCTCGACCAGCACCGCCGCGCGTTCGAGCGCGAGCGCGAGCACGTCGATCGCGCCGACGTGGCCGTAGAACAGATCCTCCGGATCGACGCTCTGGCGCCGCACCTTCGCGTCGAAATTCATCCCGCCGGTCGTGAAGCCGCCGTGGCGCAGGATCTCGTAGAACGCGAGCGTCAGCTCCTCGACGCTGTTCGGGAACTGGTCGGTGTCCCAGCCGTTCTGCGGATCGCCGCGGTTCGCGTCGACACTGCCGAACACGCCGAGCGCGAACGCATTGGCGATCTCGTGATGGAACGAATGGCCGGCGAGCGTCGCGTGGTTCGCCTCGATGTTCACGCGGATCTCGTTCTGCAATCCGTACTGCACGAGGAAGCCGTGCACGGTCGCGACGTCGTAGTCGTACTGATGCTTGGTCGGCTCCTGCGGCTTCGGCTCGATCAGCAGCGCGCCCTTGAAGCCGATCCGGTGCTTGTGCTCGACGACCATCGACAGGAACCGCGCGAACTGATCGCGCTCGCGCTTCAGGTCGGTATTGAGCAGCGTCTCGTAACCTTCCCGGCCGCCCCACAGCACGTAGTTGTCGCCGCCGAGCTTGTGCGTCGCGTCGAGCGCGTGGCGGACCTGCGTCGCGGCCCATGCGAACACGTCGGGGTTCGGGTTCGTCGCGGCGCCCGCCGCGAAGCGCGGATGCGAGAACAGGTTCGCGGTGCCCCACAACAGCCGCACGCCGCTCGCCTGCTGGCGCTCGCCGAGATAGTCGACCATCCGCGCGAAATTCGCCGCGTACTCGCGCAGGCTGTCGCCTTCCGGCGCGACGTCGGTGTCGTGGAACGTGTAGAACGGCGTGCCGAGCTTCGTGAAGAACTCGAATGCGGCATCGGCCTTCATCCGCGCACGTTCGAGCGCGTCGCCCGGCTGCTGCCACGGCCGCTGGAACGCGCCCTGCCCGAAGATGTCGTGGCCCGGCCACACGAACGTGTGCCAGTAGCAGACCGCGATCCGCAGATGCTCGGCGAGCGTCTTGCCGAGCACGCGCTTCTCGGGGTCGTAATAGTGGTAAGCGAGCGGGTTGTCCGACTGCGGACCTTCGTAGCGAATCGCGGGAATGTGTTCGAAATACGACATGGCGTCTCCGTGCAGTGTCTTGTTGCAGCGCAACGCGCGTCGCGGCGACGCACGCAGTCTGATTCGGTTGGCTGGATCGTGCCCGCGCGCCTGCCGGCCGGCAATTGCGAAATTGCGCACCGCGCGTAATGTTTCTTGCCAGCCGCGCGCGCGTGGCGCGCGTTCCGTCCTACAATCGCCGGACACCTGACGAACGCGCGCCGCGTGGCGAGCGCGCCCCGGAGACAACGGCACGACGCCCGAGCGGCGCGCGCCCCGAGACCGAGATGACCCGCACTCCTTCCGCCCCGACACCGCACCGCATCGCGCTGCTGTTCAACGCGAACAAGGTCTACGATCGCGAGATCATTGCCGGCATCGGCCAGTATCTGCACACGACGCGCGTCGTGTGGGACCTGTTCCTCGAGGACGACTTCCGCTGCCGGCTCGCCGGCATCGAGCGTTTCGACGGCGACGGCATCATCGCGGACTTCGACGATCCGGCCGTCGCCGACGCGCTCGCCGGCTCGCCGCTGCCGATCGTCGCGGTCGGTTCGTCATACGAGGATCCCGCGCAGTATCCGGAAGACGTCCCATATATTGCGACGGACAACCCGAAGCTCGTGTCGCTCGCGTACACGCACCTGATCGGTGCGGGCCTCGCGCACTTCGCGATGTACAGCCTGCCGGTCGCGCAGGAGAACCGCTGGGCGCAGCAGCGCGAGCTCGCGTTCGACCGGCTCGCGCGCGCCGACGGGGTCGATGCGCCGATCTACCGCGGCGTGTCGACGAGCGCGTCGGGGTGGAATCACGCGATCGAGCAGCTGATCGGCTGGCTGCATGCGCTGCCGAAGCCGGTCGGCGTGATCGCCGTCACCGATGCGCGCGCGCGGCACCTGCTGCAGGCTTGCCTGATCGCCGGCATCGCGGTGCCCGAGCAGGTCGCGATCATCGGCATCGACAACGATCCGCTCACGCGCACGCTGACGCGCATCCCGCTGTCGTCGGTGATCCAGGGCACCGAGGAAATGGGCCGCACCGCCGCACACCTGCTGCACCGGATGCTGCGCGGCGCGCGTTTTCCCGGGCAGCGCATCCTCGTGCCGCCGGTCGGGATCAACGTGCTCGAATCGACGCGCCACCAGCCGCTCGCGAGCCCGCACGTGATGCGCGCGCGGCACTTCATCCGCCAGTACGCGTGCCAGGGGATCAAGACCGAGCAGGTCGCCGACTATGTCGGCGTGTCGCGCTCGCTGCTCGAGGAGCACTTCCGGCGCGAGCTGCAGCGCACCGTGCACCAGGAAATCCTGCGTCACAAGCTGGAGGCCGCGCAGGCCATGCTCGCGGGCCGTCACGTGTCGAGCGCGGAAGTCGCGATCCGCTGCGGCTTCACGTCATTGCAGTACATGTATGCGGTGTTCCGCCGCGAACTCGGCTGCACACCGCGCGAATACCAGGAGCGCACCGCGCCCGCCCATTGAATTCAACGCCCACGAGCGAACCCACTCATGCGTATCGATACCGATTCTTCCCGCCCGGCGTCCGACGTCGGCCGCATTCCGTCCGAGCCATGGGGCACGCTGCCCGGCGGCGACCCGGTCCGGCGCTATACGCTGCGCAACGCGCACGGGATGCGCGTGGTCGTCAGCGATCTCGGCGCGACCGTCGTGTCGTGGCTCGCCCCCGACCGCACCGGGCGCGTCGCCGACATCGTGCTCGCGCACGACACGCCGGCCGACTATGCCGAATCGGGCGCGTACCTCGGCGCGACGGTCGGCCGCTGGGCGAACCGGATCGCCGGCGCACGCTTCACGCTCGACGGCGTCGACTACCCGCTCGATCGCAACGAAAACGGCAACCTGCTGCACGGCGGCGCAAGCGGTTTTCATCGTGCGCGCTGGGACGTGATCGACGATCGCGGCGGGCTGACGCTGCGGCTCGATTCGCCGGAAGGCGACGCGGGTTTCCCGGGCAACGTCAGCGTGCAGGTGCGCTACACGCTCGACGACGACGGCACGCTGACGATCGACTATGCCGGTGTTACCGATGCGCCGACCCCGCTGAACCTGACCAATCACAGCTACTTCAACCTCAGCGGCCGCCCGGGCAGCGACGTGCGCGGCCATCTGCTGCAGATCGACGCCGATGCGTTCGTCGAAGTCGACGACGCGTTGATCCCGACCGGCACCGCCGACGTGACGGGCACCGCGTTCGATTTACGGCAGAGCGCGCCGATCGGCGCGCGCCTCGACTGGCCGCATGCGCAGCTCGCGCGCGGGCGCGGCTTCGATCATTGCTATGTGCTGCGCGACGCCGGCCGCGGCGTGCGGCCGGTCGCTTCGATCTACGATCCGGAGAGCGGCCGGGAGCTCGCGGTGTCGACGGATCAACGCGGGCTGCAGCTCTATACGGGCAACTATCTGGACGGCGTGCGCGTGAGCGGCGGCGTGTCGTGTGTGCGGCATGCGGCGCTGTGCGTCGAGGCCGGGTTCTTTCCGAACCAGGTCAACATGGATGGGCTGCGCGATGAAACCATCCTTCATCCCGGCGCCACCTATCGGCAGACGACGCGGTATCGGGTCGGGGTTCGCGGGTAGCGGATACGCTCGCGCGGCGAACGGTCGCGTCGCGCGCGCGGCCGGTCATGCGCGCGGCCGACGGGCTTACGATTGCGTGCCGTGTCGCGACACCGGTCACGCCCATGCCGGGCGTGTGAACGAATGCCGGATCGCGCATCCCTTCGCGGCTTCGTTCGTCCGCTCGGCCGCTCACGAAAACCGCATCGCGAGCGGCCGCCCGGCGCTCAGAACTTCCACAACAGGTTGCCGTACAGCGCGTGGTCGCTGACGTTGCCGCCAACCTGACCGCTATACGACAACCCCACCGACAGGTTCTTCGTCACGGCCGCATCGACGCCGACCTCGAGCACCGCGGCATCCCGCGCGACCGGCACGCCGACCACGCTGAACGGCGACCCGCCGCTCGCGAACGACAGCGTCGAACCCGGCTGCGTATTGCCGAACGCATGCCGCCAGCCGACCGTGCCGTACGCGGTGATCTTGCCCTTCGTCGTCACCGCCACATCGGTCGACGCGCGCACGCCGAGCGTCGAGAAGCCGAGCCCGCTCGTGCTCGATTCGCCTTGCAGCGCGGCCGCGCCGCCGTTCTCCTTGAAGCCGCCGGTATGCACGCTCGCGTAGGCGAGGCCGACGAACGGCTCGAGCGCGACGTTGCGGATCGCGGTCGAGTAGCCGATCTCCGTGAACACCTGCGTCGCGTTCGCGTCGTAGCTGGCGGTATCGTGATCGGAGAAACCGCCGAACGACGGATTACGCTCGCTGTGCACGCGGTACCACGACTGCGCCACGCCGCCGCGCACGTTCCACGCGTCGTATCGGCCGCTCGCGTACAGCGCGATCGTCTCGCCGTTCACCTTCGCCGATTCGTTCTGGTCGGTATTGAGCAGGCTGCGCGACGCGCCGCCCGCGATACCGATGCGCCAGTGGCTGCTGACTTCCGCGTCCGTCCCGACGACGAAGCCGTACAGGTTGCGATCGATCGACGCGACGTCGTCGCCGTCGAACCGGCTGTGCGCGCCGTAGATGCGGCCCCACACCGCCGGCTTGTACGACTTCGCCGGCGTGCAACCGTTCTCCGACGCAAGCCGACGGTCGAGCGACGCCGCATGATCGTCCGCCGATACGGGCGCCTCGCAGCCGCACAACGCGCCGCCCGGTTGCGAGCCGAGACGCGCGCGATCGAGCACCGCGTCACGCACGTAACGGCTGTCCGACAGCAGCACGCTGCGCGTGCTCGGATACAGATCGCCGGCCAATTGGGTGAACGCGCGGTTCGCGGTCGGCGCATCGGCCGTCAGCACGGTATCGAACAGCGGGTTGCCGGCGCCGAGCGTGCCGACCGCGCCGGCCACCGCCTGCCCGTCAGGCGTCGTGGCAACCGATGCGAACGGCGTGCCGTTGGGCGCGAGCGACAACAGCACCCGCGACGGGTCGTACTGGAGCGTCGGCGTGAGGAACGCATACGTCGAATTCACCGCGCTGAACTGCCCTTGCACACCGGCGCCGGCATTCACGATCGTGTAGAGCTTGCCTGGCTGGTATTGCCCGCTCGCCGCGACGACCTGCACCGTCCCGCCGTTGACCGTGGCCGAGCCGGCCACGTCGAGCCCGCCGCTTTGTTGCGGCGTGGCGCCGACCTGAAGCGTCGAGCCGGGCTGGAACGTCGCATTGCCGGCGACCTTCAGCGGCTGTCCGAGCGTCAGCACCGACGCGGTGCCGCCGCCCGACACGACGAGGCCGCCGATCGTGCCCGTCCCGGTGACGGTCGCGCCGTTGCCCACGGTCACCGGCGAGCTGGCCAGCGAACCGGTGACGGCGAGCGTGCCGCCGGTCACGTTCGTCGGACCGGACAGCGTGTTCGTGCCGCTCAGCAACTGGGCGCCCGTGCCGGCGAGCGTCAGCGGGCCGGTGCCCGACAGCGTGCCCGCGAACGTGCTGGTGCCCGCGGTGTTCACCGTCAGCGGCGTGCTGCCGAGGTTCACGTTCGAGCCTGCCGTGCCGGACAGTGCACCAATCGACTGCGGCGCGGCGGAGCCCGCGAGGTTCAGCGTCGCGCCGCTGCCGGCGAGCACCATCGGGCTCGTCGGCGCGAGACTGCCCGCGCCGGACAGCGCGAGCGTGCTGCCGCTGCCGATCGTCGTGCCGCCGGTGTACGTGTTCGCGCCGGTCAGCGTCTGCGTGCCGCCGCCCTGCACCGCGAAACCGCCGGCGCCGGCGATGGTGCCGCCGAACGCGCCGCCCGCCGGGCCGGCCACGGTCAGCGTGTTGCCGCCGAGGTTCACGGTCGAACCCGCGGCACCCGACAATGCGCTCGCCGTCTGCGGCGCCGTCGCACCGCCGACGTCGAGCGTCGCGCCGTTACCGGCCAGCGTCAGCGCGCTGCCGGCCGACAGGCTGCCGTTGCCGCCGACTGCCAGCGTGCTGCCGGTGCCGATCGTCGTGCCGCCGGTGTACGTGTTCGCGCCGGTCAGCATCGTCGTCGACGGGCCGCTCACCGCCAGGTTGCCCGCCCCCGAAATCGGGCCGCTCAAGCCGAGGCTGTTCGCGCCGCCAACGGTCAGCGTCGAACCCGTGCCGAGGTTCACCGCGTTGCCGAGCGTCGTGCCGGCGACGCTCGTCCCGAGCGTGCCGCCGCTGCCGCCGACGCTCAGCGTGCCGCTGCCGAGTGCTGTCGGCGTGCCGGCCACCAGCGTGCCGCCGCCGGTGACGCTGGTGCCGCCGGTATAGGTGTTGGCACCGGAAAGCGTCGTCGTCGCCGGGCCGGTGAACGCGAGCGTGCCGCTGCCCGAGATCGGCCCGCTCAGGCCAAGGCTGTTCGCGCCGCCAACCGTCAGCGTCGAACCGCTGGCGAGGTTCACCGCGTTGCCGAGCGTCGTGCCCGGTGAACCCGCGGCCAGCGTGCCGCCTGCGCCGCTCGTGTGCAGCTCGCCGGTGCCGAGCGCCGTGTTGCTGCCGGCGATCAGCGTGCCGCCGCCGGTCAGGCTCGTGCCGCCCGTGTACGTGTTGTTCCCCGTCAGCGTTTCGGTGCCGCTGCCCGACAGCGTGACGCTGCCGCCCGTGCCGCCGATCGTGCCGCCGAACGTGCCGTTGCCCGTGCCGCCCAGCGTCAGGTTGTTGCCGCCGAGGTTCACCGTCGAACCGGCGACGCCCGACAACACGCCAGTCGTTTGCGGCGTGGTCGCGCCGCTCACGTCGAAGGTTGCGCCCACACCGGTCAGGTTCAACGGGCTGCTGCCGGACAAACTGCCGCCTGCGCCGATCGCGAGCGTGCCGCTGTTGATCGTCGTCGCCCCGCTGTACGTGTTGCTGCCCGTCAGCGTTTCCGTGCCGGTGCCCGACAGCGTCAGGCCGCCGCTGCCGCCGATCGTCCCGCCGAACGTGCCGCTGCCCGACCCGCCCAGCGTCAGCGTGTTGCCGCCCAGGTTCACCGTCGAACCGGCCGCGCCCGACAGCGTGCCGGTCGTCTGCGGTGTCGTGGCTGCGCTCACGTCCAGCGTCGCACCCGTGCCGGCCAGATCGACCGCGCTGCCCGACGACAGGCTGCCGCCCGCGCCGACAGCCAGCGTGCTGCCGCTGCCGATCGTCGTGTTGCCGGTGTACGTGTTCGTGCCGGTGAGCGTCGTCGTCGACGGACCGTTCACGGCCAGATTGCCGCCGCCCGAGATCGTGCCGCCGAGGCCGAGATTGTTCGCACCGCCGACCGTCAGCGTCGAGCCCGACCCGAGATTGATCGCATTGGTCAGCGTCGTGCCCGCGACACTCGTGCCCAGCGTGCCGCCCGCGCCGCTCGTGGTCACCGCGCCGGTGCCGAGCGCCGAGCCGTTGCCGGCCAGCAGCGTGCCGCCGCCGGTCAGGCTCGTGCCGCCCGTGTACGTGTTCGTGCCGTTCAGCGTTTCCGTGCCGGTGCCTGACAGTGTCAGGCTGCCGCCCGCACCCGCGATCGTGCCGCCGTACGTGCCGCTGCCCGAACCGCCGAGCGTGAGCGCATTGCCGCCCAGGTTCACGGTCGAACCCGACACGCCCGACAACGCGCCGGTCGACTGCGGCGTCGTGGCGGCGCTCAGATCGAGCGTCGCGCCGGCCCCGGCGAGATCGACCGCGCTGCCGCCCGACAGGCTGCCACCTGCACCGACCGCGAGCGTACTGCCGTTGCCGATCGTCGTGTTGCCGGTGTACGTGTTCGTGCCGGAAAGCGTCGTCGTCGACGGACCGTTCACGGCCAGATTGCCGCCGCCCGAAATCGCGCCGCCGAGGCCGAGATCGTTCGCACCGCCAACCGTCAACGTCGAGCCCGACCCGAGATTGATCGCATTGGTCAGCGTCGTGCCCGCGACACTCGTGTCGAGCGTGCCGCCCGCGCCGCTCGTGTTCAGCGCGCCGGCGCCGAGCGCCGAGCCGTTGCCCGCGATCAGCGTGCCGCCTCCCGTGAGGCTCGTGCCGCCCGTGTACGTGTTCGTGCCGTTCAGCGTTTCGCTGCCCGTGCCCGACAACGTGAGACTGCCGCCCGTACCGGCGATCGTGCCGTCATACGTGCCGCTGCCCGAACCGCCGAGCGTCAGGTTGTTGCCGCCCAGGTTCACCGTCGAACCGGCGACGCCCGACAGCGTGCCGGTCGTCTGCGGCGTGGTCGCGCCGCTCAGGTCGAAGGTTGCGCCCGCACCGGTCAGGCTCACCGGCGTCGTCATCGACAGGCTGCCGCCCGCGCCGATCGCCAGCGTGCCGCTGTTGATCGTCGTCGCGCCGGTGTACGTGTTGGCGCCCGTCAGCGTCTCCGTGCCGGTGCCGCTCATCGTCACGCCGCCGGTGCCGGCAATGTTGCCCGCATAGGTGCCGCTGCCCGATCCGCCGAGCGTCAGGTTGTTGTTGCCGAGGTTCACCGTCGAGCCCGCCACGCCCGAGATCGCGCCCGTCGATTGCGGCGACGCCGCGCCGCTCAGGTCGAGCGTCGCGCCGGCCGCCGTCAGGCTGACCGGGCTGCTCGACGACAGGCTGCCGTTGCCGCTGATCGCGAGCGTGCCGCTGTTGATCGTGGTCGCGCCGGTATACGTGTTGTTGCCGGTCAGCGTTTCGGTGCCGGTGCCCGACAGCGTCAGCCCGCCGGTGCCGCCGATCACGCCTGCATATGTACCGCTGTCCGCGCCGCCGAGCGTGAGCGTGTTACCGCCGAGATTCACGTTCGTGCCCGTGCCGCCCGACAGCGCACCGGTCGTCTGCGGCGACGTGGCCGCGCTCAGGTCGAGCGTCGCACCGGCGCCGGACAGGTCGATCGCGCTGCCCGACGACAGCGTGCCGCCCGCCCCGACTGCCAGCGTGCTGCCGCCGCCGATCGTCGTGCTGCCCGTGTAGGTGTTCGCGCCCGACAGCGTCGTCGTCGCCGGACCGCTGACCGCGAGGCTGCCGCTGCCCGAGATCGCGCCGCCCAGCCCGAGATCGTTCGTACCGCCAACCGTCAGCGTCGAGCCGCTGCCGAGGTTTACCGCGTTGCCGAGCGTCGTGCCCGGTGAACCCGCGGCCAGCGTGCCGCCTGCGCCGCTCGTGTTCAGCGCACCGGTGCCGAGCGCCGTGTTGCTGCCGGCGATCAGCGTGCCGCCGCCGGTCAGGCTCGTGCCGCCCGTGTACGTGTTGTTCCCCGTCAGCGTTTCGGTGCCGCTGCCCGACAGCGTGACGCTGCCGCCCGTGCCGGCAATCGTGCCGCCGAACGTGCCGTTGCCCGTGCCGCCCAGCGTCAGCGTGTTGCCGCCGAGGTTCACCGTCGAACCGGCGACGCCCGACAACACGCCAGTCGTTTGCGGCGTGGTCGCGCCGCTCACGTCGAAGGTTGCGCCCGCACCGGTCAGGTTCAACGGGCTGCTGCCGGACAAACTGCCGCCCGCGCCGATCGCGAGCGTGCCGCTGTTGATCGTCGTCGCCCCGCTGTACGTGTTGCTGCCCGTCAGCGTTTCCGTGCCGGTGCCCGACAGCGTCAGGCCGCCGCTGCCGCCGATCGTCCCGCCGAACGTGCCGCTGCCCGACCCGCCCAGCGTCAGCGTGTTGCCGCCCAGGTTCACCGTCGAACCGGCCGCGCCCGACAGCGTGCCGGTCGTCTGCGGCGTCGTGGCTGCGCTCACGTCCAGCGTCGCACCCGTGCCGGCCAGATCGACCGCGCTGCCCGACGACAGGCTGCCGCCCGCGCCGACAGCCAGCGTGCTGCCGCTGCCGATCGTCGTGTTGCCGGTGTACGTGTTCGTGCCGGTGAGCGTCGTCGTCGACGGACCGTTCACGGCCAGATTGCCGCCGCCCGAGATCGTGCCGCCGAGGCCGAGATTGTTGGCGCCGCCGACCGTCAGCGTCGAGCCCGACCCGAGATTGATCGCATTGGTCAGCGTCGTGCCCGCGACACTCGTGCCCAGCGTGCCGCCTGCGCCGCTCGTGGTCACTGCGCCGGTGCCGAGCGCCGAGCCGTTGCCGGCCAGCAGCGTGCCGCCGCCGGTCAGGCTCGTGCCGCCCGTGTACGTGTTCGTGCCGTTCAGCGTTTCCGTGCCGGTGCCCGACAGTGTCAGGCTGCCGCCCGCACCCGCGATCGTGCCGTCATACGTGCCGCTGCCCGAACCGCCGAGCGTCAGGTTGTTGCCGCCCAGGTTCACCGTCGAACCGGCGACGCCCGACAACACGCCAGTCGTTTGCGGCGTGGTCGCGCCGCTCACGTCGAAGGCCGCGCCGGAACCGGCCAGGTTCACCGGGCTGCTCGCGGACAGGCTGCCGCCCGCGCCGATCGCCAGCGTACCGCTGTTGATCGTCGTCGCGCCGGTGTACGTGTTGGCGCCCGTCAGCGTCTCCGTGCCGGTGCCCGACATCGTCAGCCCGCCGGTGCCGCCGATCGTGCCGGCAAAACTGCCGTTGCCGGAGCCGGCCAGCGTCAGCGTGTTACCGCCGAGGTTCACGTTCGTGCCCGACACGCCGGACAGCATCCCGCTGGTTTGCGGCGAAGTCGCCGCGCTGATGTCGAGCGTCGCGCCGGTGCCCGCGAGATCGAGCGCGCTGCCCGACGACAGGCTGCCGCCCGCGCCAACCGCGAGTGTGCTGCCGCCGCCGATCGTCGTATTGCCGGTGTACGTGTTCGCGCCGGTCAGCGTCGTCGTCGACGGGCCGCTGACCGACAGGCCGCCGCTGCCCGAAATCGCGCCGCCGAGGCCGAGATCGTTCACACCGCCAACCGTCAGCGTCGAGCCCGCGCCGAGATTCACCGCATTGCCGAGCGTCGTGCCCGCGACGTTCGTGCCAAGCGAGCCGCCCGCGCCGGTAACGTTGAGCGCACCGGTGCCGAGTGCGCTGCCGTTGCCGGCAATGAGCCCGCCGCCGCTGAGCGTCGTGCCGCCGTCGTACGTGTTCGTACCGGTGAGCGTCGTCGTGCCGGTGCCGGTCTGCGCGAGGCTGCCACTGCCGGAAATCGTGCCGCTCAGGCCGAGAGCGTTCGCGCCGTTCAGCCCGAGCGTCGCGCCCGCGCCGAGCGTGACCGCGTTGCCGAGCGTCGTGCCGCTCACGCTTGCGCTCAGCGTGCCGTTGCCGGTCACGTTCAGCGCGCCGGTGCCGAGCGCGGTGTTGCTGCCGACGCTCAGTCCGCCGCTGTTCAGCGTCGTCCCGCCGCCGTAGGCGTTCGCGCCGCCGAGCGTGGTCGTGCCGGTGCCCGATTGCACGATGCCGCCCGCACCGGAAATGATGCCGTTCAGGCCGAAATCGAGCGCGCCGCCCAGATTGAGCGCCGAACCGGTGCCCAGGTCGATCGCGTTCGCGAGCAGCAGGTTGGCCGTGCTCGCGCTGAGCGTGCCGCCCGTACCCGTTACGCTCAGTGCGCCCGTGCCGAGCGCCGCGTTGTTGCCGACCGACAGGCCGCCGGCATTGAGCGTCGTGCCGCCCGTGTACGTGTTCGCGCCGGTGAGCGCGGTCGTCCCGCTGCCGGTTTGCGCGAGACTGCCGCCGCCCGAGATGAGGCCGCTCAGGCCGAGGTCGTTCGTGCCGCCAAGCGTCAGCGCCGAACCCGTGCCGAGATTCACTGCGTTGCCGAGCGTCGTGCCGGCGATGCCCGCGGCCAGCGTGCCGCCCGCGCCGCTCGTGTTCAGCGCGCCCGTGCCGAGCGCCGAACCGTTGCCTGCGATCAACGTGCCGCCGCCCGTCAGGCTCGTGCCGCCCGTGTACGTGTTCGCGCCGGTCAGCGTTTCGGTGCCCGTACCGGACAGCGCGAGGCTGCCGCCCGCGCCGGCGATCGTGCCGCCGAACGTGCCGCTGCCCGCGCCGCCGAGCGTCAGGCTGTTGCCGCCGAGATTGACGGTCGAGCCGGCCACGCCGGACAGTGCGCCCGTCGTCTGCGGGAGCGCCGCGCCGCTCAGGTCGAACGTCGCACCGGCGCCGGCCAGGTTCACCGTACCGCTCGCCGCCAGGCTGCCGCCGCCACCGATCGCCAGCGTGCCGTCGTTGATCGTCGTGCCGCCCGTGTAGGTGTTCGCGCCGGTCAGCGTCTGCGTGCCGGTGCCGGACATCGCGAGCCCGCCCGTGCCGCCGATCGTGCCGCCATACGTGCCGTTGCCCGAGCCGCCGAGCGTCAGCGTGTTGCCGCCGAGGTTCACGGCCGAGCCGGCGACGCCGACCAGACCGCCGGTGGCCTGCGGCGACGTGGCCGCGCTCAGATCGAGCGTCGCGCCGGCGCCGGCCAGGTCGAACAGGCTGCCGCCCGACAGGCTGCCGCCCGCGCCGACCGCGAGCGTGCTGCCGTTGCCGATCGTCGTGCCGCCCGTGTACGAACTCACGCCGGTCAGTGTCGTCGCCGACGGGCCGTTCACCGCCAGATTGCCGCCGCCCGAGATCGCGCCGCCGAGGCCCAGGTTGTTCGCGCCGCCGACCGCCAGCGTCGCGCCCGTGCCGAGATTCACCGCATTGCCGAGCACCGTGCCGCCGACGCTCGTGCCGAGCGTACCCCCCGCGCCCGCGACGTTCAGCGCGCCCGTGCCGAGCGCCGAACCGTTGGCCGCGATCAGTCCGCCGCCGCTCAGCGTCGTGCCGCCCGTGTACGTATTCGCGCCGAGCAGCGTCGTCGTGCCGGTGCCGCTCTGCGCGATGCCGCCGTCGCCTGCAATCACGCCGCCCAGGCTCAGGTCGGCGGCCCCGTTCAGCCCGAGCGTCGCGCCGGCGCCGAGGTTCACCGCATTGCCGAGCACGGTGCCGGCCGCGTTCGTCGCGAGCGTGCCGCCCGCACCGGTCACGTTGAGCGCGCCGGTGCCCAGCCCCGCGCCATTGCTGGCGATGAGCCCGCCACCGCTCAGCGTCGTGCCGCCCGTGTACGTGTTCGTGCCGGTGAGCGTCGTCGTGCCGGTGCCCGTTTGCGCAAGGCCGCCGGTCCCGGCAATCGTGCCGCTCAGGCCCAGATCGGTCGCGCCGTTCAATTCCAGCGTGACGCCGGCGCCGAGATTCACCGCATTGCCGAGCGTCACGCCCGGCACGCTCGCGCCGAGCGACGCCGAGCCGCTGACGTCGAGTGCGCCGGTGCCGAGCGCCGCGCCGCTGCCAACGAGCAGGCTGCCGCCCGTCAGCGCCGTGCCGCCCGTGTACGTGTTGTTGCCGGTCAGCGCCTCGGTGCCGGTTCCGGCGAGCGTCACGCCGCCCGCGCCGCCGATGTTGCCCGCGAAGACGCCGCTGCCGCTGCCGGCCAGCGTCAGGTGGTTCGAACCGAGGTCGATCGTCGAACCCGCGACGCCCGACAGCGTGCCGATCGACTGCGGCGTGGTCGCGCCGGCGATGCTGAACTGCGCGCCCGCGCCGGTCAGGTTGACCGGGCTCGACGCGGCAAGGCTGCCGCCCGCGCCGATCGCGAGCGTGCCGCTGCCGATCGTGGTGCCGCCGGTAAACGTCTCCGCCGCGGTGAGCGTCGTCGTCCCGGGGCCGGTCACCGACAGGCCGCCGGCACCGGAGATGATCCCGCTCAAGCCCAGATCGTTCGCACCGCCAACCGTCAGTGCAGCGCCAGCGCCGAGCTGGATCGCATTGCCGAGCACGGTGCCGCCGACGGTCGTGCCGAGCGATCCGCCCGCACCCGTCACGTTCAGTGCGCCGGTGCCGAGGGCGCTGCCGTTGCCGGCAAGAAGCCCGCCGCCGCTCAACGTCGTACCGCCTGTATAGGTGTTCGCGCCGAGCAGCGTCGTGATGCCCGATCCGGTCTGTGCAAGGCCGCCGTCGCCGGCGATCACGCCGCTCAGGCCGAGATCGTTCGCGCCGGTCAATGCGAGCGTCGCGCCCGCGCCGAGGTTCACCACATTGCCCAATGCGGTGCCGCTCACGCTCGCACCGAGCGCGCCACCCGCGCCCGCGACGTTCAGCGCGCCAGTGCCGAGGGCCGTATTGCTGCCGGCGAGCAGCGTGCCGGCGCTCAGCGTCGTGCCGCCGCCGAAGGTGTTCGCGCCGGACAGCGTCGTCGTGCCCGCGCCGCTCAGCACGAGGCCGCCGGTGCCGCCGATCGCGCCGCTCAGCCCGAGATCGTTCGCGCCGTTCAGCGCCAGCGACGCGCCGTTCAGGTTGATCGCGTTCGCCAGCGACGCACCCGCGGCCAGATCCGCGCTCAGCGAACCGCCGAGGCCGCTCACGTTCAACGTGCCGCCGACGCCGAGCGCGCTGCCGCCTTCGACGATCAGGCTGCCGCCCCCGGTCAGGCTCGCGCCGCCCGTAAACATGTTCGCTCCGGACAATGTCGTCGCGCCGGTACCGCCCAGCGCGAGCGCGCCCGCGCCCGCAATCGTGCCGGCCAGGCCGAGATCGGCCGCGCCGTTCAAGCCGAGCGTCGCGCCCGCGCCGAGGTTCACCGCATTGCCGAGCACCGTGCCGCTCGCGTTCGTCGCGAGCGAACCGCCGGTGCCGATCACGTTCAGCGCACCCGTGCCCAATGCCGCCGCGTTGCCGGCGACGAGCCCGCCGCCGCCCAGCGTCGTGCCGCCCGTGTACGTATTCGCGCCGAGCAGCGTCGTCGTGCCCGCGCCGGTTTGCGCGACGCTGCCGTTGCCGCCGATCGCACCGCCGAGGCTGAGGTCCGCCGAGCCGTTCAGCCCCAGCGTCGCGCCCGCGCCGAGATTCACCGCATTGCCGAGCAGCGTGCCGCTCGCATTCGTCGCGAGCGTGCCGCCCGCGCCGGTCACGTTCAGCGCGCCCGTGCCCAATGCCGCGCCATTGCCGGCGACGAGCCCGCCGCCGCTCAGCGTCGTGCCGCCCGTAAACGTGTTCGCGCCGAGCAGCGTCGTCGTGCCCGCGCCGGTTTGCGCGACGCTGCCATTACCGCCGATCGCACCGCCGAGGCTCAGGTCGGCCGCACCGTTCAGGCCGAGCGTGGCGCCTGCGTCAACGCTCACCGCGTTGCCGAGCAGCGTGCCGCTCGCATTCGTCGCCAGGGAGCCGCCTGCGCCACCGACATGCAGCGCGCCCGCGCCGAGCGCCGCGCCGTTGCCGGCGATCAGCCCGCCGCCGCTCAGCGTCGTGCCGCCGGTGAAGGTGTTGATGCCGGTGAGCGTCGTCGTGCCCGTGCCGGCTTGCGCGAGACTGCCGCTGCCGCCGATCACGCCGCCGAGGCCGAGATTGGCCGAACCGTTCAGGCCCAGCGTCGCGCCCGCGCCGAGATTCACCGCGTTGCCGAGCACGGTGCCCCCGACGCTCGTGCCGAGCGAGCCGCCCGCGCTCGTCACGTTCAGCGCGCCGCTGCCCAATGCCGCGCCGGTCCCGACGACGATTCCGCCGCCGCCCGTCAGATTCGTTCCGCCCGAGAACGAATTGGCGCCGTTCAGCGCGAGCGTGCCGGTGCCGCTCACGTTCAGCGGGCCGCCGCCGCCGATCGCGCCCGACAGCGCGAGCCCGTTCGCGCCGTCGATCGTCAGGCCGCCGGTGAGCGTCACGTCGTTGAGCAGGTTCACACCGGCCGTGCCGGCCTCGAGCGTGCCGCCGCCGACGACGATCGTGCCGGTGCCCAGCGCGCCGGCGCCATGGACGATCGCGGTGCCGCCGGTCAGCGACGCGTTCGTCGCGGTCGACGCGCCGGTGATGTCCCAGGTGCCGCCCTGGACGCCGAGATTATTGAAGTTGGCGAACGTATCGACCGCGATGGCGCCGTTCGGCGCGCCGCCGCTCGCCGTGTTCAGCTGCAGATTGAGCGTATTGTTGCTGCCCAGGCCCGCACCCGCGTCGACGCCCAGGCCAACCGACGACCCCGTCATCGCATTGAACGTGTTCGACGCACCGGCGGCCGCGCCCAGCGACACGTTGCCGGTGATGGTGCCCGCATTGGTGAACGTATTGCCGGTACCCGCCAGCCCGCTGGGCGCAAGCACCACGGAGCCATTGATCGCGCCGCCGCTCGCGTTGGTGAAATTGACCTGGGCGCCGCCCGACGCCGTGACCACCTGCGCGGTGGGCCCCGCGCCGAAGCCGAGAATGCCGGTCGTGCCGATGGTGCCGGCGTTCGTGATGTTCGTCGTCCCGCCGACGCCGTTGTAGACGGTCAATGCGGGGCCGTTGAGCAGCGAACTGGTCGACCCCATCATCACGCCGGTGCTCGCGTTCGTGACGTTGACGGTGCTCGCGGACGACACATTGCCGACCACCGTGCCGTTCGACACGATGCTCAGCCCGCCCAGCGACGGGTCGATCGTGCCGTTGTTGGTCAACGTCACGCCGCTACCCGTCAGCGACATCGCGGTACCGCCGAACAACGGCAACACGGATACGGTCGCGCCCGGCACGACCGTTACGTTGAGGCCGTTGGTGCCGTTCGCATAGCTCGTGGTCGCGCCCGTACAGGTGACGGTCGGCGTCCCGGTGCATGCCGCGAGCGCGTCGGCCGGAATGACGCCGGCGCCGACCAGCGCGACCAGCATGCCGGTCGGAACCAGCATTTTCGGACGGGCTTCCGCGCGCTTTTTATTCGATCCCATGCGCATACGCATAATCACACCTTCCCATAAAGAGAATCGACGACACCGAGCCATTCCTTTCGCACGCTCAAATGCAAAGGAAAATACCGGAATACGTTATTCGAGATTTTTGATAAATATCTTCCCGCCGCCGATCCGGAACGGATGACATGGATTCGCAACTGGCGAGAATTAATCAACCCGTATTATTTAATATTCATCTTTTACTTTTACGCCCCCTGCACGGTAATTTTTTCACTAATTGGAGCCTGCTGTTTTACGCGAATCGGCATGGCCGTATGGCACCGCAGATCCGGGAACGTCGGTTTATGGAAATCAAACGGCAACCGAACCTTACCGCCCCGCCCGGTCGCGGCAATCCGCCCGCAAGCGAACAGCGCGTTCACCGGCGGAACAACCGGATTTCGATTGTTCCGCATGTCGATTCATTAACGACGACCGTTTGATCAGCGCGTCTCCTGTGATGGTCGCGAGTCAAATATAGGCCCGACCCGCAAACGTTTTCTACGGGCCGGCAAAGATGTTGTCAAAACTCAACAATCTTTCGATCCGATTCGATAATTTGTATGAGAAACGTAAACTTTATATTTTAATTAACGACCCATAATCGTTAAAAAAGGCAAAAAGAGCCGATTTCCAGACGCTGAATTTTCCGCGAATCTGCTTTAATTGATTCACGTCCGCCGCATTACGATTTTGTCTCGCGAACGATAACGACGTGTCGAAGGGAGAATTTCACGATGGTGACGTTGAACATCAACAACCGGCCGGCGGAGGTCGACGCCGATCCGTCGACGCCGGTGCTCTGGGTGCTGCGCGACAACCTCGGGCTGACCGGCACCAAGTTCGGCTGCGGGACAGGAGACTGCGGCGCGTGCACCGTGCACGTCGACGGCCGGCCGGTGCACAGCTGCACGCTGGCGCTGTCGTCAGTGGGAAATGCGCGCATCACGACGTCCGAACACCTTGCCGACGAAGCGGTCGGCAAGGCCGTCCTCGACGCATGGATCCGGCACGACGTCGCGCAATGCGGCTACTGCCAGAGCGGCCAGATGATGAGCGCGGCCGCGCTGCTGCGCGGCAACAAGGCGCCGACCGACGCCGACATCGACAGCGCGATGGCCGGCAACCTGTGCCGTTGCGCCACCTACCAGCGCATCCGCGCGGCGATTCACGATGCGGCCCGCGCGCTTGCGTGAGCCTGCAGGGAGACTCCGATCATGCGTATTCGCACTGCCGGGCGTCCGGCAAGCACCGACGCCGTCCCCTCCGACGCTGCGCCCGTGACCGGAGCCGCTGCTCCGATGCCCGGCCGGCGCGGCTTCCTCAAGCTCACGGTCGCCGCGAGCGGCTGTCTCGCGCTCGGCCTCCCGCCGCTGCGCGCCCGCGCCGAAGCCGGCACCGTGCTTCGGGCCTCGCCTCCTCAAGCATTCCTGATCATCGCGCCGGACAACACCATCACCGTCGCCGTCAACCGGACCGAGGCCGGCCAGGGCGTCAGCACCGCGCTGCCGATGGCGCTGGCCGACGAGCTCGACGCCGACTGGCGCAATGTGCGCACCGTCCTCGCGCCGGCCGGCGAGCCGTACAAGGATCCGGTGACCGGTATCCAGATGACCGGCGGCTCGACGTCGGTCAATCATTCGTTCACGCAATACCGCGAACTCGGCGCGTCCGCGCGCGCGATGCTCGTCGCGGCGGCAGCCCGGCGCTGGAACGTCGATCCGGCCACCTGCCGGACCGAGAACGGGATCGTGACGTCGGGCACTCATCGCGCAACCTACGGCGATCTTGCGCCGGACGCGATGGCGATGCCGGTGCCGCAGCACGTGCCGCTGAAGTCGCCCGGCCAGTTCCGCCTCATCGGCAAGCCGACGCCGCGGGTCGATGCGCGCACGATGCTCGACGGCACGCTGAAGTACGGGATCGACTGGCGGCTGCCCGACATGATGGTGGCCGTGGTCGCACGCCCGCCTCGCTTCGGCGGACAGGTGGCGAGCTACAACGCGGCGGCGGCCCGGGCCGTCAAGGGCGTCGTCGAGGTCGTCGAGATCCCGATCGATCGCGGCGGCACCGGCGTCGCGGTGATCGCGGACGGCTACTGGCCGGCCAAGCTCGGCCGCGACGCGCTGCAGGTCACGTGGAAGGACGCCGGCTCGACCGTGTCGTCCGCCCGGCAGATGCAGGCGTACAAGCAGCTCGCCGGCACACCGGGCACCGTCGTGCGCACGGCCGATGCCGGTAACGCGCCGCCGGCAGCCGCCCGTATACAAAAGGACTACGAATTTCCCTATCTGGCACACGCGCCGATGGAGCCGCTCAGCTGCACGGTCGACGTCGGGCCGCCGAGCTGCGCGTGCGGAATCAAGATCTGGGGCGGCTCGTCGATGCAGACGACCGACCGCGCCGCGGTCGCGAAGGCGCTCGGTGTCGCCCCGGAGAAAGTGCAGATCTTCACGATGACGTCGGGCGGCGACTACGGGAGGCGCTCGACGCCGACGTCCGACTACGTGGTCGAAGCGGCGCGCGTATCGGCCGCGTATCTGGCGGCCGGCCACCTGGGCCCCATCAAGACGATCTGGACACGTGAGGACGACCTCCGCGGCGGCTACTACCGCCCGATGGTGCTGCATCGCGTCGATGTTGGCGTGGACGGCAGCGGCGCCGTGCGCGACTGGCAGCACGTCGTGGTCGGCCAGTCGGTACTGAAGGGGTCGCCGCTCGAACGCACGGCGATTCGCAAGGGCGGGACCGATCCCGACCTGACCGACGGCATCGCGAACAGTCCGTATGGATTCCCGATGCAGGTATCCGTCCATCAGACCGACGTCGACGTGCCGGTGCAGACCTGGCGCTCGGCCGGCCATACGCATACGGCGTTCGTGATGGAAACGCTCGTCGACGAGCTCGCGCACGCGGCCCGGCAGGACCCCGTCGCGTACCGGATGGCGCGGCTGTCCGGTCCGGAGCATGCGCGCCATCGCGATGCGCTCGCGCTCGCCGTCGACAAGTCGGGTTACGCTACGCGCACGCTGCCGGCCGGGCACGCGTGGGGCGTCGCGATGCATGAAACGGCCGGCACGGTCGTCGCGTACGTGACCGAGGTGTCGATCGACGCGCAGAAGCCGCGCGTGCATCGCGTGACGGCCGGCGTGCATGCCGGGCGCATCGTGAATCCGACCGGCGCGGAAGCGCAGATCCAGGGCGGCGCGCTGTTCGGCCTCGCGACGACGAAGCCCGGTTTCGCGATCGACGTCGACCACGGTGCCGTCCGCAACGCCGGCTTCGCCGACTACCCGCCGGTGCGGATGCAGGAGGCGGCGCCGGTGGACGTGTTCTTCGTGCCGTCGGATGCGCATCCGACCGGCTTGAGCGAAGCCGGCGTGCCGCCGATCGCGCCGGCGGTTGCGAACGGCGCGTTCGTGCTGACCGGCGAGCGGATGCGTGCATTGCCGTTCGCGCCGATGCTGGTCGCATCGGCGGCGCCCACGCTGCCGGCCGCGGCCGCCGCGGAAGACGATCCATACGCCGACCTGCCGGCCGGCGGCTGCCGGATTCCGCGCAAGGCGAAGAAGGCCGCGTTCAAGCCGAAGATCGAACACAGCCAGGCCGGCGTCGGGCAGCCGAGCGCGGTGCCGAAATTCCTGAGGCCGAAGCGGCGCGCGGGAATTCCGTGCATCGATGCATTGAAGAAGGGGACGGTGACGTAACGCACGAGGGAGCCGCGGACCTGCCAGGGGTCACACACGCCGGGCGCGGCCGATCCGTAACCATGTTCGCCGGTTGCGCGGCCCGGCGGGCCGGGAACGCCATGGCCGCCCTTCCCGCCCCATCCGGTCAGAACTTGTGCCGGATTCCCGCGTGCACCATCAACTGCTTCGACGTCGACGACAGATCCGCCGCGCCCGGGATATACGCGTGGTCGAGCGACGAGCCGGTCGCGTCGCCTGCGATCCGCTGGTACGCGCCCATCACGTAAACGTCGGTGCGCTTCGACAGGTTGTAGTCGGCCATCAGCCCGACCGAATGGATCTGCGGCGTCGCGCCGCCGGTGGTCGCGTCGTAACGCACGGTCGTATACACGTACTGCGCGCCGACGAAAAATGCAGGCGTGAACTGGTATTTGCCGTTCACCTCGACGTTCTGGTACTTGATCGCGGTGACCGTGCCGCCGGCGAGCGGCCCCGTCACCGGTTCGATCGTCTCGTCGCCGAACAGGTAGCCGACGTTCGCCGTCGGCCGCGTGACGTTGCTGTTCGTATACGCGAACCCGACCGTCGCAGGCCCGGCCGTGTAGTTGATACCCGCGCCGAAGATCCGCAGCCGCGCGGACGCGAAGTTCGCATCCGCGCCGGCCGCCCCTGAACCCGCGACCGCACCGCCGGCCGTCGCTCCCGGATTGTCCGCATTCAGGAACGCCGCGCCGACGAGCAGGCCGCCGTGCTCGTACTGCGCGCCGATGCTCCACTGCCGGTTGTGCGCAAACCCGGTGTCGTCGCTGAAGCTGTACGTGCCGCCGAACGAGAAGCCGCCAAAATCCGGGCTCGCATATTTGACCGTGTTGTTCACGCGGAACGTGTTGCCGGTGTTGTCGTTGTCGAGCGGGTGCGAGAACGGATAGACGCCCCAGCTGCCATTCGCGGTCGTCGGCGCGAGATAGTCGACGACCGAATCGTATTGGCGGCCGAGCGTCAGCGTGCCGAAGCGCGTGCTGCCGACGCCGACGTAAGCCTGCCGCCCGAACATGCGGCCCCCCTGCGCGAGCGTGCCGCTGTTCACGTTGAAACCGCTCTCGATCTGAAACAGCGTACTGTAGCCGCCACCAAGATCCTCGCTGCCCTTCAGCCCCCAGCGGCTGCCCTGCGCGAACCCGCTCGCCATCTGCCACGCGCCGTGACCGCCGACGTCGTTCGTATAGTCGATGCCCGCATCGACGAGCCCATACAGCGTGACGCTGCCTTGCGCAAACGCCGGTGCCGAGCACAACGCCGGCATCGCGACGAAAAACAGTCTCCAGTTCATTCGTTTTCCTTATCGGTATGATGATCGCAACCGGCCCGGCGCGGTGTGCTGCGGCGACGCTTACTTCGCGCCGTAAATGTCGAAATCGAAGTACTTACGGTTGATCCGTTGATACGTGCCGTTCGCCAGGATCGTCGCCAGCGCGCGGTTGAATGCGTCGCGCAAGCCGGTGTCCTGCTTGCGCAAGCCGAGGCCGTCGCCCTGCCCGAAGTACTTCGCGTCGTCGATCGGCCCGCCGGCGAACATGAAGTCCTTGCCCTGCGGCTTCTTCAGGAAACCGTCGCTCGCCGCGATCGACGCCTGGAACGCCGCGTCGAGCCGCCCCGTCACGAGATCGGCGTACACCTGGTCCTGGTTCTGGTACGACTCGATCCGAACGCCGGCCGGCTGCCAGTTCGCGATCGCATAGTCGGCCTGCGCGGAACCCTGCTCGACCCCCACCCGCTTGCCCTTCAGCGACGCGGCCGTCGGCAGCAGCGGCGAACCCTTGCGCGCGATCAGGCGCGCCGGCGCATTCGAGATCCGGTTCGTGAACGCAATCTGCTGCATGCGTTTCGGCGTGATCGTCATCGACGACGCGATCACGTCGAACTTGCGCGCGAGCAGCCCCGGGATCATTCCGTCGAAGCTCGACTCGACCCACACGCAGCGCGCATGCAGCTCCGCGCACAGCGCGTTCGTGATGTCGATCCCGAAGCCGGCCAGCGTGCCGTCGGGCTGCTTGTATTCGAGCGGCGGATACGTGGGATCGACCGCGAGGCGGATCTCTTTGCCCGTCCAGTCGCCCGCGTGCGCAGCCCCTGCCATCGTCGTTGCCGTCAGCGCCACCGCGAGCGCCGCCATCCACTGTTTCATTTCCCGTCTCCCTGTTGCCGTCGTTGAAGGTGAATCGAATCCGTCCGTCGGCTCACGCGAGGTAGCGCTCCGCGAGCGCGATCCAGTAGCTCGCGCCTATCGCGACGCACGCGTCGTTGAAGTCGTAGCCGGGGTGGTGCAGCCCGCAACCTGTCGCGCCGTCACCGTTTCCGCTGCCGTTGCCGATCGACAGGTAGCTGCCCGGGCACGCATCGAGCATGAACGCGAAGTCCTCGCTCGCCGCGATCGGCGGCAGATGCGCGATCAGTGCGTCATCGCCGCCCCATTCGCGCGCGACATCGCGTGCGAACGCCGTTTCCGCCGCGTGATTGACGAGCACCGGATAGCCGCGGCGATAGTCGATCTCGGCCGTCGCGCCGTAGCTTTCGGCCTGGCCGCGCACGATCGCGCGGATGCGCCGTTCGAGCAGCGCCCGCACGTCCGGCGACAACGCCCGCACGCTCAGCTCGAGATCCGCATGCGGCGGAATCACGTTCGAAGCCGTGCCTGCGTGGATCGACCCGGTCGTCACGATCGCGAGTTCGTGCGGACTCACGTTGCGCGACACGACCGTCTGCAGCGCCATCACGATCGACGCGCACACGACCACCGGGTCGATCGTCGTATGCGGCGCCGCGCCGTGGCCGCCGCGCCCCGCCACGCGCACGCGCACCTCGTCGGCCGACGCCATCGCCGGGCCGTCGCAGAAGCCGAGCACGCCGGCCGGCAACCCCGGCACGTTGTGCATCGCGAATACGGCATCGCACGGAAACTGCGTGAACAGCCCGTCGTCCAGCATACGCTTCGCACCGCCGAGCCCTTCCTCCGCCGGCTGGAAAATAACGTTGAGCGTGCCGGTGAAGCGCGCGCGCTCGGCGAGACAGCGTGCCGCCGCGAGCAGCATCGCCGTATGGCCGTCGTGGCCGCACGCGTGCATCACGCCGTCGCGCCGGCTCGCATGAGGCAGGCCGGTCGTCTCCTGGATCGGCAGTGCGTCCATGTCCGCGCGCAGCCCGAGCCGCTTGCCCGCGCCGCGCACGAGCGTGCCGACCACCCCGGTGCCGCCGAGGCCCCGCGTGACGCGATAACCCCATGTTGTCAGGCATTCGGCGACAAGCTCGCTGGTGGCATGCTCGTCGAAACCGAGTTCCGGATGCGTATGCAACCGGCGGCGCAGCGCGATCATCTCCGTCTCGATGACTGCCATCTCGGGCGCAATGCGTGTTCTGTCCAACGTCGATACTCCCCGGTTGCCGATCGCCGAAGCGGCGGATCGTGACGCGATCGTAGGCAGCGAAAATACCGGCGAACAGTCGCAGTTTCGTTATGATGACAACCTTTCGTTGTCGGCTGGCGCATCGTTTCGCCGCCCTTCACACCATGACCGCGATCAAGTTGCATCAGTTGCAGGCGCTCGTCGCCAGCGCGGAGGCCGGGAGCATCCGCGGCGCGGCACGCTCGCTCGGGCTGTCGCAGGCGGCCGTCACGCGCGCGCTGCGCGAACTGGAGGCCAGCGAGCGCTTGCCGCTGCTCGTGCGCGCGCCGGAAGGCATCGGTTTCACCGAATACGGCAAGACGCTGCTCACGCACGCGAAGCTCGTGCTCAAGCAGCTCGAGCACGCGCGGAGCGATCTCGAGCGGATGCGCGGGCGTGTCGAGGGGCGGCTGAGCGTCGGCGTCACGCCGTGGCTGACGATGACGTTTCTCGCGGAAACCGTGCTGCAGTTCCGCGAGCGGATGCCGGACGTGCGGCTCGAGCTGTACGAGGCGCTGATGGCCGTCGCGCAACCGCTGCTGCGCGACGGCAGCATGGATTTCGCGCTCGGCCACGTGCAGCCGGGCGGCGTGGCGCGGGAATTTGCGTTCGAACCGCTGCTGCGCTACGACACGTCGGTGATGGTGAGCGCCGGCCACCCGCGCGAACGCGCGAAATCCGTGCATGACCTGCTCGATTGCGACTGGGTGCTGAATTCGTCGGCCGACGGCCAGGCCGCACTCGTCGACTATCTGTTCACGCGGCACGGCGCGCAGATCGACGAACGGCGCATCGTGCGCGCGCAGTCCGTCGCGATGCTGCAGACGATGCTCGAACAGGCCGGCATGTGCACGTGGTGCCCGACGATCCTCGCGGCGGTGCCGTCGTTCGGCGAGCGAATGCGCGTGCTGCCGCTGAAGGAGACGTTCGAGCCGAGCGAACTCGGCATCGTCGCACGCCGCAGCAGTACGCTGAGCGAGGCCGCGCGCTGCTTCATCGACTGCCTGCTGCACGCGATCCGGCGGCATGCGCGCTCGGCGAGGAAGGAGGATCTGGCGCTGTTTCGCACGCTTGAACTGCTGATCTGACGCTGGCCGCGCTCACACCGCGTGCCCCGGCATCGTGGATCCGGGCACGACCGGGTAGACCGCCGGCGCCGCCGTGTTCTATACTGCCCCCCAGTATCCGGAACCGATCATCCTCCCATGCCGCATTCCCCCGAAGAAAAGAAACGTGTGCTGACCCGCGTTCGCCGTGTGCGCGGGCAGTTGAACGCGCTCGAGCAGGCGCTCGAGGAGGGAGCGGACTGCGGTCCGGTGCTTCAGCAACTGGCTGCGATCCGCGGCGCGATCAACGGCGTGATGGCCGGCGTGCTCGAAAGCCATTTGCGCGAGGAATTCACCCAGCTCGCGGATGCTCCGCGGCCTGTCTCCGAATCGATCGACGATATCGTGAACCTCGTCCGGTCCTATTTGCGCTGACCGGCGCGCGATCGTCGACGTACCGCTCCATTCGATGATTCTTTAAAGGAAACTCCCATGAAATCACGTGCCGCAGTCGCATTCGAGGCGGGCAAGCCGCTGCAGATCGTCGAAATCGACGTCGAACCGCCCCGCAAGGGTGAAGTGCTCGTCAGGATCACCCACACCGGCGTCTGCCACACCGACGCGTTCACGTTGTCGGGCGACGATCCGGAAGGCCTGTTCCCCGCGGTGCTCGGCCATGAAGGCGCCGGCATCGTGGTCGAAGTGGGCGAAGGCGTGACGAGCGTGAAACCCGGCGACCACGTGATTCCGCTCTACACCGCCGAATGCGGCGAGTGCCTGTTCTGCAAGAGCGGCAAGACGAACCTGTGCGTGTCGGTGCGTGCCACGCAGGGCAAGGGCGTGATGCCCGACGGCACCACGCGATTCAGCTACAACGGCCAGCCGATCTATCACTACATGGGCTGCTCGACGTTCAGCGAATACACGGTCGTCGCCGAAGTGTCGCTCGCGAAGATCAATCCGGACGCGAATCCGGAGCAGGTGTGCCTGCTCGGCTGCGGCGTGACGACGGGCCTCGGCGCGGTGAAGAACACGGCCAAGGTGCAGGAAGGCGATACGGTCGCCGTGTTCGGTCTCGGCGGGATCGGTCTCGCAGTGATCCAGGGCGCGAAGCTCGCGAAGGCCGGCCGCATCATCGCGATCGACACGAACCCGGGCAAATTCGACCTCGCGCGCGTGTTCGGCGCGACCGACTGCGTGAATCCGAAGGATCACGAAAAGCCGATCCAGCAGGTGATCGTCGAAATGACCGGCTGGGGCGTCGACCACAGCTTCGAGTGCATCGGCAACGTCAACGTGATGCGCGCGGCGCTCGAATGCGCGCACCGCGGCTGGGGCCAGTCGGTCATCATCGGCGTCGCGGGCGCCGGCCAGGAAATCTCGACGCGTCCGTTCCAGCTCGTGACCGGCCGCCGCTGGCTGGGCACCGCGTTCGGCGGCGTCAAGGGCCGCTCCGAACTGCCGGGCATGGTCGAGGACGCAATGGCCGGCAAGATCCAGCTCGCGCCGTTCGTCACGCACACGAAGCCGCTTACCGGCATCAACGAAGCGTTCGACCTGATGCACGAAGGCAAGTCGATCCGGACCGTCGTGCATTACTGAACACACGCGGCGGGAAACCGGTTGCCGTAGCCGGTTTCCGTGCGTGATCATGCCGGCAAGCCGTGAGGCTTGCCGGCGTGTTGCTTGTTCAACCCCTCTGCTTCAGACCGGCAACGGTCGTCATCGCATTGCCACTTCCCGCTGCGCAATGCCGATTCGAGTGCGGTTGCGTGCACCGCGCTACGCCACGTCACCATCCGAAGCAACGAAGCCGCCACGCGGTCAATCGCATCACCCCCGCACGCGCCGCATCCTGAGCGTCGCCGACGGCGATTCCCCGAATGCGCGGTTATAGTCGATCGCGAATCGTCCGAGGTGCGCGAAGCCCCGTTTCAGCGCGATGTCCGTCACCGGCGCGAGCGCCGGCGTCGCGTCGTCGAGCAGTTCGTCGCGCACAAGTTGCAACCGCAACGGCACTATCTGTGGAACGCGATCAATCACGAACCGGCCGCCGCGCTCGGGCCGGACGCGACGTCGACGCTGGCCAACCCTGCGAACTTCGCGACCGGGTACGAGGTCCGGCCCGGGCTACGGCTCGGGCTGAACGGCTATTGGCTGCGGCAGACCGCCGGCATGAAGGCGAACGGCCAGGACGTATCCGGCACGTGCGAAGCCGTGCTCGCGATCGGGCCCGGCGCGATGTAGAGCTTCTCGCCGCAGGATCACCTGATGTTCAACGCGCATTTCGAGGTCTATGCGCGCGACCGGCCGCAGCGCACGCGAATGGTGCTGCCGTACGTGCATCATTTCCGGTGATGCGCGATCCGGCCGGCGTCCCGGCCGGTATCGTCCGATGAATGCGATGCGCGCCGTCGCGCGCGAATCCGTGTCCTATAGTTCTGGAGATGGCAAGGAGACCCACGCATCACGAACAGGAAGGGAACATGCGATGACGACGTCTGCTCCTCCCCGGCTTTTCCCGCGCGCCGCGAAGCGGCTGATGCACCGCGTGGCATCGGTTGCGCCGGCGGTGGCCGTCGGCATCGCCGTCTCGGCCTGCGGCGGCGACAGTTCGATCGACTCCGGCGAACCGGCTTACGCGACGCAGGCGCGCCCGCAGATCGACGCGGTACTCGCGGACACGATGGCGCCCGGCGCGGTCGTCTACGTGCAATCACCGCAAGGCAACTGGCTCGCGTCGTTCGGCACGGCCGTGCGCGGCGCCAATACGCCGATCCCGACGAACGCGCATTTCCGCATCGGCAGCGTCACGAAGACGTGGACGGGCACCGTCATTCTGCAGCTCGTGCAGGAAGGCAAGCTGAAGCTGACCGACCACGTCGGCCAGTACGTCGCGAACGTGCCCAACGGCGACTCGATCACGATCGAGCAGTTGCTGACGATGCGTAGCGGCCTCTATAACTACTCGACGAGCCTCGCGTTCAACGAGACGCTCGATGCGCAGCCGAACAAGGTGTGGACCATCGATGAACTGTTGGCCATCGCCGAGAACCAGCCGGTCTATTTCGCGCCGGGCGCGGACTTTCGCTACTCGAACACGAATACGGTGCTGCTCGGCCGGATCATCGAGCAGCTCACCGGCATGAGCGCCGCCGATGCAATCAGGACGCGACTGTTCGCGCCGCTCGGGCTGACCGAGACCACGCTGCCGCCGCAGGAGAACACCGCATTGCCGGCGCCGGCGCCGCGCGGTTATCAGTGGGGCACCAACGTCGAGACGATCGACAGCGACACGCTGTCGCCGGCACGTCAGGCGGCCGCGAAGAACGGCACGCTACTGCCGACCGACGTGACGACCGTCAACACGTCGTGGGCATGGACCGCCGGCTCCGGCATCTCGACCGCGACCGAACTGGCCGCGTACGTGCAGCGAATGGTCGGCGGCGGCTACCTGAACGCCGATCTTCAGGCGCAGCGGCTCGCGAGCTGCACGCCGACCGATCCGTCGGATCCGGCTTCCGCCAGCTACTGCATGGGGCTCGCGAAATTCGGCACGTTCTACGGGCACACCGGCGAAATACCCGGTTTCAATACGTTCGCGGGCTACGATCCCGTGACGAAGACGACGATCGTCACGTGGGCGAACACGGCGGCCGGGCCCGACGGCATCGCACCGGCCAACGCGATCGCGCGGATCATCATGGGCGAGCTCAGCAAGGCGAGCGATGTGCCGAGCGAGGGGCGACCGTGACGGTCCGGCGCGGCGGGCCTATTTCACGGTCTGAACCGCTTCCCCCGCCTGCGCCGCCGGCGTGAAGCTGCACTTCGGATCGTTCCTGCCGCGAGCCGAGCAGCATTCGAGCAGGTCGCTCACCGACTTCGCGTTCGCGACGGTCCACTCGGGGAGGCTCCGGTTGTTGTCGATCGGCATCCAGTGCGTGAGCGGATACCGGCTCGCGCGCGCGTTGCTGCCCGCCGGCGGCGGCAGCATTCCGGCCGCGAGCGGCACGTAGATCTTGCAGCTGTTCTGGTCGCCGATCCGGTGACAGCCGATGCAGGTATTGCCGGGCGTGCTGATCGCGTGCGACGTCCACGACGCGAAGTCGGCGCCGAGATTCACGTACTTGCCCCACGGATCGGTCGGCACCTTGTTCCAGACCTGCCCGATCCACGGGCCGTACATGACCGGGCTCGCGTCGTGGCACGACACGCAGCGCTTCGTCGCGGTCGCGGCCGGCTTCCACCAGAACGCCGCCGCGGACGGATGGCCGGGCGGCGGCGTCGTCTCGTTCGGCGGCGGCACGCGCGCCGCGTTCATGCCGGCGGTGCCGCTCTTCTCCGCATGAAACCAGCACGTCTTGCCGTTGCCCGCATGGTGCAGCACGATGTCGACCTCGTCGTAATACGGGCTGCGGTTCGCGCGGATCTGCTTGCGGCGGCAAAACGCCGAGATCTGCGTGTCGCCGTGCGACAAGTCGAGGATCTTCGAGTACGGCGTGCACTGTCCGGACGTCGGCGCGTCATACGGCAGCAGCGCCGGGCGGTCGCACGTCATGTGCGGCGCATAGCGCGCGGGCACGCGACCGTTGACGGTGATCGGCACGTCGGTGCCGGCATTGCAGTCGAATGCGGGGATTTCGCCGATTTCGTCGACGCACTGCTGCGCATACGCGTGCAGCGACGCATCGCCGTCATCGGCTGCGAGCGCGACGGGCGCGACCTGTGCGGCGAACAGCGCCGCCAGCGCGGCGACGCAGATTCTGATCGTCATGCCGCCCCCTTCGTGTAACGCGCGGCCACCTTGCGGATGGCCTCGATGTATTTCACGTAACCGGTGCACCGGCAGATGTTGCCGCCCACCCATGTTTCGATCATCGCGTCCAGATCGCGCTCGTGCACCGGCTGCGCGCGCAGATGATCGAGCATCGCGGTCGGGCCATCAGGAAGCCCGACGCGCAGTACCCGCACTGGAACGCGAACGATTCGAGAAAGCTCTGCTGCAGCGGCGACAGCGCGCCGCCCTGCGCGAGGCCCTCGATCGTGTACACGTGCATGCCGGCCATCGCGCTGACCGGCGTCGAGCACGACAGCGTCTTTTCCATCGGCGCGCCCGGCGCGTTGCGCACGCCGACCGTGCACGCGCGGCACACGCCGATGCCGCAGCACAGCTTCGTGCCCGTCAAATCGCGCCGCTCGTGCAGGAAGTCGATGAGGCTCATGTCCGCGTCGCCTGCGTCGGCTTCGACGGGCTCGCCGTTGATGATCATCCGCACCGGATCCCTCATTGCAGTGCCTCCAGAATCTTCTCCGGCGTCACGGGCGTCACGCGGAACCGCCGTCCCGTCGCCATCGCGAGCGCGTTGAGCAGCGCAGGCGCGATCGGACACATCACCGCTTCCGCGATGCCGCGCGCATTCGCGGGGTCATCGCCGGGCGGCGGCAGCGCGATCAGCTCCTGCACGGGAACGTCCGGCAGCCGCGTGACCTCGTAGCGATCGAGATTCCAGCGGCCGCCGCCCGGTCCGTCCGGCCCGAGCGGACACGTTTCCGTCAGCACGTTGCCGATCCCCATCGCGACCGCGCCCTGCGACTGGCCTTCGACGAGCTCCGGCGACAACTGCCGGCCGACGCTCACGGCCGTCACCACGTGCTCGACCTTCACGCGCCCCGTCGCCGGATCGACGGACACGGCGACGAGCGCCGCCGAAGGCGCATACGTCGTGCGCCCGTAAAGCGCCGTATTGACCGGCGGCGCCTGCAGCACGCGGCTCAAGGGCGTCAGCCGATACGGATCGAGGCCGACCGCCACATAGTCGTAGTCGACCTGCGCGGTGCCGGACGCAAACGGATACGTTCCCTTCCAGAAGAACCCGGCATAGCTCGCATGCACGGCCGCGACCGTCTGCAGGCCGAGCTTGCGGATCGTGCCGAGCAGCGCCGGCCACGCAATCGGCGCGAGACCGTTCGCGACGAGCGCGCGATCGGCCCAGCGCACGTCCTCGGCGCGCACCGGTACGCCCCACCATGCGCGCGCGGCGGGCAGCACGCTTTGCAGAAACAGCACCTGCGCGGCGCCCTTCACCGCGTGGTACTGGTGGAACGCGCCGAGGCACGCGCTCGACGAACCGTAGTTGTAGCGCACCCACTTCGGATCGCCTTGCGCGAGCTTCGGGTTCAGCCCCAGCGCGTTGAACGGGCCGATCTCGCTCATCGCAATCGTTTGCGCGTTCTGGCCGAGAAATTCGGCCGGTGCGAGACCGAGCGTCGTGGCCGCGCCGTTGCCCATGTCGGTATACGGCGTGATCACGCGTACGCTGCTGTCGGGCAGGATCTGCACCATGCCGTATATTCCGTCGCCGGACGTGCCGTATGCCTCGTTCGCCATCGCGAGGCCGACGCCGTACCGGAGATTGCGCGCACCGCGCTCCGCACGCGCCTGCTCGCGCTCGAGCCACAGCGGATGGCGTTCGAGCCGGTCGAGCAACGCGTCCAGCTGCAAGTCGAACAGGATCGGCGCGCCCGTGATCGCGCGCCCCTTGCCGAGTCCGGGCGCCTTGCCTAGCAGGTTCGCGCGCCGGATCTCGAACGGCGACAGCCCGAGCCGCCGCGCGGCCTCGTCCATCAGCGTCTCGATCGCCATGAACGCCTGCGGGCCGCCGAAGCCGCGCTGCGACCCGCCGAACACTTCGCGTGTATAAGTCGATGCGGCCTGCGCGCGTGCGCGCGGAATCTCGTAGCAGCTCATCGCGCTCAATGCGGCAAGCTGCGCGACGTACGGCGACAGGTTCTTCTTCCCGCCGCCGTTCATCAGGAAATCGCAGGTGATCGCCTCGAGCTTGCCGCGGCGGTCGAACCACAGCGATTCGGAGAATTGCGTCTCGCAGCGTTTCAGGCCGACCTGGAATTGTTCGTAGCGCGACTGCTGCCAGCGCAGCGCGCCTCGCGCAAACGGCGCCGCAAGCGCGAGATACAGCGGGAAATATGATTTGTCGCGACCGCCGAAACCGCCGCCGGGGTAGCACGCGATGACTTGCGCCTCCTTCACCGCCACGCTGCTGCCGTCGAACAGCGCGCACGCACCCGTCGCGTCGTCGTTCGCCGATTGCGTGCCGAGCACGAGACTCATTTTCGACGCGGACGCGTCGTACCATGCGAGCCCGGCTTCGGGCTCCATGAACATCGGGTCGATCGCCGGCGTCTCGAACGCGTCGTCGCCGGTCGCGCGAACACCGATCCACGCGCCGGCGGCCGCGTTGCGTGCGATCGCCGCGTCGATGTCGGCGACCGCCGCCTCGCGATCCGCCAGATATTTCTCGGTCGGCTTGCCGTTGCTGCCGGTCTGGTAGTTGTCGACGTAGTTGAACTGACGATCGTCGTCGCGTACGTAGACGGTCACCGGCGAATACGGCACGGGCGGCGCGGCCTCCTTCGCCGCGACCGGCGCACCGTAGCGTATCACCGCGCGATTGAAGTCGAGCACCTTCCTTGCGCGGCGATAGATATCGAAGTTCTCGAAGATCAGCAGCGCGGCCGGCTGCCCGTAGCAGTCCGCCGGATGACCGGTTCGCGCGAGCCAGTAGATGTCCTGGTTCGCGATCGGATCGGCCTCGGGCGCGAGCGGAATCCCGCGCGCGCTCAGCACCGCGTTGTCGACGACGGCGATCGGCCGCAGTGCCGGCGGCAGCACGCCGAGGTCGTAGCCCTGGTACACCGCGTCGACCCGGTCGCAGCGCAGCGCATAGAGCCAGTTTTCCTGCTGCGGCCAGCCGACGAAGTCGCGCGCCTTGAAATCGCGTGCGTAGATTTTCCGGCCCGTGACCTTCGGCATGCCGTCGATGCGCCAGCGCGCGCGGCCGGGCACCGGCGCCCAGCTCGGGCCGTTCGCATCGGCGTGCATGTCGTCGGCGGCCAGGACGAGCGCCGGCAAATGCGTCACCGACACCGCAACCACGGCGCCGCTTCCGGCGAGCTTCAGAAACGTGCGGCGTGTCACGGGCACATGGATGGCCATGCTGTGTCCCTCGTTCGAATTGTTATGCCGGTCCGTCGAATGCGCGGCGCGCGCAGCCGCGCCGGCCGCGAGCAGGCCGATACGCGTGTGCGTTCGATGCGCAGGATGTCGGTGAGAAAGCGGTGCGGCGGCCGTCAGGAGTCGGGACGGAGACGACGCGTGCCGATGCCGGGCGGCGCCGCGAATCTGGCCCGCTGGAATCGAGCCCTCGCGGGTGCGCGCCTGGTCGGTGATGCGTCAGGCGGTGTGCATCGCGCTGCGTGTTCGTTCATGCTTCCCCCGGCCCTGATCGTGCTCGACTGGCCTGTTGTGCGTATCGTCGGGCAGTCGCTTGATTTTCTGGCGTCGTGTTCGTGTGTTCGTGTGTTCGTTATTTCCGCGATGCGGGGTGATCGTCCCGTTCGCGTTGTCGTTCAAGCCTGATTTTGAATAATCGTAGGAATTCGAATCGGGGATTTCAAGGGGATTTTCTGGCGGGCTGCGGGACGCGGCGGCTTCGGCCCGGCCGGCACACCGCCGCGATTCGCGGCGGCGCTCGAGGTTAGCCGTAGGGGGCCACCCGCGCGGGCAGTGGACTACGGCTGCGTCCAGGGTCGACCATGGGTCCGGGTTGCGTTGACGCCGCTATGATCGACCTGTCTCGCGACGCCGCCCGGGGGGGAGGAGGAGCCTCCCATGAAGACCTTGTCGTGCCGGCCGGCGAAGCTCGCCGGTCCGGCCCATGCATTCCTTACCGACGCAAACGACGCGACGCCTGCCGGCCGCTCACGGCGCCACACCGACGAACGTCGGCAGCAGCACGCGATATACGTGAATCATCGCGGGGCCGAGCAACACCATCATCAGCGCAGGGAAAATGCAGAAGATCAGCGGGAACAGCAGCTTCAGCGCGATCTTCGCGGCACGCTCCTCCGCGCGCATCCGGCGCCGCGTGCGCAGCATGTCCGACAGCACGCGCAGCGATTCGGCGATGCTCGTGCCGAAACGATCGGCCTGAATCAGCATCGCGCAAAACGACTCGATATCTTCGACGCCGGTCCGCAGCGCCAGATTGCGCAACGCCGTCTCCTTCGTGAAGCCGGAACGCATCTCGAGCAGCAGCAGATCGAGCTCGCCCGCCACCACGTCGCTGCGAAAGCGCAGCTCCTCGCTCACCTTCATCAGCGCCGCGTCGAGCCCGAGGCCTGCTTCCACGCATACCGTCAGCAGGTCGAGCGCGTCGGGGAAGTCCTCGAAGATCTTGCGCTTACGCTCGGCGATCCGACGCGACAGGATCACGTTCGGGACGTAATAGCCGATGCCGGCGAGCGCGACGAGAATGAACGACAGCAGCATCCGGTGTTCCGCGAGCCGCGTCGTGATCAGCGCCAGCATCGCGGCGCATGGCAGCGCGAGCGCGAGCAGCGTCTTCGCGGTGAAGTACAGCGCGGCCGCGTTCGGGTCGCGCCATCCGGCATTCATCAGCCGGACACGCAACGGCGAACTCTCCCAGCCTTCCTGCGGCACCGACAGCCTGGAGATCGGCTTCGACATCTCGACCAGCTTCGCGACCCAGCGCGGCGCGGGCTCGCCGTTGTCGCCGACACCGACGCCGCCGCCGATGCCCGCACTCGCGCCGCTGGCCTGCTGGATCCGGCGCTGCATGTTGCGCGGCGCAAACAGCAGCATCGCGACGAGCACGCCGCCGGCGACGAAGATGAACAAGCCGGCCAGCATCACGGTCTGTACTACGTTCAGGTTTTGCATGACAGCCTCGAAACGGTTCGTGAAGCCTGTGACGCGCGTCAGACGCGAATACGGACGATGCGGCAGATCCAGAACAGCCCGAACGCCATCGACACCAGCATCGCGACGACCATCTTGATGCCTGCGGGGTCCGTCCAGAGCACCGACAGGAACTCGCGGTTCAACAGCGCCATCACGGCGCCGGTGCCGAATGGCAGCAACCCGAGGATCCAGGCCGACAACCGCCCTTCGGCGGACAGCACGCGCACCTTGTCGAACAGCTTGAAGCGTTCGCGGATCAACGCCGAAATGCTGTCGAGCAGCTCGGCCAGGTTGCCGCCCGTCTCGCGCTGGATCAGCACCGCGATCACGAAGTAGCGCAGGTCCTGCACCGGCACGCGCGTCGCGAGATTCACCAGCGCGTCGTGCAGCGACACGCCGTAATTGATCTCGTCGAACGTGACGCGGAACTCGCCGCCCATCGGATCGGGGAACTCCTCGCCGACCATTCCGATCGCGCTCGTGAACGAATGACCGGAACGCAGCGCGCGCGCGATCATGTCGCAGATGTCGGGCAACTGCCGCTCGAGCTTGCGCATGCGCCGGGTGCGATGACGCATCACGTAGAGCGCCGGTATGCAGCCGGACAGCAGCGCAATCGGCAGTACGACCAGCATCGGCAACACGGTCACGCTCAGCGCGACCGCAGCGGCCGCGGGAATCGCGGCGCTGTACGTGACGAGCTTCGCGACCGTCCAGTCGAGGCCCGATTGCTGCAGAAACAGATCGAGCGCCTGCACGCGCGGCACACGCAGCAGCAGCCGATCGAACGGCTTCGACTCGTCGAGCATCCGCTTCTTGAGAATCGACAGCCGCTCCTGCTGCACGTTGCCGCCGGCCGACATCGCACGCAGCCGCGATTCGATCCGGCGCGCGGCCATGCCGTGCCGCGCGTTCCACCATTGATAGACGCCTTCGATCGCGAGCACGACGGCGACGAAGGTGAGAATCACAAAACCGTAAAAGATCGAGTCCATGAAACCTCCCCGGGATCGGATCGCGGCCGGTCGTCAGTTCGCCTCGTAGCGCTGCGACGGGTCGTACAGCGAATCCGGCAGATCGATGCCGAACGCCTGCAGCCGCTCGGCGAATTTCGGCCGGACGCCGGTCGCGCAGAAATGGCCGCGCACCGTGCCGTCGCGGTCCACGCCGGTGCGTTTGAACGTGAAGATTTCCTGCATGTTGATGATGTCGCCTTCCATCCCCGTCAACTCCTGGATGCTGACGATCTTGCGCTTGCCGTCGGTGAGCCGCGTCGCCTGCACGACGACCGAGATCGCCGACGCGATCTGCTGGCGCATCGTCTTCGGCGGCAGCGTCAGGCCGCCGACGCTGATCATGTTCTCGAGCCGCGTGAGCGCGTCGCGCGGCGTGTTCGCGTGGATCGTCGCGAGCGAACCTTCGTGGCCGGTGTTCATCGCATTGAGCATGTCGAGCGCTTCCGCGCCGCGCACTTCGCCGAGGATGATCCGGTCGGGGCGCATCCGCAGTGCGTTGCGCACGAGCGTGCGCTGCGTGATCTCGCCCTTGCCCTCGATGTTCGGCGGCCGCGTCTCGAGGCGCAGCACGTGCGGCTGCTGCAGCTGCAGTTCCGCCGCGTCCTCGATCGTCACGATCCGCTCCGAGCGCGGAATGAAGCCGGACAGGATGTTGAGCAGCGTCGTCTTGCCGCTGCCGGTGCCGCCCGACACGAGCACGTTGACCTTCGCCTGCGCCAGTGCGTCGAGCAGTTCCGCCATCGGCGGCGTGAGACTGTGGTAGCGCACCAGGTCGTCCATCTTCAACGGGTTGACCGCGAAGCGCCGAATCGACATCAGCGGCCCGTCGATCGCCGACGGCGGGATGATCGCGTTCACGCGCGAACCGTCCGGCAGCCGCGCGTCCACCATCGGCGTCGATTCGTCGATGCGGCGCCCGACGCGCGACACGATCTTCTCGATGACCTTCATCAAGTGCGCGTCGTCGTAGAACGTCACGTCGGTGAGCTCGAGCTGGCCGCCGCGCTCGACGTAGACCTGCCGGTACGTGTTCACGAGAATGTCCGAAATGCCGGGGTCGCGCAGCAGCGCTTCGAGCGGACCGAAGCCGAACATCTCGTCGTAGACGTCGATCGCGAGCTGACGCCGCTCGATGTCGTTCGCGGGCAAGCGCTGCTCGTCGAGAATGCGCGCGATCAGCGCCGAAATTTCCTGCCGGACCTGGTCCTGCGACAGGCGCGACAGGCGCTCCAGTTCGACGCGCTCCAGCACGGCCAGGTGAATTTCGCGGCGCAGCTTCTGATACGCATCGCGTACCGACGAATGCGCCGCCGTAACGGGTTCGGTGCCAGCCGCCTGCGGCTGAGCCCGATACAAGGACATCTGTTCGCGCAATGACATGATGGGTTCCCCGAAAGATTCACATGGACTTGAGCTTCGGCGTGGCCTTGCGGCCGAACAACCGGGACATCAACGGTTCGCTGCTGGTTGCGCCGTGCACCGTGCGCACGTCGCCTTCGACGATCTGCTTCGCACATCCCTGCAGCGCGCGCGCGACCGCGGCCGCGCGCGCGACGCGCGATGCCGGATGCCCCTGGTCGATCGCTTCGCGCACGGTGTCGGCATCGTCGGGAATCGTGCAGCTCGCGTGCAGGCCGAGCACTTCCTCGAGCGCGGAGCGGGTCCGCTCGCCGGCGCGCGTCATCCGGTTCACGACCAGGCGCAGTTGATCGGTCGAGTAGCCGAGCGATACGAGCATCTCGAGCAGCCGGCGGCCGGCGCGAACGTGCGGCATCGCCGGCTGCAGCACGAGATGGATCTGGTCGCTGCGGTCGAGCCCGACCATCGACAGCGGATTGAGGCTGACGCCGATGTCGAAGACCACGAAGTCGTAGCGCGGCGACGCAACGCCGAGAATCCATTCGAGCGCGTCCTCGCGCATCTCCGCTGCCTTGGCCGGATCGCCCGCGCCTGCCAGCACATGGAAGTTCTCGGTCACGTGCGCGACGCTCGCGTCGAGAAACGCGCTGTCGAGCCGCTCGATCTGCGCGCACAGCTGCGGCAGCGTCGACGGCGGCGTCTCGTCGCTGACGAGGAACGCGGCATCCGCGAACTGCTGGTTCAGATCGATCAGCAGCACGCGGCGTTTTGAGCCTTCGGCGATCTCGTACGCGACGTTGCTCGCGACGAAGCTCGTCCCCGCGCCGCCCTTGCACGACATGAACGACACGATGCGCGTATCGTCACGGTCGCGCCGCGTGCTCTGCGCGGCGGCGCGTTCGAGCGAACGCGCGAGCGCGGCCGGATCGAGCGGCCACTGCAGCACGTCGCGCGCGCCGGCCCGCATCGCGTCCAGCAGCACGTGCGGCGACGCGTCGCCGGTCACGAGGATGACGGTGAGGCCCGGGTGCAGGCGGCAGATCCGCTCGATCGCCGACATCTCGGCCGCGTCGGCCGCCGCACCGTCGATCAGCAGGATGTCGAATGCGTCGAGCCCGTCGGTTCGATGCTCGATCTGGGACGGACGGCCGGCCGCGCGAGTCACGCGATAACGTCCGCTTTCGGTGACGAGGCGCGCGATCTGCGTGAGCCTGGCGGTGTCGTCGGAAGCTACGAGGATATTGGTCATGACAGTGCCCAGTCGGTTCGATTATTGACAGGCGGCGCCGCCGGTCGAGGAATTCAGGCTTTCCCGCGGCAGCCTGGTGGTGAACGGCGGCATCTTGATCGACACGTTCACGAACGGAATCATCGTCTTGACGGTGACGTTCGTGACGCTGACGGTCACGAACGAGCAACTGCTGATGTCGCAGCCCGAAGGCGTGTAGCCGACCGACACGTTCGCGCTCGACAGCAGCGGCAGCATCGACTTCACGCGCTTCGCGATACCGGCTGCGTTCACGTCGCAGACCACCGCCGTGCGTGCGCCGAGGCGCATGGCTTCGCTTGCGGTGTTCCAGTAGAACAGCACGCGCCCGAATTCGAAAATGCCGATCAGCAGCATGATCAGGATCGACGCGATCAGTGCGAACTCGACGATCGCCGCGCCGCGTTCGGCACGGCGCTGACGCAGCGGAACATGGCGCGCGCTCATGACACTTGCCTCATCACGGTGACGATGTTGCCGAAGGTGATCGCGGACAAGCCCGGGTATGCCGGAATGGGCTGGTACTTGTAGCCCTTGACCTTCACTTCGACGAGGTTGATGCTGCCCGCCGCGGTGCCGCTCGGCGTGTTGTTGGTCGAATCGTAGGTCGGCAGATTCGCGAACTGCGGCGGATCCGATGCGTCGCTGCAATCGGTCGAATGCGTGGCGTCGCAAATGACCACCATCGACGTCGTGAGCCCGGGCAGCAACTCGGTGCCCGCCGTCCCGCACGTCGTATCGCCGTAGACGACGAGGCACTGCGCCTGCGCCAGCGGATAGGCGGCGTCGGTCGGCAGGTAGACCGACAGGTAGCGCGCGGCGTTGCGCGTCGCCTTGGTCAGCGTCTCGTACTGGTAGATCGCGCGCCCGAACTCGGCCACGCCCGTCGCGAGCACGATCATCGGCATCAGCACGAGCGCGAATTCGACCGCGGCGACACCGCGCATGCGGGAACGGCGAATCGGAAGCCTTTTCATGGTCGCCTCTCTTCTATTGAACGAGCATCGGCACCTTGATGCCGACCGAGCTGCCGCTGCCCGGCAGGCCGTGGGTCGCACAAGGCGTGGTGCCCGATGCCGTCGAGCCGAGGTATTCGAGATGGGCCACGACGCCGCCCGCGCCGGGGCTGAACGGCAGCGGGTCGAGCATCAGCACGCAGTCCCACTGCGTGACGTGCACCTTGCCGCTGCTTCCGGACAGCGTCGAGCAATCGCCCTCGGGGGCCAGCGCGAGCCGGCGGTCGCCGCCATATGTCTGGTAGTTGCTTGCCGTGGCGGTGCCGTTGGTCGAGATGCCGCTGCCGCCCGGCGGCGCGCCGTCGCCCTGGTAGGACTTGAAGGCCGCGCGATCGAGCACGAACTGCGTGTATGCGTCGCCGACGATGCCTGCGGTCCCGGGCGGCCCGTAGTTCGGGCCGACGTACGCGTAGCCGGTGAAGTCGGGCTGGCCGCTCGAGCCGTTGGCGCCGTTCGTGTAGATGCCGAAGCGGGTGTTCCACGCGCGCAGCGACGCGGCCTTCAGGCCGGTCGATCCGAGATCGGGCGGCGACGTGATGTTGCAGGTATTGCCGGACAGTTCGCTCGCGATGGTCGGCTCGTTCGTCGAACCGTCGAGCGCGGCCCACCCGAAGTTGCCGGGCCCGTACGTCGTCGACGAACCGGACGGCGACGAGATCCAGTCGCCGACCTTGTACGGCGCGCCGGACGCCGCGCGGCACACGAACACCGGAATCGCGCATGCCGTCTGCCCGGCGCCGACCGTCGCGATCGCGCTCGCGGACACTTCCGCCGCGTTCGCGAGTTTCATGCCGGGAATCACGTTCAGCACCTCGACGAACCAGTGAGCGATGTTGCTCAACGACGTCGTGCACTTGACGTACTTGATGTTCGCCGGCGTCGTGACCGCGGTCTTCGTCAGGAACGCATTGGTCAGCGAGTCGCTGAACGTCACGTTCGAATCGGTCTCCATCTGCACCGCGTTCTGCTGAAAGAACGCGAGATTCATGTGGCCGGCGGCGATGCCGTTCGCTTCCGCGACCGACAGGCTGATGGCCGAAGTAAGGTCGCGCGCGGCGGACAGCGCGCACGCATCGGCGCTGTTCTGCAGTTCGCTGCGCGTGACGTACAGCTTGCCGAGGTCCAGCGCGAGCCCGACGAACCCGATCATCACCGCCAGTGCGAGACCGACGATGATCGCGACGGCGCCTCGCTGGCGATGCAGGCCGCGACGCGTGAGTTTCGGATGACGAACTGCGCTGGACATGGCGTTCTCCCTGAGCATGCTGTCGTTATTGGCCGGCCTTGCCGATGCCGATCACGAACGCATTGGCCGGCGGCTGCACCTGCTTGAACGATTTGTCGTAGTTGTCGAGTGCGGCGGCAGCCGCGGCGCCGTCGACGCCCGGAGCCGATGTCGCGTGTTCGGCGGCATGCGGATCGATGATCTGGGCCCGCATCACGGTGCGGACCGAATCGCCGAAGCGGCTGTCCCACACCGGGGTCGACGACATGCAGCCGGCAAGCGCGAACGCGAGCGGGACGGCGAGCGCCGCGCGGCGCACGAATACGAGGTAGGCGGATTTCATGAGCGTCCCCTTGGATGGCTTCAACGATCGGTGGATTGCGATTCCGCGTTCGCGCGCGCGACCTGCGCGGGCGCTGCCGCCGGCATGCGCCGCTTCGACTGCGCGGCCGGTCTGGCCGGCGCGTCGGCGCCGGCGGCCGCGAGTCGCGCGGCGGTGGCTTCGACCCGCGCGATCCGGGCCGCGCTCTCCGCATCCCGCTGCGGAGCGGCT